>DATALD010000060.1:0-45360 GCA_036261255.1 Bacteroidales bacterium
CAGACATTTCAAGTACAGCCTTTATATTGTCCTCAACTGACAGGTTCCTGAAAACAGATGCCTCTTGTGCAAGGTAGCCAATACCCTTCCTGGCTCTTTTATAAACCGGGAGTGTTGTTATTACTTCATCATCGAGGTAAATATTGCCTTCTTTTGGCCTGATGAGGCCTACGATCATATAAAATGATGTTGTTTTGCCGGCACCATTTGGTCCGAGTAACCCAACAATCTCACCTTCTTCAACCTCGATTGAAACGTGATCAACTACTGTTCTGTTCTTGTATTTCTTTACCAGGTTATCGGTATGTAGCTTCATTTACTCAATAATTATTCATTATCAGACATAAATGTTTTGTATTCTTTCTCTTTCTTTTTCATTACCCTTGCTGAAATAATAATGCTGACCTCGTAAAGTATAAGAAGGGGTATCGCAACAAGTGTCTGTGAAAAAATATCAGGCGGGGTAATGATAGCAGCTATTATGAAGATGACAACAATTGAATGTTTCCGGTACTTTCTCATGAACTGAGGAGTCACAATACCCACTTTGGAAAGAAAAAATGCAATTATTGGAAGCTCAAACACGAGACCGGTTGCAAGGCATATTGATGTAATTGTACCGATATAAGATCGCACATTAATCTGATTTGCAACAGTGGGATCTATCTCATAACTGCTTAGGAAATGAATTGACAAAGGTGCAAGTAAAAAATAACCAAACGATACGCCCAGGAAAAAGAGCATTGATGCAGAGAAAACTGCTCCACGTGCATGGCTTGCTTCATTCGATTTAAGAGCAGGTTTTAAGAACCGCCAGAATTCCCATAAGACGAAGGGGAATGCAATTATAAGACCGGCCACCATTGCAACTGTAATATGTGTAGTAAGCTGCCCTGCCATCTTAATATTTATAAGCTGTAAAGGCTTTGTATTAATGCATAAGGCTTCAAATGATATCCCTTCCATTGAACTACCGGCAAATAGAGATTTCAGATAACCGCCAAATTCACAGAGCAGCCTGTTAGTGATGAATTCCGGATTTTTTGGACCAAGAATTACCTCGCCGAATATGAAATTCTTAAAGATGAACGCAAGGATCATAAAAAAGACAATGGCAAGGATCGACCGGATGATATGCCATCTCAGCTCCTCAAGATGTTCAAGAAAGGACATTTCTTTATCTCCGCTGGTTTTTCCTTTGTTCCAAAACGTTGCCATGCATTTACAATTCTAAAAAATTGATATAATTTTGAGCCTGTAAAGATGATAAATCTTCTTTAGCAAAACAATAATAATATTACTCCGTTACAGTTCAGACGGAGAATAAAGGCAAGTATCGCCATTCAATAGGAGTGGGAACCTATAAAAGTGGCAAATGGCTGATTATCAAAGCAAAATAACCTTTGTTTATCAGCCAGGATAATTAGCTGGAGTAATATCGCAACAAAAGTATGCAGGAGCATTTTTAATTAAAAATTTTGCTTTTTAATTAAGTTGTTTTATTAACTTTATATAAATGTAAATGAAATCTTGGTTGAAGGGAAATGTGATGATTAACGATTCTACTATACATGATTACCTGAAAAAGTATTTTGGATTTGACACTTTTAAAGGGAATCAGGAACCTATTATTAAAAACATTCTTGCAGGCAGGGATACTTTTGTTCTTATGCCTACCGGCGGTGGCAAGTCGCTTTGTTATCAACTGCCAGCCGTTATGAAAAATGGTACAGCTATCGTAATATCGCCCCTGATTGCTTTGATGAAGAATCAGGTTGATGCAATGAGGAACTTCAGTACAACCGATGAGGTTGCTCATTTCCTTAATTCATCTCTTACAAAAGGAGAAATATTGCGGGTAAAAAGTGATGTTCAGACTGGGAAAACAAAATTGCTTTACGTAGCCCCCGAGTCACTTACGAAAGAAGAGAATATTGAATTCCTGAAGGGTATTTCTGTGTCATTCTATGCAATCGATGAAGCACATTGTATTTCAGAATGGGGACACGACTTCAGACCTGAATACAGGAGGATAAGACCAATAATCGATACAATCGGCAGATCGCCGATTATTGCTCTTACTGCTACGGCAACACCCAAAGTTCAGAATGACATTCAGAAAAACCTTGGAATACTAAAAGCCGACGAATTCAAATCTTCGTTCAATAGGCCCAACCTTTATTATGAGGTTAAATCGAAACAGGATGTAGGTAAAGAGATTATAAAATATATCAAGAATAATCCGAACAAATCAGGCATTATCTATTGTCTTAGCCGTAAAAAGGTTGAAGAAATTGCCGAACTGCTCAAGGTTAACGGTATTAAGGCTCTCCCTTACCATGCAGGGATGGATTCTGTAACAAGAACATCAAACCAGGATAAATTCCTGATGGAAGAAGTTGATATTATTGTTGCGACAATTGCTTTTGGAATGGGTATTGATAAACCGGATGTAAGGTTTGTAATACATTACGATATTCCGAAAAGCCTGGAGGGTTATTACCAGGAGACCGGTAGAGCAGGACGTGACGGCGGTGAAGGGAACTGTATTGCTTATTATAGTTACAGCGATATTGTTAAGCTCGAGAAATTCATGCAGGGCAAGCCTATAGCCGAACAGGAGATAGGTAAACAGCTGCTCCTCGAAACTGTTTCATACGCTGAGTCATCTGTTTGCCGGAGAAAATTACTGCTTCATTATTTTGGTGAAGAGTATTTGCAGGAGAACTGCGAAGCATGCGACAACTGCCTTCACCCTAAAGCCCAATTTGAAGGTAGCGATGCTGTTGTCACAGTGCTTGAAACTATTCTCGCCGTTAAAGAGAAGTTTAAAGCCGACCATATTGCAAACATTATATCAGGGAAAGTAACTTCAGCTATAAAATCTTATAAACACAATAAACTCGAATACTTCGGAGTAGGTGAGGAAAAAGATGAAAAGTACTGGAACATGGTCATCAGGCAAGCTCTGATAGCAAAGCTTCTTACAAAAGATATCGAGAATTACGGTTTGTTGAAGGTCACTCCAAAAGGCCTTAATTTCTTAGAGAATCCTGCATCATTCATGCTCGCAGAAGATCACGATTATGCAGAACCCGATGATGAGGAAAATGCTTTTGGGGCTAAGACTGCCGCTGTTGACGATGAACTTTTCAGCATCCTGAAAGATCTAAGGAAAAAAATATCAAAGGTCAAAAATGTGCCTCCTTTTGTAATCTTCCAGGATCCTTCACTTGAGGATATGGCAATTCAATACCCCATTACCATCGATGAACTTCAGAATATTTCAGGTGTTGGTGCAGGGAAAGCACAAAGGTACGGTGCGGAGTTCATCGAAGTAATTAAAAAGTATGTTGAGGAGAAGGAAATAATCAGACCTCTCGACATGGTTGTAAAATCTGTTGTCAACAAATCAGGTATCAAGGTCTATATTATCCAAAGTATAGATATGAAAAGATCGCTCGAGGATATTGCAGAAGCAAAAGGCCTTGAAATGAATGAACTGATATCCGAAATAGAAGCAATTGTGAATTCAGGCACCCGTTTGAACATCGACTATTATATTAATAGTGTTATCGACGAGGAAAGACAACACGACATTTATTCATATTTCAGAGAAGAAGCTGAGACCGATTCCCTGGAAGAGGCGATACATGAACTTGGAAATGAATTTGAAGAAGAAGAAATCAGACTTGTTCGGGTAAAGTTTCTTTCTGAAATGGGTAACTGATTTTATTCTTTAAGGACAGCAGTTTACTTTTGTAAACATGCAGACTTGGAATAAAAGCCATTACAGCAACGACCAAGACATAAAAAGGATATACAACCTGCGATGGAATGAACCATTTCAGCAACTCTGTTCTTCCATATCTTTTTGAGGTATTATTCAAGAGAAGATAATCAGGAATTGATTTTAAAATAAAAGCTGCCAGGAAAAGGCTGAATAACTCATTATAAAAAATAGATGCTATTAACAAGCACGATTGCACAATAGATGCAGCTAATGTTATAATTCCGATAAAGATTGAGCTAAAATCTTTATATGCTGTTCCCTTTGAAGCCCACCTCCTTCTTTGTTGCAAGAAGGGTTTTATTCCAGGCGAAGCCTCTGTTTCAACACAAGAGTAAGATGATTCAAGCCATAGTATTTTTAGTTGTTCTTTTTTCATACTGTGAAGCAGGAAAACATCATCGCCTGTTGCTATATCAAAACGGATGTTTTTTACATTATTTAAGTAGTCTTTTCTTGTAAAAGCAAGATTGGCGCCATTGCAAATTATTGGATTACCCGACATTGTCATCCCTGCCGTTATGCCCTGCAGACTGAGGAATTCAAGTTCCTGGAATCTTCCAAAATAGCCTTTTGTTTGTTGCAGCCATACGGGACTAATAATCATGGCAGGATTGAATTGTCCAAAGAATGAGGCAGCAGTGCTTATCCATTTTTCACTTACTCTGCAGTCAGCATCAGTTGTCATAATAAGTTCTCCCGATGCTGCTTTAATCCCCGCAAGCAGAGCCTCTTTCTTCCCCGACCCCTTGTTTGTTATGATCTTCAGATTAATAGCTTTTGAGAAAGAAGATGCAATAGCGAGTGTGTTATCTGTTGAATTATCATCGACGAGTATTACTTCAAAACATTCTGAAGGATAATTCTGAGCGGAAAGACTCTTAAGAAGGGGAGAGAGCCTGGCCTCCTCATTCCTGCATGCTATGATTACAGAAATATAATTTGTTCCCTTAATTACTGGGGTGAAGGTTTTTATATTTTTAAGTTGCCTTGTTACGTAGAGAATGAACAGGACATAAGGAAGTATTATTATTAATACATATAAGCCCATCATTTAAGCCATTCGTACATCTTGTAATGTCTCGATTCCATCCCCAAAGCTTCATACGTCTGCTGGGCAACATAGTTGTTTATTTCAACATATAATCTAAGCCCTGCAACTTCCTGCCTCTCAGCCTCAGCTTTTATCCTTATATACATTGCCCTGAAAATACCCTGGCGTCTCCAGGCAGGCAAAACGTAGATAGACTGGAACCACCAAACATTAGAGTTTCGCCAGTCACTCCATTCATAAGTAATTAAAAGAGAAGCAATGATGATTCCATCATCCTCTGCTACCCAATACTGGCCGCATTGAAAGCTTCTGAAAACAGCATTAACACCAGAAGTAACTTTCTCGGGGTCAAGTTCAAGCCTTTCGGTTTCCCAGGCCATTTTACGCTGGAAATCAATTATAGTATCAGCATCAGAAGAGGTTGCTTTACGTATGTTAATCATATATATGCATTTATTCAATTTTTTACAACCATATACAATCTAAAAAGTTCACTAAACCCTTACCCCAGGGCTTGCACCCGAAATATCGTTTCAGTGTTTCATAATGTTTCAAAGGTTCAAAGTTATTATCGGAGACGCTTCATCCTGAAACCCTGAAACCCTGAAACCCTGAAACCCTGAAACCTTGAAACCCTGAAACCCTGAAACCTTGAAACCTTGAAACCTTGAAACCCTGAAACCCTACCTGTACTCCTCCCAGCTCTTTATAGCCAGGTCCTCAATATCAAGCCTGCAAAAAGCAAGGATGAATGCACTTGCAAGACGGGCATTTGTTATTAATGGTACATTGAAATCAACTGCGCTTCTTCTTATTGAATAATCGTTATTGAGTTCATCAGGACTAAGATCTTTTGGTATATTAACAACAAGATCAACTTCACGAGACCTGATAAGTTCGATTGTATTTGGTGATTTATTCTCGTCGGGCCAGTATGCAACATGACATTCGACACCGGCATTCTGGAGGAATTGTTGCGTTCCTCTTGTTGCATAGAGTTTATGACCTCTTTGTTGAAGTGCTTTTGCGCTGTTCAGTAGTTCAACCTTTGATCTTGCAGGGCCTGTTGAGAGGAGAATACTACCTTTCGGTACCCTATAGCCAACAGAAAACATAGCTTTCAATATAGCCTCATAAAAACCTTCACCAATGCAACCAACTTCGCCTGTTGAAGCCATGTCTACTCCAAGAACAGGATCAGCTTTGGCAAGCCTTGAGAAACTGAACTGTGGAGCTTTGACTCCTACATAATCCAGGTCAAAGAGATGTTTGTTTGGTTTTTCAACGGGAAGGTTTAACATTACCCTTGTTGCAAGCTCGATAAGATTCGATTTCAGAACTTTTGACACAAATGGCATGCTTCTTGAAGCCCTAAGATTACATTCGATAACTTTAATATCGTTGTCTTTCGCAAGGAATTGTATATTGAACGGCCCCGAGATGTTAAGCTCGCTTGCTATTTTCTTTGTTATCCTCTTAATCCTTCTGGCAGTTTCAAAATAAATCTTCTGGGCAGGGAATACCATTGTTGCATCGCCTGAATGTACTCCTGCGAACTCAACATGCTCACTGATGGCATAAGCAAGCAATTCTCCTTCGCGGGCAACTGCATCTATTTCGATCTCCTTTGCGTTCTCGATGAATTCAGAAACAACAACCGGATACTGTTTGGAAACTTTGGTTGCAAGTTCAAGATAATGAATGAGTTCGTTCTTGTTTGATACAACATTCATTGCTGCTCCTGAGAGCACGTAAGATGGGCGGATCAATACAGGGAAACCAATCCTGTCGACAAATTCGTTTATGTCATCAACAGAAGAAAGCTCCTTCCAGCGCGGCTGATCGATACCAAGTATATCGAGCATCGCTGAAAACTTGTGTCTGTTCTCTGCACGATCTATTGAACGGGGTGAAGTACCGAGAATTGGGATATGTTGTTCATTCAAACGCATAGCAAGATTGTTTGGTATCTGGCCACCTACTGATACTATAACACCTTTTGGTTCTTCAAATTCAAAGATATCGAGCACTCTTTCGAATGTAAGTTCATCAAAATACAGTCTGTTACAAATATCATAGTCAGTACTTACAGTTTCAGGATTATAATTGATCATTATTGATCTGAGTCCTTCTTTCCTTATAGTCTCAATTGCATTTACCGAACACCAGTCAAATTCAACACTCGATCCTATCCTGTAGGCACCTGATCCCAGCACGATAACTGATTTGCCATCTTTTTCGCAATTGATATCGTGTTCCGATCCGCTGTATGTAAGGTAAAGGTAATTTGTTCTTGCAGGGTATTCTGCAGCAAGAGTGTCTATTTGCTTTATCCAGGGTTTGATGCCGACGGCTTTCCTGTGCTCTCTTACTCTAAGAAGATCAGCGTGAATTCCTGAAGACGCTGACTTTAATACATGCCGTGCAATCTGGAAGTCACTGAAACCATTGATCTTCGAATGAAGAAGGAGCTCGTCAGGAATTGAATCAAGTGAATTATAACTACAAAGCTCATCTTTTATTGAAACTATGTTTTTGAGCTTGTGAAGGAACCATTTATCTATTTTGGTAAGTTCGTAAATCCTGTCGACAGACATACCTTTCTCAAGAGCTTCAGCAATTGAGAAGATCCTCATATCAGTAGGTTCAGATAATTCTTTTTCAATATCTTCAAAACTAAGGTCCCTGTTACCTGTGAAGCCGTGCATTCCCTGGCCGATCATTCTCAATCCTTTCTGGATAACCTCCTCGAATGTTCTTCCGATAGCCATAACCTCGCCGACACTTTTCATGCTGCTGCCAATGAGGTGCGAAACCCCTTCGAATTTGTTAAGGTCCCACCGGGGGATCTTGCAGACAATGTAATCGAGAGCAGGTTCAAAACATGCTGTTGTATCTTTTGTAACAGAGTTTTTCAATTGGTGTAATCCATACCCAAGACCCAGTTTAGCAGCTACAAAAGCCAGCGGGTACCCTGTAGCTTTTGAGGCAAGGGCGCTGGAACGTGAGAGCCTTGCATTTACTTCAATAACCCGGTAATCTTCTGAATCGGGTGAAAGAGCATACTGAACATTACATTCGCCAACTATACCAATATGCCTTATTATCCTTATAGCAAGCTCTCTTAGCTTGTGATATTCACTGTTTGTTAATGTCTGTGAAGGCGCAACAACAATACTCTCGCCAGTGTGTATGCCCAGAGGATCGAAGTTCTCCATATTACATACAGTTATACAGTTATCAAACCTGTCTCTTACAACTTCATACTCAACCTCCTTCCATCCCTTTAACGATTCTTCAACGAGAATCTGGTTAGAATATGAGAAAGCTTTTGAAGCGAGGGTTCTTAATTCATCGGCATTCGATGCAAAACCACTTCCCTGCCCGCCAAGGGTATAAGCAGCCCTGATTATTACAGGGAAACCAAGTTTCGCTGCTGCTTTTATTGCATCCTCAGTTGTATTTACTGCAATGCTGCTTGGTGTCTTTACATTTATCTCATCCAGTTTTCTCACAAAGAGCTCCCTGTCTTCAGTATTCATTATTGCTGTTACTGGTGTTCCAAGAACCCTGACATTATGCTTCTCGAACACACCTGCCTTGAAAAGCTCGGTACCACAGTTAAGCGCAGTCTGCCCACCAAATGACAGGAGTATACCTTCAGGTTTCTCTTTCTCAATTATCTTTTCAACGAAGTATGGTGTAACAGGTAAAAAGTATATCCTGTCAGCCAATTTCTCGGAGGTCTGTACTGTTGCAATATTAGGATTAATAAGAACAGTTTCAACATTTTCCTCTTTGAGTGCCTTAAGTGCCTGTGAGCCTGAATAGTCAAATTCTCCGGCCTCCCCAATTTTTAGAGCTCCCGACCCTAAAATAATTACTTTTTTTATTGCGCTTTTCATCTGTGAAATTTGGGCGAAAATAACATATTTTTTTCATAAGGATTTGGAAAGATAAAAAAATGAATATATTTGCATGAATAATGTATAAATATGCAGAAAGCTGACCGGCTTCTTGAAATTGAAAAGATTATTGTTAAAGAGAACATTTCTTCGCAGGAACAACTTCTTGGCAGGCTAAAGGAGAAAGGGATAAGCTGTACCCAGGCTACACTTTCAAGGAATATGAAGCAGCTTGGTATTGGCAGGATACCAGATGGATCAGGAGGTTACAAGTATGCAATACCGGAAGCAGCAATGAAATCATCAAATGCCGGGCTGATGTTGAATATTGTTCCGGTGATACGCGACATTGTTGAGGCGAAACAACTGCTTGTTATTAAAACATTGCCAGGGAATGCAAGCAACACTGCCTCGTATATTGATAGCTCCGGAAGGTATGAGATAGCAGGTACGATTGCAGGTGATGATACAATCCTTATAATTCCGCGCGATGGTATTTCAGTTCAGCAGGTACAAACCTGCCTTGAAATTATTTTCCCGGGTGTGCATGAACATATCAGGACCAGAAAATAGCAGGTAATAAGGGTTAATCAAAAAAGAATATTTAATTCATAAAAGATAATAAAATGAAGGAAAAAGTAGTTCTCGCGTACAGCGGAGGGTTGGATACATCAGTAATCCTGAAATGGTTGATTGACAAAGGTTATGATGTAATTGCTTATGTTGCCGATGTTGGCCAGGCAGAAGATTTCGAGGAATGCAGGAAGAAAGCATTGCTATTGGGGGCCTCAAAAGTTGTTGTCTGTGATCTGAAAAAAGAGTTTATTGAGGGATATGTTCTGAAAGCAATTATGGCAAATGCTATATATGAAGACAGGTACCTTCTTGGCACAGCTCTTGCAAGACCTTTGATTGCTAAAAAGCATATTGAAGTTGCAAAAGCAGAAGGAGCTACGGCAGTTGCCCACGGTGCAACAGGTAAAGGCAATGACCAGGTAAGGTTTGAGCTTTGCTATTATGCACTTATGCCAGGTGTTAAGGTAATAGCTCCCTGGAAGGACAAGGAATTCCTTGCAACATTTAAAGGAAGGACAGACCTTCTGAAATATGCAGCTGAGAAGAAAATTCCTGTTAAGGCAAGTATTGATAAACCATACAGCGAAGATGACAACCTGATGCATATAAGCCACGAAGCAGGCGTACTTGAAGACCCCATGTATACTCCAACAAAGAATATGCTCGAAAAAATGGTTATGCCACAGGACGCTCCTGATAAGGAAACAAGGATAGTTGTTCATTTCAAGAATGGCCTTCCTGTAAAAGTTATCAACAAGGATGATGGCACAATGAAGGACGATCCGTATGATATGTACATCTATCTGAATGATCTTGCCGGTAAAAATGGCATCGGACTGCTTGATATTGTCGAGAACAGGTTCGTGGGAATTAAATCAAGAGGCGTATATGAAACTCCTGCTGCAACAGTACTTCATATTGCTCATAAGGATATTGAAGGCATTGCAATGGACCGCGAAGTGAAAAGGCTTGTCAGCATGCTAACTCCGAAGTTTTCAGAGTTGATTTACAATGGTTTCTGGTTCAGCCCTGAAATGGATTTCCTTATGGCGGCTATTGAGAAAAGCCAGGAACTTATCGATGGAAGTGTACACCTTTGCCTGTATAAAGGAAATGTAATAATCGAGGGTCGTGAATCGCCATCTTCATTATACAACAGTAAGCTTTCAAGCATGGACATTGAAGGCGGGTTCGACCAGACTGACAGCAAGGGCTTCATAAAGATAAATGCAATAAGACTTATGGCTCACAGGGCAATCCTGGAAGCCAACAAGTAAATTCGTTTTGTTAATTTGAACAGGAGTTTAGTATCAGGTCTTTATTTCAGATGAAAGATAAAGATGAATATTAAACTCCTGTAAGTTTTACTAATTTTGTCCAAATAAAACAGGATAGTTAATGAAATTATGGGAAAAAGGGATTAATCCCGAACCTGCGATAATTGAATTCACAGCAGGAAAAGACAGGAAAACAGATGTAGCTCTTACAAAATGGGATATTGTAGGGTCAATGGCGCATGTAATAATGTTGCACAATGTAGGACTGATATCAAAGGAAGAGAGAGTTGATCTTCTTAAGGGGCTTCATTCATTGTTTGTACTTGATGAGGCCGGCAACCTGAAGATTGAAGAGGATATGGAAGATATACATTCTCAGATTGAAAAGGAGATGTCTTCGATACTTGGTACAACAGGAAAAAAGATTCACACTGGTCGCTCCAGAAACGACCAGGTTCTTGTCGATATAAGGCTTTATACAAGAGAAGAGATTGATAATCTGGCAGTCTTAATACAACAGCTTTTCCAGAAGCTCCAAAGCCTTAGTGAACAGCACAAAGAGGTACTTCTTCCGGGCTATACCCACATGCAACCTGCAATGGTTTCATCATTCGGGTTATGGTTTGGAGCGTATGCTGAGTGCCTTGCCGACGATCTGCTTCTTCTTGCCAGCTCTCGTGAATTAAACAATCAGAATCCGCTTGGCACTGCGGCAGGTTATGGTACAACGCTTCCCATCAACCGTAAACTTACTTCTGAACTGCTTGATTTCGATGACCTCCTCTATAATTCAGCTTATGCGAGCCTTAGCAGGGGAAAAATTGAGATGGCTGCCGCATCAGCGCTTGCTTCAATAGCACAGACGCTTTCGAGGTTTGCAATGGACATATGTCTGTATATGAGCGCTGAATTCCGTTTTATAGATTTCCCTGATGAATATATTACGGGTTCGAGTATTATGCCTCAGAAAAGGAACCCTGATGTATTTGAGTTGATAAGAGCGAGGACAAATGTAGTTCAGATGCTTCCAGGCCAGATTGCAATGCTCACAAGTAATTTGCCTTCAGGCTATAACAGAGATCTCCAGCAGCTTAAGCAACTGATGTTCGATGCTTTTGAAGAGGTTCATCAATGCATTGAGATAATGATTGTGATGCTCAATAATATAAAAGTTCGTAAGAATATAACAGAGAACGCTTTATACAATACCATATTCAGTACGGAAGAAGTAAACCGGTTAGTAAAACAGGGTATTCCTTTCAGGGATGCATATAAAGCTGTTTCAGCAATGGTCAAGAATTCTTCATTTTCAAAAACAACGCTTGCCGACTATGTTCATGAAGGCAGTATAGGCAATCTTTGCAATAAGGAAATCGCTGATCTTTTCAACAGAAGGATGAAATTGTTCAAGAACATACCTGCTTCAGAACTTGCCGACAAAATGATGAAATATGCTGAATAGCAGTTACCTTGACTTCTTAATGTTCTCGATAAACTCATCAAAGAGGTAGTCAGTATCAGTTGGTCCCCCTGAAGCTTCGGGATGGAACTGTGTTGAAAAGAAGGGTTTGGTCTTGTGTCTCATACCCTCATTCGTATTGTCGTTTATATTGATAAACAACGGCTGCCACTCACTCTTAAGGGTTTTATTATCTACAGCATAGCCATGATTTTGCGAAGTAATGTAAGCCTTGTCGGTTCCAACCTGGAGGACAGGTTGATTATGGCTCCTGTGTCCGTATTTTAATTTATAAGTATCAGCTCCCGAAGCAAGCGCCATTAACTGGTTCCCAAGACAGATACCGAAAATTGGCTTGTGTTCTGAAAATGATTTTGAGATATTGCTGATAGTCTTTTCGCACATCTTTGGATTTCCAGGTCCATTTGTCAGGAAAAGTCCATCGTAATCTTCATTGTGATAGTCATAATCCCATGGCACTCTTATTATTGTGGTATCACGTTTCAGGAGATTCCTTATTATGTTGTATTTGACACCACAGTCTACAAGCATAATGCGGTATTTCCCGTTACCATATACCTTTTTTTCCCGGGTTGATACCTCAGCAACCAGGTTTACTTTATCAGGGTCATAAAAATCAACTGTAGTTCTTTCTGGTTCGAGCTTTCCCAGCATTGCACCCCGTTCCCTGATTATCTTTGTAAGCGCCCTGGTATCAATGCCGTATACTCCGGGGACATTATTCTTTTCAAGCCATTGATGAAGACTTTCAGTAGCATTCCAGTGGCTATATTCAAATGAATAATCAGAAACGATCATTCCTGAAATATGTATACTTGAAGATTCATAGAACCTGAAAAGATCATTCTCTTCATCTTTACCGGGTGCACCATAATTCCCCACAAGCGGGTAGGTGAGGCAAAGTATCTGTCCTCTGTAAGAGGGATCCGTAAGACTCTCAGGGTAACCTGTCATTGCTGTGTTAAATACTACCTCGCCGGCAGCAGGCTTTACCGATCCAAACGATTTTCCGTAAAAAATGGTCCCATCTTCAAGGGTTAGTTTGATTTTGATGCTTTCTTTCATTCAGCTTTTTGATTTTTATATTCAGTAATAGCTTGACTTATCTGATCCATAGCTTGTTTAAGAACTGCTCTTGTTGTTGCAATATTCATTCTCATAAAACCCTCTCCCCCGGGTCCGAATGTAGAACCTTCATTCATTCCAATTCCGGCTTTTGAAATAAAAAAATTATGAAGTTCTTTGCCATTCATCCCCAGCCTACGGCAATCGAGCCAGATCATATACGTGGCCTCAGGTTCAGAAGCATTAATTTCAGGTATGTTATTAGCAAGATAATCAATAACATATTTAAAATTGTCACTTATGTATGTCACAAGATTTTCGAGCCATTCTTTTCCATTCTCATAAGCTTCGATCGAAGCAATTGTTCCGAAAATATTCCCATTTCCCACATGAAGCTTTTCTATAAGATTTGAGAATTTCTTTCTAAGCCCTCCATCAGAAATGATAACGGAAGAAGTTGATAAACCTGCGAGGTTGAAAGTTTTGCTTGGTGCAGTTAATGTAACTGTGATTGAAGCTATTTCATCTGAGAGCGAAGCAATTGGTGTATGTCTGAATCCAGGCATGGTCAGGTCGCTATGTATCTCGTCAGATATAATAATGATGTTTCTCTTCAGACAATAACCGGCAATCTCAAGAAGTTCTCCACTGGTCCAGGCTCGTCCAACAGGGTTATGTGGATTTGAAATCAATATAGCTTTTGTTCGTTTGTCAACAGATGCTTTTAAGTTATCAAAATCCATCTCCCATCTCTGTCCCTTTTCAACTAATTGATTATAAATTAATTTCCTTCCATGAGCTTCGACAGCGGAAAAGAAAGGAAAATAAACAGGAGGCTGCACGATAATGCTTTCGCCAGGTTCTGTAAAAGCCAGCACAGAAAAACTAAGAGCAGGAACTATGCCTGGGCTGAAACAGATCCACTCAGGTTTAATCTGCCAGTTATACCTGTTTTTCATCCATTTGGCAATTGTTGAGTAGTACTCTGCCGGACGTATCGAATAACCGAGTATTTCATGCTCAAGTCTTTTCTTCAAAGAAGAGATGATGAAGTCAGGAGTTTTGAAATCCATGTCAGCGACCCACATCGGAATTATGTCGTTTGTCCCAAAAATTTCCTTTCTAAGGTCATACTTGACGCTGAAGGTTCCTCTTCTGTTTATTGGTTCATCAAAATTCCAAGACATAAAACCTTATCAAATTCGGCGGCAAAGTTAATTAAAAAACCGCTATGAGAAAGAGTGTTAATTAGCACATTCGGATAAAAAAATGGAACAAACAAAATATTTTTTTGTATAAAAAACCAGAAGCAGGCAGCGAAGGATATTTAATTAAAATGATTACTTTTATGAACTGATTCTAAAAAACTAAACTTAAAGCGACTTACAATGAAAAAGATTTTTGCCAACCTGATATTAATAACTTTTATTATTAGCCTTATGGGTATGGCTTCATGCAAAAACAGGGCAGCTGAAAAAGAAAAAAAAGCATTTGAGATGGAGGAAGTTAAAAAAATAGAGGGCGAGATAGAAAAGAACGTTTACCCTCTGCCTACATCTGCAGAAGTAATCAAACTACTCACTGACCTGGAAGTTGGATATAATCTTGGTGCAGGCAATTTTGTAACCAATGTCAATAAATACTTCGAGAGCAATAAAAAAGCTATTAACCTCGGTGTTTATGGCGCTGACCTTAGCTACGCTACACTTTACAACATGAATCAACAGGTAATTGATTACATGGGTGCCATCAGAACATTGGCAAACGATCTTAACATGTCGAAGATCTATAATGAGGAACTTTATGATAGTATTAAAGTTAATTTTGACAACAAGGATAAACTTGTAAGTATTCTCACCGACGCGTTTAATGAAACATATACTTACCTTAGTGAGAATGAACAACAAGGGCTGGCTCTTTTGGTCGTAGGGGGTGCTTGGGTCGAAGGAATGTATATTACAACCCAGATTTCAGAGGCTGCTTATCATGTTTCAGGAATTTCGAAAGTACTGATTGAGCAAAAAAATTCATTCGAGCTTTACCTTGAAATAACTGAACCATATCTTTCAGATCCTATTGTAGCTGATTTTGTTAAGAAACTAGATCCCATTAAACAAGTCTATTCAGGATTAACCACGAGTCTTACCGAGAAGAATATAAATGACATAACCGCAGCTATTACAGATATCAGAACACAAATTGTTCAATAGATTTTTCGTGAATAATCGACCGCAAAGATTTATTCACTTTGCGGTCTTTTTTTTTAAAGAGAGATGAGAGAATCTGTTCTACTTGCACTAATTCATATCTTCGCAATCGTTTCAACTGTCAACCCCGGTGGTATCTCATCACGGGGAAGAAAGATTCTCAGAAGTTATCTGAGAAGATATCTGAACAGGGAGCTTGAAGAAGAATACTTTTCTTTGTTTGAAAACAACCTTGAATTTTATTCAAATGAGCTTAAAAGTGTTGATAAATCAGAACTGTCTGATGAAGATTCTCTTATTTCATTCCAAATAACAAACATCTGCAGACAGATCAAAAAAGGACTTTTCCTTGAAGAAAGGATGATAGTATTCCTTCAACTTATTGAATTTGCGTTTGAAGATGGAATGCTGTCACAACAGGAGAAAACTATAGTAGATATCGTTTCCCGTACGTTCAATATTTCGCGAAAGGAATATGATAATGCTATTTCATTTATGATAAGCAGGTCGTATGATGAAGTATCTCCTGACTGTATACTTATTATTGAAGGTGATGGTTCCCAGGATTCAGCCTCTGAAACATTTGCCAATTACAGTAAATGGAGACATCTGAAAGTGAAGGGATTCAAAGGGCAGATGGTTATAATGCACATTGAATCTACAGGAACCCTCCTTTTTATGTATGATGGACCAATGGTCCTTTATTTCAAAGGGAGGGATATTATTTCCTTCAGGCCATATCTGCTTGAAAGAGGGGTGAACATCAAAGGACAGGGTATCGATCCAATTTATTATTCCAAAATCTATAAAAAGTTTGTCTCGCGGAAGTTTCCTGAGAAGGTAGTATTTGAGGGACGCGATGTAGAATATCTTTTTAAGAATTCCGGGAATGGGGTCCAAAAAATGAATTTCAGTGTTGAGTCGGGAAACCTTATTGGCATAATGGGTGGCAGCGGGGTTGGAAAAACAACAATGATAAACCTGCTCCATGGAAAAATAAAACCTTCATCAGGCACACTTCATGTAAACGGGTATAACATAAACTCCGATTCTGAGGAACTAAATGGTCTGATAGGATTTGTACCGCAGGATGATATGCTTATTGAAGAGCTTACAGTATATGAGAATATGTATTTCAATGCCAAATTGTGTTTTGGAGGGTATACTGAAGAGCAGATTAAGAGTACTGTAGAGGAAGTATTGATAAAGCTCGATCTCTTCGAGATCAAGGATTTGCAGGTTGGCGATGTTCTCAACAAAAAAGTCAGCGGAGGACAGCGAAAAAGGCTGAATATAGGCCTCGAGCTGATGCGCGAACCTGTTGTGCTTTTTGTTGATGAACCAACATCAGGACTATCTTCATTCGATTCGGTAAAGGTAATGAGCCTGTTAAAGGATCAGGCTTTAAGCGGGAAGCTTGTCTTCACAAATATACACCAGCCTTCTTCAAATATTTTAAAGATGTTTGACAGGCTATGGCTCCTCGATAAGGGTGGTTATATGATATATGACGGAGATCCCATAGAGGCGCTTGTTTACTTCAAAACCGAAACATCGCAGGCTAATGCCGCTGAAAGCGAATGCCCAAACTGTGGTAATGTTGAAACAGACGAGATTCTTCAAATTATTGAACTTAAAGTAATTGATAACGCTGGTCATCCTGGTAAGGACAGACAGATAAGTCCGTACGAATGGTACGAAAAGTACAGGAAAAAAATGATGCCTGTGTTTAATAAGGCACCTTCAAAAGCTGTCGTCCCAAAGAGTAATTTTAAAGTACCGGAAAGAATTGAGCAGATAAAAATATTTATTAAAAGAAACGTCAACAGGAAATTTGCTGATAAACAATATATGTTTATTAACCTGCTTGAAGCTCCTCTGCTTGCTTTCATCCTTGCCTTTATCTCGAAATTTACCGATAATGGCACATATACTTTCGCGCAGAACAAGAACTATACCGTCTTCCTGTTCATGTCTATCGTTGTTGCACTCTTTATGGGTCTGACTGTTAGCGCCGAAGAGATATTCAGGGACAGAAAGCTTCTTGAACGTGAGAAGTTCCTTAATTTAAGCCGTTTAAGTTATCTTGTTTCAAAAATCAGTTTTCTTTTCATCTTGTCAGCAATTCAGACTTTTTCATTCGTTCTAGTTTCAAATTATATTCTTGAGGTGAAAGGCATGTTGCTGCAGCAATGGATTATTCTTTTTTCAACCGCATGCTTTGGGAACATGCTAGGACTTAATGTCTCTGCAGGGATGAGGACAGCAGTCAGCATCTATATATTAATTCCACTTATACTTGTACCCCAACTTCTTCTTGGTGGGGCCATGATAAAATTTGATGATCTTCACCAATCTATATCAAGGAAGAAATATGTGCCCGTTGTTGGTGATGTAATGGTAACAAGATGGGCTCATGAAGCTTTATGTGTTGAACAGTTCAAAAGGAATAAGTTTGAAAAACCTTTCTTCAGGTATGATATGGAAATAAGTCAGAATGACTGGGATGCAACTTTTCTTATTCCTACACTGAAAGCTATTGCAGATGAAGCGCAATCATCTCCGAAATATCCGGAGGAAAGAGAATATTTTGAAAACAACTTTAAGAAGTTGCAATATCATATTCCGGAGCTTACTTCTAAATCAGGGGTACAACCAGGAAATTGGTTCAAAAAAGTAAACTATGATGATTATAATGAATACATTGCCGGACAGGTAAGGAAACACCTCGACAGTATAAAAACAATACTAAGAACCAGAAGCAGGTACCTAACTGTAAAGAAAGATTCATTATACAAAGAGATTTCCGGCAGGATAGGAGAGGACAATTTTGTAATGTTACGATCGGATAATTTTAATGCCAATCTTGCAGACTTCGTTCTGAATCGCTTAACACAGAATAAAATTTACGATGCCGGCGATCGGCTTGTTCAAAAAGCAGATCCTGTTTTCATGCTGCCTGATTCAAAATATGGAAGAGCTCATTTCTTTGCGCCTTACAAAATCATTGGAAATATAAAAATTGATACACTGATATTCAATATTTTAGCTATCTGGCTAATGACAATATTGATGTTTGTTACACTGTACTATAACCTGTTGAAAGTGTTTATCAGGTTTCTTGAATCGTTAAAACTGCCATTACTTAAGAAATTTGGGAGGGAATTTCTTCCATTCTAAACTGAAATATGTCAACAGTTCAGCCAAAGAAAAATCTTGGACAGCATTTTCTGAAAGATGAAGGCATAGCCCGGCGGATAGCAGATACCCTTTCTGGAGTAGGTTACACCTCAGTGCTTGAGATAGGGCCGGGAATGGGAGTATTGACAAAGTTTCTTCTTGAAAAGAATTTTGAAGACTTCAGGGTAATTGAGATCGACAATGAATCAGTTCAGTATCTTATTGAACATTTCCCCGGACTAGAACCTTTAAAAGGTGATTTTTTGACGATGGACCTTGAGTCTGCCTTTCCTTCAGGTTTGGCAATTATCGGCAACTTCCCGTATAATATTTCAAGCCAGATAATGTTCAGGATACTCGAGAACAGGCACATAATAAAAGAAGTATCAGGTATGTTACAGAAAGAAGTGGCAGAACGGATCTGCGCTTCTCCCGGTTCAAAGGTATATGGAATTCTTAGCGTACTGTTACAGGCTTTTTATAAAACAGAATATCTTTTTTCAGTTTCTCCGGGTGTTTTTAATCCACCACCTAAAGTGAAATCCGGAGTCATCAGGCTCACAAGGAATGAGATTCAGAATCTTGACTGCGATGAAGCGCTTTTCGTCAGGGTTGTAAAAGCTGCATTCAATCAGCGTAGAAAAACTTTAAGGAATTCAATAAGGTCCGCATTCAGGCTCACAAACGAAAACTACAGTGAATTTTGGCAGAGACCCGAACAACTAAATGTTAAGCAATTTATTGATTTGACCAACTGGATAGATGAAAATCTCGACAGGTCAGAATGAAAAACCAATGGCTTCAACAGGATCCATCCTGGCTGCAGCGTAGGCCGGAGCATATCCTGCCACTACCCCGATAATTCCTGATATAAATAAAGCAAGGACAACATTCCCGGCAGTCAGGTGAATATTGAGTTCAAAGAAATAGTTTATCCCAATTGTTCCAAGAAAGATAAATAGCAAGCCTATAAGCCCACCTGTGATTGAGAGTAAGACAGATTCAAAGAGGAATTGACTCAGGATGAATCTCCTTTTTGCCCCGAGGGCTTTTTGAATACCTATTATGTTTGTTCTTTCCCTAACTGAAACGAACATAATGTTTGCAATTCCGAATCCACCCACAAGTATCGCAAAGCCTCCGATTACCCAACCCCCAAGGTTTATACCCGCAAAAACGGCATCGAATGTCTGAGTAAGCATACTAGCCTTGTTTATTGAGAAATTACTCTCTTCTTCGGGTTTAATCCTCCTGGATGCCCTTAATATCATTGATACTTCATCGCTTAATTCCTGAATTGAAACTCCATCCTTTGCTTTTACCATTAACTGGCTTTCGATGAATCTGTTTTTCATGTTAACAAAAGTCTCGGCATAACTATAAGGGATTAAGGCTACCTCATCGAGACCGTTATCACTTAATCCTCCTTTGCCTTCTTTCTTCAGAACGCCAATCACGGTTGACCGGAATCCTGATACTTTTACCAGTTTCCCGACAGGGTCCATATCAGGGAAAAGCTTGTCAGCAATTTCATAGCCAAGTACAACAACATTCCTTCCTGCTGAAAGCTCGAAAGGTGAAAAGTATCTTCCCCTTTCAACTTCAAACGACCTTATTTTCTCAAAGTCATGTGTGACTGCGGCAAGATAGACATTAGCATTGTTGTTTTTATATTTCAGGTTTGTCTGCTGGTAAGCAAAAAGACAAGCTGCTTCTGTTCTCTCTGATTTTTTCAATATCGCCTGATAATCTTCTTCATTAGGAGCAGGCCATCTTATAATATCCCACCATTCGATATCGTTGCTGAAGCTCCAGGGAAATTTTTGAACATAAATAACATTGTCCCCCATGGTGGAGATGCTTTCACGAATTGCTTTTTCCATCCAGTCGAGTACCGTGAATACAGAGATAATACAGAAGATCCCGATGCTAATCCCAAAAAGAGAAAGAAAAGTCCTTAGCCGGTTAACAACAACCGACTTAACTGCGAACAAAAAGCTCTCTTTTAATAATCTGAGGAACATGCTGCTTAAATGGAGTTCAAATATAGTAAAAAATAAATAGTAGTAAAGCTATTTTTAAGCCCGGGTTATGAGATAGTATTAACCCCATTTATTAATAAAAATGTATGAAGGAAATACTAAAATCAACTTTGTCCGTTTATTAAAATGAATTTTACGGGAAAGTTATTAACAATTTTGAACAGATAAATTTTTGTCTCTTAATATCATATATTTTTAAAAACATTGAGGTTAATAAAAAAATATCTACTTTTAGGCCCTGAAAACGGGTTCCCGTATCGTTCATAATTAGCATATAATGAGTAAGAAAAGAATCAAAAGTGCACTGATTTCAGTTTTCTATAAAGAAGGATTGGATGAAATTGTTTTGTTATTGAACAAACTTAACGTTAAGCTTTATTCCACAGGAGGCACTCACAGCTTTATTACAGGGCTCGGAATTTCTGCGGAAAAAGTTGAAGATCTCACAAGTTATCCATCTATCCTCGGGGGAAGGGTAAAAACTTTGCATCCTTCAGTTTTTGGGGGGATACTTGCAAGAAGAGACAATAAGGAAGATGTCAGTCAGCTCGACAAGTATAACATTCCGGAGATTGACCTTGTTATTGTCGATTTATATCCGTTTGAAGAAACTGTAAAAACTTCATCTGATGAGGCAGAAATAATTGAAAAGATAGATATTGGCGGAATATCCCTGATAAGGGCTGGCGCAAAGAATTATAAGGATGTTATTATTGTATCAGGCAGAGAACAATATTCTGATCTGATGGAGCTTCTCCGCGACAATGAGGGCTATTCTTCTATTGAAGAAAGGAGACTTTTTGCTGCAAAGGCATTCCAGACCTCTTCACATTATGACAGCGCAATCTTCAGATACTTCAATATCATGGAAGAAATACCGGCATTTAGGGAGAGCATTGATGAATCTTATGCTCTTAGGTATGGCGAAAACCCTCATCAGAAAGGGGTATTCTATGGGAATATTGATAATATCTTCGAGAAATTTCATGGCAAGGAGATCTCCTACAATAACCTGCTGGATCTTGATGCAGCTATTGGCCTGATTGATGAGTTTGAAAAGAATACTTGCGCAATCATCAAACATAACAATGCATGTGGTGTTGCCAGCCGGCTTGATCCTGTCGCTGCCTGGAAAGATGCTCTCGCATGCGATCCGGTATCGGCTTACGGTGGTGTAATTGTTGTTAATTTCCCTATCGACAGCAAATTAGCATCAGAGATAAACACTATTTTCTTTGAGATTATTATAGCTCCTCAGTACAAGGAAAACTCACTTGAGATACTTACACAGAAGAAGAACCGTATAATACTCAGAAGAAAAGATTCGGAAAGCGATAAGCATGTTTTCAGGTCACTGCTTGGGGGTGTTTTATGGCAGGAGAAAGATTTAAGCACTGAAAGAGAAGAGAATATGAAGGCAGTAACGCCAAAAACTCCTGCCAAAGAAGAAATAGAAGACCTTGTATTTGCAAATAAAATAGTTAAGCACAGCAAATCGAATGCAATAGTTCTTGCAAAAAACAAGCAGTTATGTGCAAGCGGTATTGGCCAGACATCGAGAGTTGACGCATTGAAACAGGCCATTGAAAAAGCCGTCGCTTTCGGTTTTGACCTTAAAGGATCGGTGATGGCTTCAGATGCCTATTTCCCATTCGCTGACAGTGTTGAGATTGCCCATAAAGCCGGTGTTACCGCTGTTATACAACCAGGCGGGTCAGTCCGCGATGTTGACTCAATTAATTATTGTTCAGCAAACAACATGGCAATGGTTTTTACAGGTATAAGACATTTTAAACATTAGGATATTAAATACATAAAACATAAGCTTAATAATGGGGGTATTTTCATTTTTAACACAGGAAATTGCAATTGACCTTGGAACTGCAAATACCATAATAATTCACAATGACAAAATTGTCGTTGATGAACCTTCAATTGTGGCGCTTGATAAGAACACCGGGAAACTTATTGCAATCGGAGAGCAAGCCAGGCAGATGCATGGGAAAACTCACGAAAACATTAAAACTATCAGGCCACTTAGAGATGGGGTTATTGCTGACTTCAATGCAGCAGAGTTGATGATCAGGGGCATGATTAAGATGATAAACAAGGGACCTAAACTATTTTCTCCATCATTGAAAATGGTTGTTTGTATTCCTTCCGGCAGTACAGAAGTCGAGATCCGCGCTGTACGTGACTCATCCGAACATGCAGGGGGACGTGATGTGTATATGATCTACGAACCAATGGCCGCAGCCATCGGAATCGGCCTCGACGTGCAGGGTCCTGAAGGCTGTATGGTTATTGACATCGGTGGAGGTACAACAGAAATTGCTGTTATAGCGCTTGGCGGCATTGTTTGCAATAAGTCAATAAGAATTGCAGGTGACGGCTTTACCGCTGATATACAAGCTTATATGCGTCATCAGCATAATATAAAAATCGGCGAAAGAACTGCTGAAGATATTAAAATTGCTGTTGGAGCTGCCCTTCCTGATATCGACAATCCTCCACCTGACTTTATTGTCAGGGGTCCTAATATTATGACTGCTTTGCCAATCGAGATTCCTATCTCATACCAGGAGATAGCCTATTGCCTTGACAAATCTTTATCAAAAGTGGAAGCTGCTCTGCTTAGCGTTCTCGAACAAACACCTCCCGAACTATATGCTGATATTGTAAACAAAGGTGTCTATCTTGCAGGGGGAGGAGCGTTGTTAAGAGGATTGGATAAGAGACTTTCAGATAAGATAAATATTCATTTCAATGTTGTTGAAGATCCATTGCATGCTGTTGCCCGTGGTACCGGTGTTGCATTGAAGAACGTTGATAAATTTCCATTCCTAATGAGATAGGGAAGTGAATGAGGAATCTGCTGAATTTTCTGGCCAGATATAATAACCTGATTATTTTCATCCTGCTTGAGGGATTATCCTTCTATTATCTCGCTACAAGGAATAACTATCATAATGCACGATTGATGTTTGCTTTTAAGGGCGTGACGCAGGGTTTTGAATCGAGGTTGATCAATGCCCGCACTTATTTCAATCTGAATGAGATAAACAGGGAGCTTGCCAAAGAAAATATTGCTCTGAAAAACAGGATTCAAAAAATGGTAAGATCAGACACAGCCAACTTTATCAGCGTGTTCGATACAATAAATGCCCAGGAATATCAGCACATTTCGGCTGAGGTAATCGACAATTCTGTCAACAGACAAAAAAATTTCTTTACAATAAATAAAGGAATAAGGGACGGCATCAAAAAAGATATGGCAGTCATATCATACAACGGAGTAGCAGGTGTGATTGTGGGATCTTCTGCCAATTACTCAGTTGCAATGTCTCTGCTTAATCTCGATTTTAAGGTTAGTGCGCGATTGAAATCAAACGGTTACTTTGGATCGCTCAACTGGGACGGGCATGATGCGACAAAAGCACAACTGAAGGAAATACCACAGCATGTTCCTTTAAATGTCGGCGACACTATTGAGACTACTGGTTATTCTGCAATTTTCCCAGAAGGAATAATTGTTGGAACAATAAGTGACTTCAGTAGGCCAGGCGGCGATTTTTATAACATAACTATAAGATTATCAACAGATTTTCGAAAACTTCATTATGTTGATATAATTGGTTACCTTAAGAAAAATGAAATAACAGATCTGCAAAATCAGGTTCAATGATAAACTCGGTTATCAGATATGGTTTTATCTTAATTCTCCTGGTACTATTACAGGTGCTGTTATTCAATAATATACAGTTCAGTGGTTATGTTAATCCGTATGTATATATATTGTTCATCCTGCTTCTTCCGATTGAAACACCTTCATGGCTTATGCTCATCCTGGCATTTATGACAGGAAGCATAATCGATACTTTCTCCGGTTCTCCGGGAATGCATTCTTCAGCCACTTTGCTTGCAGCTTTTGTACGACCAGTTGTCCTTAGAGGTATCTCTATGAGAGAAGGTCATGAAACAGGACAGAGTCCTTCAATTGCAGTGTATGGTTTCAGATGGTTTCTTATATATACATCTGTTATTGTTCTCATTCATCATACTGCTCTTTTCTATCTTGAAGTATTCAGGTTTACTGACTTCTTCAGGACCCTGCTTAGAGTCCTGCTTAGTTCTGCATTTTCAGTAGTGTTCATTCTCCTGATTGAATATAACAGGAAGGGAAAATAAAATGAAAGATCTGTACATCAACAGGAAGTATACTATTATGGCACTGATCATACTGGCAGCAGCAGGATTGCTTGTCAGATTGTTTTTCCTGCAGGTTGTTGAAGACTCATACAGGTTATCAGCCGAGAATAATGTGTTAAGGTATGTTACTCAATATCCCGCAAGAGGTCTTATTCTTGACAGGAATGGCAAGATCGTAGTATCAAACATGGCTGCTTATGATCTGATGGTTATTCCTGCCCAGGTTTCAAAAGATATTGACACAACAGGTTTCTGTATGCTCCTGGGGATCAATAAGGAAGTTTTTATTGAAAGGATGAAAGCCGCAAAAAACTTCCAGGCCAAGGCTCAGTCAGTTTTTCTTAAGCAGATATCAGCAGAAACTTATGCGAGGTTCCAGGAAAAAATGTTCACTTATCCAGGCTTTTATGTTCAACCTCGTACATTGCGTGAGTATTCAAAACCGGTGGGAGCACATCTTCTGGGTTACGTGAGCGAAGTTGATGATGGTACTGTAAAGAATAATCCATACTACAAAGCAGGAGACTATATTGGCAAACTTGGAATAGAAGAGAAATATGAAGAGGTTTTAAGAGGGAAAAAAGGAGTGAAGATTTACCTTGTTGATGTCTTCAGCAGAATAAAGGGATCTTATGCAGAAGGAGCTTTTGATACAATGGCCATTCAGGGCGCTGATATTATATCATCTATCGACCTCGATCTGCAGGAATACGGTGAACTCCTGATGAAGAATAAAAGAGGGAGTATCGTAGCGATTGAACCATCAACAGGCGAAGTCCTGTCTCTTGTTTCTGCCCCTAATTATGATCCGGGTTTACTAGTTGGAAGAATACGATCTGAGAATTTCACAAAATTGAATTCCGATACCTTAAAACCTCTGTTTAACAGGGCCCTTATGGCATCCTATCCACCGGGTTCAACGTTTAAACCTGTAAATGGTTTGATCGGGCTTGCTGAAGATGTGATAGTACCAGGTACACTTTTCGAATGCAATCATGGATATCATGTTAAAGGACTTTCAGTAGGCTGCCACGACCATTCATCACCTCTCAGCCTGATTGGAGCTATTGAAACTTCGTGCAATTCATACTTCTGCAATACCTTCAGGAGGATCCTTGAGAATCCCAAGTATAAAAACCCTTCTGAGGCTTATGTTAAATGGCGGCAATATATATCAGAGTTCGGCTTTGGCAGTAAACTTGGTACTGACATTGTCAATGAATTGCCCGGTAATATTCCGACTCTTTCATACTATGATCGATTCTATGGGGTAAATAAACTGAAGGCCCTAAACATTATATCACTCGCCATAGGCCAGGGAGAAGTTGGTACAACACCTCTCCAGCTTGCAAACTATATGGCTGCGATAGCAAACAGGGGATATTTCTACACTCCCCATATTGTAAAAGGAATAGGCACAAGCAAAACTATAGATGAAAAATACACTATCAGGCATGATATAAATATTCCTGGAGAAGACTTTGAAACAATTATCCAGGGTCTTGAAGGCGTGCTTATTAGAGGCACGGCAACATCAGCTGCAATAAAGGACATCATTGTTTGTGGTAAAACAGGTACTGCACAGAACCCTCATGGTAAAGAGCACTCTGTTTTCATCGCATTTGCTCCAAAGGACAATCCAAAAATAGCGATAGCAGTTTTTGTGGAGAACGCCGGTTATGGATCAACTTACGCTGCTCCGATTGCCAGCCTGATGATGGAAAAGTTCATAAAAGGAGAGATCACAAACAAGATTCTAGAAAAAAGGATGCTTGAACTTGATCTTGAAAATAAACCTGCAAAACCCGCAACAAAAACAGTAATTTCCGATACAACAAGATTAGCGCTTGAAACGAACAATTAATATCTGGCAAGGGGTAGATAAATTCTCAATACTGCTGTTTCTTATCCTCGTATTCTTAGGATGGCTGAACATCTATGCGGCTGTATATAACGAAGAAGCAAATGATATTTTTGATTTTTCGCAACGATATGGCAAACAATTCATCTGGATTGTTGCAGCTATGCTTATTGCAATCTTTGTTCTTCTGATAGACATCAGGTTCTACTTCTTCTTCTCATGGATAATATATGGAGCAGTAGTTATAATGTTACTGGTGGTTCTTGTGGTTGCAGAGGCCATCTATGGCGCAAGGTCATGGTTTGAGATAGGAGGTTTGGGAATACAACCTTCAGAATTTGCTAAATTCGCCACAGCCCTTGCCCTTGCAGCCTACCTAAACTCCAAACGTCAGGAACTTACCAAACTACGTGTGTTTATTCCAGCTCTTGCTATAATACTGCTACCTACAGTTCTTATATTGTTACAACCCGATATGGGATCAGCGCTTGTGTTTTTTTCACTGATCTTTGTTCTTTTCAGAGAAGGTATGAGCCCTTATATATTTGTATCAGGTCTTCTGGCAATTCTTCTCTTCCTTATGACATTACTTATAGGTGGAACAATTCTGTCATTAGCTCTTGTAACGGTCGGAATACTGTTACTTTGGATCATTGCCAGAAAGTGGAAGCTTTTTATGACAGGAACGCTTGTAATGACAATTTCAATTGCAGTACTATACCTTCTTGATAAGTTTGTTATTAAGTCATTCGGTAGTGAAATGGCAATTATTGCTGGTGTAATTCTTTCAGGAATTATTTTCACTCCCTTTTTTCTAAAGAAGAAAGCACCACAACTCCTGGTTGTGTACTTTTTTCTTGTCGGCAGCCTTTTGTTTATCAATTCAGTTGATTATGGCTTTAATCACCTTCTAAAACCACATCAGAAAGAAAGAGTTGAAATACTCCTGGGGTCAAATACCGACCTTCATGGCACAGGATATAACCTGAACCAATCACTCATCTCCATAGGATCAGGCGGACTTACCGGGAAGGGATTTCTTCAAGGTACACAAACAAAATTCAAGTTTGTACCAAAACAAAGCTCTGATTTTATTTTCTGTACAGTTGGTGAGGAATGGGGTTTTATAGGGTCACTTGTTGTTATATTAATTTATGTGACTTTATTTCTAAGGCTTATTTTCCTTGCCGAACGGCAACGATCGGCCTTCTCACGAATTTATGGTTATGGTGTTGTCTCAGTACTCTTCTTTCACTTCTTCATAAATATTGGAATGGCAATTGGGATTGTTCCTACAATTGGAATACCATTACCATTCCTAAGTTACGGGGGAAGCTCCCTCTGGGGCTTCACAATATTGCTGTTCATATTCCTCAGGCTCGATGCCAGCAGGTCGGAGTATTTGATATAGGTCGTGCAAGTCATGCAAGTCATACAAGTCTGCAGGTCGTGCAAGTTCTTTTTTACGTGAGGCCTGCAAGACAAAAGACCTGCAAGACAATATTAGAATGGTATTGTTATCCTATGTGATATCTCAACCCCAAAATCCTTCTCAACATAGTCTATCAACTGGGGAAAGAACTCCATGAAGTCATCCTGGAGAGAGTAGTAGTTCTTTTTAAGTGACTTGATTGCAAAACGGGTCTCATTTGGGAGTGTAGAACGTTTACTAAGAGTCCTGAGGACGTGTTTTATCCCATTAACTGTCTGATATGACTCAATCCAGTTGTTAATAATAAAAAAAGGCATCATCTCTTTGACGCTTTCAGGCATCAGGTCGTAATTATTTACAAGCGCCCGGTAGAAGTTGTATGTCACACTTTCTAATGGCCTCCTGGAAAAGAAATCCCATTCTTTAGTGAGAAAATGATCGTAAAGGATATCTGTTATAACACCAGAGTATTTATGGTATTTTCTTGAAAAGTAGATTTTACTCCTGTGCACAACAGGGTGCCTGTCTGTAAAAGCATCAATGTGACGGTGAAGTATGATGCCTTTCCTGATAGGTTCCGGGTATTTCAGATAATCCTTGCCCTTTACATAGTCTCCTATATAATTACCAATGATTATCTTGTCAGAATCACCGGAGAGATATATGTGTGCCAGCACATTCATAAACTGACATAATAGTACAAAGAATTTAGCATATACCTTTAACCCCCTGAAACATTTTCTAAAGGAAAATGTTATTCTGCCAAAAACATCACTAAAATATTACATGCCTTTAATTTACAACACTCTTGTTATCTAAAAACATGTCGAAAATCATGTATAACTATTAATTCAAATCATAACTTCATTGTTTTATTGTATTAATTGAATCATTAACAAACAGCATAGAAGCAGAGGAGGTTTTATGGTCAGGAAAAACATAATAATCATAGGCGCGGCAGGTCGCGATTTTCATAATTTCAATACCTTTTTTAGGGACAATGAAGGGTATGATGTTGTTGCTTTTACCGCTGCCCAGATTCCAGACATTGATGGACGTAAATATCCGCATGAACTTGCCGGCAAGCTCTATCCTGACGGAATACCGATTTATAATGAATCAGATCTGACAAGGCTCATTAAGGGGCATAAAGTTGATGAATGCATTTTCTCTTACAGCGATGTAACTTATCAGAAGGTTATGTCAGTAAGCGCGATTGTAAATGCTGCCGGCGCCAATTTTACATTACTCGGACCGAAAGATACAATGATAAAAAGCAAAAAACCTTTGATTGCAGTGGGCGCTGTCAGGACTGGGAGTGGAAAAAGCCAGACCTCAAGGAGGGTTATTGAAATACTCATGCAGAAGGGTTTGAAAGTTGTTGCTGTCAGGCATCCGATGCCTTATGGCGATCTCAATGCTCAGAAAGTTCAAAGGTTTGCAACCATTGAGGACCTTCAAAAACACAATTGCACCATTGAGGAGATGGAAGAATACGAACCTCATGTTGTAAGAGGGAATGTGATCTACGCCGGAGTCGATTATGAGTCAATTCTCAGGGAAGCGGAGAACGATCCCGATGGGTGCGATGTAATAGTCTGGGATGGGGGGAATAATGATTTCCCATTCTATAAACCCGACCTAATGATAACTGTAACGGATCCCCACCGTGCCGGACATGAATTAAGATATTATCCTGGAGAGGTTACATTGAGGTTAGCTGATATTGTTATTATTAACAAAATTGACAGCGCTACACCGTCTGATATCCATGAGGTAAGGGAAAACATCGAAAAAGTTAATCCGACAGCAGTTGTTATTGATGGCGCATCCCCAATACGGGTTGATGATCAGAGCCTTATTAAAGGCAAGAGGGTTCTTGTTGTTGAAGATGGTCCTACGCTGACTCACGGTGAGATGAAGATCGGGGCAGGAGTAGTTGCAGCCAGAAAATTTGGAGCTTCTAAGCTTGTCGATCCAAGACCTTACACAGTCGGACGTTTATCTGAAACTTTCAGGATCTATCCGGGCATTGGAACCCTGCTTCCCGCAATGGGCTACGGAAATGATCAACTCCTTGACCTTCAGACAACAATCAACAATACAGATTGCGACAGTGTTATAGTTGCAACACCTATTGACCTTGCAAGGATAATAAAGATAAACAAGCCTTCAACAAGAGTTTATTATGATCTCCAGGAAATAGGCGATCCTAACCTGACGCAGGTAATAGACGATTTTGTTAAAAAGAAGATGCTTCCTGTTAAGTAGATTCTATAATCTTTTATTCAGTATTTTGCCTTCTTCCTCATAGCCTGGTTTGTTGAGCAGGGCAAACATATTTTTCTTATAAGCTTCAACACCTGGCTGGTCGAATGGATTAACATCAAGGATGTAGCCACTAATTCCACATGCTACCTCCATCATATAGATCAACTGACCAAGGTAATACTCATTTATCGAAGGTATTTCAAGTTGTATTACAGGTACTTTCCCATCATTATGGGCAATTATTGTTCCGGCTTCAGCCTTTTTATTTACTTCAGAAAGCCTTTTTCCTGCCAGGTAATTCAATTGATCCGCATCATCCTTTTCAGGTGGAATAACAAGCTTCTTAGTTGGGCTCTTTACTGAAAGAACTGTTTCAAAGAGTACTCTATGTCCATCCTGTATATATTGCCCCAGCGAATGTAGGTCTGTAGTCATGTCAAGAGAAGCAGGGAATATTCCTTTGCCATCTTTACCTTCGCTTTCAGCGAATAATTGTTTCCACCATTCCGATATTGAGTGAAGCCTTGGTGTAAAGTTGACAAGTATCTCAATTAATTTGCCATCCTGCAGAAGGAGGTTTCGGATGGAAGCATAAATCAACGCAGGGTTGCTCTCTGCATTCTTATTCATTCTGGTGAGTTCCATAATTGAAGCGGCTCCTTTAAGTATGTTGCTGATATTAAAACCGCTGACGGCAATTGGTAATAGTCCAACAGGAGTTAACACCGAATATCGTCCGCCAACATCATCAGGTATTTCAAATGTTTCATAACCATTAAGTTCAGCCATCTCCCTTAGGGCTCCCTTCTTTTCATCAGTGATTGCAATGATCCTCTCAGCTGCTTCAACCTTCCCGACTTTCATTTCAAGATGATCCTTTAAGACCCTGAAGGCTATTGCAGGTTCGGTTGTTGTGCCTGATTTTGATATTACGATAATTGAATAATTACGATGTTCAAGAACTTCAAGAAGGTCTGAAAGATAATCCTCATCTATATTTTGACCAGCAAACAAGATCTCATGTTCTTTCTTGTTGAGGCAACTATGAAAGCTATGAGACAGAGCTTCGATAACAGCTCGTGATCCAAGATATGAACCGCCAATTCCAATGACAACTGTGGTATCAGTTAAGAACCGCAGGTGCATTGCTGCTTTTTCAATTTTCCCTGACAGGTTCTGCATCGTTGTTGGTAATGTTAGCCATCCCAGGTAATCGCTACCTGGTCCTGTACCTGAATTCAATGCATTAAGATGTCTCAGCGAAAGTCTGGCAAAGGCCATTACTTCCTCAAGCGAGATGAAGCTGCTGCAATTTTTCAGATTGATGCTGATATTTTCCATCTTTATGAGATTTTAGTTACTCTTACCAAAGTTAACAAAAAAGCCGATGGAGTCAACCACCGGCTGGTAATTTAGGCAATCAATTGAAAATTATCTTTTCCGTATGCTTCCTGCACTTGATGAATGTGCATCAACAAATTCCGGGTTACCCATATAATTTATATCACCAGCGCTTGAAGCCCTTGCAGTAAGCTTTTCAGATACATTGATATCAGCATCCCCGGCACTTGATACTGAAATCTCAGCATCTTTTACCTTAAGCTCAAATGCATTCAGGCTGCCTGCACTGTTAAGATCTGCTTCCATTATATCTGCTTCTCCATTAAGAGTAATATCGCCAGAACTGCTGATCTCTACCTCAATTTCACTGGCCTTTACTTCAAGATCGATATTGCCAGCGCTGCTTGCTGATAACTCAAGCTTGTCAGACCTGATAAGTGATTCCCCGACAATATCACCTGCACTTGTTGTCCTGATTGAATTTACATCTTCAACTGTCACATAAGCTCTCTTCCTTTCTGCATCCCTAATGTTGGCTTCAGAATAGACATTCAGAACTCCGTTTTTAACTTCAGTAATAATATATTCCTGAAGGTTCTCATCAGCTTCAACTGTTACACTAACATTATCCCCTTGCTTGAGATAAACATCAATCCCAGAGCTTACTTTAACTCCGGTAAAATTATTAACATCTCTTTTTTCCGTAACTACATGATGGTTCCCCCTAACCGTCTGCCATATTTGTCCATCTACTTTAATACAGGAAGTACAGAATGAAATGATTGTAAAAATAGCTGTTATTAATTTCAGGTTTTTCATTTTTTTCTTTTTTAGTATCCGGAATAAAGACAACTAAATCTGAGAAATGATGCATCTTGGTGCTTTTTTTATTTAATGCCATTTGAAAATCTTCAGCCCTGCTAAAAAGAAAGTAACACCTGTTGCAGTAAGAATAAGTATAGGAACAATGGTATCAACTAAGCCTGATCCCTCGTTAAAGATGCTTCTAAGGCTATCTGTCATTGTAGTTAATGGAAGAACTCTTATTACTCCATGACTCCATTCGGGAAAGTTCTGATAACTGAAAAAGATACCCGACAAAATCATCATTGGCATTACAACAAAATTAATAATTCCATTACCCACTTCAGTATTTGAAGTATGAGATGAAGCAAATACTGCAATCCCGGCAAATGCCAGGTTACCCGCAAGATATAGAAGGATTAGTGCAGTAATATCGCCCTGGATTGTCATTTTAAATGCAAAAATTGCGAAAATGAGAAGCACGAGCGATTCAATAATATTCATGAAAACTCTTACTGTAATAAGAGCAATGAGAAAGTGCGATTTCTTCATTGGTGTGGCAACAAGCCTGCGGAGAAGCTTTTTCGATCTTTTCTCGATAATGCCGTAGCTTATACCCCACATACACGACATCATAACACCCATTGTAATGAGCCCTGGCACAAGGAAATCAATGTATCGTGTACCCGTAATTGTTAGTGGCTTTATTTCAGAACCGGATATGGCCTTTGGTAGTTCACCCTTCTCAATAACACTGCTTAGCTTGAGGTATGTTAACTCGGCATCAGAGTTCATCGGATCAAAATGATACTCCACAGAGTCACCCTTGGCCCCTATAAGGAGGTTCATGGTGCCCCTTTTAAGCAGCTTCATGGCCTCTTCCCACTCCGACTCATATAACAGGAACACAGAATTTCCTAGCTTTTTATCCTTAATCACATACCTGTATTTCCAGGTATTATCTTCATCAGTTGAGTTCTTCTCGGCTCTGTTCTCAAGAAACTCATTTATTGTTGAATTCGCATAGATATCTGAATCGGTTACTAGCCCGATTTTTCTTATAATTTCCCCTTTCTGCGTGAAAGCCAGGCCAAGGCCCAATGACATCAGTATGGGGAAAACAATACCCCAGAACAAAACCCCGGGTTCTCTGATAATCTCCCTGAATAAGGCCATAATAAGCTGGCCAAGCTGGTTCAATCTAACTATTTTGTTCATTTATCTTATGGCCGGTTAATGAAATAAAAAGATCGTCGAGTGTTCTTCTGCGACATTCCATGTTTTTAAGTGAAATATTTTTCGATTTCATATACTCCATGAATACAGGTAGATCTGTCTCAAAGTTTTTGATCGCAACAAAGCCGGTTGTCCTTGCATCACCCTGATGTATTATGAAGGGTGACCCAGGTTGATTGATTATTTCTGGGCGGAGATCTTTATCAGATGAAAATTCAATTATTTTCTCTGCAGAATTATCTTCAAGAAGCTCTTTCAATGTCCCCTGACGAAGGATGTTGCCTTTGTCGATTATTACAATGAAATCGCAGAGGTTTTCCGCTTCTTCCATATAGTGTGTTGTAAGGATCATTGAAGTTTTGGTTTTCGTTTTAAGATCAAGAAGGATATCCCATATCTCTCTTCTTGCATTTGGGTCGAGTCCGGTTGTGGGCTCATCAAGAAGCAGAATTGCAGGGTTGTTGAGCAGAGCAATACCTATCGCAAGTCGTTGCCTTTGACCACCAGACAGATTTACAACATTTGCTTCCCTTTTTTCTTCAAGACCAATAATTGAAATTATCTCATCAACCCTCTTTTTACCGAGGTTGAAGAACGAAGCAAACAGGAGAAGGGTTTCTGACACCCGTAGCTTATCAATGAACCTTGTTTCCTGAAGCGACAACCCGATTATCCTGTGAAGTTCATCCTCGTTGCCTTTCCAGTGTTTGCCCATTATTGTTATATCACCTTTATCAGGCTTCTGGATACCTTCTATCATCTCTACAAGGGTTGTTTTACCTGCGCCATTAGGGCCAAGAAGAGCCACGAACATGCCACTCGGTATTTTAAGGCTTAGGCCCTTTACAGCCTGAACTGTCTTAAATGATTTCCAGACATCCTTAACTTCAATTACAATATTGTCAGACATATTCTAACAGAGATTTTGAAGACCAAAGATAATGAAAAGAAATGCAGGCAGAATGAATCGTAATCAGATTACTCTTCATCTGAAGTTTCATCTGGGTTAAAACTGCTGCCCTGCGGACCATCCATATAAATGACCGGCCTGTCTTCGATTTCGGTATAAGATGTATCGTGTGGCATATCGCTGTTCTCATACTCCTCCTCATCTATCATATTGAACAGTGAAAAGGAGTATGTTTTTGTCCGGTAATCATAAGAAACGATTTCAGCCTGGCAGCAGGTGCGATGTGACGAGGAGGTGTAAACCAAAACCCATTTCCCATCTTCAAATGCATACTCATTCGTGGCTTCACCACGCATATATTCATAATAAACAACAATGTTGCCGTCCTGTAGGCTGACAGAAAAGTTGGTTTCATCAAAGGCATCGAACACCAGGTCTTCGTCGGCATCATAAAATGGATCCAAAGCTCCAAAAGATTGTTTTTTGAGTCTGATAATCCCATTTCTTTGCTCATAAATTGCCAGACATCTCAAGTTGTCTCCATCGCCGGATGACAGCGGTGTATTATAACCTACTACATAGCAGGTGCTATCAAATCCTGTTAAATTACCCGAAACTTCACTTACGACATACCATAGTTCCGGGAGGAATTCACCGAGACTATTAGCCTCGGTCAGGGTGATGCTGTCACCGTAGCTTCCTTCCTCATACATCATTTCCCTGTTTTTCAGCGAGATCTGATCATCCTCGTAATTCTTCCACGCTATGGCAGGCAACGAATCCATCTGGGTCGACAGAAACTCCACAACAGATGCATTAATTGGCAGTGTTTTCGTGATTTCAGGCTCCACGGAATCATTGTATGAGAATCTTCTGCGGATGTTAAAACTATTACTTTTCTTTTCAATCCAGTTACCATGTTGATCATACAGTGTCTGGCAAGTTATTTTATTGTGGACCAGCCTGTTGTTTTCAATCCTGTATAAGTCTGTGTAAGTTGAATTATAGCTGGTATCGGAAAAAACTGTCCTGTTGGTATGAACGCTCAATAAAGAGTCGCCTGCAATGCTTATCAGCATATCGCGTGCTTCAAAGGGAAGTACCTTATTATATTTCAGATCAGGATCAAACCTTGCCATATTAAGCTGTACAAGTCCATCTGACTGGGTATTTGTCTCTATAAGAGTAAGGAATTGCAATTCTTTTCGTGTAATGTTATATTCTATTGTTTTTGAGGCATGATTGTACATGTCTAATTGCCGTAGGGTATATAGTGTGTCATACTTGTTACTGTTAATCATGATATCAAGATAGAGCCTTCCTTTTGCATCATAGTAATACCAGGTATATGAAGGGCCAGATTCATGTGGCGATATTTTTAAAACAGGCCTTCCTTCGCTGTTGAGCAGGATAGAATCCTGGAGCGTTTCTTCAGCAGCGTCTGAACTGAGACGGTAAACAGATATGGAGTTGATTCGCTTACCTGGTTGATTATTGTGTTCTGATAGGATATCAAGGTCATAACCATAATCATAGTACATGTCCCAAAAGTTGCTCAGTGCAACCAGAGAAGAAACAGAATCGGACGCTGCATTTTCAAAATTAAAATAATTGTTTCCAGTTCTGCCAACCTTAAATCCCAACAGAATGATCGTAAGAAATGAAAGGAAGACTAATACACTGTTGCTTTTATTTATTTTCATTTATATTAATATATATATATATTTAAAAAGCACATAGCATTAACCGGATTGCAGAACCCGGATGTTGTTTAACGCTATATTAATTAATATAAATCAAATTCACTATAGTTTGCAGCATCTTTTAGTGTTGTTGGTGTAACGTGATATTTGTAAAAAAAGCTTAACTTTCTGTTTTAAGTGGTAATGTAGTATGAATACTACCAGAGAGGAATATTCAAGCCGGAGGAAATTTATTAAAAGGGCCACGGGAACAATAGTAAGTTTGGCTTGGTTGCCCGGGAGTTTACTGGCAACATTGAATGGTGGTAAGATTAAAAACGACATTGCTAAAGAACACATTGCAGCTGCATGTGGTACGTATTGTGGCGCCTGTCCGGCTTACCTGGCAAAACACGGAAGTAACGAGGAGAAAAAATTAAGGTTGGAGAAGAGAGCTTCATCACCTCATAAGGCATCGAAGGGTATACCTGATCAGAGCTGGATGGATGGCCTTCTTTGCGATGGCTGTCTGAGTGGAGGTATACTTGCAGCTCATTGCCAATTTTGTGCTATAAGGAAATGCGCATCAGGCAAACAAACCGATTCCCGTTGCACAGGCTGTGAAGAGTTGCCCTGCTACAGGGTAACTGGCTTAATCAGTATGGGTGGTTATTTGCACCGTAATGAATACCTGCCCAACTTAAAGAAAATTCATGAGATGGGTGTCACCGAATGGGTTAAATATGAAGAGACTCGCTGGCTTTGTCCAAAATGTAGCCTTCCCATGAGCTGGTATGATGCTGAATGTTCTAGATGCGGAGAGCCAAGATCATCGAAACTTTTTCCATTAGCTTAGCGGATAAAGTCTTACAGGAACCTTACAACAATTCAATATTACAGCTTCTGATAATCTTGAAGCATTAAGCCTCTGTATCTTTCAGTCAAGCTTTTAACAGAATTTATGTTTTTTTTATTAATGCTACAACTATGAATAATACTGTTGATTTTGAAAATGTAACTATCGATGGACTTGAGTCTTCTTCGATAGCTGAAAGTCTTGCAGGATTACGTGCTAATGAAGCCAGATATTTTAAAAACAAGTATAATCATGATTTTATTACAATTCCAGCAGATGAAAGCCAAGACATAATAAATTATGTTAACAATATTCTAAAGAAAGAACGTGATACTGAGATAGAAGCAAAACCACTGGAGACGTCTTCCTTTCAGGTTGAAAATCTCAAATTTGATTATGTTGCCGGGACAATCCGTGGTTCTTATTTTGTTATCAAAGGCGAATATTAATTTTGATCTGTTTTGTCAAATCACTGTTTCGTTTCGGGTTTCGTGTTTCGCGTTTTTACCTGGGATGTAAGCATCTACAGCCTTTAAAGCCTTCGCTATTTTAAGACTACACCCCATTCCGTTACATTGAATCCTCTACGATTAAATCTGGAATTCATCGCAGGAATTTTTATGCTATCGTTTGAATTGCTGGTCGCACCTTTTATCAGGTAGAACAATCTTAATTCATTATCAGGCTTTTGGCTAATATCGAGCTTAATTACTTTTTCAATAATATATGATTCCTGGGGATAAATTTCATAATAATCAAAATCTTCTAACCTGGGGATCCAGTAATCAGTAAAGTCTTTTATTTCTTTTTCATTGAATCCGTATTCTAGCATGTTCTCTGTAAAAAATGTTTCCAGGTCAGACTGGCTTATTGTCCAACCTTCTGTTACTTGCCATATATCGGGCTGTTTACTTTCGTAAAACAAATAATCATACTTGTCATCAATTTTTCCCGATGGATCTACATTAACTTTCCATCCTATGCCATAAGCAGGAATTGATGTAACAATACTGCCACCCATTGGAAAACTAAGATTAATTTCCAGTTGAGATTTATAAACGGGATATAAATATATATTTGGCTTGTAAACAACTACTTCACAACTCTCACAGTTATCATCATCATCATCATCTGGTTCGCAACTCTGAACAGGTATGAGAATAACTGAAATCAATAATAACAGGAGCAGACTTGGAAGTTTGACTGTGTTTTTCATAGCTGGTTTTAAACAAAAATCAGCAATATTCATGCCGTAAATAGTAGTTTGCTCAACGTAGCTTTAAGAAGGAACTTTCGTAGTTTCGCGTTTCGTAGTTATGTCTGGTACATGGAAGATTCACCTTTTTTTAAAGTTACCAATTAAAGTATCATGTTCCATTATAATCCTGTTTAGTTTCCCAAGCAGGTTTTCAAGATCAACCGGGAGTTCATTTTCTTCAGGGAAGTATAGAAAAGTTGAATCTTCATTATTGCAGTATCTGTATCTGATGAAGCGAACAGGCAAATCAGTTGGTTTGTTGGATCCAAAACCATAGTTATCACTTAAATCCATTCTTTTTATTCTGCTTAAATCTGCAAGAAGAGAGTCCATTTCCATGGGAGAGACAGAATATCTTGATAGTCTATTTTTAACAACAGTTAAATATTCAGATTCAAATACAACAAGACTGTCAGGGGAAAAGAAATTAGCTTCATATTTCAATCCTGTCCATCCCGACTCTCTCCTAAAACATATTTCAAAATTGATGCAAGATTTGTTAAAGTCAGGCTCTTCGCTACAGGCAGCGATAAACAGGCTCATGAAAATGATTATGGGGATTGCACTTTTCACTATTGTTTAAGTTTTGTTGTTGTAATCACAACAATTTTTGTACCGAAAGATGATGTATAAAGTAATTATATTCTTCCCTCTTCAATTAGATCATCACTCCATTTCCCTTTTGGTAATTAACAAAATAATTCAAAATCATGAATCCAAATATTTTTCTCATTTGATAAAATTCTTATTTGCAGATATATTTTTATTAATGATACATCATCTGAAATGTCAGGCTTCGTGTCTCACGGGAATCTGGCAAAAGATATATTAGATTAAGATCAGGATTCCCTTTGTTTAAAAAATACTCCAGCCTTACAGGATAAAAGCCTTTTTGTAATGGAACTAAATATGATTTGAACCAATGATTCCCATGTAAACCATCATTGTTGATGATTTCATGTCCGTTAATTATTAATTTCGATCCATCGCTTGAATTAAGAGCAAACATATAATATCCTTCCGTTTCGATCTTCATATACCCTTCAAATACGCATCCAAAGTTTTCCCGTGCAGGAAGATCTTTAAGATTAAATGTACTATCTGTAATTCCTTCATTTATGGCATGTAGTTTCTTAAAATCAGGTAATGTTTCCCAGTTTCCTTCATAATAGGAAAAATGTAAACCCCCGGATTTGATGTTGCTAACGTTTTTGAGAGCTGGCCAAACTTTACTGATCTCAAAATTTCCCTTTGAAGTTGTAAAATACTTCTTATTTTCCCCGATCCAACTGACTCTCAATTCTGCCGGACCATTAAGTTCGATTAACTGCGGGGCTCTTTCACAAGTGGTATCAGGTTCTGACCCATCTATTGTATAATAAACATCCGGGAAGCTGCCGTTTAGGAATATAGGGGCAGGTTTTCCCTCAAGAAGAGAACCGTTATTAGGGTGAAACTCTACCAGTTTTTTGGAATTATAACCATAGTAGGTGTATTTTAAGCCATCGTAAATACCTTTGAAGCGAACTGACATATGAGTTTCGTTAGGATAGATTGAAGTTTTCCAGCGCAGTTCAGGTGGTGCACTATCCATTAAAACAGAATCCATCCCCCTGATTCCAACATTCTTATATGTATCCTCAACACCATTGATCCATACCATCGCGTTAAGATCGGTTTTGTTTTTGAGAGTACCAGGGGCCATTAAAAAAATATATCTGTTATTCCACGAAAAAGCAGGATCAGAGCAATAGTAATTTGAAAATAACCCCGGTTCCTTCAGCATTAAATAAAATGAAAACAAACCTCCAAGTGAATGCCCAAATATGCTATTATCTCCGGATGTTGGGAACTTATTATCTATATACGGGATAAGCTCATCTTTTAAGAAATTGATGAAATTATCAGCGCCGCCAGCAATTTCGTTCCCGGGTATTTTCACGGGTAAAAAGTCCCTCTCCCTATTACTAACTTTTGCACTGAAGCTATTTTGTATAGAGACCAGAATAAGTGGTGGTAGCAATTCTTCACGCCTTGCAAAATTGTATATGTATGAAAAATCATCAAAATGTAACTCTCCGTCCAGGAGATAGATCACATTATATTTGTTTTCAGATATTGAACCATATTCTGGGGGGACCAGTATCTCTATATTTCGTTTCTCATTAAGGAATTTTGAAAAAATAGAATCATTAATTATTGTTTTCTGTGCTTCTGATTTAACAGAGAATAAGAAACCAGATATTAAGATTATTAACGAGTTTGTGAGTTCGAATTTACTTTGTTTAAGTTTCATCCGGTCAGATTAGTTAGGTTACGATATCATTAATTTCATCAGTAAGTTAGCATGTCTGTTGGTTTATGTATTATTTAAGCTTGAGTTTTAATATCATGAATTCAGATGTATCTTCAAGAAAAGTATTTTTTGAATAATCTCCATATATTTGAATTATTTCCAGGTCAAGAGGTATAATCATGTTTTTAAAATCAGAATAAGTGATGGGTTTAAAGTTTATATCAAGTGTTCTTTTTTCAATCAGATTACCAGAGTCATCATAAATCTCATATAACTGAAACCCGGAAACAATCCTGGTGTCAGGATTGTATTTGTAAGAGCAGGAGACAAGAAGATTTTTATTCTCGTCCATTTTGAATTCTCCAATTTTCCTGGTCATTCCATCAGCAGTTTTGAGCCTGGCGACTGGATTTTGAAGCGTACAGATGAAAATTCCATCAGGTTTAAGATGTTTAGAAATGCATTGAAGAGCTTTATATTGAAGATCGTCAGAGAGAATTTCAGATAAGGAATGGAATGGTAAAACAATCAGACCGAATTTTTTATTCAGGTCCAGTTTAGTTACATCCATATTAATCAGTCTGACAGGATAATTCGTGTCTTTGATCTTACTCCTAAAAACATCGAGCATCTTCTCTGAGTAGTCAATACAACAGAGTTTTCGACCCCACTCCAGAAGCGGTAGTGATACTCTGCCTGTACCACACATCAATTCGAGAATCTCATCATCAAAAGATGAAGTTTCTTCAATAAAAAAAGGAATATCAAGACTTACTGTAACATAGCTATCGTACAGGTCGGCTACAAGATTGAAATTTATTGGTTGGTTCATTTATTGAATTAGTACGTAATATGCCTGATGGAGATTTTTGTTGCTGTATTTATTGCTTCAAAAGTTTATCATTGGAGCCTTAAATGTATTGGGGTCATTATTAAGTCCAAATTTATAATTTATTACCTCAACTGATTTGGGAGTGATTTTTATTAATACAAACTTTTCCTGCCAACCCTTTATGTCATTCCAATACTCACGCTTCATACTGGTAAGTAATTTTTTATCGTCAATAACTGATGCAGAGCCGCAAATATTTACATACCCTTTAGCAGTCAGGTGGTCCGCAAAATAGACCGAGACATTTGGGTTGACTTTTATTTCTCTTACTTTCCTGCTCGATCTCGAGGTTGCAAACCATACCAAAAAATCATCCCCAACAGGAAATGGATTCATTGTACGTATCTGGGGTTGTCCTAAAGAATCAACAGTGCCAAGACCGCAATAGGTTGTCTGATTAATTATCTCATGCGCGGCCAGTATTACGGTGTCCCTGTTGACAGGATCTTGTCCATTAACACGAGCAAAAGAATTTAGAATTAAAAGCAGGATAGTGAATCTTATTGTGATAGGTATGTTTTTCATTGATTTATTATGTTTTTCAGATAATTGAACAATATGTAATAATTTGAATCAATTTCTTTAAATTTTCATAAGCTACACGAGAAGAGATGCTGTTATTTTTTTAATTGTCTGTTGATTGGAAATCAATAACCATGTATTCCTGGTCCAACTCAATATTGATTGTTGAATGAAAATTAATTTCAACCTCTTTTCGGGAATATCCTACCCCAAAACATTCAAGCGCTTTAGCTTCGGAAGGAACTTCGAGCCGGTATGATCCGTCGGGCAAAGAAACCGAACCAATGTTTGTTCCTTTGATAATTACATATATGCCTGAGAGAGGTAACCCGGTTATTTTTTCAACAACCCTGCCTCTGATTTCTGTAGGTTCTGTTTTCTTATCTCCTTTAAATTCAATTGGTAAATAAATAAACGAATTTACTGGGTTCTCTTGCCTGAATGCAGGCTTCCATCCTGAAATCAGACCAGTCACACGGACAGCCTCAGCATCACACTCCTTACTAATGCCTTTCATAACCTCGATGTTCTCAATCTTTCCTTCAGTATTTATCATAAACTTAACCTCAACTATACCAGACAGTCTGATTTTTCTGGCTTCATCAGGATATTTAAGATTTTTACTTATAAAATCTCCCAAAGCCTTCTTACCCCCGGGATATATTGGAGCTGAATTTGAAGAATGCATTTCCTGTGAAAAGCCTGATTGCTGACTTACAAAGAGGAAGAATAAAATTCTAATTACGGAGTAGAATGTTTTTTTCATACAAGATTTCTTTAACGGGTTAAGTACTTAATAATGTAAATAGGTTTTTATCCTATATTTTTTGTTTAAGACCTTTAGGTATTCTGTTTACCCTATTTTATTGACTTTTGCAGCTCCTGATTGATATTATTTTACTACTTCACTTATTAAAGCTTTTGCATCATTTATAGCTCTGCTTGCATCTCTGCCCTTCGCCTTTATGAGTCCTTAACCTAATCCTAACCGATCCTTAATGTCCGTGGTATAAAAATGGTGATTATTTGCAGTTTAATACATTTTAAACAAAATCATATTGTATGACTGTAATTCTTAAAAAGATGAAAAAGTTTCTTTCTGGAAGTCTGGCTTTTTCACTTGCTAATTTAGTGATTATCCCCGGCTTAATTCCCATTAATCAAAAACATATAGTTATGGCTAATAATATTGAAGAAACAAAGAGCCCTGTTACGGAAGGCATGCTAAGAATACACAAGCTTCTTTCGAGAAGTCTGGACGTTTCAATTAGTAAGTGTGATGAATATGTTAAAACAGGCATTCCTTCTTCAGAAAGAGAAGGATTCCTGATGTATCTTACGACTTTCATCAGGGTGATGCATGCTCATCATGCCGGGGAAGATGATGTCGTTTTCCCTCGCTTTACAGGCGTTATTAATGCTCCTTACACTCGTTTGAAAGAGGATCATATAGCAATTTCAGCAATACTCGATAATCTTGAAAAAGATGTTGCAACATTGGATGATTTGCCTGAAACCAGGAAAAAGCTTGCAGACATACAGGTATTATGGAATCCTCATATTAAAGCTGAAGAAACAAGTTTTGCAGCAAGCAACCTTACCCGGTTGTCCGAAAAAGAACAGCTTGCCCTACTTGATGAAGTTGGAAAACATAGTCAAAAATCTTCCGGTCCCGGATCAATAACAATCCCTTTTGTACTATATAATCTTAATGAAGAAGACAGGCAGGAATTCCTGAAAGACTTCCCCTGGGTGCTTAGGAAAGTGCTGATTCCCATATTGTGGAGACCAAAATGGAAGGCGATGGATCCGTTTCTTCTAAACTAATTTTGCACAGGTCTTGCAGGTCGCACTTAAGAAAGACTTGCACAACTTGCACAACTTGCACGACTTGCATGACCTGCATGAATTCTAAGATTAAAACAAATATTTATGCAACTTTCTGTTGATAAGTTATAACATAAGGTGTTTTTCTTTTTACAACAGAGAACACTCTTCCAATCAATTTACAGCTTATAGCATTCATAATTACTTTATAATCCTTGCCCTCGGCTTGCTTTCGTATAAAATATGCCCTTAGTTCAGGATCCCATTTGGAAGCTGAATTTGCACCCCTGGAAAGCATTGTTTTAATAGTTTTGTTTGCCAGGTGACTCACTTTTGTCTTTCCTCTCACGGAAGATCCGGAGGTATGCTCATAGGGAGCTACGCCTGAATAGGATGCATATTGCCTTCCGTCTTCAAAGCCTGAAAAATTATTAGTTGTAACAAGCATGAATGCGCCAATAACAAGCCCAATACCTTTAACAGAAGTGGCCAGTAAAAAATTCTTCTTAAGTTCCTGATCAGAGTTGATAGTTTCAATTATTTGCTTTTCAACCTGTTTTATACGGGAGTTATGTTCTTCAATAAATGCTCTAATATCGTCCGTGATTGTTTGACGCTTGGTAATGCGTTCATATTGTTCGTGATTCTTTATACTGTTTTTAAAAGAAGTCCTGTTACGAACAAGTTGTTCTCTGTAGGTCAATAATTGTTTGATATAATAAATCTGTTCTGAAGGGAAAGAAAATAGCTTTAGTTTATTAACATGGGTTAGTGCATAGTCGGCTATTCTCCTGGCATCTATTTTGTCATCCTTACCTCTTGTCAATCCGAGGCTGCGTTTAATTTTAAGTGCCGGTTCGACACAAAAATCAAACTCTTTCTGGCTTAACCAAGCGAAAAGTAATAAACCATAGGTTCCGGTATGTTCCATGCAGAACAAGCATTTTTTTATATCAATATCATTCTTTAAAAGCCATTCCTCCATGGATTCAAATCCTTCAAGAGTGTTACTGAACTTCTTGTCCTTGAAAGAGCGGGGACTTTCAGCATTAAGCAGTGCACAATCAATGTGATCTTTTGAAATGTCAATTCCTACAAAATCTTTTTTCTTCATACCTTTATAACATTATTAGAATTGACCGGATTTGGTTGCTTGACTAAAACCTTTAATTAGCTTAGGCTTAATATTCTAAATGGTCCTGACAACCTTAAAGGGAACTGAAGACTAATTCGTGCAATGATACGTAAATCAGACCTGCATATAGTTCACTTCAGTTTCCTCCGGTTTTTATTAACATCTTTCAAAGTTATCAACTCCCCCTAAAACCCCCTTTTCAACATCATTATTTAATATTAAACTTAAAGATGCTAATCTAAAGGACCTGCA
>DATALD010000066.1:0-3761 GCA_036261255.1 Bacteroidales bacterium
GCCGAAACATTTATAAGCACCATCTCAGGATCATCCATCCAGTTCTTATCTTCCTCGCATTTATTGATACAATCCTGTATATTTAATTCAAAATTTTTAAAACCGGGACCTGAAGGAATGAGTGGATAGTACCTGTAGTAGGTCAGGATTGCAGAATACAGATCTGTTGCCGGATGACCGGGGAATTTTTTTTCAATAACCTGGAGTATGTTTTCTGCCTCCCCGAACTTTGATCTGTAGATATCTTCAATTCCGGTCTTTACCAGCATGACAGTGGTTGTATCCTTCAATATCTGACAGTTTACCTCAGTGCAGTACATTAACGCCAGGAATGAAAGAATGACTTTCCCCGATTTATTAAATTGTTTTTTCATCAGGTCAGATCTATATTTATATTATCAACCTGCATAATTAAGGGAAACGAACGTGACGCGCAATTTATATTTCTTTTTTTCTCGCTCTCACACTCAAACTTTTGAGCATTTATCTTCGCTAAAGCTTCTCCGGGCTAAAATTCTGAAACCTAGATTTACCTGTTAATTCTCTTAAACAAAGATGTTTTTAATTACTTTTATTTTGGTATTCATTTATATTAAAAACACCAACATCCTTGTATGAACGAAGAGATTGCCCTTTTGCCTTCAAGAAACTGAAACCTCCGGAGCGAATCCTCTGCATGCATACGTTCCGTTGCATCCCCGATTGACAGTAACATCAACCTGTTCTCTTCTGTTTCCGATTCTATACAGTGAGCATTTATGAGCAATATCTTTTTCAATCCTGATTCAAATGAGAACTGGACCCTGTAATCTTCAACACTCTCACAATCTGAATTAACAATTTTGAGAAGGTGACGTAAACCGGGAATATTCCATTGACCATTTCCAAGGTCGTAGATGAGATGGTTTTCTGTTGCTTCCCTGGATAATCGAAATAGCTTGTAAAATGAGTTGTTAGCAGTTAAGACCCGAGTTTTGTCATCAAGAACTAAAAATGGCTCTCGTACTGTATTAGCAATAATTTTAGCATAGCTCAAAGGTGATTCAGTTACCTTCATAATAGCAGGTTCCTCCTTTTTAATCTACATTCCTTCACAATAATGATCATTGTTCAAACAACTAAATTGTAATTATTGTTGCTTATCACTGATCGACAAGTATATATATGCTCTCTCCTGTGCGATCACATTAGTGGCTTATTTGAAGCAAAATCCGCCAGGTTCAATGAATAAGGTGAAAACCAGTGCACCCCAAAATTCCAACCGAAGCGAAGTCGTTAATTATTGATTCGAAGCATAAAGAATTTGGAAGTAAACACGGTTTATGGATAATGGTTTTATAAAGATTGTATTTGTTAATATTTTTGAACATATAAGTGAATTATATTTGTATGCAGAATTGAAACATAAATCTTACAATCAAGTACATATCGAATGAATCAAGCTGATTGTATTCTTATAATTGATGATGAGATTCAGATACGGAGGCTCCTTGAAATCACGCTTGGTGCAAATGGGTATCATACAATATTCGCAGCTAATGGAAAAGAAGGGATTACGTTAGCAGCTTTAAATCACCCCATCCTGGTTATTCTTGATCTGGGTTTACCTGATATGGATGGAATGGAGGTACTTAAAAAGCTTAGGGAATGGTATACCAAGCCAATAATAATTCTTACTGTAAAAAAATCGGAAGATTATATTGTTGGAGCTTTGGATAGCGGAGCAAATGATTATTTAACCAAACCATTCAGGAGTGGAGAACTTCTTGCCAGGATAAGAACCGCATTCAGGTTTACAACCGAAAAGAATGAGCAGCAAGTGATGAATTTCGGAAATCTTAGTATTGATCTGGTCAATCATACAGTTAAGAAGAACTATTCATTAATAAAACTAACAGCAACTGAGTTTTCATTATTGGCTTTCCTTGCAAAGAATCAGGGCAGAGTAATTACACATCAGTCACTTCTTAAAGAAGTATGGGGATTCGGGTATCTGGAGCAAACACAATATCTGAGAGTTTTTGTTGCACAGTTAAGAAAAAAAATAGAGGATAATCCTTCTAAACCAAATTTGCTCATAACTGAATCCGGCATTGGATACAGGTTTGGAGAATAATTATTTCAATTGATCGTCTCTGAATATCTCCCATTTAGTTCAGCTTATTTTTGGAATCTTCTTGACTTAACACCCTTTCTGTTTTCTTATAAATTCTTTATTACGCAGCCTTCAAATCTGATAAAACCCTTATAGTTTATCATCCAATTTTGTACTGTTAATTACAAACAATATGACCTTAATGTTATTTACCGGATTTGGAGATATAGGAACCGCAATAGTTGCAATATTCATATTTGGTTATTTGATCTTTGTTCTGAAAAGACCTGAAAAATTCTAAAACGATGGCTCTCACACCATTAATATTATTGTTTTTTGGATGTCTTCTGGTGATTTTTTTGGCAGGACGGCTTTTGGGCTACATCATCGGACTTGATAAATATTTTCGGAATGATATGTCTGAGACGCCCCAGGCTCAGGATTCTTCAAGAAAGGGAAGAAGAAATGGAATCTTTTTCCTGTAGGCCACATAAGGATTTACTAAAAATTAAGAAAAGTTTTTGGTATGAATATGTTTTCATCTCGTGATCTGATACAGATCTTACTTTACCTGTTACTCCTTACAGCACTGACTCCGGTTTTTGGTAGTTATATGGAAAAGGTATTTACCGGCAAGAAGCATATTATGCTTCCTATTTTTGGCTGGCTGGAGAAAATAGTCTACAGGTTTTCTGGAATAAATTCTGATGATGAAACCAACTGGAAAGATTATACTTTCAGTATGTTACTATTCAACATCACAGGTCTGGTATTTCTATTTGCAATCCAGATATTTCAGAAATCATTACCTCTCAATCCAGATTCCCTTCCGTCTGTTATTGGGCACTCAGCATTTAATACTGCCGTAAGTTTTATCACTAATACAAACTGGCAAGGCTATGCCGGTGAAACGACATTGAGTTATTTTGTTCAGATGGTAGGACTGACTGTCCAGAACTTTGTTAGTGCTGCTACCGGAATAGCGGTGATGCTTACGCTTATCAGAGGGATTGCCCGAAAGACAACCAGCAAAATTGGTAACTTCTGGGTTGATCTTACCAGAAGTACAATTTACATTCTCCTCCCGCTTTCAATCATCCTAGCGGTTTTGCTTGCCGGGCAAGGCGTTATTCAGAATTTCAAACATTATCAAACAGTTCAGACACTTGAAGGAGCAAACCAGATTCTACCAATGGGACCTGCTGCTTCACAAATCGCTATAAAGCAGATTGGTACGAACGGAGGCGGATTTTTCAATGCGAATAGTTCACATCCTTTTGAAAATCCTACTCCATCGAGCAACTTTCTTGAAATGTTTGCAATATTGCTCATCCCGGCTTCTCTGACATATACATACGGAAAGATGGTTGGTTCAGTCCGCCAGGGTTGGGCTCTATATACCGTAATGTTCGTTATGCTTCTGGCAGGACTCATAATCTCTCTGAATTCGGAATATTCTTATCAACCTGTTTTGGGAACACATGAAAATATGGAAGGTAAGGAGACCAGATTTGGCATTACTAACAGCATAATGTGGTCAGTTTTCACAACTGATGCCTCGAACGGCTCTGTAAATGCTATGCACGACAGCCTTTCCCCTTTAGCAGGAATGGTTGCAATGCTTAACATCATGCTCGGTGAAGTTGTTTTTGGGGGAGTCGGCGCT
>DATALD010000076.1:0-21982 GCA_036261255.1 Bacteroidales bacterium
GGACTCGAGAAGGATTCTCTGAAAGGTATCCATGTACTGGATCGGAACCTGGAGGAACTCCGTAGTCTTAACAGAACCCGCTTCTACCTTATGCGCGATCTAAGAAGGAGTAAGACAAGGATAAAAAGTTTTCTTTTGTATAGCGATATTTCAATTCCGCCGGAGCTTGATAACAACCAGTGGACATTGAAATTTGTCGAATGGCTTAAGCAGGTGAAATTTGAGACGACTGCCGGAGAAGAAGCTTTCTCTCATCTTATTACATCATACGAACATCACAGGCAATAATTGCTTACTTTGAGCCGGATTGTAAGGCTCAGAATCAGCCAGCATGATAAAGAGTTATATAAATTGTTAAACAGCATTTCAGGCATTGGGCCCCTTACTTCTTCTGCCCTGATAACTGAAATTGGCGATATCAACCGTTTTCCTCAGATAGATCACCTTGCAAGTTATGTAGGTTTGATACCCAAAATACGAGAAAGTGGCGAAACAATCCGCACAGGAGGAATAACATTAATTCATTCCTTAGAACCTTACTTATTGAGGCTTCCTGGCAAGTCATCAGGCAGGATCCTGCTCTTATGCAATACTACCAGAAGCATCTGGTTAATAATAAAGGACATAAAATTATCATCAAAATAGCTCGTAAATTATTAAACAGAATAAGATATGTAATGAAAAACAGACAACCTTACGTGACAGGAGTGGCATAAAAACAAAACCTATAAATCAACCTTCAGAAAGGGATAACGTAAAACACGGCATGTTACAAATGATCACAAACGCTAGCCTACGTACCCTTACTATAAAAAATGACAAGTGTATGTGGCATAGCAAAAAATGACAACCGATAGCAGTGTGATTTTATAGGATTTTTTGAAGAAATTTTTAAGATTTTATTGTTTTATATTTGGGTAACCGGAGAAATGGCTTTTCATAGCACCGTCCGTGTTATAATGCGTTTTATTGTTAGTTTTATCTGGAAAGATCTTCTCCCGTAAAGCTATCCACTGTATAATCTTTTCTATAATTTGGTACTCTATAATGTCTCTTAATATCAATATCTAGCTCGTTATCAAATCCTAAACCATTTTGATATTCTGCATCAAACATATCTGCCATCCCAGGAAATGTTGTGAAAACTGAATCCGAGGAAGAGTATTTCTTAAAATTTTTGGGGTCATTCAGAAAATACCCGCATAGCTCTAACTCATCACTACAGATCAAATGTTCGTGATAACTTTCTCTATATCTTAGATATTCAATAAATTGATAAGGTGCGGAGCCTTTCTTTAATTTCTTAAGAATTAAAACAAATGCCTCAAGATCATCAACAGATACAGACCAAGGGTACAATGATTCACTTTCTTTAACCAATAGATTCTCAAGATTTGTTTGCATTCCTCCATACTTAAACTGAGTCACTACGATCGAGAAGTAATCTTTAATACTGGCAGGTATTACTTCATCGAGGCATTTTTTGGTTTTATGTTCATATATTTTAAATGCTAGGCCAAGTTCAATTATATCTTCAACCCTTTTGCATTGATCATATCCATATTGAATTGATTTTTTAAAATCAGATTTGATCTTATCATAACTCTTAAGTGGATCTCGCATTGGAGCCCGAAAGAGACTATCCTTTACTTCAACAATGAAATAAAATTTTTTAAATCGGATCAGAATGTCTTGTTCAGATCTATCCTTGTCAAAAAAATAGGAAGTAAATATTTGAATATCACTTCCAAAGAGTTTTTGAAATATCTCTAGGACTTTCTTTTCGAGGTTATGATTTTTAAATTGAGAGTATTTTTCTCCTACATCGGTCCTAAGAGACATGTTAATACGATTGTAAAAACTCTCTATCAAGAACTTGTATGGAGGACAGAGAAATTTTTTAGTCTCGATTTGAATAAGTGGAGTATCAAAAAATGGATTTTTATCAGCATAATAAACTGTAGTTCCTTTCTTTAAATCTTGATCATATAATAGGAATTTAATAAGTCTTTCAATTTTCTCTTTTTTTAAGTTTACACTTGATAATTCATCGTAAGCATGAATAAAAACAAAACCTGGTATATTGAGATAGTTTTTAAATAGTTCTAGTTCTGGTTCATTAATCCATTCTTTGGGATCAGTTATTCCTCTAGCAATTAGCCTTGATGTTAACTTAGGCCATTCATCTTGATGTAAGAAGTAGTAATTGCATTCTGTTAACTTATTATTTATTATGTCTCGGATATGTTTACTGAAAATCTGAACATCATTTACGGAAAATCCAAACAATCGTTCGACATCCTGATCAAAAGCTCCGCATATTCTTTCAAATCTTTCCAACGTTTGCTCCTCATACGAAAGCTGAGCATTACCAAAGTACTCAATAAAGGCTAACAAGGAAACAGAAATCTTATCAAAATCTTCTTTTCCATCCTCGTTTATAAAACCTATGTCTCCAAAATATGTCATTTCGATTTCTTTCAGCAATAGAGTAATGTTCACCCATTCTTCTTTGGATAAAACTTCTTTGATTCCACCTTCTTCAACTGAGAAATATAAATCGACCAAATAGATTAATTGTTTCATTGGAGACATTAAATGTTGAAATGCCTCGGATTTATCTCTTTGATGAATATTGTTAATCATTTCCAGAATGAAAGGCAAGAAAAAACTCTTGTTATAGTCTTTTATTAATATAGTTAGATCTGAAATAATCTCTTCTTGGCTTCTTCTGGACTCTCGAATTTTCATTAACTCATCATAATTTTTTTTGATGTCGTCAGGAATATTTGGTTTGGAGTTTTTCATTATGGAGTCAAATTATGGTGTTAAGAATCTTGACTAACGGTCAAAATTCCACTTGATGATTTCGATTTTATCTTATTATTAATCAATATTATAATCGTTAGCTTGCGGATGAAACTGAATAAATCGGGGCGGGGAATGCATTATAACTTCGTTTATGATGCTTAATAAACCTGACGAATATTTACCACTCTGGTGCGATAAAGTTATGGTACAATTCGGTTTTAATATTCCTGAAAAAACTCACCTCTTTACAAACCTCCGGTACGGTCAGTCACATACCCAACTCTCTTCCCAAACCGCTTCTGACCATGCTTTGCAGACAATTACTGTTCAAGATAAACAATTTTTCACAATTGCAAAACTTCCGGGAAGAAATAGCGTACCTAAGGAGAGGACGAAAGGACTTTATCGACTTTATGGACTTATGGACTTAATGGGTATGGATGCCATTGCTACAACCAGAGCCAGGGATGAAGAGAGAACGGATATTATTGATTTTCGGCTTTTACAGCATCTACAGCATCTAAAGCCTTTACAGCTTTATCTCCTATCCAACAATTTCTAAAATATAACCTTTACAACCATTACAACTATACAACCTTACAACCTTTTTAAACCTTACAGTTTATTTCAGAACAGATCATTTAAATGAACCTTTGATAAGGTCATAATATTATTATTATCGGTTTTGTCGACTTTTATAAAATATCCATAAGATGTATATAGTAGCTTTAAAGACTTTGTTTCTTTTGAATCGATTATCTGTCCATTATCATCAATCCTGAGTAATATTGATTTCTGGATTGGATCACCTGGAAATCCAACTGTTTCCTTTAAAACAAATTCTTTGTCTGACGCGTATAAGAATTTTTCTAACCACTCGTTCGATTCAGTGCCAAATTCTTTTGTCCAGATTGTATCTCCTGCCATGTCAGTACGAATCAGGTAACAATTCATATCCCAGGGTTCTACATGACTCCTGGTTCTGCCAATAACCAGAAATCCCTTGTCAGGTAACTGACGAACGTCGCAACCTAAATCATTGAAAGGCAGTTTATTATAATTCTTCTTTACCCATTGCAATGCCCCGGCATCATTGAATTTTTGTAAATAAACCTGTTCACTGTTCCATGTGCCTGTAATTGCAAATCCATTATCATTCATTGGTGAAACATAGGCTCCGGAAAAAAAATAATTCTGTTCATCGTTTTCCCATGCTTTTGACAGATCTGAATTTAGTTTAATCAATTTTCCACCAAAAAGAAGGTATCCGTCATCGTTTGTTGCGATTACACTAAGAAGTAAATCATTCTCAAATTCAATCTTATGAATTTCATTGCCAAATTTATCAAGTGTGACTATCAGGATGGAATGCCATATCACACAACCTCCTTCCATTGTTGAGCAGAAACATACATAATTCCCATTTTGTTTTTGAAATACATCTACAACCTCAACCGAATAGAATGCGCCTCCCCAGCCTCCCTCAGAATGTACTTCACCCCATTCATAATTATTTCTTTGCCATATTTGATTAAAGTTTGCGTCCAGTCTTGTTATTGTTAATCTCGAATCCTTCATTCCGGATAGAATGAAGCCATTATTAACAGCTTTTATGTTAAACAGAGTATTTAACCCGACTTCAGCGGTAGCTCGCTGATTATCGAAGTCATCTTTACTGCAACCAGATAAAGAGATCACTGTGATAACCAGAATCTGAAAGAGGTTAATGTATTTCATTTTGAAAGAATTGAATAACTTTACTGCTACAAAAATTGTTCCAACTATGCGCAGATCCGTTACAATTTGCAGACTTACAGGGAAAATGAAATTTTTGAAACGCTGATTGAATGGCGTCAGTTCAGTTTTTTTTTCCCCATATTGAATAGAGTAAAAGCATATATATCAGCATATTGTATAATTGCCTTACTCACTGGTGTTCCTGCCCCATGCCCGGCCATCGTCTCGATTCTTATAAGAACAGGATTATCACCAGCCTGTTTGGATTGGAGTTCTGCCGCGAACTTAAATGAGTGTGCAGGAACAACCCTGTCATCATGGTCGCTTGTTGTAATGAGTGTTGCCGGATATTCAACACCTTCTTTCAAATTTTGAACAGGAGAATACTTATAAATATATTCAAACATTTCCCTGCTTTCTTCAGATGTTCCGTAATCATAAGCCCAACCAGCTCCTGCAGTAAATTTGTGATACCGGAGCATATCCATAACACCCACTGCAGGGAGAGCCACTTTCATAAGATCGGGCCTTTGTGTCATCACTGCACCTACCAGCAAGCCTCCGTTTGAGCCTCCACGTATCGCGAGATATTCAGGCGATGTATATTTCTCTGTTATAAGGTACTCTGCAGCGGCAATAAAATCATCAAAAACGTTTTGCTTGTTCATCCTGGTACCTGCCAGGTGCCAGTTTTCGCCATATTCTCCGCCGCCTCTTATGTTTGGTACAGCATAAACACCTCCGAGCTCAAGCCACAATGCTGCAGTAATGCTGAATGCAGGTGTCATACTTGAGTTGAAGCCTCCATAGCCATAGAGCAGCGTGGGGTTTTTACCATTATGTCCCAGGCCTTTTTTGTTTGTTATCATCATGGGGATCCTGGTTCCATCCTTTGAATTATAGAACACCTGTTTTGTCTCATAATCATTCTTGCTGAAAGCAACAACAGGCTCTTTAAAGATTGTTGTATTGCCTGATACAGGGTCAAGTCTGAATATTGCCGGAGGAGTTATATAATTTGTGAATGTATAGTAGACCTCCCTGTCAATTTTTTTCGAGCTGAAGCCTGATGCACTTCCGGCACCCGGGAGATCTATCTCTCTCACTAATTTGCCTGTATAATCATACTGCTGTACAAATGAGAGAGCGTCTTTCATATAATGCGCGAATAGGTAACCTGCTCCAGCGGCAAGGCCCAGCACATTCTCCGATTCAGGAATAAAATCAATCCAGTTTTCAGGTCCCGGCTTTGAGGCATCAACAGTTACAACTTTACGGTTAGGTGCATCCAGGTTCGTAACAATGAATAGTTTTGAGCCTTCATTATCTATTATATAGTGTTCCTTGTCAAAATTACCAACGACAGTAACAATACTGCCTGCTGTTTTTGTCAGGTCTTTAATATATAGCTCGTTACCGGTAGTAGAGTTGGCTGCTGTTATTACAAGGAATTTGTTGTCCTCTGTGACAACACCAGTAACATATCTTCTTATAATATCATCGCCAAATACGACTTTGTCTTCCGATTGCTTTGTTCCTAACCTGTGAAAGTATAGCTTATGGTGATCAGTCATTGCTGAAAGCTGGCTTCCTTCAGGTTTATCGTAGCTTGAGTAGTAGAAACCATCTTCCCCCTGCCATGATAATTCACTGAATTTTATATTTAAAAGGGTGTCTTCAAGTATTTCTTTTTTAATTGCATCCATTACAATTACTTTCCTCCAGTCTGATCCACCTTCCGATACCGAATAGGCAACAAGACTGCCATCTGTTGAAAAATCAATTTCAGCAAGCGATGTGGTTCCATCTTCTGAGAACTTGTTGGGGTCGAGGAACACTTCAGGCTCACCATCCCCTTTCTGCCTGTAAATAACTGCCTGGTTCTGAAGTCCGTCATTTTTGGCAAAGTATGTGTACTCACCTTCATTAAATGGTCTTCCATAAGCTTCAAAGTTCCAGATCTTCTCAAGACGCTCCCTAAGTTCATCCCTGTAAGGGATATTCTCGAGATAACCGAAAGTAACTTTGTTCTGCTCCTGTACCCAGGATGCTGTTTCCTCCGATCTGTCGTCCTCAAGCCACCTGTAATTATCTATTACTTCTGTACCGAAATAATTGTCAATTACTTCGACTTTTTTAGTGTCGGGATATTCAACAGCTTTTTGTTCTGGACCGTTACAGGCAGTAATCATTGTCATTGCAGATGCCATTAAAAATGTATTCTTCATACCTGAAATTATTCGAATTCTAAATGTTGAAAAGAAACCAGGTAATAATGATGTGACAAGTTTATAAGCGCCTATGTCTTATATAATAAAGATAAATATTTCTTCTGAAACAAAAAAACGCAGGCAGTTTTATCGCCTTTAAAGTCATTACAACTTTACAACTTCTACAATTTTTTGAATATTAATGTAATCTCGTTTTAATATGAATTTGAATTTGAATTGTCTATCTGGAGTATGGTTTACTTTCATAATCTTCTAGTAATGCTTTAATTTGCCAGTCAGGTTTCTTTGACAAAATAAACTCCTCACGTGCTTTTTTATAGTATTCAATTGCCTTTTGTCTCTGATTTTTCAAGTCATAACAGAATCCTAACATCCGATAAGCAGTACCCCTATCAAAAACCAGATCATGGTAATCTTTTTTGAGAATATATTGATTACAATATTTTATTGAGGTGTCATAATCTTTCTTTAAAAAATAATACCATGCCCAGTCATAAACTAAATTTAAAGAATTAGGCGCATCACTTTCCCAATTTTTAAGAATTATATATACAAGCGGAAGGTTTCTGAGGTCGATATTTGAAATATAAAAATCCATGTCAGGTCCATGTACATAAGGCATTATAAGAGTAGTATAAAACTTTTCAGTCGTCAGGGAGTCTGCTTTAGTAAAATACTGACAAGGACGGAATCTCTTCAATAATTCTCCAAAATCTGAATGATTAAGCGGTTCGATATCAGTAAGGCTTGTAACTAAAATGCTTTTGTCCATTTTCAACGAATCATCGAAAATGCTTTTGTGCTCGGCGCCTGTTAAAACAATGACTTTTTTTGCATTATATTTTTTAATCCCTAGTTTTATATTGGTTAACATCTTACTATTTCTTGATATATAATTCAGATTAAATGGACTATCACCAAAAATTGAGATCGAAATTTTATAACTTTCTCTCACATAGTCGTTATATTCTTTCCCATTCCAGAAATCTATACCCAGATCGTAATTCCTGTAAATATTATCTCCATTAGCTTCGAATTTATTTTTAAAATTTTTGAGTAACACGTTATTTGTTTCTAAAGAATCGGCTATTCTAAGAAGTCTGATGTATTTATCAATCTTACCGAGTGAATCACGAATCAACCTATTATTATTGTTCGCATCCCAATAATCAATGGGGACGACAGGTATGTTATGCACATCTCCGTATGTTGTAGCCAGCATCATCTCAACGAGATAGTATTCTTTACGAAAATCTTCGGGTCGTATTTCAACACAAATCAAATCGGGATTGAAAGTAGCTAATGCATCAATCACATCATTATATCCGTAATGTGATTTTATGTGTTGACTATGAATTGTGCCAAGAGTCAGGACTTCTATCTTACCTGATTCTGTATTGTTACAAGAGATTGTTGAAATATAAAAAAGCAAGAAAAGTACTATGTTCTTCATTTTTGGTAAGAAATTAAGTGAATATTAAGGTCAGTAAAGTTTATCTTTGTTAATATTGGGCCTTATTGTGAATACTTGATAAGGCGAAAAAGGTTACACTGAAAGCCGTATTGCCTACGGTAGTCTGTTTAAAAAACCTTTACAGCCTTACAACTTTACAACCTTACAACCTTAAAACCTTAAAACTTTACAACCTTCCTCTATTGATTTCAGAAAAAAACATTATAAATATTTGGTTTATATTATAAACTACTTTATATTTGCATCACATTTAATACAATAATAAAATGGAAAATGAAGAAAAAACGATGTCAGGCGAAGAGAGTCTCCGTATCATCACAGACATGATCAATAAAACAAAAGTGAGTATAAGTCAAAGCAGCTTTCATCTGCTCCTGTGGGGCTGGCTGATATTCGCTTGCAGCCTTTCAGAATACCTGTTGTGGAAATTTACAGATTTCACACATCCTTTTTATGTGTGGTTTTTTGTTATCCCCGGGATATTCATTTCAGTTATATACGGCTTTATCAAGGGTCGAAAAGAACAGGTTTACACTTATGCCACATCAGTATATGTCTGGACCTGGATATCTTTCATGTTCGGTTCAATAGTATTATTCGTAATTAAAAGCAACAGGATGGAAGATTTCGCACCACTGATCCTTACAATGGCCGCTATTCCGACTTTTATCTCGGGAATAATACTGAAATTCCGGCCATTGATTATCGGGGCGATAATTTTCTGGACAACAGCAATTATTGCCAATTTTACAGGTCCCGAAATATCTGGTCTGGCAATGCCCGTTTCTATGCTTTGCGGATACCTTATCCCCGGTTATATGCTAAAAAGAAAAAGCCATGGCTCACTTTAAAGATCTTGATCCGACATTGCATTCACAGTTACGACTAGCAATAATGTCGCTTCTGATGGGTGTTGAATCAGCCGGATTCACCTGGCTGAAAGAACAGACCGGAGCAACTGCCGGCAACCTGAGTGTACAGGTGACAAAACTGAAGGAAGCAGGTTATATCGATATCAGTAAAAGCTTCAAAGACAATTACCCACAGACAACCTGCAGAATAACAAGAATGGGAAAGAAAAAATTCGAAGAGTACATTGATGCTTTAAAGGATTATCTTCCTCCGTTACAACAAAAATAGCCGATAACATTAAAATGTAGAGACAGAAACCCACTGTCTCTACGTTTTAAACAAAAACAATCAATCAATATACTAAACCTAATCTTTTTTAGTGGTTATATGCAGTCTCACCATGTTCATATATATCAAGTCCTTCTTCTTCAATTCTTTTCTCCACCCGCAATCCATTGAATTTTTTTAGAGCAAGAAATAGGATAGTTGACATGAAGATCGCCCAGGAGGCAATTGAGAACACACCAATAAACTGGCTTTTCAGTAAAGCTGTGCCATGTCCGTATAATAAACCCTGGCTTGTTGAGAACAGTCCAACCATAAGTGTGCCAAAAGCTCCGCATATACCGTGAACCGAGATGGCTCCGACAGGATCGTCAATTCTTGCAACCTTATCGAAGAACTCAACAGAGAGCACGACCAGGATACCTGCCAGTATACCAATAATCAAAGCTCCAGATGGAGAAACGGCATCACAACCGGCAGTAACTGCAACAAGACCTGCCAGTGCCCCGTTCAGGGTCATGCTAAGGGTAGGTTTCTTATACTGTAACCAAATATATATCATAGTTGTAAGCGCACCGCCGCAAGCAGCTATGTTAGTTGTTACAAAGATCAGTGAGATAGCTGTTGCATTCACAGTTCCGCTGGCTGCAAGCTGCGATCCCGGGTTGAAACCGAACCAACCGATCCAAAGAACAAATACGCCTAGAGTCGCGAGAGTAATGCTATGACCAGGAATTGCTTTTGCTTTACCATCTTTATCATATTTTCCAATCCTGGCTCCAAGAACTGATGCACCTACTAATGAAGCCATCCCTCCAACCATGTGTACTACTGATGATCCGGCAAAATCGTGGAAAGGTGTTGAAAGCTGACTTAACCAGCCGCCTCCCCATGCCCAGTGACCGGAAACAGGATATATTATAATTGAAATTACTGCGCTATATATAAGATAAGCATTGAATTTAGTCCTTTCTGCCATAGCTCCTGAAACAATTGTGGCTGAAGTTGCAGCAAAAACTGTCTGGAATATCAGGAAAGCCATATCCGGCATGTCGGTACGGTAAGTATGCTTTGTGAAAAGGTCAATCCCTCCCCATAATCCGTTTTTGGCGCCAAACATAATTCCAAAACCTATTGCCCAGAATACAATGGTTCCGATAACAAAGTCCATAAGGTTTTTGAATAAAATATTCGTCGTGTTTTTGGATCTTGTAAATCCGGCTTCAACAAGGGCAAAACCAGCCTGCATAAAGAATACAAGGGCAGCAGCAAGTAAAACCCATACTGTGTTTAAAGAAAAAGCGAACTCGGCAAACTCTGTGCCTGCTGAGATAACCATATCTGAAAATAAAATGTCTGTCATGTCTTAAGATTTTAATATTAATTACTCCTCTCCCTCCAGGTACATAGCTTTATCTCCCCGTTCGCCCGTTCTTATCCTGATTGCATCAGCAATATCTGAAATGAATATTTTACCATCTCCTACCTCACCTGTCCATGCCGATTCGAGGATTGCCTTGATAGCGGGATCCATATATTTCTCACGGCAATAAAATGTTACCAGTACTCTTTCAATTGTACTTGTATCGTATGAAATACCCCTGTAAACCCTTCCCTGGGTAGCTTTTCCTGTTCCTCTTACATCCCAGAAAGTAATAAACTCTATACCAACTTTATACAAGGCATCCTTCACCTCATCAAACCTGGATTTTCTGATCACAACTTCTAATTTTTTCATATTGTGTATGTTTGTAAACGTTATTTAATGATGTTAAAAAGAGACTCCAACAACAACAAAAAGCTGTTCTCTTTCCGGATTAACAATCACAAGCCCTGAAACTGGTATCGAAAAACTATCAGTAACTGTGATGGTCTTGCTGGTACCTATCCCAATGTTGCAGAGATTGAACTCGCCGTCAGATGTGTGCCATCCGTCACCGGCGCCTGCAAAAATGTTCACATTCGACACTGTATATCCTGCCTGGAAGTATAAATCGCCGCCTGCAGAAGCGGCGCCACCTGACTTATTTATTATATAATTCGCGCTTAGAGAAAAACCTCCTTTTGAAAAACCAGAGTTCACCTCAAATGCATGGCTTCCGGTTGCTTCCGAAACATCAAACAGTTCCTGTCCGGGATAGTAATAGTCTGTTACTCCAAGGCTGAGTCCGAAAGGGAAAGCATAGGATACGTAAGGATCAGCTTCTGCATAACCTGCGGCGTCAAAAGAGCCCCATACGCCTGCAGTTAAACCCCCGCTAACAAATTTTACAGATGGTTGCACGGCAGGTCCTGTTCCAAACCTTGTTCCTCTGAAAACATAATTGGAATACAGATCAACACCAGCAGTGAATTTATGACCTTCCTCCTGAGCCTGTGTGTTTGTGACAAAAATCAACATGAATACCAGGCCTGCAATTAACTTCTTGTTCTTTTCCATCTTCTTAGTTTTTAAGATTAATAAATTACTCGGGTTCAAAAATATGTAAATTTTTATTTAGACCCTATTTAAATTAGGGTATTTTCCATATTTTTTATGTTTTTTCTTTGTTATACCCCTTTTTCAAAGGGGTCTATAAAACGTTTTTATATATTTTTTTACTATTAACCCTCTTTTTCTAAGAGTTATTGATAATAAAAAAGGGTTACCTTTACGGTAACCCTTATAATATGCGGGATCAGTTTCTCAGACGGTTTGCAATATATCCCATACAAATGCCCTTATCCCAACTTCATCGCTGATCGCATCGATCCTCTTCACCTTATCGAGGATTGTATCAACAAGATTATCTTCGACAATAGTCAGAAGGGTTTTGTTAATCTCCGGCCAGGTATGTGTACCAAGGTGAGGATCACCGGTATTGGATCCCTGGCCCTGTACATTTTCCCATAAAGTGTAGCCCTTAATTCCTAACCTTTCGAGCATATACTCTATTTTCTCAGTATGAGCCTGGTTATATATTATCATTACTGCTTTCATTATGAAGCTTATTATTTGTTAAGTGATTTATTATCGTTATCATCCATGAACTGGAAATCGGAATAATCTGCAAGATTCCTGTTTCTCTTTACATTTTTAGCAAACAATGCATAAACAACAGGAACAAGAACAAGTGTCACAAGCGTTGAGAAGACAAGTCCTCCGATAACAGCAACACCCATAGGTCTCCAGAGCTCTGAGCCTGATCCTGTACTAAGAGCAAGAGGAAGCATACCAAGTATTGTTGTTGCTGTCGTCATAATTACAGGTCTTAACCTCGATCTTCCGGCAAGGGTAATTGCATCGTAGAGATTGTATCCACGGTCGCGCATTAGATTTACAAAGTCCACAAGCACAATTGCATTCTTCACAACAATACCTATAAGCATTACTGCCCCGATGCCTGATATAGCGCTAAGACTAATACCTGTCAAATATAGGGCTATTGCAACACCAGAGAAAGCAAAAGGTATTGAGAACATTATTATAAATGGCATTCTAAGTGATTCAAACTGTGAAGCCATTATAAGGTACACCAGTATAAGACTGACAGCCATAAGCATTGCAAGGTCGGTGAATGCATCGATTTGATCTTGTATAGCACCTGAGATCTGAACCATTACTCCTGCGGGTAAATCCATCTGGCTGATATTTGTTTCAATTTCCGTCTGCAACTCAGTCAATGATCTCTTGTAAGGGGTAAATGAAACTCTGACGATTCTTTCCTTGCGTTTACGTTCAATGTTAGGTGGCGACCAGTATTCTTTTATGGAAGCAACTTCTCCAAGTCTGACCACCTGCCCCATGGCGTTTGTCAAAGCAAGATTCTGAATTTCGGTTATTGTATTTGTCGATTCTTTTTTGAGCCTTACAACAACATCATATTCGTCACCATACTGCCTGAGCTGGGTGGCAATAAGACCATCCACCCTGTTCTTAACTGCGGAAGAAACAGTTGCTGTATTCAGGCCATTGGCACTCATCTTATTCTGATCAAAGATGATTTGAAGCTCGGGTTTTGACTTATCGCGGCTGATTGTAACATCTTTTGCACCTTCAATTTTCTTAATGCGTTCAGCCAGTTCATTAGCCACTATATTTGTTTCTGATATATCATATCCATAGACCTCAACATCAATTGTACTTCCGCCAAAACCTCCCATATCATCAGAAGTGCTTAATGTGAAATTATTTATCTCAGGCATTGTCTCAAGGTCACCACGCATTTCTTCAACTATTTCAAATACTGACCTGTCCCTGTCTTCGATATCAACCAGACTAAGTCCATAGCTTATTGAATGTGTTCCACCAGCGCCAAAAATAGCATCAAAACCTCCCTGATCATCAACACCAGCCGATGATTCAATGATCTTAACCTCAGGATACTTTGATTGCAAAAGTTTTGTTATTTTTTCAGCTACCTTTACTGTCTCGTCAACCCTTGAGCCTGTCTGGAGCTCAACTGTTGCTGATATTCTCGATTCATCGGCCTGTGGAAAGAACTCTGTATTGATGAAAGCGAAAAGCATCATCGATCCTGCAAAAATGACGGTTGCAGCTATTGTTACAACTGTCTTATGATGAAGCGCCCAGCCAAGAGTTCTTTCATAGAAATGATCGAACTTATCCAATCCTTTCCTGATGCTTCCGTCATAAGTCCAGAATGGAGCATCTTTTTTGATCGGGTACCATTTCAGCATCAAAGCGCTAAGTGTCGGTGTGAGTGTGATAGCTGCAAATACTGATGTTACGATTGTAATTGTAACGATCATACCCAGCTGTTTGAACAGAACTCCAGTTAGACCTTCCACAAATGTCAGCGGGAAGAATACTGCTACAACTGTCAATGTTGTAACAATAACCGCCAGCCACACCTCATTGGTGGCATATATAGCAGCTTCCCTTGGCCTGCTTCCACGCTCAATATGCTTAGTGATGTTTTCCAGAACCACAATCGCATCATCCACAACCATACCTATTGCTATCGAAAGTGATGTCAGCGAGATGATGTTTATTGATGCATCCGTTATGAACAGGTAGATAAAGGCTACAATAAGCGAAATAGGTATTGTAAGAATGATTATAAATGTAGCCCTCCACCTTCCAAGGAAGAAAAGTACAACCAGGATCACGAATATCGCTGCATACATAAGAGTTTCAGACAGGTTGCTTATTGAATCTTTTATGAAAGTAGCACTATCAAAAAGTTTTTCAATTTTAACATCCTGCGGCAGATCTTTCTTTAACTCGGTAAGGCTTTTGTCGATCTCTTCGGTTACCTTAACTGTGTTTCCACCAGACTGTTTCTGGACATACATAACCATTCCCCTCTCGCCATTAACCCTGGTATCGAGTTTTGATTCGCGAATTGTATCCCTGACAGCTGCAATATCACGAAGATACACAGCGTTGCCATTGAAGCTGCTTATTACAAGATTATTCAGAACATCGCTCTCAGGAAATTCACCTTGTATCCTTAGTGGATAATCGGTCTTCCCCATCTCGATATAGCCTGCCGGCATGTTGAGGTTCTCAGCTCTTATTATATTCCCAATCTGCTCAATTGAAAGATTGTACGCCTCCATTTTTTGTGGATCCACATCAACGTATATCTTTCTTCCGGGCACACCGGCAAGTGATACAGAACCAACTCCTTCAATCCTGTTAAGGGGGTTAACAATTTTCTCGTCAAGGATCTTTTCGAGCCCGGCATAACTCTCGTTTGCTGTAATGGTGTAAAAAATTACAGGCATCATGTTTGTACTGAACTTCATGATAGTAGGTTTCTCACTTCCTTCAGGAAGATACCTTTCAACAAAGTTCAGGTTACTACGGATATCGTTCGAAGCTTCATCAAGGTTCGACCCGTAATCAAACTGCATGAATATAACTGATGATCCATCGCTCGATGTCGACGTCATCTCCTTAAGCTTGCTTACAGAGTTAAGAATATCCTCAAGAGGCCTTGTAATATTTGCTTCAATATCGGCGGCGCTTGCGCCCGGGTAAGTAGTATATACGACAACATAGGGCAATTCCATTTCAGGATAAAGATCCACAGGTAATTGCACTAATGAATACAGACCCATAACCATTAGTCCCACGAATATGAGGATCGTGGTTATGGGTCTCTTAACTGATGAACTATATATGCTCATATTAATCTGATTACTGTGTTATTTTAATTCTGTCACCATTGATAAGCTTGGCATGTCCTTCGGTAATAAGCCTGTCGCCTTCCTTTAATACGGAGGAAACTATCTCAACTTTTTCATCATACCTTTTGCCAAGTTCAACCTCAATCCGTGAGGCAATATTATTATTATCAACGAATACATATCTTGTATTTGTTCCTTCTTGTATCAGCACTGTATTTGCAGGCACAACAAAAGCTTCAACATCACCAAGCTCGATCGCGGCCCTTACGAACATACCAGGTTTAAGCATATCGTTCCTGTTCGGGACTTCAAGCTCCACATCGAATGATCTTGTAGCAGAATTTACTGTTGGTGCTATCCTGTAAACAGTACCATTGAAGATCTCATCAGAATAAACATCAGCTTTTATCTCAGCTTTCATTCCCCTCTTAATCACAGGGTAATATTGTTCTGAAATACTAACATTTACCTTAAGAGGAGAAACCTGCATAACAGTCACTATTGCTGATTTTCCTGACTGGGTTGTAGGCGTACCCGAGTACATCTCTCCATCTTCAAAGTACTTACCTGTAACAATACCGTTGAATGGCGCTTTAATAAGTGTATTCACTTCCATGAATTCAACACTTGATTTTGTTACATCATACTGTGTTTTGAGCTGATCGTATTGCTGTTGTTTGGCGCTTCCTGATTTCAGAAGAGTATCAAGCCTCCAGAGATCCTTCTCAAGGCTGCTGAGCTGAAGCTTAAGCTGAAGAAGCTGTGTTTTATCCATAACGAAAAGGTCCTGTCCTTTAGTTACTCTGTCTCCTATCTCAACATATATCTTTTCTATTCTTCCCGGAGTTGACGGAACCATGTTGACCTCCTCGAATGGAATTATAGTAGCAGCATAATCGACTGTTCTTGAGATTGTTGATTTTGATACAGGCTCAACTCTGACAGGAAAAACAGCTCTCCCGCTAACAGCAGTTGAATCCTGGTCAGTTGTAGAACTTGTTGTAGATGAGCATCCTGCAAGCAAAACGATACCTGCAAGTATTACCGGGATTGATTTTAATGATTTCATCATGTTTGCTTTATAATTTATTAAGGTATGTTGGAACCCATATCTAATACGTGGGTCCGATAATTTGGATGTTTTGTGGGTTATCATTTATCTTTTCTAGTTATTTGTTTTACATATTGTTGAGAAGTTTATCAAGCGCCAGTTTAGTCTGCATAAGGTTCATAAGAGCGCCTATATAACTATTCTCAGCCTGGAGATAGAGTGAGTTAGCCTGGGTCAGATCAAGACTCGAAGCCATACCCTGCTTGTATTTATTTTCAGTGCTTGTATATACCCGTTTTGAAATTTCAACATTATCTTTCTGGCTTAAGTATTGTTGATTCGCACTTGCAAGGTTATATCTTAGTTGTTTTTCCTGAATCAATAATTGTTCTGACACCATCTCTTTGCTGTTTAATGCTTTATCGTAGGCTATCTGAGCTTTTTTAATCTGAATATACCTCTGGCCACTTGCAAATATTGGAATTGATAATGAAAGACCAATTGATGCACTTTGAAACCACATTTGATCCTTAAATTTTGCACCCATTCCTGTTACACCATATTCTGAAAAGGCGGCAAGAGTAGGCAGGGTTGAAGATTTCTGACTCTTCAACATCAATGATGACATTTTTGTCTGTCCTTCCACCAGCATGTAATCAATGTTGTTTTTGAGATCAAACTCCTTTGCAAGCAGATCATCAACTGCAATCTTAGCTGTAATATCTTCCAGTGTTTCGATTAAGGATAGCTTGGTCTCTGCAGAAACTCCTAAGAGATATCTCATAAGATTGTAGTTAATTTCATTGTTTCTTAACAATGCACTTTTAGAGTTCTCGCTCATATTGACGTTAGAAGCCATTTGATCAACATCTGTCTGTTCAGCCATTCCTGCGGCTAACATTGACCGCGTTGAAGCAAGCATATTCTTAAGTACTTCAATGTTACCTTCAAGAATTTCGAGATACTTTTCAGTTATCAGAATATTATAATAAGCAGATCCTACCGATTCCCTTGTTTCAAGTTCATCTTTCAGCAGGCTGCTCTCGCTGAGCTTATTTGCCAATTTGGTTGTTTGAATACCAATCAAAGCGGGCGCATTGAAAACAACCAGATTTGCATTAAAAGTCGCACTCGTATTGAATTTTTCACCAAAAGTAATTTCAACTTGTTGCCCACCAAAGTCAACAATAGTTGAGCCAAGTTTTACATTATCTACTAAAGCTCCGGAAGCTGATATGCTTGGAAGTAAATTAGATATGGTTTCCCAAATCGATGCCCTTGAAGATTCAACATCCATCCGCGATGAGATCATTGTCTTATTGTTCTGTACTGCATAGTCCTGGGCTTCCTTTAGAGAGAGCTTCATCTCGGAAGAACTTGTCTGTCCGGCTACAATCCCTGCTGTGAGAAACAGCGATGCAATCGCGCCCAGGATTCTTTTCTTTTTCATGTTACTAACTGATTTCATTTGTTAAACTATATTATAAAATTTGCCTCGAGTCTGTTTATAAGTTCAATACCCTTTTCTGTTGAAATACCCTTCAGGTAATTGATAAATGTATTCTTCACAACATCACTTCTCTGGAATAATTCAAAGGGGTACATCTCATCGTCGAGAATTGATTTACCGAGATAATAAAGACACCTGTTTGCCAGATCAGGATTAATATCGGATCTGAAATAACCATCCTTTACACCTTTTTCAATGATCTCCTGATGGTTACGGTAATCAGGCAGATCATACTCATCCCTGTTCTTCAGCGACCAGAAGAATTTCTTAAGATCAGCCTGGAATACAGGACTCATACCCTGGAAATGGTCCTTGTTAAATTCAAGGACCCTGAATATTGCTTCAATCGGATTTTCCGATTCTTCAACTATTCTCCTCAGGAATTCCTTCTGCCTCCCTGTCATCCACTTTAATACTGCAATAAGAAGCTCATTCTTATCGGAGAAATTTTCATAGATAGTCCGTTTAGAGATCCCCAGTTCGCTTGCAATTGAATCCATTGTAACCGATTTTATTCCGAATTTCCGGAACAATTCAGCAGCGCCCTCAACGATTCTTTGTTTAATGTTCATTAACTTTCTTTGAAAACGCTGGCAAAAATGAGAAAACTTTTTTGGTTTCAAAAGTTTTTTCTTTTCAGATGTGCTTTTTTTTGGAGGAGTAGTGGAATTTTACCGGTGAATGGCGGGAAAAAAACGTAGTTACCTGTAAAGATAGACAAAGCCTCTTTGTGGTTTTGAATCATATTTGATATCATCCCATCCAAGGGCTTCTATAACGTAGTAATAGATACCCGGGCTTGCCTCAGCCGAAGTCTCCTTTACATTTCCATTCCAACCCTGCCATGATGAAAGGCTTTCTCCTTCACCTAAAAACCTGTAGACAAGAACCCCGCTCCTGCTGAAAATCTCAACTTTAAGGTAACGGAGAGATGTTGACTCAACGATGAAGAAATCATTCTGTGAATCGCCATTTGGTGTAAACACGTTGGGGATGTCGAGCTTTGACTTGTCAACATTAATCTTTGTCTCAAGTGTAACAGAATCAATACAATAATTTTTATTTCTGACTTCAAGCTTAACAGTGTATTCCCCTGGCCTGTAATATGTATGAGTAAAAGGGCTTTCGAATATAAAGAGTGAATCTTCTTTAAATGTCCTTAATTTTCTGGAGCCATCCCTGTTCTTTTCACCAAAATCCCAGGTGTACTGGCTATTGGCTCTTACTGACTTGTCAGTAAATGTAACCTCAAGAGGTGCTTCGCCTTTGGTTGGGTCGGCCGAAAAATCTGCTTTAACATGAATAGGCTCGTAGAGAAATGATGCTTCACTCCTGCACCCAAGACTGTTTACAGTGATTTTAAATGTTGTATTCTCAACCGGAAGCCTGTAGATACGGTTTGGCTGGGCCTGGAAATTCTGAATTACAGGATCGAGCAATAGTTCAGGGGCAGGAATAAAAGTAACCGGCTGGGCCGACCAGATAAATGAAAGGTCATTCTTGATGTAAAGAATATTCCCATTTGCTATATCCCGATAATAAAACTGATGAATTGCAGTAGAGGTATCGCCATCAAGTGCAAGCCTGTCGCAAAGTTTTTGTTTTACCCTCGCAGAAGCAGCAGCCGGACGGTCGAAAACAATCCAGGCAGTGTAAGTTGTATCATAGCCACCGCTTACAACTAACCTGTAACCTCCCTCGCCAAGATTGTTAATCGACGAAGTAACTCCTGAGCTGTTAAGTATGTTGTTGCTAAAACTCTTTGTGGCATCATCCCACTTGTACCAGCTGAAATTGTATGGTGGGCTTCCTTTCATAACAGATGCGCTCAGAACTCCAACCGGGTTACCTGATGGACTGCAGTAAATGAATATCTGATCTTTTACCAGGGGAGATGATTGATATGTTGTAAACCTGACAGCGTTCCTGCCAGGAGCGCTTAGCTGCGCCTGGATGGTTATTGAGAACAGTATGCCGGTAACCAGAAAAAAATAACGCACGTGGTTGACAGGTAAATAAAAATGTATTAAGAACAGTAATATATTCTTATGCAATAATAATGAATTAAGAGGAAACAGCAGCATTGTCTTTGGAGATTGCCTCTTTTTTGAATGTATTTAATTAGTCAATTTTACTAAATTTGCCGACCTTCAAACCACAAAAAAACAAGGATGAACATCGACTATCTGAACGATCTTAATGTATCGCAGCGTGAAGCAGTATTAAGCACTGAAGGACCTTCGCTTATAATTGCAGGCGCCGGATCAGGAAAAACGAGGGTCCTAACATACAGGATTGTTCATCTGTTACAAAAAGAGGTACATGCCAGCCAGATCCTTGCCCTTACTTTTACAAACAAAGCTGCAAAGGAGATGAAAGAAAGGATCACCCGTATTGTTGATCCCAATATTGCAAGATACCTGTGGATGGGAACTTTCCATTCAATTTTCGCAAGGATACTGAGAAAAGAAGCAGAAAGACTTGGCTACAAGTCGAACTTTACTATTTATGACACAACAGACTCGAAGAGCCTCATAAGAACAATTATCAGGGAACTTAATCTCGACGATAATGTCTATAAACCCGGAACAATAACCTCAAGGATCTCTTCTGCCAAGAATAACCTTGTTACTGCAGGAATGTATTCAGGCAATGCCTCCTTGCAGGAATATGACAAGAGCAGCAGGATGCCTCTTATGTCTGATATTTACAAGATATATGCACAGAGATGTTTCAGGTCGAATGCCATGGACTTTGACGATCTTCTGTTAAACACAAACATTCTTCTCAGGGACTTCCCGGATGTACTTGCATCGTACCAGGAAAAGTTCAGGTACATTCTTGTTGACGAATACCAGGACACAAATTACTCGCAATACCTTATTATAAAGAAGCTTGCTGCTAAACACCATAATGTATGTGTTGTTGGTGATGATGCCCAAAGCATATACTCATTCAGAGGAGCAAGAATAGAAAACATTCTTAATTTCGAAAAAGACTACCCTGACTACCAGCTTTTCAAGCTCGAGCAGAATTACAGGTCAACCCGGTTAATTGTAGATGCTGCTAATGCAATAATTGACAATAACGAAGGACAGATCCGGAAGAAAGTCTTTTCAATGAACGAACCCGGTGAAAAGATAAGGGTTTTCCAATCGATGACAGATACTGAGGAAGGTTTCAATGTTGCTTCCGACATCTTTGATAAAAAGTTTTCAAACCAGCTGAACTGGCAGGATTTTGCAATTCTTTATCGGACAAATGCACAATCACGAATTTTCGAAGAGACTCTTAGAAGGAAGAATATTCCATACAAGATCTACGGAGGGCTGTCATTCTATGACAGGAAAGAGATAAAAGATATTCTGGCATATTTCAGGATGGTCATAAACCCTGATGATGAGGAAGCCATTAAGCGGTCAATAAACTACCCGAAAAGAGGAATCGGCGATACAACAGTTGATAAGATATTCAGTCTTGCAGGAGCAATCGGGATATCTCCATGGAAGATAGTCTCTGAAGCCAGTAATTACAAAGAACATTTTAACCAGGGAACTGCCACAAAGCTGCTTTCGTATGCGGAGGTAATCAACAGGTTCAGGCAAAATGCCGACACAACAGATGCATATACAAAAGCAAGGGAGATTGCCCTCGGCTCCGGCATAATGCGTGAACTGCGCGAGGGAAAATCACCTGAAGAAGTAAGCCGGTTTGAGAACATGGAAGAACTACTAAATGGTATAAAGATCTTTACAGAATATTCTGAGACAAATGGTGAACCTTCGAATCTTGAATCTTACCTGGCTACTGTTGCATTGTTAACTGACCAGGATGAGGAGAATGAGGAAGACCGTAACAAGGTTACTTTAATGACAGTCCATTCTGCCAAGGGA
>DATALD010000090.1:0-11454 GCA_036261255.1 Bacteroidales bacterium
AGCAACCGGTGGTTCTTTGTATGACTTCAGGGTTGATGGCATAAGCCAGCAATATGGAACCTCTTCAACTTTTACAACTAATGCGATTACAAATGGTCAAATTGTAGATGTAATTGTAAATGACGGAGTTTGCAGTGTAACGGTTCCAGGTATTACAAATACTGTTAATTCGTTACTTCCTGTTTCTGTAAATATCTCTGCTGACACAAATCCAATTTGCTCGGGTGCAACAATAAGATTTACCGCGACACCAACCAATGGTGGAACAAATCCTTCATATCAATGGTACAATGGAGCAGTAGCTGTTGGAACAGGTAATGAATACTCCTATGTTCCTGTAAATAATGATGTTATTTCAGTTGTTCTTACATCTGATGAAGCATGTGTTAGCGGAAATCCGGCAACATCGGCTCCCGTAACAGTAACAATTAATAGCCCGGCTACTGTGACAAGCATTCAGACAAATGTTCTATGTAACAGTGCATTGACCGGCGCTATCGATATTACTGCAACAGGTGGTGTGGCGCCTTATACCTATGTATGGACAGGCGCTGGTATTACTGATATTTCACTTGAGGATCAGGCAGGATTAGGTGCAGGGCTTTATAGCGTTGTCGTAACTGATGCAACAAATTGTGTGTCAGCAATACATGAAATTCAGATTTCTGAACCATCACCTTTGGTTTTAACTTCTGTTCAGACAAATGTTATGATTTTTGGTCAGAGTACAGGTGTTATAGAAGCAAGCTGCACCGGTGGTATAGCTCCATACCAGTTCAAACTGGATGGAGGAACTTACCAGAATAGCGGAACATTTGGATCTCTTATGGCAGGTGAATATGTCGTAACTGTTCTGGACGCTAATATGTGCACTAAAGATCTTAATGTCACTATCACAGGACCATCAGCCCCATTATCGGGTGAGGCAATACCTTCACCGGTTAAATGCTTCGGAGAATCTAATGGAAGTATTACAGCAAATGGAGCCGGAGGATTACCACCTTATCAATACAGTCTCGATGGAGGAGACTACCAGCCGTCAGGAACTTTCGACTTACTTTCTGACAGGGTATATACGATAACTATTCGAGATGCTGCATTGCAAGAGGTAACTTTTAATGCCACAGTTACAGCCCCAGAAACTCCACTTAGTGCATCATTTAGTTCTACTGATGTCTTGTGTAATGCAGGTAGCGATGGATCTATTAGGGTGGTTGCTACAGGTGGAACTGCTCCATATCAATATAGTATTAATGGTGGTTCTTTCCAGGATACTGACACATTTACCACACTGTCTGCCGGAACCCATTCTGTCACTGTGAGAGATGCTGCTCTATGTAGTACCGTAACAGATGTTGTTGTGAACCAGCCATCAGCAGTATTTGCATCGAACATCTCACAAAAGAATATCTCGTGTTTTGATGCAATTGATGGAGAAGTTACCATTACACCTGACGGAGGCATCGGAACTTATGAATTCAGCCTTGATGGAGGACCATACCAACAATCTGGTAGTTTTTCATCAATGACATTAGGAAACCATTCTATTACAATCAAAGACAGTCATTCCTGTTTAGTTGCAGTACCAGTTACAATTACAAGGCCAACAGAGTTGAAAGTATCTGAAATACATACAGATGTGATTTGCCCAGGGAATCCCGAAGGTTCAATAAACCTCAATATTACAGGGGGAACCGGACCATATACTGTTATCTGGGAAGATGGGGTGGCCACAAATAACAGAACAAACATCAAGGATGGTACTTATACTGCAGTAATTCTTGATCATTCTTTGTGTGATACTAGAATTAGTATAATAATTGGAGTAGTTGGATCAGAGAATTGTCTTGGCATTCCGGAAATAATAACACCAAACGGAGATGGGTATAATGATACCTGGAAATTGAAGAACATAGATATGTTCCCAAATGCCGAAGTAATTGTTTTCAACAGATGGGGTAAACGCGTTTTCGAATCAAAGAATATACTTGATGATCAATGGGATGGAACATTTAAGGGAGATCTTTTGCCAAATGACTCTTATCACTACATACTTGATCTTCATAATGGTACTTTGCCCAGAACAGGCGTGATAAGCATAATTAGATAATGAATAACCGGAGATTCAAGAATATGAGATATAATCTGAAGATACTGATATTAGCTATATTTTGCCTGATAGGAGCAGATGGCTTCTCACAACAGGTTCCAATGTATAGCCAGTACATAATGAATGGCTTTCTAGTAAATCCTTCATTTGCAGGTAGGGATGGTTATACTTCTATAAACCTGACTGTCAGGGAACAATGGGTAGGGATGAGCGGAGCTCCCAGTACTTTTGCTGCTAGTTTTCAAACAAGGATTCTTCGAAATAGCTATATTTCAAAATCTACTTCAGTAAAGAAAAAGTTGATAAAGCCTACAAGGGGGGGTAAAGTTGGTGTCGGAGGTTATGTCTTTAATGATGAGAATGGAGCAATGCGACGGACAGGATTTCAGGCAGCCTATTCTTATCACATGGCTTTGGGAAGAACCGATGGTATCCCTAATGATTTTTCACTTGGATTATCTTTATCTGCTTACCAGTTTGCTGTCAATACACAGGGATATATTTACGATGCTGATGATCCACTTCTTAATACTTTTGACAGGAGGGTATTTATTCCTGACTTCAACTTTGGTGCAAGCTTTACAACTTCAAAGTACTATGCTGGTATCGCAATGACGAACCTTTTAAGGGGAAATCTGCTTTTTTCTGATACCACGAACATGAAAAGGACTGAACTAGGTAATTTTTTCATTACAGGTGGAATGAAATTCCCTCTTACCACTGACTGGACAATAGAGCCCGCAGGATATATAAAAGCTTCAGATATGCTTTTTAAATCACTCCAGATGGATATTACGACGAGAATCTTCTATAAACAAGATTACTGGGCGGGTCTTTCATTCAGAACAGCTAATGCTATTATTTTAATGTTTGGTCTTAAGTATGACAGGTTTTATTTCGCTTATGCCAGCGACTTTGCATTGACTGATATTCGAAAGGCAAACACATTGGGCACTCACGAAATAACAATTGCAGTTAAATTTGGGGAGAGTGCAAGAAGGTACAGGTGGATAAGTCCATTTTAAAATATTAAGGTTAGGGAGGGATAGTAATTCCTCCCTTTTTTAGAAATTTTTCAAGGAATGATTCACACCAGGATCATTATTATTCTTTTTTTCATTTTTTGCCTGAAAGCTGAAAGCTTGAGTCAAACAACATCCAAAAGCATACGGGTAATGTTTTATAATGTCGAAAATACATTCGATATTTATAATGATTCAATTACATCAGATGATGAATTTCTGCCAGATGGTGACAGGCGATGGAACGTTAGCAGGTATAAAAATAAAATAAGCTCTATTTATAAAACAATTGTTCTTGCGGGAGGATGGTCACCACCCGAAGTAATTGGTTTATGTGAGGTTGAAAACAGGAAAGTTATCCAGGATGTTATTAATACAACTCACCTGTCAGAATATTCTTATGATGTAATTCATCAGGATTCACCCGATCCAAGAGGTATAGATGTATGTTTAATGTATAGGAAAGACTGTCTCAAATTATGCTCATCAGCTTTCCTTAAGCCTGCAGGCGAATATGTTTTCAAGTCAAGGTTTGTTTTATATGCAAAGATGGTGCATGTTTCTGATACAATCCACTTTTTTATTAATCACTGGCCATCACGAAGAGGAGGGATACTTTCATCACAGGATAATCGTTTAGTTATAGCATCAATGGTCAGGGAGAAAGCAGATTCAATTTGTAAAAGTTTCCCTGCCAGCAAAATCATTATCACAGGCGATTTTAACTGTAATCCTGACGATCCTGAGATGAGAATACTTTGTAATCCTGAAAATGGATTGAAAAATTATTACAACCTTTCAGACTCATTGAAGCCTGGCACAGGAACATACAGGTATAAAGGTGTGTGGGAAAAATTTGATCAGGTTATAATAACAAAAAGTTTTTTTGACAACAGTGAAGGATTAAAAGCAGGAGATGATGCTTTGCAAATCATTTACGCAGATTTTTTACTTACTGAAGATCCTGTCTACCCTGGGAAAAGCCCTAACTCAACATTTCGTGGTTTTACTTACAAGGGTGGTGTAAGTGACCATCTTCCTGTGATTTTGAATCTTCGACAGGAGTAAGTCCCAATTCTATCCCCTTACTGATCATAAGGTTTCTAGCGGCATCATATTCATTCGGTATTATTCCGTCAAGAATGGATTCTCGGATAGTATTTTTAATTATTCCAACCTCTCTGCCTGGTTTAATGTTGAAAGTCTTGATTATTTCACTGCCATCGATCGGCGGTTGGAAATTCCTTATTGCATCTTTTTCTTCAATCTCATGGAGTTTGCTCCTGACAAGCTTAAAGTTCTCAAGATGTTTTGCTTTTTTTTCTTCGTTTTTAGAAGTAATGTCGGCTTCACATAGCATCATGAGGTCATCAATGTCGTCACCCGCTTCAAATAAAAGTCTCCTCACTGCAGAATCAGTTACATCCTCTTGAGAAAGTGCAATCGGGCGAAGATGAAGACCAACAATCTTCTGAACATATTTCATTTTATCATTCAGAGGTAACCTCATCCTCTTAAATATATCAGGGATCATTTTAGAGCCAAGGTATTCATGTCCATGAAACGACCAGCCAGTTTCCGGAATGTACTTTTTTGTTTGTGGCTTTGCAATATCGTGTAATAAAGCCGCCCATCGCAACCAGATGTTCTCTGTTTTCTTGCTGATATTATCAAGAACCTTAATTGAATGAAGAAAATTGTCCTTATGGGCTTTTCCTTCTTTTGTTTCTACACCACGCAGATTATCCAACTCAGGGAAAACAATTTCTAATAAGCCTGATTTCTCCAACAACAGGAAACCTCTTGAAGGCTGGTCGCTCATTATGATCTTGTTAAGTTCGGTTACTATTCTTTCCTGTGAGACAATTCTGATTCTTTCGGTATTACTTTTAATTGAATTGAATGCTTTTTCCTCAATCTTGAAATGTAGCTGAGTGGCAAACCTGATAGCCCGCATCATACGGAGCGGATCATCGGAAAAGGTTTTATCAGGGTCAAGAGGTGTCCTTATTATTTTCTTTTCAAGATCTTCGATACCATTAAAAGGGTCAAGAAAAGCGCCGAACGAATTGTTGTTCAGGCTAATTGCTAGAGCATTTATAGTAAAGTCGCGTCTCTCCTGATCATCTTGAAGAGATCCATCCTCTACAACAGGCTTTCTCGATCCACGATTATACGATTCTCTTCTTGCACCAACAAACTCTATCTGATATTCATTGTACCTGAACATTGCTGTTCCAAAGTTCTTGTAAGTGCAGACTTTAATTTTGTGATTGATCTTATGAGCAACTTTTTTGGCAACTTCAATTCCATTCCCTATTACAACGATATCAATGTCTTTGTCGTTATGATTTCTGTTAAGTAAACAATCACGAACCCAGCCGCCTATAACATAAGCTTCCACATTTTCGCTAGATACAACTTCACTCAACGTCTTAAAAATGCTGTCTTTCAGGCATTTGATCATTATAATCGTTTGCTTTGTTCATTACCAAAGTTACAATTATTCATCCATTATCCCGAAATACCGGGGTTACATTAATATTGCACTTTAGAAAAGATTTTAATGAAAGATTGTAGAGACATAACAATATTTCTACTGATCGAAAGAAATAATGCTTTAGTCAAAAAAAAGATTTAATTGTCTAGAAAAATACCTGACAATGTAACTTTTTTAAACCTTTTTACGTTTAATCCTCCAGAAGGTAGTAACAAATAAAACTTGTTATGGTTTTTTCATGGATTTAGGTTTAGGGTAGTAAAAAGTAATCAGGACTGCGGTCCTGATTTCTTTTAAACAATATCTTTAAATATATTATTAATCTCCTCCTCTGTAGTTTTGAGTTTGTTCTGGCACTGCTTTATTAGTTCAGATGCAGTTTTTACCTCATTTGAGAGTTTGTCAATATCAAGATCACCATTTTCGATGTTCCTTAGGATTTCTTCTATCTTGCTGACCGCTTCGTTGAATGAGAATTCCTTTTTTGACATAGTTATATAATTTAAATTATGAGTTTATTCTCTCTTTGTTTATTGTACTGGATACATTCCCATCGGCAAATAATGTTTGAATGATCTCACCTGCATTGACCATCTTAATGCTTTTGACTATCGTACCATTTTTATGTGTTATTGTGTATCCTCTTCTAAGGATATTTTCCGGTTTTAGCAACTCAAGATTTTTTTCAGCAGAATTGATATGTTTTTTTTTTGATGACAACATTACCTGGGAAGAGCTAATCATAGAAGATTTAAGCGTATTGATATACTCCCTTTTATTAACCAACAGCGTTTTTACAACTGAATGAAATTTTAACTTGTTACCTGAGATGATTTGAGCAGTTTTATTCAGGCTTCGTGTTCCAACACTGACAAGCCTTATTATTCTATCAGAAATAACTGATCTGACTTCTGACATCATAATCCTTGTAAGAGGCAAAAGTTTTATTCCGGAGTATTCAATTATTTTCCTGTTTTTTTCAATTATTACAATTGTAGCTTTTTGTATGCCAGACCATAGTTCCTGTAGTCTTTTTTCAAAGGCTGCCGTAGTGTCAATAATAAAACCAGCAACAGCTGTTGGTGTTTTAAGCGCTTTGCATGCCACCATGTCAGTTACTGACATATCTTTATCATGTCCTATTCCTGTAATGACAGGCAAGGGGAACTGTGTAATATGATAGGCTATGTTATAGCTATCGAACCAACCTAGGTCGGTTTGTGATCCGCCACCCCTTATAATTACAACTGCATCAAAATTATCCTGATTTTCTGCAATCATGTCGAGAGCTCTAACTATTCCTTGTTCAGTTTCATGCCCCTGCATTGGGCTCTCAAACAACTTTGTATAAAAGATATAGCCAAATTCATTTTGTGAAAGATGGTTCATGAAATCAGAATAACCTGCAGCTGATGATGACGAGATAACAGCAATTCTACGTATTGATAGAGGCAGATCCAATTCTTTGTTCATTTCAAAGACTCCCTCATTTTCAAGCTGTCTTATTATCTTCTGTCTTTTCGCTGAAAGCTCGCCAATTGTATATGATGGGTCAATGTCAGAAATATCAAGGCTGAGGCCATATAATTCATGATATTCAATTCTTGCCTTAACCAATATCTTCAATCCTGGCTTTAGTATTTCTCCTGTGAAATTCTGAAAACATGATTTAATGAAATTATACCTTTTACACCATACTACAGCCCTGATCCGTGCTTTAATATTCTTTTCATCGTTCTGCTTTTCAATGAGCTCAAGGTAACAGTGACCAGCATAGTTTTCTTTTATCTCTGATATCTCTGCCACAATCCAGTACATTTCAGGAAAGGAGATGTAAAGGGAATCCCTGATTGCATACTGAAGTTCGGACAATGTCAGTTTTTCAGTCATTTATAAACCCATTTTGATAACCTTTTTTACCCATTTTGATTCTTTAGTAACTATTTTCAAGATGTATATTCCCTGACCCATGTTCTGTATCTGATCGATGTTTAAAGAACGTCCTAAATAATCAGGGTATATAGTTTTCGATATTAGTTTGCCGGTTATTGAGAAAATCTCAACCTCTATAGTTCCGGGAGATTGCCGAAATATGAGATCAAAATCACCTGTGAAAGGGTTTGGAACAGCAACAATATCCTCATCAGGAACAGGGACACGCTTGTTTAACAGTGTCGTTAATGCCTTTCCGAAATCGGGTATTCCGTAACCATATAGTTTATCTGGATTCTGGTACCTGTCAGAGGATTCTTTAAGTGCAGATACAATATCAGAATATGTTGCTTCAGGTACTGCCTGCATCAGGCAGGCAGTTATACCACTCAGTACAGGACATGAAAAAGATGTTCCATTTGATGTGTACGTTTCTACCGGGTATGTTTGCACAGGGACCGTAACGCCCATTGCAACAAAGTCGGGTTTTACCCTGTTATCTGCAGACGGACCTTCTGAGGAGAAGTTTGAAATAGTCTTGCTGATGTTTACTGCACCAACTGCGATTACGCTATCCCCATCTGCAGGGACGAGTATTTTTCGCCAACTGTTATTTCTCTCATTTCCTGCACTGCAAAAGACCATTATTCCTTTTGATACTGCAATATCAGCAACTCTTGTAATGAAGGCAGTATTACCATCAAGATCTGAGTTTGTGTAGTTCATTGTAGATTCGTCAAAGACATTGTACCCAAGAGATGAGTTGATGATATCAACTCCGGCGCTGTCAGCAAATTCTGCTCCAGCCGCCCAGAAATCTTCTTCGCAGGGAAATTCATAAGCCGGATTCTCTGTTTTCAGAAGCATGTAATCAGCATCTGGAGCCGTTCCTGCGATGACACCCGGCATCGAACCAGCCAAAATTGAAAGTACAGCCGTACCATGACTGCTCGATTCATAAACAAAGTTATCGTTTTCAACAAAATCGTATGCGTATTTAATACCGTTCCTTTCATATAGTCCAAATAGTGATTCAATCCGGTTTGCATTGATGAACCCACCATCAAGCACAGCAATAAGAATATTGTCACCTTTACAACCTGAATTGTGCAGCACATTCCCATTTAGCATCTGCAATGGACTATCAAAATCATCAGCACTTGCCAGTACTCTTTCAAAATCAAGCTTATTACCTGATTTCCTTTTTATTTCGGGTGTTTTAACAATTCTGACTTCGCTTACAAATGGAAAACCTGCGAGGATATTCGCTCCTGATGCATTATTGGACATAAATAATGCTGTATTCATCCATTTCGATGTGCAATGAAGTTCGAATCCTGCAGAGGATATCTGCTCAATATAATTCTTATTCACCGGAATGTCTTTGTAATCCGGAAAAGAAATCCCTGATTTTTGTCTTCTTTTGATTGCTTTTTCTGACAGAAGGTCGGAAGCGTTATAATCTGTGACATTTGCACCTTTGTCTTTGAGATAAACCCGGTAGAAATATGCTTGACAGTTAACACATACCGGGATGAAGCACACAGCTACAATTAGCAGTATTTTGTTTGTCAATTTTTTCATTTTACCACATTTCGCCAGTGACTTCAGGATCAGGGATGCTGCCTTTTTTCTTTTCAAGTGAATTAATCATCTCTGCGGCTTCATTCTCCAATTCTCTGCTATCGGGTATCCCCTGAGTAAATGTTATTTTGTACTTAAGCTTACCATCGGCATTGAAGAAGTTCCAGAGACCATCTTTTCTGTCAAACTTATATTGACCAGTAAGTTGTTGCATTCCGTTTTCATACCATGATTCATATTTCCCGTCCAACATGTTATTAGAATAAAATGCCCTTATCCATGGTTTGCCATTCTCATAGTTCCTGCTCCAGGCGCCATTCTTTAAATTTTTTTTATAGAATAATTCTTCTGCAACTTTGCCATCGGGATAATATTTAATTGAAAGTCCCTCTTTCAAATTATTCATGTAAAATTCTTCACTCATAACATAGCTGCTATCTTCTCCAAAGAACTGCCACTTACCCTCCTTTAACTGGTTTTTGTAATTTCCTTTTGAAGCAGGCTTGCCATTTTGATAATAAAGTGTTGCATCAGCTTCTGTACCATCAGGATTATAAACAAGAACAGATTGAATTATCCCATTTTCAAAATATCTTTTGAACTCACCAACAGGATGATTGTCTTTAAAATCACCCTCGTACATTATTGTACCATGAGGATAGTTTTTTCGCCAATGCCCTTGTTTTAGTCCTTTCTCATCTGTCTGGTTAAACTGTGGATATAACAGAGAGGAGGTAAGAAGCGATAACAAAAGACTGAATATTATTGATTTCAATTGCATTTTCTGACTAAGTTTAGGGACAAAATTACAAAAAAAAGAAAGCTGGGAAAATCCAGACTCTCTTATTATTATTCTGAAGTTACTTCACTTTTTCTAAATAAAAACATCTGAAATTCAAATAATTATGATGTATGGTGCAAATAGGATACAGATGTCTTACATTCATTCTGTGATTCTATAAGCTGATGCGAGCATGCAAATATATGTTTGTGGTAGAGTGTTCAAGTATCCCAGTTCAATGCTATGGCCTCTTTTTTATAATGGAATTTGAGAAAGATTATTAAAAATAAAAACCGCAGTAAATATTTGATTTACTGCGGTTTTATTATTTTTGATGATTGTTTTTAACCATCCCTATTTTACTTCTTCGAAATCAACATCAGTTACTTCATCGTTGCCTGATTTACCCTGTCCCTGCTGTTGTTGTCCCTGTCCCTGGTCAGGTTGTGCCTGCTGCCCTGATGCCTGAGTGTTTTTATACATTTCTTCAGAGGCAGATTGCCAAACGCTGTTGAGTTCTGCAAGAGCTTTGTCGATTGCATCAATATCCTGCGATTTGTGAGCTTCTTTCAGCTTACCAAGAGTAGTTTCTATTGTTGCTTTCTTATCTGAAGGTATTTTATCACCAAATTCTTTGAGTTGTTTTTCTGTTGTAAAGATCATGCTATCAGCCTGGTTGATTTTTTCAACTCTTTCCTTAGCTTTCTTGTCAGCTTCCTCATTCGATTTTGCTTCTTCTTTCATCCTTTTGATTTCATCATCGCTTAGGCCTGATGAAGCTTCAATACGGATCCTTTGTTCTTTACCAGTGCCTCTGTCTTTTGCTGTTACATGAAGGATGCCGTTTGCATCAATATCAAATGTAACCTCAATCTGTGGCACTCCTCTTGGGGCAGGTGGTATGCCATCGAGATGGAATCTTCCGATAGTTTTGTTGCCCTGGGCCATTGGTCTTTCACCCTGCAGAACATGTATCTCAACTGATGGCTGGCTGTCAGCAGCAGTTGTAAACACCTCTGTCTTCTTTGTGGGAATAGTTGTGTTCGATTCAATAAGCTTTGTCATCACACCACCCATTGTTTCAATACCCAGAGAAAGAGGGGTAACGTCGAGAAGGAGCACATCCTTTACTTCACCAGTAAGAACACCACCCTGGATTGCAGCGCCGACAGCAACTACCTCATCAGGGTTTACACCTTTCGAAGGAACGCGGCCAAAGAATTTCTCAACGAGTTGCTGGATTGCAGGTATTCTTGTTGAACCTCCGACAAGAAGAACTTCATCAATATCGGAAACAGATAAGCCAGAGTCTTTTAAGGCCAGTCTGCATGGCTCCAGACAAGCCTGTATTAGTTTATCACATATCTTCTCGAAGTTCGATCTTGTTAATGTCTTTACAAGGTGCTTTGGAATTCCGTCAACCGGCATTATATATGGAAGATTTATTTCTGTCTGCATTGAGCTTGACAACTCGATCTTCGCTTTTTCGGCAGCTTCCTTTAGACGCTGGAGAGCCATCGGATCT
>DATALD010000102.1:0-2108 GCA_036261255.1 Bacteroidales bacterium
GAAATAATTGTAAGGGAACATAAAACATTTACCGAACCTCTGGATTTTAATATTTAAATATTATGATATGATTGCAAATACTATACTCGAAACAATAGGGAATACACCACATCTTCGGATTAACAGGTTGTTTCGCAACGATGTATCAGTCTGGATTAAGCTTGAGAAGTCTAATCCCGGGGCAAGCATTAAGGACAGGATAGCAAAATCAATGGTTGAGGATGCCGAACAAAAGGGCTTATTAAAGAAAGGCAGTGTAATTATTGAACCTACATCGGGCAATACCGGAATAGGTCTTGCAATGGTTGCAGCAGTAAAGGGTTACAGGTTAATAGTTGTTATGCCTGAATCGATGTCTGTTGAAAGAAGGAAAATTATGGCAGCTTATGGCGCTGAATTTGTGCTTACTCCAAGGGAAAATGGCATGAGAGGCGCTATTGAACGTGCAAGAGAGCTGAGAGGCGAAATTCCTGATTCATGGATACCAATGCAGTTCGACAACGAAGCTAATGTTGCTGTGCACAGGTCAACAACTGTGGCGGAGATAAGGAAAGACTTTCCCGAAGGGCTTGATTATATAATTGCAGGTGTTGGAACTGGCGGGCACATTACCGCATGTGGAGAAATACTAAAGAAAGAATATCCAGGGTTAAAGATTTTTGCAGTTGAACCAGTTCAGTCGCCCGTACTCAGCGGAGGTGCTGCAGGTCCTCATCCACTACAAGGTCTGGGTGCAGGATTCATTCCTTCAATAATGAATAAAGAACTGCTTGATGGTGTAATAACAATTAACAAAGAAGAAGCCTTTGAATTTGCAAAAAGAGCAGCAAAAGAAGAGGGACTCTTTGCAGGAATATCGACAGGCGCCGTTCTTGCTGCCGTTAACCAGAAGATGCCTGAAATGCATGGTGGGGAAAGAATACTTACATTCAACTACGACACCGGGGAAAGATATCTTACAATTGAAGGATTATTTTGAAATCAATCAAAAAGATTAAGCTGTATATCAGCATTTTCATCTGATTCGAGATTTGAAATTGATACACCAAGTAAACGGATTCGGACATCATTAAGGTCAATAGTTTTCCTTATCTGGGTTATTTCATTATGCAATGTCTTAAAATCCCTGACATAGTGATTAACTGTCCTGCTTCTTGTCATCTGCCTGAAATCAGAAAACTTAATCTTGATAGTTAGTGTTTTTCCCGTTGTGCCTGCATTATCAATCCTTTGCATCAACTCTTTTTCAAGCTTATAAAGCTCTGCAATTATCTCAAATCCTGTTGTCAAATCCTTTTCATAGGTAAGCTCTGTACCTATTGACTTTCTTTCGGAATCAGGTTCCACTGGACGGTCATCCTTTCCACGAACAATATCATAAAAGTATACTCCTGACTTGCCAAAGTTTCGAGCCAACGATGGAAGGTCCCATTTCTTCAGGTCGGAACCTTTATGAATACCTAACTTGTGCATTTTCTCTGCAGTTACCTTGCCAATGCCAAAAAATTTCTCAACAGGCAGGCTCTCGATGAACTTTTCGGCTTCATCTGGCTTAATAACAAAGATGCCATTTGGCTTATTGATATCAGATGCAATTTTTGCAAGAAATTTATTAACAGATACACCGGCTGATGCTGTGAGTCCTGTCATCTCCTTTATCTCCTTCCTTATGAGTTCAGCAATTATTGTAGCGCTTCCAAGGTTTAGTTTATCACAGGTTACATCAAGAAAAGCTTCATCTAATGAAATTGGCTCAATAATATCAGTGTACTTCCTGAATATAACATGGATTGACTCAGATATTTCTACATATCTTTCAAAATTATGTTTTACGAAGATCAGGTCCGGACAAAGTTTCTTTGCAGTTAGTGAAGGCATTGCCGATCTGACCCCATACTTTCTTGCTTCATAACTGGCAGCTGCAACAACACTTCTTGGCCCGCTTCCGCCAACCGCAACTGGCTTACCCCTAAGATCAGGATTGTCAAGTTGTTCGACAGATGCGAAAAAGGCATCCATATCAATGTGTATGATTTTGCGCTGCAATTTATACCAAGATATACGAGCTAAAAAAGAACAAATCTACAAGAAAATGCTTTGATATTTGC
>DATALD010000083.1:0-3281 GCA_036261255.1 Bacteroidales bacterium
ATCCCATTCCATCTTCTGCATTCCTTCGACATACCTGTTCCAGTCGACTGTTTGTTGTGAGCCGTCTGTCGGCATTGTGTATTCCCAGGCGCCAAGGGCATCCTGCCTGTCGAAAGAGGCTTCAACGCAGTTAAGCTTACCAATTATGCCTGACTTATACATTTCTTTAGCTTTCCTGTACACAATGCTGCTCACCCTCTGACTACCAACCTGCATGGGCCGGCCTGTTTTTTTCTGTGTTTCAATTACAGGAAGGCCTTCGCTGATTTTCTGAACCACTGGTTTCTCGCAATAAACTGCTTTCCCGCTGTTCATTGCTGCAATTGCAAGCCTTGCATGCCAGTGGTCGCTTGTTGCAATTATAATTGCATCAATATCCTTTCTGTCAAGTATTTCTTTATAATTACGGGTCGTGAAGACATTATTGCCGTATTTTTCCTTTGCCCTCAGTAATCTTCCATCATAGAGATCGCAGGCGGCTGCGAGCTCGACTCCCGGGATTTTAAGCGCCGAATCTGTGTCAGCATTACCCATTATACCCATGCCAATAGTTGCGAAACGGATTTTGTCATTAGGGCTGAAGCGGCCGTAAGTTAACGGATTGCTATTTGTCCTGTCAGATGCAAAGGTTCTTAGAGGACCAGCTGCAAGCAATAAAGATGCTTTGCTGACATTTCCAATGAATTTCCTGCGTGTAGGTTTTGTTTTCATATCTGATATTTGAATGGTTTGAAGAGAAGTATATAAAAATATGAAATTTATCTGAAATCTGAGTATACAGGATTGTTAATCTGATGAGAGAGCAGAAGTTGTTCTGTCTGATTGAAATAAAAAAGGCTGTGCCTTTCGGAACAGCCTTTTTTAATTTAGTGAAATGTTATTTTTTAGCCATCTGATTCAGGAGCTGGTATCCTGTACCATAATAAACATCCTGAACATAGATTTCACCAGCTCTGACGCCATAAAGGGTAGTAGATGGATCAGTTGGTGAATCACTAGCGTTACCTGTGTAATCTTGTTTTCTCCAGTCATTCACATTCCTAACATAGCCTTTACCTGGATTTGTGATATATATTGATGACAGGCTTCCATCTGAATCTACAGTAGCTTTTGCAACTGCGCCGGAACCATAACCACCAATAGTTGTAAGAGTTATAACCGGCGGGGTTGCTCTGTTATACCCGCTTCCGGCATTGTCTATATCGATTGTTAATAATGTACTATCGCTGAAACTTATATCACTTGGATCCAGGCTGATAATTGCTTTCTTTGAAGGAGCCTGAACTGATGTGAAAACCGGGGCTGAAGTGAAATAATTGGATGTAATTGTTATGAGTGTGTCTCCATCTCCCATCGTGCTTAACAGCATACCGTTTTTAATCTGAGTGCGATTATTTAGCAATTCCCCATCGCCTAAATAATCACTTCCCCAGTCGTTAATATTTTCATCAACATATTTTACTTTTTCATCACCTGAATACATTTCATATTCACCGGAGACCTGGGGACGGAAGGTGTAACCAGTACCTTTATTTGCAATATAAATAAGATAGGTTGTCCTGAAGGTTGATTGAATAACTGCAGGAGTTGTTGGAGAAAGAGTACTGAGATTGAGAGTCGGGGCAACTGAATATGTAGCAGTATTTGGAATAATCCCATCTATATTAGTAATAACACCGTCAGTGATATCTACCTGTAAATCGGCATGGTTGCCATCAGGATCATCGCTGAAAGGAATCAATGCATCCATAATAGTAACTCCTCCATTGTAACCTACGCCGCCACTTATTAATTCACCTGATAAAGATAAAAAATTGAGTGGTACTCTGTTTGGTTTTGATCCCAATGCAAAACCTGTTCCATTTGATGCTACTGGAGACTCAATTGTAGCATATATACTTGGTACGGCAGGAATACTGAGAATGGGAGATGCATCAGATCTGTATAATACCTCACGTTCTGCTATTGCTATTGTTCCGTCAGGTTGAGTAAATGCAAGTTTCTGGTTAGTGGTGAACTCAGGAAAATAAAGGGTAATATCGTTGTTTGAAGTACTCACCGGAACAGCGAGAGTATAATTACCATCATTATCAGTTGTTGCAGTGAAGAACTGATTAGTTCCATACAAATAACTATTTCTTGCTTTAACAATAACACCGGCAGCAACTTCCCTGACCCTGTTAGTTAAATCACTCTGCATCGTTAATTTCCCTTTAAATGTGGCAAGTTTTTCAGTGGCCAGAGAATAGATAGAAACAATTTCTGAAACCTGCGTCTGCCTGTAACTTTCAGGATATACATCCACAGTATACATTATTGAAGTATAGCCATCTTTAGTCACCGTAACTGCAACTTCGCCTCCGATTTTAACATCTGTAAATACGACTGAACCGCTGGCGTTTGTTGTTTTTGATACAAAAATACTGTCGACGAGGAGGTTTACAGTAGCGCCCTGAACAGGGGTTTGAGAGGATGAGGCATCAGCAACGGTTATTACAACATCAACTGTCTGCTGTGCATCCAGTGCATCTTTTTCACTGAAATCGTCTTTCTTACATGAGAAAAGAACCATTGCAGGAACAATGATCAGTAAAAATAATTTGAGAATCCTTTTTTTCATAGTTTAAATTGAATTAAAAAAACATCTATTTAATTTTCAAAAGCCAAAACCAAGGGTAAAATATAAAGAGTTTGATTTGAGATCGCCCTGAGTCTGAAAAATTCCAAGATAACTGTAACCAGGGTAAGTATCATTAATGCTGTACCTGTATTTTATATCAAAAATAATCAAGTGGTTTCCGAGAGCACTTTCAAAACCTAATCCACCGGTAACTCCATATTGAACGGTTTTAATATTTGTTGAAATATTTTCGCTCCTGAAAAAATTATTATAAACCGGAATCCAACCTGAAGTACGAGCTGAGACATGTGTATCTCTGGTTGTGTTAAGATTAAACCCGAAAGAAGGACCTACAATGGCAAAGAAATTCAACCCTCCTATTGTTTTGTCATATCTTACAAGCAACGGGACATCAATATTGTTATAAGTAACATTACGATCTTCCACTTCTAAAATAAATGGAGAATCCTCGAGTAACAAAGCTGGATCAACAATTGAAATCTGATAACCTCCCTGTTGAAAATAAGCCGGTTCGAGCTGAACAGAAAAAGCTCCTGATATCGGGTAATTTACAAATACGCCTGCAGTAAAGCCCGGTTTGTAGTTGTTATGCGGTTGCTCCGAGGAAAACCTGCTGATTGTGGTTCCCACCTTAATACCA
>DATALD010000123.1:0-4171 GCA_036261255.1 Bacteroidales bacterium
TCATTCTCTGTATTTGAGGGCTGATGTTGGAAGAAGTCGTGAAGAAGTTCGTAATAGAAGAGTTGCCCGTTTAGTGAATCTCAACTCCAGTGAGCTGTATAATAAGGCAATGAAACTTTACTATAAAAAAGATTACTGGGGCGCTTACTTCATTTATGCACGCATTCTTGCAGAGTATCCGGATTTTCATAAGAACGACTTGGTAACCCATTATGCTGGTTCAAGTCTTGAAGAGCTGGATATGCGGGAAGAATCAATAAAATTATATGAAGATGTTAAGAAAGACTATTCTTTAAGTTATATAACACCTCATAGCGATCTGGGGATAATGAGAGTGCAATACAGACAGGGTAATTATAATTTGGTTGAAAATCAGTATATCGAATTGAACCGGCAGGGCGTTCCAGATTCTATCCGTGCTCACGGGGCTTATATTATGGGTGAAACGGAATTACGCAGGGGAGAATATGCCAAGGCTATTCAATATTTTGATATGGTTCCGGAAGGTCATCCTGTTTACGTTTTTGCACAACACTCAGCTGCTACTGCATTTGCATTAATGGATTCGGATATGCAGGATGTTGTTTCCAGGCTGGATAATTGTGTAAGTTCAAATGTGACATCTGAGGCAGAAAGAGAGATTGTAAACCGTTCGCTTGTACTTTTGGGATATGTTTATTATGAAGATAATTCATTATCAAAAGCCGTTTCTGCATTAAGAATGGTTCCTGAAGGAAGTTACTATTTTGAAGATGCAATGTTAGGATTGGGCTGGACAGCAATTAAAGCTCGTCAATGGAAAGATTGCATCGATGCAGGTACAAAACTTTCTCAGAAGAGTAATAGATTTGTAACACAGGGTGAAGCAGCTCTTTTGATTGCATATGGGCACATTCTGGAAAAAAATTATGTACAGGCGCAAACTATTCTGGAACCAGTGCTTCAAAAATTTGATGCTCATAATATTCTTACAGAAGATTCGATTAATACAGAAAAAATGCGTTATGAAAGCGATCGTATGTCATATGCATTCCTTGCCGAAAAGGTGGTGAATACAGCCAGAAAAGGTCAATCTGTAAAGCAGCAAGTTGTTGACAGCCTTCATAATGATCAGGTTAAACGTAAAGAAAAGATTGACCAGTATCTGGTATTTGCTGAAGAGTCCAAAAGAACCAGATTTTTTGAGCGCTCAATAAAGACGGTAAGAGACGAGATAGAGTATGCTCTTGTTACAGTTCAGAAAATGGTTAGCAAATCATCGATTATTAAAGAGCAGGAAAAATTGCAGAATAAAGATAATGATATTACGAATGAAATTGAAAAGTTGAAAGAAGAAATGCAGAACCTGGAAAATTCAGGTGAATAATAAATGTAATGCCTGCACTTCAGGTTGTATGGAAGTGCAGGTAATTAGTCTTGCAGATAGCCTTGTTAAATATTATCGAAATTCAGTATAAACAAGGCTTACAAGTTTGAATAGCTATATTTTAAGCGGTATTTTAACTAATTGTTCTTCAATCAAAAGCGCTATCCAGAATTTTTAAAACCTTGTATTCTTCTTTAGATGTTTTACCAATTCCAAGGAATCCTCCACTTGCATTGGCTATTGTGTGCGCCTGATTCATAAATGAATCCTTGAATGATTTTTTTTCTTCTGCATTTAATTTCTCGCATACGCCTCTGATGTAATGAATCCAGGCTTCAAGCATATCTTCAGGAGGTTTGCGTTCCAACCATTGAGTAAGGAGTCCTTTGGATGTTTCATTTAAACCAATATGCTTTTCGGAATATGACAGTATCGCTTGTTTCTCTTTTAAATCCAGTTTATTATCAGCCCAGGCGATTTCTACTACTGGAACAATGGATAAGGCTGCCACAATTTCCGGACGGATATTGAGTTCCACAAGTTTCTTTAGGACAACATTGTTAGTTATTCCTGAGACTTTGGAAATGGAATCCATATTTTCTTCCAACTGTTTCATCTGTTTTAGCTGATTAATTAATTTGAGATCTTTTTCTGCAAAAAACGCATCTTCGAGCTTCTTGGCCAATATGTGTGTATACATAACAGAACCTTTCTGAAAAAAACGCATACTTAACAGAAAATACTAATTGGTAAAAAGAAGAGATAGTCGATTATTTATTATACGGTGATGTCATTTCTAATAATTCTGATATTGGCAGTGGTATCAATTTCAGTTATCCGGCCATAATGGCATGTAGTTTCCCTGTAAATGTAGTAACTACTGATTCAAGTTAGTTAAATAACCTGTAATATCTAAACGAATTTGTTATAGTATAATTCCGTTAAAATCTATTTTTATAACGGATTCTCACGCTAATTTTAAACTCAGTTTTCAGGATATATCAGGACATATATGGATCAGGGATTTATTATAATCGAAGGTGCAAGGCAGAATAATCTTAAAAATCTAAATCTTAAAATCCCAATTAAGAAAATGACTGTTATCACAGGGGTAAGTGGTTCTGGGAAATCGTCTTTGGCATTTGATACAATCTATGCTGAAGGACAGAGACGCTATATAGAAACATTTTCCTCGTATGCCAGACAGTTTCTTGACCGTATGGATAAACCCAATGTGGGAAAAATTGATGGAATTCCGCCTGCTATTGCTATTGACCAGACTAACCCTGTCAGAACATCACGTTCAACTGTCGGAACCATGGCAGAACTCAACGATCATATCAAACTGCTTTATTCAAGAGTATCATTTCTTGTTTGTAAAAAATGCGGTAATAAAGTAACATCCGATAACCCTGAATCTGTATGCGATAAAATAATCCCGTTATTCAAAAATAAAGATATTCTGATAACATTTCCAGTCCAGATACCGGCAAATTTCCAAATTCAGGAGATTATGGATCTTCTTTCTGCGCAAGGTTATACCCGTATTTACTCTCAAGAGGATACTTCAATTGAGGTGATTCAGGACAGGGTAATAGCTACAAATGTTAACAGGTCGAGGCTGATTGAGGATCTGGAAGCAGCAATGAAGCATGGAAATGGCAAAGTCACTGTACATTGCGAAGAATCAGAAAAGATAATAAAAAAATCTTACTCAAGCGGACTTCATTGTGCCGATTGCGATATACTTTACAGGGAACCATCTCAGGGGCTCTTTTCATTTAATTCACCTGTCGGTGCATGTGAAACCTGTAAAGGTTTTGGCAGGGTTATTGGAGTGGACTACAGTCTGGTTATACCTGATGAAAATAAAACACTTAGAGATGGTGCGGTAAAGCCGTGGCAGACAAAAAGTTTTAGCGAATGTCAGGATGAGCTGATGGCGTTTGCTGCAAAAAGAAAGATACCGGTAGATGTATCCTGGAGAGACCTTACTGAGAAACAGAAAAAGTGGGTTCTTGATGGTGAGGGGGAATTTGATGAGGGCAAATGGTATGGAGTGAGTCGTTTTTTCAAATGGCTGGAGGGCAAGAGTTATAAGATGCACATACGTGTGCTTCTGTCCAGGTATCGTGTGTATCGCATATGTCCAGCGTGTAATGGGGCCCGTCTTAAGCCGGAGGCTTTTTTATGGAGGTTGGGTGATGGAATAGGTTTAACGATTCATGATGTTATGCTGCTACCTATAGAAAAGGCACTGGCTTTTTTTGAGAGTCTTAAGCTGCCTGCTCCATATGACGAGGCGGCTGAGATGGTATTAAAGGAAATCCGTACTCGTCTGAAATACCTGACTGATGTAGGATTGGGATATCTGACTTTAGACAGGCAGTCAAGAACACTTAGCGGTGGTGAAGTTCAGAGAATAAATCTTACAACAGCCCTTGGTACATCACTTGTTAATGCTCTTTTTGTTCTCGATGAACCAAGTATTGGATTACATTCTCGTGATATAAACCGCCTTATTGGTGTACTCCATAATTTGCGTGATGCCGGAAATACGATTATTGTGGTTGAACATGATCCTGAGGTAATAAGAGCTGCTGATTATGTGATGGATATGGGACCCGGGCCGGGGGAACACGGAGGGGAGATTGTATTTTATGGAAAGCTCAGAGAACTTTTTCTATCCAAAGACTCTAAAACTGCTCTGTACCTGAATGGACAAAAAAGAATAGAGGACCACAATAGGATTAATTTACCTGGTAACAACTCTCTTATTATCAGAGAGGCTTCTGAGCACAATCT
>DATALD010000086.1:0-2663 GCA_036261255.1 Bacteroidales bacterium
CACATAATTCTATTGATTTGCCTGATTTCACGCAGGACTTTTACTTGATCAATGGCTCTTATCTGATCAAAGGCTTTGATCATCTCAAATGCATCTTCAAGGTAAAATTTCAAAGTAAGAGGAAATTGGTTAAGAATTAAATTGGAAACTAGTTAAAGATTAAGAAATAAGGCTTGAGTACTCGCACGTTTTGTATATATTCATTACACATTTCTTTAAATATTTCATAAGTATCTTCGAGAATTTATGTGCGTTTGGTTTTCAGTCATTTTCGCATTCGATTTCCTTTATCTCCTTTGAGTTCCTCATATAATGCAAAAAGAGGTCTTCTCCCCATTTCAGAGCAGTATTCTCCAGGCTCATCATCGCATGGTTATGATATATCCCGTTCTTATAGAAGAGGGAGAGGGCCATAAAGTGGTCCGTAACCACACTTGAAGCTAACCTTACAGGGCAATCGCAGACAAAGATTCTCGCGTTATCCCTTGTCAGGTACTCCCTGAGGGATGCGGTGTATTCCTTTTTTAGCCTTTCAAATACAGGCTTTGTGACGACCAGGGATACTTCAGTTCCTTTTTTAATTAGTTCGACGTAGGTTGAGGGGTAAGCAGGGTTGAAATAAGAAGAGACTTCCATAACATGGACTGAGGAGACCAGTTTTTCTTCAATTTTCTGAGGAATCTCGTACATACGGTCAAGGTCAGGCTCGACGAATTCACAGCTTCCCAGATCATCAATTCGGTCAAGAAGGCTGACAGGGATTGCACTTATGTTGTGGTTTTCCCAGTAATCCATATTCTCCGAAAAGACCCCCAGGGTATTCAGCAGCGGCTTCATCTTCTTAACTATCACTTTCCCGATGTCCGAAAGTTTATAAAGATCATCTTCATGGATGATAAGTCCCTGGCTGATTAGAATCTTAATCTGGGTCATGATCGCACTTGAGGTCACATTGAGGATATTTTTTATTTCATCTATATTTCTGGGTTCCTCCATCAATAGCAGAAGAAGATCCTTCCTTTTGTCCGAGAGGAAAAGCGTGCCCAACATTTCCAATTTCATAGTAAATCTCCAGCCACTTTATTTAATAAATTCAAACTATGTTCCAATTTACGCTTCATGTTTCAGGGATCTTTTTGGAAGCCTTACATGCATTCTGGTACCTGAGCCTTCCTCACTTTCTACCCAGATTTCACCCTCATGGGCGTTTACAATGTTCTTGCAAATATAGAATCCCGATTCAAGGCCCTGGTACCTGCGACTGAGGGAGTCATCCACCTGGTAGATCCTGTGGAAGATATGAGGGATAAGCCTTTTCTGAATGCCTGTTCCGCTATCTTTTACAGTAATGTGGATATTTTCTTCTTCTTCGGTAGCTTTTACTTCCAGATTCCCACCCTGCGGTGCGAATTTGATAGCGTTACTGATAAGGGTTGTAAAGAGTTCTGTCAGCTTGTTCTTATCTCCCCTGATAGAGGGCAAGCTATAGGGCAGTTCACTTTTGAAATTCAAAGCTTTCTCATCGATCAGGAGGACAAGATTGAGATAGGCATCTGAAATGATTTTCTTGAGCTCGACTTCACTGAAAGAATATTCAATCTTTCCTGCCTGCTCCAGACTCATGTAAAGTAGCGAATCCACCATATGCCTCAATCGGTCCGAACTTGTAATAACCGAATCTATAGCTTTCTGCTGCTGGTCCTCAATTGCTTCCCAGGTTTCGTAATCTATGAGCTTACTAAAGTCAAATTTGAGATCTGGAAGGTTTTCAGTCACAAACTCCGCTTTTATCCTGTTAAGAGACCTTAGCTCGTCATTGGCTTTTGAAAGATCTTCTGAACAGGTTTTCAGGGCATCTTCCAGCTGTTTTCTCTGGATAAGCTGCCACATTCCCTGCATAAGTAGAGTAAGCTGGCGGAGGTCGGATTCGTCGTATGGTTCATTCTTGTTTCCTACCCCAGCAACAGCAACAATCCTGTCCCCATCAAATATCGGTACGTTCATGTGTCTTGTCAGACGCACATGATTTTCAGGATATCCTTTTTTCAGGGAGCTCGGAACTGTATAGTCATTTGTAATAATGGGTTTGCGCTGCCTGACTGCTTCTCCCCATAGCCCTGTGGTTTTTATGGGATAAATGAAACGTTTGTCTTCAATGGTACACTCTTCCATAGCACTTTTTGACCAGGAGTGCATAATCAGTGAGGTCTCGTAGGCATCCATAAATGCCAGGTATCCGAGTTTACTTCCCGTAAGCCTGACTGCTTCTTCCCTTGCAAAGTCCGTAATCTCTTTTAAAGAGGCTCCAGTCATCTGATTAAGTTTTACCAGTGCTTCGAGCCGGGATTCATTCAGTTTTTGTGCCTCTTCGGCCTTTTTCCGTTCCGTAATATCTCTGGCAACCGAAAGAATGGTTTTCTTGCCATCATAATCAATGATCCTGGCACTCACTTCGAGAGGGACAATAGTGCCGTCCTTGCAGACAGCCCCGGCTTTATAAATCCGGGAACCTTCGCTCTGGATCTTCTTTAGATTTTCCCGAACCGAATCCCAGTATTCGGAAGGAATGATTTCTTCAGCTTCCATTTTCAGGATGTCTTCCTTGTCATAACCCAACCGGTCTACCACTGCATAGTTCACATCCATGTAGCTTGTCCCTTCAG
>DATALD010000127.1:0-36667 GCA_036261255.1 Bacteroidales bacterium
GTCTTTTTCTCTGTCAACATAATATATATCTGCATCATTTCCTCTGCCTGCAAAATATAATCTTTTGCCATTGTTGGTAATAAAAGGGTCAAAACAACCTGAACTATCAGGAAAAGGTTCGAAGGCCTGAGGTTTAGTCCATCTGTTGTTGATTCTTTTCATGTAAGAGACGAATATTTTCTCCTTTGGATCTTTACGCGATGCCCAGTATACTTCGTTACCATCAGATGAGAAGGAAGTTGAACTATGCTGCATGAAAGAATCAGAAACCATCCCTGGGGCAAAAATAACAGGAGTCTCTCCCGGTGGCGTTTGTCCGAGATAATCACCATACAGATCGGTAAATTCATGGCTTTTGCATGAAAATGCGGATAAGATCAGGATTACATAGAAGAATATGGGTTTCATGGGCATATAATTATTGTTGTAATGGTCGTAATGGTTGTATTGGCATTTAATACGATATTTGTGTTTCCATACCTAAATGGACACCTTTGTTTTTTGTCCATTTGTCCTGACTTGCATACCTGGAAAATACGTTGCCTGTCAATCCTGCCGAAATACGTATTAATCCATCCTCATTACCAAATGTTTCCAGTAATTCTAAACTTAGAATTACATCGCTGTCTACTATAATATTGAAATCACTTAAATCAAATGAGACAATTCCTGTGCTGTCTTTAATTGAAATAAACCTATTCTGTTTTAAATAATCCTCACAAGGCAAGCCATCTTTAATGCTATATACATGCAACCTGTATTTAATACTATCCCAGTTATTAGTAATCACGTGGAGTTTAAATCCATTAATTTTGCTACTCTTTTCTTTAATTTTTAATGGAATACCAACCTCTCCGCCAAGTGAAGATTGGGAGCCCCAATAAATCCCTAACTTTTTTGAAGTCGATATTGAGCCGATATTTTTTATGTTTTTCGGTTTGATTATTATCTCTTTTAAGCTGAAAGTTTCTGGTTCCAATAATATCTTAAGCGTATCTGAGAACAAATTATCAATTGAATACTTTTGGCTTTTATATCCAATCATTGAAACCAGTAAACTATCGATTGACGATAAATCTGAGTTGACTTTTAATAAGAAAGTACCATCAATTTTCGATACTGTTCCAATTCCTCTATCAATAAATCCCACGTTGACATATTGTAAAGGGAGCCCTGTTTGTCGATTATCAATAGTTCCCAAAATTATTTTCTGTGAATAGCTGGTAATTGAAATGATCAATAAAGTGAAAGTGAGTGCTATTTTCATAATATAAGTTTTCTTATTTTATTTCGTTGAATGCTGATTCGCTGTAATCATGGTAAGAATCAATTACAGAACTAAGTTATAGATCAAAAATAAATCTTGACACATACGCATCTCCTCCCCATTGATTCGTTCCTCCGTTGAATGACTTATCATAAGCTTTTTCCGATACAGGAAAATCAGGTGAAGCTGTATTACCGCAAATAAAAAGTGATTTGCCATCGATCAATAAAGATGAAAGAATATCATTATTCTTTCCTCCGAAGTAAGTGCTATAGAGAAGCGTATTATTAACAGGGTTAAAAATTGAAATATAAATATCACCGCTTCCATTTGCAGCTGTATCCAATGCTTTAGTTGTTACAGTGAGATCTGTCGATTCGGTTGAACCTGAAATTATAATATTTCCTGACTTTTGAACGCCAATTGTCTGAATGCTTGCATTCCAATATGTTGAATACAGGAGTTTCGTGGCATCATTACTAAATTCAGCAAAGTAGCCGCTTTTGGTATTTTGAGCAAAAGCATCCGGGGTTAGAGGAATATCTGATGATGAGGTTCCACCGCATATATATATATTATCATTTTTTTCATTACGACTTAACCCGTATGCAAAATCATCCCCGCTTCCTCCAAAAAAGGTTGAATATTCAAGCGATGTTCCTTCAGGATTCAGTATAACAATTACTCCATCTCCTGCTCCACGGATTCCCGAACCACCATTGTATGTTTTATCAAAGGCATTGGCAGTTACGGGAAAGTTCGATGAAGATGTGGTAGCTGCAAAGTAAACAGTACCTGTATTATCAATTAAAATATTATTACCATATAGTTCTGTATTGGAACCACCGATATATGTACAATATAGAAGATCACTTCCTTTAGCATTTAATTTTAAAACAAAGATATCATCCCTGCCATCATTGCTGCCGCCATTAAAGGTTGTATCATAAGCGCCATTTGAAACAGGAAAATCTGCTGATGAGGTCGAACCAATAACATAAGCATTCCCTTCAGCATCCACGGTGATTTTCCCCGATATATCCATTCCGCTTCCGCCAATAAATGTGGAATAAATAATTTCATTCCCCTCCGGATTAAGCTTCATTACAAACGCATCGCCATGTGAAGCATCGGCAGGGCCATTAAATGTTCTGTCAAACGCTTTTTCGGTAGTTGGAAAATCCGAGTTGGTTGTATTTCCTGTGATATAAATGTATCCTTTATCATCAACAAACACACCATGTGCATAATTAGCACCTCCACTTGCTCCTATATATGTTGAAAAAATAAGTGAATCACCTCCGGCGCTAATTTTTGCCAGGTATATTCCCGAAGGTGTATTGTTCAAAGCGTTTGCAGTAATCGGAAAATCCGTGGATACAATTGGAGCCGTTAAATATATATTGCCTCGTTTATCAATAGCCATTACATGGGCACGGTCATCAGAACTCCCACCGAGAAATGTTGAATACTCCAAACTTAGTTTTTGGGCTGATACGTGATTGATTGTAATAATCAAAAAAGAGAAGAAAAGAGCTGTTTTCATTTATTCTAGTTTTTTTAAATATGTTATGTGTGCTGCGCATTATTGTTTTCCTGTCTTAATTGTCACCCAATTTTTATTAATCATATACTTAACAAACTCAGTCTCTCCCTTTTCCTTTATCATCTCAATCCCTAATCTTCGATTTGTCCGTGTAATAAATTGTCCAAATCGTATCATAAATGGATTATATAGTTTGCAATTTTTAACAGTATCATATTTATCACACAAGGCACAAGACTTAAACTCATTCTCAATGCAACATGGTTTTACTTTGCAGGACCTGAATCCGACTGCACATTTTAGATTATCTCCTCTACAACCTTCACATTGTCCTTTAATGAACTTTGGGCATGAACCACAATAAAATCCACAATATGAAATTAATCCTGTTTGAACTGATGGACTCTCCATTCTTTTGTTTATTGATTTATTATTTCAACTCCTTTTAAATTTTCCAGTTGTGTAATAAAACCCCACCCAAACTGTTTTTCTGTAATTTCTAATATCAATTCATTCTCTCCTTTTATTAATGGAAGTTCTATTATCTGGTGTTTATCTAAGACATAGCCTCTGTCTTCAAGTTTTTCTGATTCATGAAAGCTGTTATCTCCGGTAAAAATGTTTTCAGCATTCAGGAATATTCTTATCTTATCACTAAAGCCAAAATATAATTTCTTTTTTTGCGGCTTTTTCGAATCTATAATCACCTTTGCTAATACAGTGTTTTTTGATTTTGAAAAACTAAAATGCCTGTTAAGGTTCACTAAATAGTTTTCTTCAGTATTTATATTCTGCCACTTACTTACAATGCTATCATTTAAGAACGGCTTTTCAATTGTGAAATCATAATTGTCGTATGGTTCAGAAATCTGCCAATTTGAAATGTATGGCTTTTGTGAAGCGATTGCCGGTTCTGGTTTAAAAGATGTAACTGTATCAAGTTTTGTCACTTTAAGATTTGCAAAATAGGCAGGATGATAACTGCAAACACCAATAAAGCCTGAGGAATAATCATGCTTTAACTTTACGGACAATATATGTTTTGGATTATTGCCAAGATAGACTTTCGCAGAATCACCTATAATCTGGATTTTTACATGAAACCATTCTCTTACAGGAATATTTGCAACCGCTTGATATGCTGTCCCATTGTAAAGCTGCCAGGTTGCTGAACTATTAAAAATGGGATCGTACTGTACTGCATCCCATTTACCACTTGTATGAGGTTGAAAATATATAAATTCGAAATTACTCAACGAAGTAATCCTGAAAACAATCCCCAGATATGCTTTATCTGATGGTGAATATAAATCACATTCAATAATTCCATTTTGAAAATACATACTATCCAAATACCCAATTCCGGTATCTTTTGGAATATATGTAGTCAGTTTTGAATCGAATTCTTTTATTTCTGAACCAAGAGTTTTCCAGTTTTTTGATGTAAAATCGATATTTATTGTTTCCTTTTTTGCCCGCCAAGCGGTTGTATCCAAAATCACCCTGAAACCTTCCTTCTGTCCCATTGGATTGATGGCATCACCCACAATAAGATTACCATCCGGCGTAATTCCGCTGGCATTCTGAAGTTTCCATCCAGTAAGATCAAGCCCGTATTCTTTTTCAAGAACATTCTGCAGGTTTCGAATTCCATTTATACTATCCCATATAAAGGCATCTCCACTATCCGGACCTGAAAAACTTCCACCGACAATGATTTTCCCATATGGTGTCATGTCGCCTGGATGTGTTGTATTTCTTCCTTGTAGATGTCCCAGGGTGACAAAGCCCTTTTCTTTTGTCCAGGAAAACGCAGGGAATGACGACCCTGAATTAGTTGTACCAGCCACGACTGAACCGTCAGGAGAAACTGCCAGGACCATGCAGTACTTACCACCGGTAAGAGAAAACATGGACTGCATAATGCCATCCTCACTCATAATAAAACCATCTTCATCATTCCATTGAGGCAAACTATAACTTTGACCTATCATTACCTTTCCATCAGTTGACATATCAACTACACGGCTGTGAGTGCGGGGTGTCAACACCCCCAATCGTTCAGTTGCATAATTCCTGGTCCATTTAAATGCTGCCGGTCCTCCGTCTCCTGCTATAATTTTTCCATCACCTGATACACATAAGGCCATAGATCTTGATGAGGTATCGAGTGTGCCGATTTCCTGCATACCCTCAGAACTGGTCCATACAAATCCTTTATAGGTATTCCATCCTTGTCCGACAGGATCACCATAGCCAATAATTACCTTTCCGTCGGCTGATATACTATTTGCCCAGCTTTTCTCAAAGCTGTTATGTGGAAGGTTCCCCAGGCTTAGCATTCCTTTCTCTTCAGTCCATCGGGATGCTTCTTCTCCTAAGGAAGTAGTTCCATATCCTATAATCAAATTGCCATCATCCGAGACTCCTTTTGCGGAACTACTGAACACACCTCCAGGCAAATCACCTAACCCTGTGAAGGATGCCTTCTGAGAAAAACTTTCCGGCATAAAACATATAAAAATGAAAACTGAATTGATTATGATCTTCCTGTTCATTGAAATAATAGTTACAATCATTGCCGGAATAGTTTATAGTTTTCAAAAGTATTCCAAACAACAGACAGGTTCTTATAACAGAATCCTGATTACTTATACTATCGTCCGGGAAAGCTGAAAACTACTGGTTAAATCTTGAGGCATATTCCTTGGGGGAGGTGCCAAATTCTTCTTTAAAGCATTTTGTAAAATATTGCGGAGTATTGAATCCATGCATATAAGCAATCTCGGAAATTGATTTGTTATTCTGCAACAGGGCCATTGATGCTTTTTTCAATTTAACTGACCTGGTGAACTCATTAACAGACTGGCCGGTGATTTCTTTCAGTTTAGCATAAAGGACAGAACGGCTCATTCCCATCAATGCAGCTATTAGGTTCGCTGATAGGTCATCTTCTGCGATCCTCTCCTCAACAATATCTATCAACTTCTTAAGAAAACCCTCATCTGCGTTTGTAACAGTGATTTCAGACGGGATTATTGATAATTGCGTGCGATAATGGCGTCTTAAGGCTTCTCTTGATTTAAGAACAGAATGAATTTTTGCAAGAAGCAATGAAAGATCAAAAGGTTTTGGTATATAGTCATCAGCGCCGGTATTAATGCCTTTAATCTGGCTATCGAGAGATGCTTTTGCTGACAGGATAATCACCGGGATGTGACTCGTATTAAGGTTGCTTTTTAAGAGCTTGCATAATTCAATGCCGTCCATCACGGGCATCATTACATCAGTTATTATTATATCGGGAAGTTCAGCTTCAGCAAGTTTGAAGCCTTCATCTCCATTACCTGCAATAATAACCTTTGTGTATTTTGATATTTCTGATTTAAGGAAATTCCTAAGATCACTATTGTCTTCAACTAACAATACTTTGTAATCAGGATCCAGTTCGAAATTTTGTGGCATTGTTACATTACATGACAAAAGCTTACCGGACTCGATCTCTTCAGGTTCTTTATCAGGCAAAACAACTGTAATGCCAGGATATGGATTTTTGCCTGCAGGAATTGTTATGGTGAATTTGGTGCCACTTCCTTCCTTACTTTCAACAGAAATATTCCCTTTATGAATGGTAACAAGTTCTTTAACAAGACTTAGTCCTATGCCACTGCTTCCAATTCCTGAATTATTACCAAGATCTTCCTGAACAGAATAAAACCGGTTGAAGATCCTGTCAATGTCTGCGTTCTTTATTCCTTTTCCTGTATCCTGCACAATGATCTTTATAGTATCCGCAGATTCCTTCTCAATGGAAACAATAACTTTCCCGTCTTCATGTGTATGTTTAAAAGCATTAGTCAGAAGATTAGTGATAATTGTTTCAATTTTTTCAGGATCAAATGGGATAATAATGTCATTGGAGGACCTGAAACTGAGTTCGACGCTGTTGTTTTCTGCAACTTGTTTAAATAGCGATACAATATCATTAATACAGGCTGAAATATTGCCTCTTACAGGCTGTAGAGTAACAGCGCCTTCATCAACTTTCCTCAGGTAAAGCAATTGATTGATCAGGTTTGTCAGTTTACGGCTACTTTTGTTTATCAACTCGAGATAATCCTTTTGCTGATGGTTATCAGGTTGTTTCAGAAGAATATCCAGAGGCGCCTTAATAAGTGTAAGGGGAGTCCGAAGCTCATGAGAAACATTGGCGAAAAAGCGAAGCTTCATCTCGTTTGCTTCATTAAGATCAACTGTCATTTTTTCAAGCAGAAGATTATCTTTCTTCTTTCTCCTGAAACTTCTGTATACCACAGAACCAAGGATAATAAAAAGGATTGCTATCAATAATGAAAAGTTCCTGTATGTTTTCTGGCGTTTTATTTCTGCTTCAGCGAGCTGTTCATTCAGGAGATTATCTTTATTTATCTTGTCTATTTCAAATTTTAACTCCCACTCAGATAAGTTAGCTTCCTTTTCACGTTCAATGATACTATCATTTGTAATACTTGACAGATTCAGGTATTCAAATGCTTTTTTATAGTCAAGGCTGCTTAAGTAGAAGCGGCTGAGTGTGTCAGCAATATCCTTTATTATCCCCAGATCATCAGATTCTTTTGCTTTCTCTGCAGATGACTCATAAAACAGTCTTGCTTTTTCCTTATTATTGAGACTATAGTAATTTCCTAATCTTAGGTCAGAAATTGCTTCTTCCTTTTTTGCATTGAAATGTTGAGCAAGTGCGAGTGATTCATAATAATATTCAGATGCTTTTTCACGATTGTTTAGCAAAACATAAGAATCGCCAATATCAATCAGGGCTTTATGGAAGACAACCTTTGAACAGATGTCACAGCCTGTATCATAGCATAACTGGAAGTTTTCAATGGCTCTCGCAATATCTCCACGGTATCTGTATATTTTACCAAGATTCCTGTAACTTTCCGAAAGTTGATGTTTGTAGTTAATACTTTTAGCAACCTCAAAACCTTCTTTAACTGAAACATAAGCCATACTGTCATTACCCATCTGAAGATAAAGGTCACCAATATCATTTAGGATGGTTGCTTCCCAGTCTGTATACTTTGACCTGCAGATTTCAAGTACCTTTTTATAGTAGAGCAGGGCTGTTTCATAATTCTTTTTTTGAACAAGGAACATATCCCCAATCAGATCGTAGATATTGATAATTACCTTGTCATAATTTTCCTCCTCAGCATGAACAAGAGCGGCATCTATTGTTTCGAAGAGCCGCCTTATCTGGTTTGTCTTATAATAAAAACTCATCAGGGTAAGATAAGCTTCTGATTCCTTCTCAGGATCTCCCATTGATAGCTCAAGTATCTTATTAAGATATAATTCGGCACTATCCTGTAGATGATAATCTTCAAAAAAAAGGAAGGCTATCTGCTTAAGAACATCAGGCGCTGATGGAGATTCAATGTTAAAACTACCCTGCTTTTGGAGCTCTTTGAAATAGTATAACGAGGAATCTGCATAGCCCATATTTCTAAGATTAAGTCCAAGGTGATACATGCTCCATTGAGATCGGGACCTGTATTTAATCTTTAAAGAGAGATTCAGAGCTCTTCTGAAATATATGTAAGCCGAATCAAATTGTTTTTGTTTTTCGAGAATCCCACCTTTAATATCATAGCCATCGGTAAGAAGACGAATATTATCCGAGTATTTAATAATGGAATATGCCTTCTCTCCTATCTCCTTAACACGATCATGATTTTTATCTGCATATTTCCAGTAATAATTATATAATATCCTGAATCTGCAGGTATCTGTTTCACAATCTTCAAGCAACAGTATAAGGCTATCACTGTCAGCCTTTATTATTGAGTTGTAATCCTGTCCTTTTAAGTAAAGATTAAATGACAGAAATAACGATAAAAAAAACAATTTGTGGATTTTTAATCCTCTCATCTATAAACAAATATCAATATAAAGATACATAAATTAGATCGATATTGTATTAATTTTGAACAAATGATCAATATGCAGTACATTAAACGTCATATAATTACATTTATTTTGTTTACTATTTATAAACATTTAATTATGCAATTACAATATTTTATGTTTATTTTAATTGTTTGAATAAAGTACTGTAATATGAAATATCTAAGGTTAAAAATTTTCGCAATTACATTGTTCCTTGTTTCTGTTCCTGTTGTACTACACAGTCAGAAAACCCGTGAAGAAATCCCTGATAAATACAAATGGGATCTGTCAATCCTTTTCAGATCTGATGAAGAATGGAATTCCGCGTTGAAATCACTTGCTTCCAGGCTTCAGGAAGTGGAAAAATTCAAAGGAATTTTAACCCGTTCATCGGCTGATCTTTTAAGCTACCTCAAACTGAATACTGAATTAAGCAAAGAGGTTTCAAGGATATCTGCCTACGTAAATTTCAACGCTGATCTCGACACAAGAAACATGAAATATATTGGAATGGGGCAACAACTAAGAAGCATCCTGACTGATTTTAGTGAAAAAACAGCTTTTGCCGATCCTGAAATTCTTAGCGCCGACTGGACCAAAATAGAAGGTTTTATAAACTCAGATCCTGGTTTTGCTCCATACAAAAGAGGTTTGTCAGAGATGTTCAGGATGAAAAAACATACACTTAGTGAGCCTGAAGAAAGAATAATGTCTCTTGCCGGCCCAATGTCAGGAACATCATCATCGGTGTACAACACATTTGCTAATGCTGAAATGCCTCCTGCAGAGGTTACGCTATCAAATGGCGAAAAAGTTAAAATAACTCTTTCATCTTATCAGCTTTACAGGACACTTCAAAACCGTGAGGACAGGAAGAAAGTATTTGATGCATTCTGGAACAACTTTGAAAATTTCAAATCAACATTCGGCGAATCCTTAAGTGGTGAAATGAATTCACAGATGTTTTATGCCAAAGCAAGACATTATAATTCAACGCTCGAAGAAGCAGTTGACTATTACAATATCCCGGTAACTGTATACAGTTCGCTGATTGAAAATGTAAACAAGAACCTTCCGGCATTTCATAGGTATCTTAAAATAAAAAAACGAATGCTTGGTGTCGACACACTTCATTATTATGACCTGTATGCACCTGTTGTTAAGGATGTTGAAATCAAGTATAATTATGATGAAGGTTCAAAAATTGTTCTTGAAGCTTTGAAGCCGCTTGGACAGGAATATGTTTCAACTGTAAAGAAAGCAATTGACAGTAGATGGATTGACGTATATCCGACTGCAGGAAAACAGGCAGGAGCCTATTCATCAGGATTAAGGAATGAGAATCTTCATCCTTATATTCTTTTGAATTATAATAATCTATATGATGATGTTGGTACAATGGCTCATGAACTTGGACATACAATGCACAGCTACTTATCAACAAAAGCTCAGCCCTATCCAATGGCAGGTTATGCAACATTCGTTGCAGAAGTTGCATCAACATTTAACGAGGTTCTGCTCTTCGATTATGCGATGAAAAATATTGCTGATGATAATACAAAACTCTCGTTTCTGATGTCATGGCTTGATGAGTTCAAGGGGACCCTTTTCAGGCAAACACAATTTGCAGAGTTTGAGCATAAAATTCAGGAAGCTGCCTGGAAAGGAATGCCACTAACAGGTGAATCTTTATCGCAAATATACCTTGATATTGTAAGAAAATATTATGGCGATAAAGAGGGTATCTGCAAAGTAGATAAGAACATAGAGATGGAATGGGCTTTTATCTCCCATTTTTACATGGGATACTATGTATACCAGTACAGCACCTCTTTTACAGCTTCAATTTCGCTTGCTGAAAAAGTATTAAGCGGTGATAAGGATGCCCTTAACAAGTATCTTACATTCCTCTCATCAGGGTCATCTGATTACCCTATAGAGCTGCTAAAAAAAGCAGGAGCTGATATGACTACTAATATCCCTTTCGATAGAACAATTGAAGCGATGAATAAAATAATGGATGAAATAGAAAAGATACTTGATAGGAAAAAGAATTGATGATCTTTATCTGAATTTTTAATCGATTAAGTTTTTGAATTAGTTTTTTTTTATTTTTGTCAGACAAGAACCTAATAATGATGGTGAATACAATTTCGAAACTTTTTATCAACGTGGTCACTGTGGTGGTCGTGGGGTTAATATGTATTCACCGCAGATAAAGAATATTGTTTAAATGATAATAGACCCTGCTGGTGAATCCTGCAGGGTTTTTTGTTTTATTAATTTTTATTATTCTATTTATGAAGCAGACAGGAGCAGAAATCATTATCCGTTTACTAGAGCGAAAAGGGATTGAAATTATTGCCGGTATTCCGGGCAGTGCGAATCTTCCACTTTACAAAGTGTTGCATGACAGTTCAATCAAGCATGTATTGGTGCGTCATGAACAGGCCGCAGGGTTCATTGCCCAGGGAATGGCACGAAGCACAGGGAAAGCTGCAGTGTGTTTTGCCACCTCAGGCCCTGGTGCAACAAACCTCCTGACAGCAATTGCAGATGCAAAGCTTGATTCTGTTCCTGTTGTTGCATTCACTGGCCAGGTAGCAACAACATTAATCGGCACAGATGCGTTCCAGGAAATTGATACGTATGGTTTAACAATTCCGATAACAAAACATAATTTCCTGGCGCATTCGGCCGAAGAATTACTTGAGATTATACCCGAAGCTTTTAACATTGCAGAATCTGGCAGACCCGGGCCGGTTGTTATTGATGTACCCCGCGATGTTCAATTACAGGAGCACACTTTTGAGAAATGGCCTGATTTTAAAGAGAGACAGGTAATCAATAATGTTGATAAAGATAATCTTGCAAAAATTGCTGAAGTAATCAATACATCGCTAAGACCCGTAATACTATTTGGCGCAGGTATTATTGAGGCATCAACAGAAAATGAACTGCTTCAGCTTGCTGAGAAGAATAATATTCCCATGGCTTCAACGTTGCGCGGTTTAGGAGCGATTGACCCGTCTCATCCTCTTTATCTTGGTATGCTAGGTATGCATGGGACAAGAACAGCTAACCAGCTTATTGAACAGGCTGATGTTGTTCTGGCACTTGGGTTCAGATTTGATGACAGGGCGACAGGAAAGGTTTCAGAATTCTGCAAAAATGCCAGGATAATCCATGTTGACATTGATAATGCTGAAATAGGCAAAATTAAACCGGCCTTACTTAACATCAATGCAGATCTGAATCCGTTCCTTTATTCACTTTTGCCTTTGCTTAGGCATGATGATAGAAAAACATGGATAGAACAAGTTTTTGATTCAAAAAAACATAACCGTTCTTTAAATGCCCCATACAATGATATTTTTCATCCTGTCAGGATTATTGATGAAGTTTCTTCAATGGTACCTTCAGATACCATAATAACAACTGATGTAGGCCAACATCAGATGTGGGTTGCAATGAGATATCCTTTCAGGAAATCAAGAACTCTTCTAACATCTGGTGGCCTTGGCACCATGGGCTTTGGTGTTCCTGCTGCAATAGGAGCTGCTCTTGCAAACCCTGATAAAAAAATAATTTGTTTTTCTGGCGATGGATCACTATTGATGAATATACAGGAGATGGCAACGATTGCCGAACAACAACCGAATATTGCAATTTTGCTCTTTAACAATGGTCATCTTGGACTTGTCAGACAGCAACAGGAATTATTTTATGACAAGAAATTCATAGCATCAAAATTTTATGCACTTCCTGACTTTCCAAATATTGCGAGAGCATTTGGCCTGAAAGCTTTCGATCTGGCAACAGAAGAACAGCCTTATGAAATACTAAAGAAAGCGCTAGAATTAAAAGAACCGGTTTTTATCAATATACCGATAAATTCTTCAGAGAATGTATTTCCAATGGTTCCCCCCGGGTCAGCAAACAAAATAATGATAGGGTAAAACCAAAATAAAAATAATTTTTAAACTTAACTAAAATGAAGAGAAATAATCAGATAGTTATAGAACTAATTGTAAACAACCATCCGGGAGTAATGTCGCATATCACTGGCCTGTTTTCTCGTCGTGGTTATAATCTCGATGGGATACTCTGTGGCGCTATTGGAGAAGGTTCAACAAGTGTAATGTATCTTTTGGTACAGATGAACGACAACTATCAGCAGGTGATTCATCAGTTGGAGAAACTACATGATGTTATTGAAATAAAAGGGAGGACAGAATATGATCACAAGGTGTTCTATAATATCAAAAATTTCTTTGAGATTTGAATTTAGTGAATCTGTACAACCTTCTAATACTTGCAATTGAAAGGGTTCGAACACATTTGATTGTATTTTGTTTAATATTAAAAGATCAAATGAGAACAAAAAACCCATATAAAATATTTCTAACTTTTGTAATTATTTTTTCAGGAACGTCACTTATCCGTGGCCAGGTATTTTTGGATGTGGAAACAGGTTTCGCTGCAACTGGTTACAATGATGTAAGAGTTCCAGGGACCAGTGGAACAATTTTCTCGCTCAAGGATGATCTTGATGCCAGGACTGATCTCTTCTATAGGATAAGAACAGGTTATATTTTCAATGATCGGCATACTCTTTCACTCCTCTTTGCCCCTCTCACGATTGAGTCTAAAGGCATAAACGCTTTTGATATCTACTTCCAGGATCAGACTTTTAACAGTGGCGAAGACATTACAGGAACCTATAAATTTAATTCTTACAGGTTTACATACAGGTATGACCTGGTAAGAAAAGATAAAACAAGATTTGGAATCGGCTTCACTGCCAAAATAAGAGATGCGATGATCAGGCTTGGTTCTCCTTCTACTTCTTCAGAAATAAAAAATCTCGGTTTTGTTCCAATAATTAATTTCAGACTTGACTGGCAGACCGGCGAAAAAATCGGGCTTCTATTTGAAGGAGATGCATTAGCAGCGCCTCAGGGCAGAGCCGAAGATGTTCTGCTAGCAGTTACTTACAATGTTTCCAACAATTTTCGTTTTAAAGCAGGTTACAGGATTCTCGAAGGAGGAGCTGATAATGATGAGGTATATAATTTTGCTCTTATCAATTATGGAGCTATAGGGTTTGTCTGGCTGATGAAGTAAGCTTATACCGTAGTTAACTGAATGAAAAAGATAAGTCACGTTCCTGGGAGAAACGTGACTTAAATTGGGGACTGTTTTGGGGATTAACCCCGGGGAAAAAGACTATAATTCTTTTATACTGCACTTCTGCACAATTGCTATTGTTTCGCGAATATTCTTGTGATGCCTGCAGCTGGCTCTACTGTAAGAGCTCTATGATCAATTTTTGCAATTTCAATTCCATTTTGCAGAATTTTGTTTCCATTCTGAGTATAGGGGAAAGTAGTATTGACTTGTGATGTTCCATTATAATTACAATCCCAGATGGTAATAGCATCATTGGAGACCGTCATCTTCAAATAATACCTTCTAACCGTACCAGAACTGTTTTCAATTAGTGTACCGGTTCTCCATTCAGTCCCGGTAATACTGCCTGATGTTTGATTTGTAGTTGCTGGGTATATTTTCTTGTACACTCTGGTTATACCTTCTATTGGTGATACTTTAAAAATATTGTCATTTATTCCACCCTTAATATCATCATAAGAATACCCTCCTGGCATATTTAATTCAGAAGTGCCGTCGTAATAACAATTCCATACCTCCATGTATGATGATGTGATAAACTTTATTTTTAAATAAAATTTCTTCTTTGCCACTGCACTGCCATCCAAACTATCATTCAATGTGCCGGTTATCCATGTTGATCCCGCCAGTTCGTTTTGTGCTTCATTATTTTGTGTTCCTGCCAGAGATATGGTAGTTGAAGAATTATCAATAATAATATCAATGAAGATTGTATTTGAACTTACTGACTTAATTGTCATCGTGCCGAAACCTGTTAAAGTAATTGTTTTTCCATCGGCGCTTATAGTAAATCTGCCACTTATAATATCAGAATCTGCCGATTTTGCTGAACCACTTTTTCGAACAACATAAACAGTATCTTTTGTTAATTCTATTGAGCTATATACCGAGGGTCCAGTGAAATCCCACTTTTTGGTAACCAGTTCAAATGATTCGGATGCATTTGATGGTAATGAAGTATCAGGTTCTGCCTCTTTGTTACATGCTCCATTTACAAACACTATTAAAGAAAAAACAACAACGAAATTTGATTTTGATTTCATGACTTCTTTTTTTTCCCGCTGCGAAAATAGAATAGGAATCTATGAAAGCTTTACTTTATATGGCTCAATACGTATCAGTTTATAAAATGAAACAAAGAAGTGCCTAGAGTGAGCTAGTGTGCACTAGAGTATAATGAGTTATTAAGAAGTGACTAGAGTGACTAGAGTTGGTATATATTGCCTTTACAGCCTTAACAGCTTCTAAAGCCTTAGCTTTTGCTTGTACTCTGATGGAGTGGATCCAGTGTGTTTCTTAAAAGCCCTGTTGAAGCTTGCCTTTGAACCAAAACCACATTCCTGTCCTAGCGCTTCGATAGTTAAATGTGCCATCCTCCCGTCTTTGAGCAATTCGCAAGCATGCTTAATACGGTACTCATTAATAAAATCAGAAAAGCTTTTTTGCAGGTTTGAATTCAGAATATGAGACAGATGATGCCGGGGTATATTACAATTTTCAGCAACTTCTTCAATTGTGCAATCTGGAGATAAGTAAATTCTATTTTGTTCAATTACGCTGAGTAAAGTTTTTATGTATGAATCTGTAACTTCACCAGTAATCTTTAAAGATGGTGTTTGAACCTTAGGTAACTCAATATATGTTTGTGTCGACAATCCTGTTTTCCAGATAGACTGGATGAAGAAATACAGAAATATTACATCCATTAAAAACAATCCTATAAGCGTATTTACACGATCACTGTTTATCAACACGCAGACAATTGTTTTTATTACAAATGCCAACATGGAAATCCCAAAGAAGTATCGAAGCCAGAGAATATCAATCTGTTTATTATCAAATACAAGGTATCGCGATCTTTTTAATTGTTTTTCAACCATGTACATACAAAACACAATATAGCATGTAAGCTGAATATAGAAAAAAATATTAATGGCATATTCCTGCCATCTTACCATCTCATAATCTTCAATGAGCCATATAACACGTTCATTCGCAGTCAGGGTGGAAAAGTATAAAAAGAAGATTATTGCGGGCAATGCAGGTAACGCATGAGCCCACACATAAGATTTAAAAAATGAGTCAGAATAACCGAACAATTGTCTTACATAGAAGTAAATTGATGGTCCGATAAACATCACGATTATCAAAGAGAAAGGATAATAATAAGTCAGAAGATTGTGGGATTGTACTACCATAGCATAATTGAGAAAAGTCAACCAGAAACCACATGCTGACATAAGCATAAATGTAATGGCTAAAAGGCTATTGGCCTTTTTTGCGGGAGATTTTTTCAATAAAAGAACAAGAGAGAATATCAGGAAGATTATATCAAAAAACAGAGAAAAATATAACAACAACATACCCCGGTTTGTCTTATTATTAAGACAAATATATCAAAACACCTGGTTTTTAATGCATTTACATGACAATCTTTCCGGCAAGAAGATTCGCCCTTGTCAATAATCTCTGATCCCCCATCTTCTCTACATATACTGCAAAGCTGGATGTTGGCCCTTTCCATTTAAGCTGGTCAATTTCATCAAAAAGTTTTGCATCTTTAATTAACGTTGCGAGGCGTTTAAACAAAAGAGCAAGTTCTTTATTTTCAGACAGGAGTCCTTGGGGAAAGGATTCAATTTGTCCATGTGTATTCAACAACCTGGCAGCTCCCATCGTGCCAATACCCGGGATACCAGGATATCCATCAGCGGTATCACCAACAAGCGCGAGAAAGTCAGGTATAAGGAACGGAGGCACACCGAATTTTTCTTTAATATCAGCAGCATTTCTGATTTTCTTCGCCCTCCTGTCCACCTGCACTATCCTGTCACCTTTTACACATTGAGCAAGATCCTTATCAGGTGTCCAAATGCATATTTTCTCTACACGTGTATCATTATCAGCCAGGAAAGCTGCCGAGGCGAGTGCATCATCTGCTTCAAGATCAACCATGGGCCAAACAACTATACCCATTGACTCCAGGGCTTCTTCCAGGGGATGAAACTGAGACCAGAGCGCAGGTTCAATGCCGGCTCCAGTTTTATACCCGGGCCATAGTTCGTTCCTGAAAGATTCAACTACATGATCTGTTGCAACACCTATATGAGTAGCACCTTCATCGATGAGCTGGAGAATACTGTTCAAAACACCAATAACTGCCCCGTATTGTTTGTCTTTACCTTTATTGAAACGGCGTAAGCCATAAAAGTGCCTGAACAATTCAAATGTTCCATCAACGAGATGAATCATCATAGTATTTTTATTATAATAAACATATCAGCATTGTTGACAGTTCAATTAACATATTTTATCCAAATTAAAAACAGAAGAGGTTTAATTTTTGTTATAATCTGAATTGCTTTTCATGGATACAATTTTGCACCTCTATAGCGACCCTGCACATCTGATTGATTTCGGAGGACTGATTCTTATCCTGATTATTATTTTCCTTGAAACAGGGTTCTTCCTTGGCCTTGTATTGCCAGGTGGAGACTATCTTGTTTTTACGGCAGGTTTGCTAAGCGGAACTCAGCTACTGGAAATACCTTTTGTTCCGCTTCTGATTCTAATGATGTCGGCAGCCATCCTTGGAGACCTTACTGGTTATCTCAAAGGTCGCTGGTTAGGACCAAAACTGTTTAACAAGCCCGACTCACGATTTTTCAAACAGGTTTACCTTGAGAAAACAAGGCATTATTATGAAAAATACGGAGTATGGAGTTTCATTCTTGGGAGATTTCTTCCGGTGATAAGGACATTGATCCCAATACTTGCCGGTGCATCAAGGCTTTATTTTGGAAAATTTATATATTTCAATATCATTGGGGGTGTCATCTGGATTGGGACACTTACGTCGCTTGGATACTTTCTTGGTGAAAGGTTCCCAAGCCTGATGAATTACAGTATTTTCTTCCTGCTGGGATTTGTAATAATTGTTTCAATCCCTATGTTAAAGATCATCAAACCTTTTAAAAGATTCAGAAAAAAAGAATAGGTAATTAAACCGGATTCAAATGAATAACCCATACATCTGGATAGGATTCAACATCTTCATTCTCATAATGCTTGCCCTTGACCTGGGAGTTTTTCACAGGAAAGCCCACGAGGTTAAATTCAAGGAAGCTGTTGTATTCAGCCTTGTCTGGATAGCCCTGGCGCTTATTTTTAATGTAGTTATATGGTATTATTTTGGAAAGACACGGGCAATTGAATATCTGACAGGATACATAATTGAAAAGTCATTAAGTATTGACAACATATTTGTTTTCGTTCTTCTTTTCAGCTCTTTTAATGTGCCGGCAGCATATCAGCATAAAGTTTTGTTCTGGGGGGTTCTGGGCGCATTGATAATGCGTGCAATATTCATATTTGCCGGGGTTGCACTTATTGAAAGATTCCATTGGATAATATATATTTTCGGGGTATTTCTTGTTTATACGGGAATAAAAATTGCACGCGATAAAGGCACCCAGATAGATATTCAGAATAATAAGTTTCTTAAGTTGATCAGGAAGGTAGTACCATTTACTCATGATTACCATGGATCAAGATTCTTTATCAGGAAAGGGAGATTCCTGGCCACTCCACTTTTCCTGGTTCTCATTTTCGTAGAGATAACAGACCTGATATTCGCTGTTGATTCTATCCCGGCAATACTGGCTATAACCAATGATCCTTTTATTGTTTATACGTCCAATGTATTTGCAATAATGGGTTTAAGATCGCTTTATTTTGCGCTCGCAGGATCACTAAAATATTTTATTTATCTACATTACGGATTAGCTGTTATACTCGTCTTCGTTGGAATAAAGATGGTGATATCTGATTTCTTCAAAATTAACCCGTTTGTGTCTCTACTGATAATAGCATCAATACTGATGGTAAGCATTGTAGCATCGATTGTTAAAGGGAAAAAGGTTAATACAAAGCCTGATAATTTGTCGCTTTGAGGGAGATCAGTTATTATCTAAGAGCTATTTTAACGAACAGATAACTCATACTGCTAAGTCGGTGTTCGGTATGACAGTGCCTTTTATGATCATTCCGATTCAGACATCCGGAGCTTTGCGGAGGATGTCCGATGGGGGAATCCGTTGCTATTCACCGCAATGACGAGATTCAAGTCGTATATTCTCCATTCATGAGTCTTTCAAGACTCTCACGGATATTCTGTGGCAATGCTGTTTTTGTTTTCTTTTCAAAATCGAAAAACACTATAATATCATTTACCTGGGCAACAATCTCATTATTGTCATTTATAACTACATTAAAAACACCAAAGCTGGTGTTCTTCAACAGTTCTACTCTCGAATATGCGATAACATTGCCAGGATAGAACACAGGCTTGAGGAACTGGCATTTTGTTGAGGCAATAACCGGGCCTTTCCTTTCGGTATCAAGAAGGTTCATCAATTTTGCTTCTTCAAGAAGACAAACCCTCGCTGCCTGTGCATATTTCTGAATTGCCAGGTTATTAATATGCCCGAAAATATCGGTCTCGCTCCAGTCTATCCGGAGAGGCAGTCGTACAGGAAAGCTATCTTTCATCAGTTATTCAAACTTTCAACATATTGTAATCCCATCTCTCTAAGCTTGTATTTCTGAATTTTTCCGCTTGCAGTTTTTGGAAAATCTTCAACAAAGATCACATGTTTTGGGATCTTCATCCGGGCAATCTTACCCCTGCAAAACTCCTGTATTTCTTCCTGTGTAAGTGTGTTCCCTTTTTTAAGTTTTACGAAAGCTGCAACTATTTCCCCGTATTTCTTATCAGCAATACCTGCAACTTCAACCATCTCGATCTCAGGTATCTGGTAAAGGAAATTTTCGATCTCGCGCGGGTAAATATTCTCACCTCCCCTTATTATCATATCCTTTATTCTGCCGGTGATCCTGTAGAAACCATCTTTTGTTCTTACGGCAAGATCGCCTGAATGGAGCCATCCATCTTTATCAATTGCCTGTGCTGTTGCCTGCGGATTTTTATAATAACCCTTCATAACATTATATCCACGGCAGCAGATTTCCCCCTGCACCTCATCCGGGCAATCAAGACCAGTCTCAGGATCAATTATCCTGATTTCCACCCCGGGGTAATTAGTACCGACAGTTGTTGCCCTGATCTCTGCTGAATCTGTTATCCTTGTCGCTGTCATCCCAGGCGATGATTCTGTTAATCCGTAAACGATTATAAGCTCGTTACAGTTCATCCTGGTCATAACCTGTTTCATTGTATCAATCGGGCATAGCGCCCCTGCCATTATCCCGGTACGAAGCGATTTCAGATCAAACATGCTGAACATAGGATGATTAAGCTCCGCAATAAACATTGTTGGGACACCGTATAATGCAGTGCAGCGTTCTTTCTGAACTGAGGCAAGTACCATCAGCGGATCAAATTCCTCAACAAAAACCATCGTTGAGCCATGGGTAATTACTGAGCATACTGCCAGAACACAACCAAAACAATGGAATAATGGAACACAAACAAGAAGTTTATCTGCATTCGTATAATTCATACAATCGCCTGTTGTTTGTCCGCAGTTAACAATATTATGATGGCTTAGCATTACCCCCTTTGGAAATCCTGTTGTGCCCGATGTATATTGCATGTTAACAACATCATGGCATGTAATTGTTTTTTTCCTTCTAAGAAGTTCATCATCTGGCAGATAAGAGCCGAGTAATAAAAGTTCATGGGTGTTATACATACCGCGATGTTTTTGCGGACCGATAAAAACGACATTTTTTAGTTCCGGAAACCTAGAACTTGCTAATTCGCCACGGACAGTTGTTTTAAGTTCCGGTACAAGCTCGAATACCATATTAACATAATCACTGTCGCGATACCCGTCTATAATACAGAGAGTATGCAGATCTGCATTTTTTATAATATACTCCAGTTCTGATAATTTATAGCTCGTATTGACAGTAACCAGTATGGCGCCGATTTTTGCAGTTGCAAACATGAAGGTAGTCCAGTCGGGAACATTCGTTGCCCAGATTCCCACCTTATCACCTGGTTTCACACCGATGCTTATAAGTCCTTTTGCAAGTTTATCAACGCGATCGTTGAACTCTGAATATGTGAATCGAAGATTACGGTCAGGATATATCATGAACTCATGTTCAGGAATCTCCATTGCCCATTTCTCAAGTAATTCCCCGAGTGTCTTTTCCAATAATTTCATGCTTTTGTCTTTATACTGGTACGTAAACTATTCCAAGTATTTTGGCTGTGCCAGAATTAGTTGTTACAAGGTGGCTTACAATGGAATCAAGGTATATACTATCTCCCTTGCCCAGTTCAATAATATCATTACCATAATATATAACAACATCACCTTCCAGAACATATATGAATTCTTCACCTTCATGAGAAGATTTAACATCTTTATTCTTGTTTGGAATAATTTCAACCATAAAAGGTTCCATATGTCTTCCTGCTTTGTTCGGTGCAAGAGAAAGGAAATTCAGATGTTCGCGGCTTTCATTCTCATTTGTGGAGAAACTTATTGTTGATTGGTGTTCATTTTCTCTCATTACCGCCGGACCCTCTTTTGTTGAATCATCAAGCAAGGTTCCTATTCTGATGCCTAATGCCCGTGTAATCTTAATAAGGACACCAAGCGATGGTATCGACTGACCTGACTCGATCAGTTTTAGTTGGTTTTCAGAAAGTCCTGCTTTTGCAGCAAGATCTTCCAATCTAATATTCTTTACAGATCTCAGTGATGAGATTTTTTCTCCGATTAGTTGGTTTGAACTCATGATAAAATGACTACTTAATTTCAAAGGGCATAAATATAATTGAATTATTAAAAAAATCAATTTAATACGGCATTCGCATTTTAATATACTTAATCCATTACTTTTGAATAGAATTTATTAATATGAAATTGAATTTTTGTAGTCTTAGCAGTGGAAGCAGTGGTAATTGCTATTATATTGGTAATGAGTTTCATGGAATATTAGTAGATGCAGGCATATCAGCTACATCAATCAGAAAACACCTAAAAAGCATAGATGTATCTCTTCAATCGATAATGGGTGTTCTTGTAACACATAATCATTCAGATCATATCCGGGGACTTGAAGTACTGATTAGAAAGAATCACATTCCGGTATTCACAACAAAGAATATCTGGAAAAGCCTGAATTCGCAATGCAATATTACATCTGACTGTACCAGAGAAATACCTTTACGGGAAAAATTTCATCTTTCCGGGTTTGACATTGAAGCTTTTCCTGTTAGCCATGATGCGCCTGAGACTATAGGATTTAATCTCAATTATATGGGAAAAACATTAACAATTGCAACTGATCTTGGCCATGTCTGCGAAACTTCAGCTTCATATATGCGGAATGCAAACATTCTTATTATTGAGTCGAATTATGATGAAAAGATGCTCGCTGAAGGAAGCTATCCTTACTATCTTAAGAAGAGAATACAATCAAATAATGGTCATCTTGGAAATGATCAAACCTCTGATTTTCTGTCACGGGTTATTTCAGAAAGGTTAAGCTGCATCTGTCTTGCACATCTAAGTAAGAACAATAATACACCAGAACTGGCGCTTCAATCAATCAGGAACAGATTTATCGAAAAAGGGCTTCTGTTACCTCCACAAATAATAGTTTTAAACCGGAATACTCCCAGCCAGGTGATCACTATGCTATGATTATTAAGCTTTATGATTATCACAGAAGGAAAAGTCAAAAATGACTTGATCCATCCCAGCAATGAGTGCAAAGTTTTTCTTTAGGAAGACCAATGCAGTTAACAAGATCGCCTAGTTTTTGATATTTAAGTGAAGTAAGTCCAAGGTTAATTCTTATTTGCTCAACCATTTCCTTATATTTTCCTGTAGTTTCATCTGAATATGAAGTAACATCAGCTGTTTCTTTCCCTTCGAGATTTTTTATCACCCTTCTTGTAGCAAGATCATAGATTGATTTTGATCTGCTGAAATTCAGAAATTCGCAAGCATAAACAAGAGGAGGACATGCAATCCGCATGTGTATTTCCCTGATGCCACCTGCGTGCAGATCCTTGACATTATCTTTAAGCTGGGTTCCTCTTACGATTGAATCATCGAGAAACACGCCACTCTTATCATTTATGATCGATTTGTTTGGAATAAGTTTCATTTTTGCGACCAAATCGCGTGTTTCCTGGTTTTGAGGCATAAAGCTTCTTGGCCATGTAGGCGTATACTTAGCATAAGGCCTTTTGAGAGGAATATGCTTCGCATTGCTATAACCAATTGCATGACCTACTCCCGAGTCAGGGATTCCGGCAACAAAATCAGCTTTAACATCATCATTTTTAGCCAGGGCAGCCCCGCAAGCGAACCTCGAATTATCAACGTTCTGATTCTCGTAACATGAAGGAGGATAGCCGAAATAGACCCATAAGAAAGAGCATATCTGTAATTTATCTGCAGGTTTTGAAAGTTGTCTATATCCATCGGCTGTCAACTGAACGATCTCGGATGGTCCAATAATGTAATCTGTTTCATATCCGAGGTTAGGAAAAGCGCATGTTTCGAATGAAACAGAGTATGCCTTATCTTTTTTACCAATAATAATTGGCGTTCTTCCAAGCTTGTCTCTTGCGGCTATTATACCATTTTCAGTAAGGATAAGCATTGAACAGGAACCTTTGACTTTTTCATAAACATTCCTTATTCCTGATACGAAGTCATCTCCGTCAGCTATGAGCATTGCAACGAGTTCAGTAGGATTAACTGTTCCCTGGCTTGTTTCAGAGAATGTACGTCTGCTTTTCATGAACAGCTGTTCAAGTTCATCAATGTTCGAAATTTTGCTTACAGTAGCCAGGGCAAACCGTCCTATATGGGATGTAACAACTATAGGTTGTGCTTCATGGTCGCTTATAACTCCTATTCCGGCATTACCTTTAAATGTTTTAATGTCGTTATCGAATTTATTCCTGAAGTATCCATCTTCAAGACTATGGATTGCGCGCTGGAATCCTGTTTTTTCTGAAAAAAAAGCCATACCGGCTCTTTTTGTTCCAAGATGTGAATGGTAATCAGTGCCATAGAAAACATCCATTACACAATCCTGTTTTGAAATACTTCCAAAAAATCCGCTCATTTTTTTATGTGTGAAATATGGCGCAAAAATACACTAAATCTCAAATTATTAAAGTGATGTTGATAACAAGATTATAATTCTGAAAAACATAAGACGCCCAAGAGGGCGTCAAAAAAATTTCGTTATTGTACTCGTTGTGTCAGAGACCTAGCGCAGCCTTGATCTTTCTGAAAATATCAGTATTATCATAAATACCGGTAAATTTTTCTGCACCAGGTCCGAAAGCGTAAACAGGAATCATCACAGCTGTATGCTCTTCGGATGAGAATTCAAGTTTTGCAGTATGTTTTGCCCGGTCACCTTCAGTAATTGTTACACCGCCTGTTTCATGATCGCAGGTAACTATAACAAGTGTATGGCCATCTCTCTCGGCGAAATTCATTGCTACACCGATAGCCTGATCAAAGTCAAATACTTCGTCAATTGTTGTATCTGCATGATTATCATGAGCAGCCCAATCAATTTCTGATCCTTCAACCATAAGGAAGAAACCATCTTTATCCTTACTAAGAATATCAATTGCTTTCCCCGTAGAAGCTGGAAGCATATTTCTCCGACCTTTAAGCCTGTAAGGATTTCCATCATCTGCCGTAAACCCGGCAAGTTTTGTCGAATTAGACTTCAAAATACCATTAAGATCAGTCTGAACATCATAACCTTTATTCTTTAAACTATCAATAAGGTTAAGATTGTCCTTCCTCTTTGCAAAAAACTTATATCCACCTCCTATCATTACATCAATGTCTGTTTTCAGGAAATCGAGAGCTATTCCCTCATAGTTTTCCCGGCCGGTCTGATGTGCAACGAAAGAAGCTGGAGTAGCATGCGTTATAGCTGATGTAGAAACGAGGCCTGTTGCAAGGCCGTTATCTTCAGAAATTACAAGTATTGATTTAAGTTTGTTACCATAAGGATCAACGCCAATCGATCTGTTTCTTGTTTTTGTACCGGTCGCCATTGCTGTTCCTGAAGCTCCTGAATCTGTAATGTAGTCGCTTGCTGAGTAGTTCTTCTGTAAACCTGTAACGGTAGCTCTTTCAATATTTAATGGAGTTGGTGAAATTGTCATGGCTGCATAAACATGAGCTAGTCCCATTCCATCACCTATCATTAAAATCACGTTTTTAATCTCCTTTTCATTATTTTGGCTTGAACAGGCATTCTTATAACCTGCACAAGAAATGACTGCATATGATGATATAATCACCAAGGCAATTAACTTTAGTTTAGCCATCTTAGGTATTTTTTAGTTCCATTATTATAGTCATACAAAACTAAAAAAAGCGATTATGGCATTTTCAGTATGAGTATTAATAAATGTTAAATCAAAACGAACTGCTTAAGATAACGTTGCAAAATATTTTGCATTATGGACTGCATAGGCGTTGACATCGTTGTTGAAATAAGCAAACAGATTTCGGGTGTTAGTTTTTGAGAGTTTATCCTTCCATGCTTTCAAAGCTTCATTGCTATAATTATCATTGTACCAAACTCCTTCACCATGAAACCTTATATAAGTAATTGAGGAAAATTTTTTTTGAACATCTGGTATTGTCATCGGTCCTGAAACCATACAAAGATCATGCTTATGATTTTCCAGAATTGAAAAGATTTCTGAATTGTACCAGGAAAGATTTCTAAATTCAAAAACATGAGAAAATGAGGCGCTAAGAAGCGAACAGAACCTGTCAAGCTTTTCGGGGTTAGCATTGAAATTACGTGGAAATTGCCAAAGTAATGGTCCGGTCTTTTCTTTAAAGAAACTTATTGTGTCCTGGAATTGATTTAGTTGATCTATAAAATTGCTGTCGATATTCAGTTTTTTCAAATGCGTAAAGAAGCGAAATCCCTTAATAGAAAAGATAAAGCTCTTTGGGGTGACAGAGTACCAGTTTCTTATAGATTTTTTATCCGGCATCCTGTAGAAAGTATTATTGATTTCAACAGTGCTAAAATAGTCTGAATAGTATTCAAGCCATCTGCCTTTAGGCAGGTTTTCAGGATAGAAAAGTTTTTTCCAATGATTGTAGTAATATCCGGAACAACCGATATACCTTTTCATTCCTCGGGAAGAACAGGGTTATTTCTTCTTTCGATAATTCTTTGAAAGACAGTTGGGGAGAGACCTGTCGTCTTTTTAAACTGATTTGAAAGATGTGCAACGCTACTGTAATTCATTTTCCAGGCTATTTCAGTACAGGTTAGCTTTTCTTCAATAATCAGTTTTTTCACTCTTTCAATCCTCTGCAGGATCATATAGTTTTCAATTGAGGTATAAGTAACCTCTGCAAATATCTTTGCTATATAGCTATAACTAAGATTCATCCTATCAGCGATATATGCAGAAATCTTCGAATCAGGCAACTTTGAATCTGAGTACACAAGGGCAATTATCACTTCTTTAATTTTTTGAACAAGTACATTTTTAGGATTCTCAATTATTTCTATACCATATTTTTTGATTGCATTTTCAAGGGCATAGTATTGCTCCCGGGTGAAGGATCCATTAACTTCAACTTCTCCCAATCCATTTAACTCATATTCAATCTTTAATTCGTCTAGTTTTTCCTGCAAAACAACTTTTGCGGCCTTGTTGATGTCATATTTTATGGTAAGTCTCAAGCAGGCTGATATTTAGTTGGTTTATTGTATTTTTTATCCGAATCATCAAAATTAAGCCCGGGTCAAACACTGTCGGTTATATTATTTATCTAAAGGATTATATTATTCACAGATTTTGAAAAGAAGAGAAACAAACAAAAAAAGCCAACCTTAATGGATGGCTTTTTTTGTAAAAATTCTATTTTAAGATTCTTCGATAAGTCTTTCTACTTCCTCCCTCGATTTTCCAAGTCTTTTCTGTATCCTGCCGAGAGTTTCATCTTCTTTTCCTTCGATATATAACAGATCATCATCTGTAAGATCGGCAAATTTCTGTTTGAGCTTGCCTTTTATCTCATTCCAGTTTCCTCTGAACATTGCTTTATTCATAACTACATTTGTTAAAGGTTAATATTCCAAAATTAAGAGGTTTGATTGTTTGGATAGTTATACAATTTTGACATTACATTACAGAATTTGACATTATATAATAATGCAACATTAATTAGTTAATGTATAACACCTTTATGTGCAAACCTGATCAACTTTGTGATACGGTTTCTTGGAAATCATAATATAAAAAGGACAAAAAATGGAAAAAAATTCTGATTATTTAACAGGATCCTTCAGGGATCGCAGCTCCGCCGAACGTGCATATAACAGATTGAGAGAGAGAGGTTATACGGATGAAGAGATCAATATTATTATGTCGGATGAAACACGAACGAAATATTTTGATAAGAAAGAGGACGAAAGAGATGAAAGCGACTTTGGAAACAAAGCCATGGAAGGCGCTGGCACAGGTTCAGCGATAGGAGGAGCTGTGGGAGCTACAGCAGGGATTATAGCAGCCCTTGGGACAAGCCTCATTATACCAGGACTGGGAATAGTAATAGCCGGACCTATTGCTGCCGGCCTGGCTGGCGCTGGTGCAGGCGGAATAACAGGAGGTATTGTAGGTGCGCTCGTCGGTGCAGGAATTCCAAAGGATAGGGCTGAAAAGCATGAGAAGGATATTAAAGAAGGAGACATAGTAATGGGTGTAAGACCCAGAAATGATGAGGACGCAAGCTACTTTGAAAATGATTGGAGGCAATATCAGGGAAATGTTTACAGATAGGTCTTAACATATACTCGCCTGCATTTTAAAAGGGACAGCCATGAAAAGAATAATAAAAAGCGACTTCATCGTCAATTGTAAGGTGAGCTTTAAATAATGCTCACCTTACTAAATAAGTTATAGAAACAAACTAAGTTGTTTAATTTAATAATGAGAATTATGAGAACAGTAAAAATTATCCTGATACTTCTAATGCCTCTGTTATTCTCTTGTCAGAACAGGTCAGGAGAAAACAATACAGCAAAAAATGACGACAATCCGATGATTGTGAAGGATGCAGAAGTTGTTGCTGAAGATGAACCTCAAAGTGTTGAGGATTTCGTGAAGGAAGCTGCCAGTGGTGGGTTAATGGAAGTTGAACTTGGAAGATATGCTCAACAGAATGCTTTGAATGAAAGAGTGAAAAACTTTGGAGCTATGATGGTACGTGACCATCAAAAAGCTAATGATGAACTTAAATCAATTGCAACTGGAAAAAACATTCCCATCCCTTCAACAATGGAAAACAATCATCTGAATAAAGTAAATGATCTCAAAAAAGAGAGCGGCGCCAACTTTGATAAAAAATATATTATTGAGATGGTTGAAGATCACGATAATGATGTTGATAAGTTTCGCAAACAGGCAGAAAATAGCAAAGATGAAGAAATAAAGGCTTTTGCTGCGAAAACATTGGAAATATTGCTTATCCACCAGGATTCAGCAAAGAGCATTCAGAGTGCGTTAAACAGGTAAAATATTAAAATATGAAAAGGTTCTTACCTATTACATCTATTGTTTTATTTGCTTTGTTCATTTTGGCTGGTTGTGATTTCATTGGTGGGATATTTCAAACAGGAATTGGAGTAGGAATTTTTATTGCCATAATTATAATCCTCCTTGTCCTATTTGTTACGAGAATAGGACGTCGAAAATAAGAGTCTGCCAATTGATTATATTTACCTCCGCCTGATAATAAAATCTTCAGACGGGGGTTCTTCATTTAATTCATAAAGCTTATTAAATGCTTCTCTTAATGATTCTGGTACGCCACCTTTATAATTTATATCATAGTATGAGAACCAATTATATGGTATTGAAATCTTAGGCTCAAGAATTTCTACCTGATTACTGGTATTATTATCTTTGAAAAACTGAAGAAATGCAACATTTCTCAACCTTTTAAGATTGTTATATGTTTCCTGTACTAATTCGCGACCTACCAAAATGTAGCATTTTTCCTGAATCGTATACATACCCGGATTTTTCAGATTTTTATTTAGGTAAAGGACAAATAAAGAATCCCTCGTTGAAAGCCTGAGGAGCTTTAATGAGTCATTTTTTGATAAAGTGGTAAATGGTTTGCCTTCAGACTCAAAAAAATACTTCTTCTTCGCAAGGAAAAATAGAATGTTTTCTTTCTCTTTCTCTTCATGGTAAACTGGTTGAACAACAATTTTTGATTGTGGATTTGTTTTAAGAAACTCTGCAATCCCTTTCATGAACTTCTTTTGATTATCAGCTATCTCAAATTGCTGCATTTGCCATGTAACTGATAGGTTTTTTTCTACTTCCTCCTTAAGACTTTTTACCTGCAACCTGTATGGAGTTGTTGGTGGTTTTACCAGAATATTCTTCAGTATATCAGTAACTACATCCCATAAATTAAACTCCGGATCACTAAGATCTCCTTCAACCGGAATCTCATAATCAATAACTCCTCCTCTTTCCCTAACAAATGACATTATTAAAGGAAGTGGTATCCATTTATTATCCCTCCTGCGTACTCTTTTTGTGTCTCTCGGATCTATTACAAGAAAATGATTCAGGCTGTTGATTTTACTATTTCTGATATGCCATTGGCCATTCATCTCAATTGTGCCTCTGTCGAGTGGATATGATGAAATGCTGATTATATAAGGATTGAATAATGTAGCAGGAACGTCTGCTACACTATACTTAAAATCAAGATTCTTCTCATTTTCCGGATCCATACTTAATGAAGTAGTAATCGTGCCTGAAGGATAGATTCGCGCATCAGTATTAATATTAATTCTTTTGTTCCTTTTATCTATTGTATCCGCATTGATATTAAGCAGGTCAATGATAAAAGTGAATTTACTATTAATTGAATAATCGTTGAATTCAAACTTTCCACCTGTAATTGCCAGATTGTTCACATAATAATCAGCCCCTTTTAAGTCAAGGAGCATTTCTGCCGTATCTTCTTTATCCTTCGCTTCTTCTTCGATCCTAAATGGAACGAGACGTCTGAAATTATCAAGTGTATCGAACAACTGATACAGAATAAAAGGTTTGCTTAATCGAATTGAATCAAAGTAGAATTTTTTGTCTTCAAGATTGATATCACGAAAGCTGACAAGAAATTCTTCGAATGACAAGTATTCCACAGTTCTATCTTTCACCATATTAAAATCATTAATCACTACCCGGCCACTCCCTTTACCTTGCAGTAGCTTATTTAAATTGCCCTGTATATTTAGTTGAATATCAGAATCGGATGATATATTAATCCCTGAAAAAAAATTTTCAGTGTATTGATTAAAAGCGGCAGAGTTAAAGTCATTTAAAATAAGCTTTAGCCTATAATCAAGTGAATCAATATTCAGCATAAAACTGCCCGAAGTTGTTCCTGATGCAGGTATTAAAGAAAAAGTACCTGTTATTGAATCTACATTCCATTTAAAACCAGGAGATTTAAAGTCAATTCCCGAAAAATTTGTAGTGCCGGTAATCCCTGGTTCGCTATACCTGACAATTCCATTTCTGATCGTTATATCAAGTATATTGAGGTGTAACTCTTCTTTATCAAGGGTGTCAACAATTAAAAACCGATCCATCAAATCTGAAAAATTGAACACTGAATCATGTCTGAAAACTCTTATTTCAGGATTATTAATTTTAAGTGATTTTACCTCATAGTTACCTGTAAGCAATTTTAGAAGTGACATGTCAGTGGATATCTTTCCTGCATAAAAGAATACTGTATCATTTTCATATTCGAATACACTCATCCTTCTTATTGTTGCTCTGCCTCCCAATGGGTTTATAAAAACATTGTCTAGAGTTATTTCTCGTCCCGTGAGCTTATAGTCATACCTCTGAATCATGTATTTTGTCAGAGGCGATGCTATTACAATGAGAAAGATGTAGATGCTAATGAGGATGAGTATGATCTTAAGGACCTTCTTCAATCTCTCTTTATTTCTAAAAGACATTTTTTTGATCCAAAAATAATTTCACTTGTCCGGGTATTCATTACACAATAACTTCAAACTATTACATAAAATTTTATTTTGTTTCAATATTCAGATCATGAGATATAACGGACAAGAGTTAATAATGTAACACAATACAATAATTATGTAATGTATTAAAGTGCTGTCATTGTGATCTTTGTAATGAAATGGATGAAACTCATTGTTAAATTAAAATGATATAGATATGAAAAATAGTTCTCAAAATGAAACTGGTCTTCGTGAATTACTGGAGGACCAACTTAAGGATGCATATTGGGCTGAAAAAGCTATCTCTAAAGCAATGCCCGATATCGTTGAGAAAGCAAGTTCTCAGGAGCTTATTGACGCTTTGAATGAGCATATGGATATAACACTCCAGCAAATATCAAGACTTGAAAATGTTTTTGAGATACTTGAACTAAGGGCTGAAGCAGAAAAATGCCAGGGGATGGAAGGAATACTCGAGGAAGCAGAGGATATTATTGATGAACTGGATGAAGGACCGGTTCGCGATGCCGGAATTATAGCAGCTGCACAGAAAGTTGAACATTATGAAATAGCAACCTATGGAACTTTAAGGTCATTTGCTAACATACTCGGTGAATTTGAAGCTGCCTCTTTACTTGAAGAGACTCTCGAAGAAGAGAAAGAAACTGACCTGAAGCTTACTGACCTGGCAGAATCAATTATTAACATAGAAGCCGCAAATGAAGAGAGCTCTTCAAGATCAAGGCAATTCTAAGTTTGATTTAATATACACACACATGAAAACAAGCAGTTTAGTTATAAGCCTGATTGCAGGAGTAGTAGCAGGCGCTGCCGCCGGAGCAATATTAGGTATACTTTATGCGCCCGATAAGGGAACTGAAACCCGCAGGAAAATCTCAAAACGAGGTGAAGAACTGCGGGATAATCTAAGGAACAAATTCGAAAGTGTTCGCCATGATGCAAGCGATCTTATCGACAAAGGTAGATCAAAGATATATGAAGCCAAAAACGATGTAAATACATCAATCTGATTTTGTATGTCAACTCTAGAAACAACTACTGAATCCTGTTCAGGTATATTCCGGAACAGGATTCTTTATTTTATTACCATGTCTAGTTTTAATAATTAAAACAAAAAGAAATGTTTTATCATGTAAAAGATCTTCAATTTAATGCAAGGGTCTCAAAACCCGATGTCAAATTTGCAAAGCTTCTTCTCGAACAGTTTGGAGGCGGGAATGGGGAATTAAAGGCTGCAATCCAATATTTCATGCAAGCTTTCACCTGCAGAAAGCCATATCCTGACAAATACGATCTGTTAATGGATATAGCAACAGAAGAATTCAGTCACCTCGAGATTGTTGGAGCCACAATTCAAATGCTTTTAACAGGAGTAAATGGCGAACTTAAAAATGCAGCTGATGAATCTGAACTCACCAAACTATTAGATGGTAGTTCTGCAAAAGATGATTTTATCAGTCAGGCATTAACTAATCCTCATTTTTTCGTACTTACCGGCGGTGGCCCGAATCTTACAGACAGCCAGGGTATTCCATGGAATGCCGGATATATTAATGCAAACGGGGACCTTTCAGTTGACCTTAGGTCAGACATTGCAGCTGAATCGAGGGCAAAAATAGTCTATGAATACCTAATGAAGTTCACACCCGATCCCCTTGTCAAAGAAACTCTGAGATTCTTGATGACAAGAGAAGTTGCACATTTTCAGATGTTTGAAGCTGCCCTGAACAGTATTCCGGGAAACTTTCCTCCTGGTGTTCTCCAAAGCGATCCAAGATATAGTAACACATATTTCAATATGTCGAATGATGAAGAAATCAGGGGCCCATGGAATGATGGTCAAAGTCCCGAATTCATGGAAGAGTGGAGATATATTGACAATCCTGTAGAGCATATCCGAGAAACAAATGGCTTAGTTGATGATTCATCATCAGGAACCAGCAGAACAGAAAAATCTGTTCAGAAAAATAATAAGCAGATCAGTACTGAAAGAAAAGCAGTAATTGATGAGGCAAACATACCGGTTAATAATGTTATAAGCTGGTCAATGTTTGGTGAAGAAATGGCAGAAATATCAAAGCCAAAATCAACAGGGATGAAGAGTAAAAACAAATAAACAGTAATGAACCCGGAATGAGAAGATGGCCAAACAATTGTTCAGAATAGTAAAGCTGGCGTTTAAGAAATGGTTCGACAAGGATCCTTTTCGCGAAAGCGCAATTATTGCATATTATGCGATCTTTTCACTTCCGGGTTTATTTGTTTTGATAATAACACTTGCAGGCTTTTTCTTTGGGCGCGATGTTGTTAACCAGCATATTCTCGACCAGATATCATCGGCAATGGGCTCAGAAACGGCCGACCAGATAAAATCAATTATTCAACAACAGGAGAATGAAACGAAAAAATCATCAGCATGGGGCGCAATTATTGGGATTGGCACGCTTCTTTTGGGAGCAACAGGTGTTTTTGCACAATTCCAGAAATCGCTTAATAATATATGGGAGGTAAAACCTGATACATCAAAATCAGGCATCCTTGAATTACTCAAAGTCCGACTTTTCTCATTTGGCCTGATCCTTTCAATTGCCTTCCTTATGATGATATCATTGATGGTATCAACATTACTAGCCGCTTTTGGGGATTGGCTTGCAAACCAGTTTTCCGAATCTTTACTTGTTGTCCTTACAGTTCTCAATTTTATTATTTCTTTCGGGTTTCTAACTGTACTTTTTGCAATGATGCTTAAGATATTTCCTGATGCAAAGATCAAATGGAAAGACGTTTGGGTTGGCTCCGCAGTCACGTCTTTTTTATTTATCATAGGGAAATTCGCGCTTAGCTTATATTTCGGAAAAGCCAACCCAGCATCAGCATTTGGAGCCGCAGGATCAATAATTCTTGTTCTTCTATGGGTCTCTTATTCGTCAATGATTGTGTTTTTAGGGGCCGAATTCACACGTCAGTATGCTGACACTCATTCAGGTGGGGCCAAACCATCAGAACATGCAACGAGTAATAAAGCAAACAATGAAGTGGTAACATGAGGTATTTTATCCTTCAAAAGGAAGGTATAAACTAAACACAGCTCCTGATCCTGGTGTTCCTTTAGCTACAATGAAACCCTTATGGTTTTCGGCAATTATCCTGCATATTGCAAGCCCGATACCAGTTCCTGTGTATTCGTTATTATTATGTAACCTGTAAAACAAAGTAAAGATCTTTTCAGCATACTGCTGATGGAACCCGATTCCATTGTCAGCAAAAGATATTCTATAGAACCTCCTCCTCTCCTCGCCTTCTGTTTCGTCTTGCGTTACAATTTCAGAACTAATGTCTATTATAGGATTTGTATCTTGTCTGCTGTATTTTATTGAATTTGAGATCAGATTACTAAAAAGCTGCTGAATTTGAAAAGGAATTACATTCATTGTTGGTAGATCAGTAACAGTATTAATTGTAACGTTTTTCTCTTCGATCCTGTGAGATAACTCTTTCTTTGAATTTTCAAGAATATCATTGAGATCGGAATATTCAAAAGTTTTATCTGCTTTGCTGGCACGTGAATACAATAGCAAATCAGTAATAAACTTTTGCATTCTTACTGCTTCTTTTCTAATACCTGAAAGATAATCACTGATATTATCAGGGATATTTGCCATGTCGCTTTGTTTGATTCTTGAAATAAAGGTTTGAATTTTCCTGAGGGGTTCCTGCAGATCGTGACTTGCAATATGGCTGAAAGCAGACAATTGTTTATTCGATTTCTCAAGGTCAGCTATTTTCTCCCCAAGAAGTTTACCTTTTCTCTGTTGCTCTGTTATATCGGCGTGTATTACAATGCTGAAGCTTGTTCCATAATTATCCGTTAGTAATTTACCGATTGATTTAAAATACCTGATCTCCCCATCTTTTCTCTGTACCCTGAACTGTGTTATGCTTGGAGACATTTCTTTCAGGACTTTTTTTTTACTCTCAATAAGAAGATGCCTGTCTGCAGGCAATACAAACTGCAGAAAGTTTTCAAAGGTTGGTTCAAATTCATTTATTCTGCAACCAAGGAGACGGTATAAATTAACAGAATAGGTCATTCTGTTCTCTTTTATATTCCAATACCAATGGCTTATATCGGCAATCTGTTCAGAATGTTCAAATATTTTATTGCTGATAATAAGCTGATTGTTTGTTTTTGCCATTTTTTTAAGATCCTTATTTATCTTATAAAATGATAAAATGAAAACAAGTATTGAAAAAACGACAACAAAGAGTATTGCGAAAGGCGAGAAATGGGTATCGCCTTTTAGGATAGTTTCCTTTTCCCGCAAAATCTGTAGTTCCTGAAAAACAATTTTATCAATACGTGACAAAGAATTGCTCATCATTTCTTTTCCCCTTAATAATAAGGTTCTAAGTGAGTCAGAAAGTTCGAAATCAAGTTCACGGGTATTCAATACCTGCTCAAGCATTCTGAGTCTCTGATTGATAAGGTAAACAAGAGAATCAATACTTCTGTTTTTTGAAAGATCATTCTGAGTAAGATCATTTAGTCTTTTGAACGCCCACTTAGTATTTTCAATGGCTTCATAATATGGCTGCAAAAAGATAGAATCTCCGGTTAAAAGGAAACCTCTTTGGCTGGTTTCTGCAGCAGAAGCATAAGTTTTAAGCTGTTCGAGCTCTATAAATATCTGATAAGAACGGACAACAGACTCCTGTGTCTCTTTAAGTGTCCTGATTTGCCTGTATGATATACTGGCTGCGTATAACAGCATAAAGATTGAAATAACTAAAACTCCAATCAGTATAATTGATGCCAGATTATGTTTTAGAAACTTCATCTCCTTTTTTAATGTTAATATTCAGGAGAAAATTCTCTCTTTTCAAACCTGATGTATGATATTGCCAGTTAAGGTTTATCACTTGCTCAAGGATGACTTTCAAGATATTAAAATCATCAGGTTTTTTAATGTAAATGTTTGCTCCTTTAACAAAAGCTTCCTCAATATATTCTTCCGATGAAGAGGTTGAGTAGATTGCCACTGCCAGGTCTTTAAGACGTTTGTTTTTCCTTATCTCTATCAGGCAATCCATCCCGTTTTTTAATGGCATGTTCAGATCGAGGAAAACTACATTAGGAAGACTGTTGCCAGGCTGATTAAGATAGTTCATCAGCTGAATTCCATCGTTAACGAGGGTGACTCTTGTTTTAACCTTCATTTCCTGCAACGCCTCCTTAAAAAACGTGCGATCATCCTCATCATCATCGGCGAGTATTATATGCAGAGCATCGTTTTCCATTGGTATCCTTATTTAGAAAATTAATTAACCAGCCATTCACTTACTGGTTTCCGTGAGTGTTCCGGGCATAGCTGAGGCATTTCTCTGATTATTATTTGCAGTATAACCTTACTAGTGATCTGCCAGAAGCTTAATAATCAAAGATGAATGATGCAAAAATAGAAGATAGTGGAGTCTGATAGATTACATTATTATTCAAAACATTTATAATATTCACACATTCAGAACAGTGTAAGAGGAGTGCAATATCACTTTAATAACCTAATATCCAATATAATACATTTAGTATTTTATTTGCTGATATTTAAAAACACGTG
>DATALD010000128.1:0-66569 GCA_036261255.1 Bacteroidales bacterium
AGGATTATAAAGTAATTATGAATGCTATAAGCTGTAAATTGATTGGAAGAGTGTTCTCTGTTGTAAAAAGAAAAACACCTTATGTTATAACTTATCAACAGAAAGTTGCATAAATATTTGTTTTAATCTTAGAATTCGTGCAAGTCGTGCAAGTCGTGCAAGTCAAAGGCTCATTTCGACTCCGCTCAATGAGCATTATATATGAGAAGGAAGGACCTGCATGACCTGTAAGACCTGCACAATGTCTACAGCTCCAGGACTATCGAATTCTTCATGACATGCAACTCCGCCAGCTGTTCTTTAACGAGGTCCATCATTGGGGGAGGACCACACAGGTAGACATTCATATCAGGAGTAGTAATATAAGGTTTGATGACTTCTGTTGTAATGAAACCATGCAGGTATCTGTCATTATTTTCATCAGAAAGAACATTAATGAACGAATTGCCGAGCATCTCACTCAGCTCTGATTCAAGGATGATGTCTTTCTTTGTCCTGTTGCCAAAAATGAGTGTATTTCCTTCAACTTCATTCTTCGATTTGAGGTCCCTGAAGATGGAGAGGAATGGTGTTATTCCTGCCCCACCGGCAATGAACAATCCTTTGCCTTTGTAATTTATTGCACCCCATACATCCCGGATTATTAATTCATCACCAGGGACAAGAGTCCCAAGCACTTTTGTAACTCCATTATGTGAAGGATAGATCTTGATAGTAAATTCAAGGAAGGGATCGCTGTTGAGGCATGTGAATGTGAAAGGTCTTCTCTCATTTACAATTTCAGGCTTGTTAATGGATACTTCAGTTGCCTGTCCCGGGATAAAGGAATACCCTTCAGGTTTTTCGTACCTGAATCTCTTTACATCATGTGTAACCTGTTCAATGTTAAGGATCCTGACAATATGTTCTTCCATTGTGATGTTATTTTTTTATTAAACAAATAACACCTGGATATGGCTGTTTTTTGTGGAATATTTATTGAGTTGCCTCAATCTTTCTCAGTTGCCTTCAATTGCCGTTGGCTTAAGCCAGCGGCAATTGAGGCATTAAGGCAATGATCAATATTCTTTAATATTCTGGAATTTGCTCCAGGGATTGATCAGATAAGCAGATCTTGTACCACCAGGTACTTCAAGTGTGCATAAATTATATCTTCCATCGAAAGCCATTTCATTTACACTGGTTGGTGTTTTAGATAATAGCCTTATCTTTTCGAGAGCATAGCATGATGAAAATGCATAATCTCCAAATTGTTTTACTTTTTCAGGAATTACAACAGAGGGCAGGTTGTTACAGTAATAAAAAGCATATTTTTCAATAGATTCAAGGGCATTGTTTAGTTCAACAGAAGTCAATTTGCTACATCTCTGGAATGCACTCTCTGGGACTTTAAGCAATGATCTGCCAAGTTTAACAGTAGTAAGTTCAGCACATTCAAGGAAGATTTCTTTACCAAGGACTGTAACCGAATCAGGAATCGTGATTTCCTTCAGGCTTTTACATTTCGAAAAAGCTCTCTCCCCGATTGATTTTAAAGATTGAGATAATGTAATATTATTTATACCGGATTCTGTGAAAGCGGCATTTGCAATAAGGGCAACTGAGTTAGGAATCACAATTGAACCGAGTTTAGTGCATTGTGCAAATGTATATTCCTCAATGCGCTTCAATGATGCCGGGAGTGTTATTGTATCAAGTTCAGTGCAATTAAAGAAAGCAAAATTTCCAATTGATGTAACAGAATTGGGGATAGTAATACTTTTCAGTCCGGCATAGTTGAAGGCATAATTTCCGATTGAGGTTATTGATGCAGGGATTTCAATTGAGGCGAGGGCAGAACAGTTTGAAAAGGCCCATTTTTCTATTGTTGTAACCGAATTACCAAGAGTCACATTTGATAATACCTTACAATTATTGAAAGCATTGTCTTTTATTGTGACAACGGAGTTTGGGAGGGTTAAGCTTGTCAAACCCGAACACCATGAAAAAGCTGACTCACCAATCGCGTTTACACTATATGTTTTACCAGCAAAATTAACTGTCGGTGGGACAACAACATTGCCTGTATATTCAGAAGTAGATACTGATTCAACTTTTCTTGACACCTCAACTGTAAGAGGAGCTGCTTCTGAAGTAATCTTATAAAAGATGTTATCAACTACGAAATCATAAAGCGCTATTTCCGATATAGAATAATCTTTCCATCCATTAGCAGCTTTGTATGATGAAATTGAAGATCCGGGCACTTCAATGCGTAAAAAAGTAACAAGGTGAAAACTATATGTATGTACTTTGGGTGGAGTTTTTGCATTCACCACTATCTTGCTGAGAGCGCTTGTGAAGGAGAAAGCGCCAATTTCATTAACAGATTCAGGCAAGGTCAGGTTTTTAAGATACTGAATGCTGTTAAAAGCAGAACCTCCAATCATTACTACTCCTGGAGGGACTGAATAACTTACATCTTTTTTGCATGCAGGGTACTGGATTAATTTGGTTTTTGTTTTGTTGAACAGCACTCCATCAACGGATGAAAAGTTCCTGCTATTTGGCCCTGCATTAATCTTCGTTAACAAAGTACAATTATCAAATACATTAAAAAGCTCATTATCGCCTATTGATCCTAATGTATCAGGAAGAGTTATTTCTGTAAGTTTTGCGCAGCCATTAAAAGCATAATTCTCTATTCTTGTAACTGATTTTGGAACAACAAATGTTGTATTAAGTTTTGCCTCGGGATACCTGATAAGCGCCGATAAGGCTTTATTAAAAAGCACTCCATCGACTGATGAAAAAGACTGACTTCCGGTACCAACTTTAATTGAAGCCAGGGATTTACATTGATAAAAGACATCTTTACCCAGTTCAGTAACTGTAGCCGGAAGTGTAATTGATGTCAGACTGGTGCAATAGCCAAAAGCATTGTCACCTATTTTTTCAAGTTTAGAAGATAGTGTTATTGTTTTAAGCGAATTGCATTCATAAAAGGCGTCATAATCAATTTCTGTGATAGAGTTTGGAATTATTAGAGTTGTTAAACCATCACAATTATAAAAGGCACTACTCGAGATCGACGTTAAGGATGCCGGAAGAGTAATGCTTTTTAGTGTTTCACAGTCCCAGAAAGCTTTCTTGCTGATCCCTGTAACTGTATATTTTTTACCTTCATAAATAACAGAAGCCGGGATTACCAGGTTCCCGGTATAAGTATCAGTTGAAACATCTTCTATCTCATATGTAACCGAAACTTCCAGGGGATCTTCCTCCGAAGTAATAAGGTAATGAATTCCTCCAACAGCAAAATCAGGATCTTCAGCGATTACAAGATTAAAACCAACAAATAATAAAGTCGTAACTAAAACAATAAATTTTTTCATATGTCCCGCTTTTAAAAACAAGAACCCAAAATTAGAATTCATAATATTTTTTAAAAATCCATGTTGAATATTTTATTAACAGCTTCCTTGAAAGTTGTAAAATGTATCTTTAATGTCTTCAATTGCTCAATTCCGTTGGCTTAAGCCAACGGAATTGAGATAGAATCTGAGTAAAATTTTCTATCTTAGTGAATCAAAACTTGCTTACATGAAAGCTTCAATTATCTCATTAATAATAATAGCAGGGTTAGTTTCATGTAATAATCCATCAAGGAAAGCACGAATGCCCAACCCGGAACTGGATTTTGACATCAGTTCTTTGCAGCAGGATATTACACCTGTCAGGACAGTCAGCGGGCAGGTTCTGTATATGCCTGTTTATTCAAATGTACCATACCAGATCGATACAGTTCTATTCGATATGAGCGCGTTTGTTGCAGTTCATAATACTGATCTTTCCTCAAAAATCTACCTGACAAAAGTTCTATATTTTAACCAGCAGGGAAAGCTTGTTGATGATTTCTTAAAAGGAGAGAAGCTTGAACTAAATCCCCTCAGCACAAAAGATTTCTATATCCCGTATGAAGATAAAAGCGGTACCGGCGCAAACTTCCTTATTGAGTGGGTTTCAGATTCGCTTGTTAATGAGCCGCTAATCGAGTCTGTCACACTAAGCCTGAAACCAAATAATACTGTTGCTGTATTAAGCAAAGGAAAGGTGATCAGCGAAAGGCATTAGGAAATCAATGCTTATAAATGCCCTCAGTTACCGTTGGCTTAAGCCAACGGTAACTGAAGGAAATTGAAGGATAAAGATAAAGTACAGATCATTTATTATTCCTGTTGAACACAGTCTCTATTTTCTCTTTTCCCCGTTCAATTACATAGTAAACTACCGGTATTATCACAAGCGACAGGAATAATGAACTCGAGAGTCCACCTACAAGCACCCAGGCAAGTCCGTTTTTCCATACAGAACCCGGGCCTGTTGCCATTGCTATCGGAAGCATGGCTATTACCATCGAAAAGGTAGTCATAAGAATAGGTCGCAACCTGATGCCTGTAGCTTTGATAAGTGCTTCTGTTACCGACAATCCTTCTTTCCTGAGCTGGTTTGTAAAGTCGACAACAAGTATTGCATTCTTTGCTACAAGCCCCATTAGCATTATCAATCCCATGATAGTGATTATGCTTATAGTGTTTCCGGTAAGAGCCAGGGCTAATAATGCACCGGGCATGGCAAGCGGAATTGTACAAAGCACTGCCATTGGGTACAGGTACGATTCATATAGCACGACCATCAACAGGTATATGAAAACAATCGAGGCCAGGAGAGCTATGCCAAGACTTCCAAAAGAATCGGATTGCGCTTTAAGCTCGCCCTCATAAGCGATTGAAACCTCTTTTGGGAAAGATACAGACTGCAATCTCTCTTTGATATCGCTTCCAACATCGCCTAGCACCCTGCCGAAGACCTGCGATTGTATTGTCATGCTGGGTATCCTGTCATCGCGTTCTATCTTTGAGGCTTCCATGCTTATTTTGAAATCAGCAAACTGGTCCAGTCTCACTGGTTTTCCATAATTGTTCACGAATGTAAGGCTTGCAACATCAGAAATATTCTGCCTGTTAAACTGGTCGTATCTGATGTTAATATCATACTCATATTCACCTGAGCGGAATTTTGAATCATTATTGCCATTGAAAGCTATCTGCATAGCCGGGCCAACGGCTTCCATTGTCAAGCCATGATCGGCGAGCTTCTGCCTGTTTATTGAAACAAGAAGTTCTGGTCCAGGCTCACCTGTTGAAAGCTTAACATCAGATGTTCCTTCGATTTTTTTCATTTCATCAAGAACAATCTGGGCATATTTCGAAAGTGTATCAGGGTTTGCACATTTAACTGCAACCTGAACAGGCACCTCATCAGAACCTCCGATTGGACTGACAACTGTTGTAACAAACCTGGCCCCCGGAATTTCAGCCATCAGGTCATTTTTTAAAAGCTGCGCATTTAAGCTGGCAGAGTGTTCACGCTCATCTTTCGAAACCAGTTTAATTGTTAGCTCAGCCTTGTTTGCACCAGATGAGATATCTGTGAAATCAGAAGTCCCTCCGACATTGGTCAGAACTGATGACACCTCCGGATTATTCATCAGAATGTTTTCTGCCCGGAGAACAGCTTCGTTTGTCTGCTCTATCGGTGCATATTTTGGAAGCTCTACCTGTATGATGATCTCACCCCGGTCACCCATATCAATAAATTCATCGCCAATAAATCCCAGAGGAATAAGAGATACTGAACCAATGAATAATAGTGTCGCAAGTGAGAGGACGATAGATTTATGCGAAAAGGACCATCTTAAAATATTCTGAAGCCAGTTCGCGAACTTACCAATGAACGATTCAAAAGAATCAATAAAAGGCTTTAAGAATGAATTGTTCTTAATATTTTCCAACCTGGCAATGCGTGATGCGAGGAGCGGAGTTAGGGTGAATGAAACAAACAAGCTGAATAAAGTTGCTACGACAATTACAAGGGCAAACTGCCTGATCACACCTGAAATCATATTTTCAACAAGCGACATTGGCAAAAAGACAGATACGTCGACAAGAGTTATTGAAAGCGCTGTAAAGCCTATTTCGTTACGGCCTGTTATGGAAGCAGATATTCTATCCTTACCTTTTTCTATATGCCGGTAGATATTTTCGATTACTACAATTGAATCATCAACTAGGATACCCACCGACAGAGAAAGGGCAAGCAATGACATCATGTTGAGCGAGAACCCCAACAGGTACATTGCAATGAATGTAGAGATAATTGATGCAGGAATAGCAATAATAACAATAAAGGAGTTCCTCAGGCTGTGCAAAAAGACAAGCATCACAAGAGCCACAAGGAGAATTGCCACGAAAAGGTCTTTAATAACAGCATCAGCAGCTTCAAGAGTGAAAACAGACTGATCACTTGCTATCCTGAACTTCAGGCCCTCTGCATTGTATGTCTCTTCAAGGTTAACGAGCTTCCTTTTAACAAGTTCACTTACTTCAACAGTATTGGCGTCGCCCTGTTTTCTTAACTGCATGCTTATCACGTCAGCCTTATTATACCTGTTTATGTTCCTGATCTCTTTCCTTGTATCAATAACTGTTGCAATATCTTTTAAACGAACCGGGGAATTATTAGCGCTGTTTATAACAACAAGGTTTTCAATATCTTCAACTGTCCTGTATTTACCTGATAGTCTTACCGGGACCTGCTGATCGCCGTTCTTTATTCGTCCTGTAGGGAAGTCAACGTTTGCTGAGGCAAGAGCATACATTACCTGTTGAAGAGGGAGTTTGTAGGTTTCAAGCCTGGAGGCGTTAACATTTACCTGGATCTCTCTTTCTTCACCGCCAGAGATCGAAATCTCACCAACGCCTTTCACACTGTTGAGTTCAGGACTGATGCGGTGCTTTACAAGATCGTAAAGTTCTGTTGGGCCAACATTCCCCGAAACCACTATATTCATAATAGGGAAATCGTTAATTCCGAATGTTGTAATTGTTGGAGTTGTTACATCCTCAGGTAATTGATAGAGGGCCGAATTTACTTTTCTCTGGACTATCTGTGTTATTTCATCAAGATCAGCAGCTGCTTTGAATTGCATTACTATAAATGAAACATTTTCCTGAGAGTAGGATTTTATATTGTCAATATTCTCTGTAGTTGAAACTGCATCCTCAATTTTCTTTGTTACTGAATTCTCCACTTCTGAAGAAGATGCTCCCGGGTATGCTGTTGTAATAGTCAGGGCAGGCAATGCAAAGTTTGGAAGCAGCTCATAATTCAACATCCTGTAGCTGTATATTCCCAGGAAGGCCAGGGCTGCAAATATTACCACGATCAATGTGGGACGTTTTATTGATAGTTCTGTTATATTCATTGTCGTTTTTATTAAAAAAGATTTTCAAAAATCAGGATATACTGATCATTGTATTTAGTTTAATTCGGCGGCTTTTAAGATCGACACCGGGGTATTATCACTTAGGTTGATCTGACCTGACAGTACCACCTGATCTCCTTCATTCAGGCCTTCGGACACAGACACCCTGTTATTTTTCATATCAGAAATTATCACCCTTCGTAACCGTGCAATACTGTCTTCAACAACATATACTGTGGGTTCAACGAAACTGCCTACGATACAGTTTGAAGGAATAGTAATACTTTGCTTTTCGTTGTTTGTCAAAGTGGCTATTAGGATGCCATCAGTTCCAGGAAGTATAGTGTTCTCATTGCTGTTTTGAACAATAGCCTGAACCTGGTAGCGTTTTGATTCATCAGGTCTGATGCATATTGATTTTATTCTCCCGTTATAAGCAATACCAGGGAAAAGGTCTGTCTTTATGGCTACAAGTTGACCTTGCTTGATGTTTATTGCATCGGAAGCGCTAAAGCAGGCATTGAACTTCATACTCCTTGTATCAACAATGTCAGCGACAGGTGACCCGGGCGCCATGAAAGTTCCACGTTCGATATACCTCTTAGTTAACGTTCCTGAAAAAGGAGCTTTAATGAATGTATCTTCCAGTTGCCTGGTTAGCACCTGTAAAGTAGTTTTTGCATTGATCTCTGCAAGTTTTGCTTCCTGAAGTTGCTGGGTTGTTATTGCCTCTCCCGGTAAAAGATTCTCATAACGTCTTAGATCATCAAGCGCTTTGCGGTGAGCTGCTTCGGCTGTCTGTAACTGAAGTGAAATCACCTCATTATCTACTCTCGCGATTATTTGCCCTTCTGAAACAAAATCACCTTGTTCGGATATGACCTCCAAAACTTTACCTTGTGCTTCCGATACAATTGTTACCTGACGATCTGGCTCAAAAGTTCCGTTATATGAAATTTCATTGCCTATGGTTCCTTGTTGTGCCGAGATAACTTCAACAGGAACATTTGACCTGTCACTCAGAACCATATTGATTTCATCCTTTTTATTCTGTTTTACATCAGTCAGTTTGAAACCGATTCCTGAGAAAAAAGCTACTATTATGATGATTGTTATTATCCTGGTTTTCATTTTTTTTATCATTTTATGTATTATTTGATTTGAATATAAGTCAGCTATTAACTTCGTTTAATCTTCCAAAAGGTTTCGGAACTGAAAAAATCCAATTAACATCCTCCTGAATTGATTTTTTTCGTTTACCCCTTCCGAAAGCTTTCGGAACCAAGGGGAGCAAAAAAAATCAATTCAGATCTTGCTCTACCAGATTGATTTTCTTGTCTATTATTAAGTTGATGGTGCCATTTAGCTTTGATATTTCCAGTTCCGATAGTTTTACCTGTAGCAATGAACTTAGCCACGACATATTAGCAGTGTTGAGTTCAGACTGTGCAGTCAGGACATCAGTAAGTGATTTAAGGCCCTGTCCATACTGAAGGTTGGTGACATTAAAAACATTGCTGGCCAGTTCCTTGTTGAATTCTGCTTTGGTTACGGAATTCCTGTTTGTAGTGAGTTTACTTCTCTCGTTTATCAGCTTTGCTGAAAGTTCATTCTGAAAGTCACTGATACCTGTTTCAGCCTGTTCAAGTTCGATCTTGCGCTGGTTTATTGCATGAGTATTCCGATTACCTTGAAATATGGGAAGTGTAATTCTTATACCGGCATACGAAGCTTTAAACCAATAGTCGTTATTATCGAGGTCTCTCAATTTTTCAATCTGTGATTGATAATTAAAAGCTGCATAAACAGATACTGACGGTTTACGTGATGCTTTTGCCAGAAAATTGTTGAGGCTGGCGAGATTCTTCTGTTGCTCAAGAATCTTCATCTCAATAGGATAAATGGTTGACTCTTCATCCTGGCCATTGAAAGTAATCGTCTCAATGTCATCCGAAAGTTCTACAATCATATCCTGGTCAGTGCCGGTAATGTACTTAATCATAGTCAATTGCTCGCTTAGCGCAAGTACCATATTATCATGTTCTGCTTCGAGATTATTGATTGCAACAGTAACCTGGTCAAGATCTATTTTCCGGATCAGTCCGGTTGTGAAATGTTGTAGTGAATAGGAATGAACTTTTCTGAGAGCTACAAGGTTAGAATCGGCAAGTGCAATCTGTTTCTTAATTACCTGGATGAACATATACATTTGAATTACATTATAAGCAAGTATTTCCCTGCTTTGCTCAAGGTTAAAGCTGCTTATTTCATTCATCTTTCCGAATAGTTTAAGAGAAGCAAAGTATGAGGCATCGTAGATCATTTGTCCTGCCTGCAAACCCGCCGAAACGTTATAGTTAGTTCCAAGCTTTATCGGGACCATGATCCCCGGCATATTCATTATTTCACCCGAGACCATAGTAACAGGAATGTCAAAATATTTTTCAGACGTGGCGAAGCTGCTTACCTGGGGCAGACCTGAAGCTCTTGCTTCTTTGAGCCTTAAGTGAGATTTTTTTACTTCCATCTCTGCCTGTTTGAGCTTCAGGTTATTGGCAAGGCTCAGTTTTATGCACTCTTCCAGTGAGAGGATTGAGTCCTGGTTTGGTTGGGCGGTAAGCATTGCCGACAACGCAAGCATGAGGATGATGAGTTTCACTTTTTTCTTTTTCATTGTAGTTTAAAATTATAGACCGACACCCCGGTCTGTTGTAGAGCAAAAAAAAGGAGACAATTATTAGCGTATTTTTAATACAAACCGACACTCCGGTCTGCATTGGGTTAAAAAAAATTATGTTTTAATTAGTTTATACAAATTATTGAATTGTTCTTTAATTGTTGATTCAAGGTTTTCCATGCCGGGTTCAAACATTGCAAGTACTCCGATACCATGCATAAGGGTATGGACATGATTTGCCAGGGCAAGGCTGTCTATATCTTTTCTGATATCTCCATTAGTTTTAGCCTTATCGATAAGTACTTTGAACAGGCCGACTTCGCTGTCATGAATTTTTGAAACGATTTTTTCAAAGCCTTTATAATGCTTCATCATATCGAACATCACCATATAAAGATTTACCTCTTCAACATTCAAATTAAACTCATTCAGTTTGCGGTCTTTGAAGTCGATCAGATGTTCCAAAGTAGACTTTACATAGAACGGGATAATGTCAGCAAAAGAAAGGTTATCATAGCTATCAGCGAAATGGTTATATTCTGTCAGGAATATCTTCAGAACAAAATGGTCAATTACTTCCTTATATAATTCCTCCTTGCTTTTGAAATGATGGTAGAAACCTCCTTTTGATAATCCTGAAGCTTTCAGAATATCATTCATAGTAACCTCTGTATAGGGTTTCCTCATAAAGAAATACAAGGCTATTGATAATATTCTTTCTCTTGTTTCAAGCATTATTTTTTTGTTACAAACCGACTACCCGGTCTGCAAATGTAAAACAAATTATTTTGAAATAAAATGTCTGACTGAGATTTTTTTTGGAAATATTGTGGCTCTCAATTGCCATTGGCTTGATCCAACGGCAATTGAATGGATTTGAGATCAATTCAGAGAATCCAGAGCGATTCTCCTCATCCGCCTTCCCTGCTGCATACCTTTCCCTGGCCCCGCGGGGATGATTGTTCCCTCAAAAATAGATGTGAAGACCTGTTGAAGTTTTTTCTGTTGTTCCGAATTGCAAATTTCTTTGAGGTCAAAATAATATGAATAAGTTACTTTCTTCAACTCGGCATGGAGACCTCCGATTGAATCCGATAATGCATTGAGCCTTAAAGTATCGATATTCTCTGCGTTCATCTCATCAAGCATCTCCCTCTTCATCTTATTCATTTCAATATTGATACTTCTTACCTTTTGACGGAAAGCAGGATTAAACTCCTGAAATTTCGTCATCTGTTCTCTGTTAAAGCCAAGCTTATCTCTGAACCATCGCCCGCTGTATTGCATCGACTCACGTGATTCAGGTAAGATTGCCATTGTTCGGTTTGTGGTTTTTATCTCCTGCCTGTTGTGATAGATCATTGTAACGACAGCTGAAATATTTACGACTAAAAGCAGGATAATTGTCAGTACTAGATATTTATTTGTTTTCATATTCAATCAATTGTAAGTACATCGAGGAATTCAATTTCATTATCGTTTATGAGTGTCAGTTCAACCGGGACTTTGTAGCCGGAAGGGGAGCCTGGAATCTTTCCAATAATAACTCCGGCAAATATTGCTGCTGCAACTGAGACTGTTAGAAGAGCCGGTTTTAGAATTCTTATTATCGCAGGTTCTTTCTGATCTTCAATTGACTCAATCTTTGACATTATCCTGTCGGTAAGAAAAAAACCGGGAGTGATATTCTTCTCAGCGTTTATTGCCCTGTCTGACAGTTCCTGTATCTTAAGGAGCTCAGAGCATTCATTGCATGAATTTATATGCTCTTGGAAAGACGAACGTTCTCTTTCTGTAAGTCTGTCTTCAAGATAATCATCAATAATATTTCTGCAATGGGAACAGTTCATGATATTGTCGTTTTTATTCATTTGAAACAAATTTTGTATTATTCCGACGCTCTTTTTTAACTTTTTTTATTCCTGGTGAAAGTTTCTCCCGCAGGTTTTTCTTTGCACGCTGTATCAAGGCTTCCACTGCGCCTTCTGTAAGGTTCATTATTGCCGCGATCTCCTTCTGAGGCAGGTCATCATATTTGCTGAGGATAATGGCAGTGCGTTGGTTTTCCGGCAAGTTGTCGAGAGCTCTTTTCAGCCATGCTTTATATTCCTCTTTAATTAATATTTCTTCTGCATTTTCTTCAAAGAATGGAATCTGAATCTGATTCTCATTGCCAAAGAATGATGATAAGCGACCTATAAGAGAATTCCCCCGGTTTTTCCTTGTGTTATTTAAACAGATGTTAATTGCGATCCTGTGGAGCCAGGTTGAGAATGAAGAATCACCTCTGAATTTATCCAGAGATTGCCAGGCCTTAATAAATACTTCCTGGGTAAGATCTTCCGCTTCTTCCTGGTTGTGGACATATCCTATGATCAGCCTGAAGATTCTTTGCTGGTATCTTTCAACGAGCTCCCTGAAATCATCAAGGCGCCCGTTCAGAACAGACCTTATTATATCAGGATCATTCATCTGTTAACGATAAAGGTATTAAAATCCTGTCAGAGACTGCAATTGATTTTTATTATTGTTTTAGATGAAATAAATAAAAGAGAGCCGGTTTTTCATCCGGCTTCTTTTGCGGTTTAATCGATTCTTCAACAAACCTTGTTTGATCATTTCTTTTCAGGCTGGTCCTTCTGGTTTTCTTCAAAACGGTCGCATACACTATTGCCGTTTTCATCGATATAAAACCTTCCTTTTCCCTGGCCATTTCTCATACCATTTCTGTGAAGACCCTGACCCTGGCCTTGGCCATTGCGATACCTGTTACCCAGTCCCTGTCCCTGGCGTGGTGTGCGGTTTTCAAAGTTATCGCAAACCCCGTTGCCATTCTGGTCGATCCATCCTGACTGGTTTCCCTTGTTACCTGCGGGTTTGTTTTGTTGATTTCCATTTTGTGAAAAACCAACTGTTGTTATGGCAAATAATGCCAGACCTGTTAAAAAAAGTTTTGTTTTCATTGTTCTGTGTTTTAATAATTCATTAAGTGTTTTTACTTCCAGAAGCTTTATTCAATCCATTAGAAACCACAGGAAGATTTTTCCTACGACACTTTGAATTTTTTTCTGAGTTATAATAAAAAACCGGCTCAGTCTGCCGGTAATATAGTAAGGAGTACAGGTGCGTGTTTATTGTGGTAAAAGTATCTTGTCAATAGTTTGCATTATTGATTCAGCCGATGCATTTCCCATTCTGACTTGCGGCTCTCCTTCCACCGGAATATAAAGCAATGTCGGCAACGCCCTGACCCCGATAGCTCCTGTGAGCTCTTTCTCCTTATCGGTATCTACCTTATACAGAATTATCTGGCCGTTATACTCTTTAACAACATCTTCAAGTACAGGAGACAGTTGCCGGCAGGGAGCACACCAGTCAGCATAAAAGTCAATTATTGCAGGTTTGATCCCCAGGTATTTCCAATCTTTACTTTCTTTATAATCAAAAACATTTTCCCTGAAGGTCTGGCCTGTGAGATATACAGCAATGTTCTCATCAGCTTCCTCTGATTTCATAGCGGCAGTGCTAACCGGTTTGTTATTACATGATGTTATAAACAAAGCCAGTAAAATCGGTAATATCATTAATCTCCTCATAATTTTATAATTTATTGGGTTGCTTTTTTTACAATGTTTAATATCTCGGCTGATGCCGTTTTCATTACATCAGCAATGTCAACCGGTTGATCTTTTGCAAGGGCTTCTCCGTTCATAATTGAAACATAGATTTTCCCGTCATTCTTTTCATAAACTGCGATCCTGCAAGGCATGAAAACAGAAAAGATCCTTTCATGGTTCAGTTCAAGAAGCTTACCTGAATATTCAGGTTTACAGATCTCAATTACAGAAACCGGTTTTACATGTTTCCCCGAATTTGCAAGGGATTTCTGAAGATCGTGAACAGCTGGCATATTCCACGAGCCGGCTTTTGCCTCTCTTGTTACACGTTCTATTGTTTCACTGAAATTGTACTTACTGTTTAATTCAATTAATAAATTATCTTCCATTGTATCCTGTTGTTGCGCTTTTGATTTCAAGCCGGTTAATAGGAGAAAAATAGAAACAGAAAGAGAACGAGACCTGTTTTCATGTTCTTGAAATATTCTTATTGTTACTCAGTTAACATTACTGTTTATCAATTGGTTTTGTAAAGAAGGGGTTTCAAACACATTCAGTTAAGGGCCAATTGTTTCTCCTCCTTCTTTATTTTATTCAGATATTCTGATGCTGCTAGGGCTGCAATCGTTCTGTCAGGTACCTTAAACCGGCTCTATACGATCAGGAAATATCTGTTTTTACCTCAATAAAAGATTACAGAGGAGCTTTAATTAATTTTGATAATTCTGCTTTTAATGAAAATGGAGATAAAATTAATGAAGCCAGGATAGCAGTAGCGTGTGTCAGGAAAAGTAATGGTAAACCGTATCCTTTACCCCTGTTCTTAACTGAAAAGCTTTACTGTTTAGCATCAGATAACGCGAATTGACCTGACCTGCTTATGATTAAAATTGCTGTAGCAAGCGGAAAAGGAGGAACAGGAAAGACATTTATTTCTACTAACCTGTTCAGAGCATTATTTGACGCGAATGAAGATGCTGTTCTTGTTGACTGTGATGCCGAAGCTCCTGATTCAGGTATTGATGACAAAGGAGTTTGATACTTTACTGCTCGGCCAGATACCTCTTGTTATGGAGGCAGGAGAAGCAGCAGAGAGAGGCTTGAGCGTTTTCAGTCTTAGTAATAAACCGATAATTGATGCTTTCGAGAATATCACAGAGCAACTTGTTTCACGCGTGGAAAGTATAGCTTTTTAGAAATTTTTGTGCTATTTTGGCCCGGACATTTTTGTATAATGAAGTTGTGGAATAGTGAACCGGATATGGAAAAAGAGCCGGTTACGGACATGATTTCCACTTTAACAATTATTACGGAAATTTAAAAATCACAGGCACCTCGAAGCCTCGAGTTCTTTGTGTTGTCATATTGAGGACGTATCAGTATGAAATTTGAAATTTTGTTACATTAATTTAATGATCATGAGAAATATCCGGAGTACCCGTTCTTTTCTGTTTCTAATCATATTATTCAATGTGTTGCAAAGCAGTATCTATGCTCAGAATCTTACTTCTCAATATCATGTAAATCTGGATGTATCAAAGCAAGGTATAAACATCAGTCCTACACTGAACGGAATTTTCTATGAAGACATTAATCAGTCAAACGATGGAGGTATAAGCGCACAACTTATCCAGAATAACTCCTTCCAGGCGTATAATGTACCAGGATCATCTGAAACTGGTCCTGAAGGGAAAAAATTTCCAGAATTTTCAAAGTCACCAACCGAGATTTACGGGTGGACAGTAATAAAGAAAGGTAATGCTTCAGGGACTGTAACAACAGTTGATGAAAAGCCTCTTGTAACATACAAGATGTATTACAATTTTGATGAGAACGACCAATATGATGATGCTTTGAAGTACAAGCAATATAGTGTACGGTTCGACATCGAAAATCCCGGTGAAGGGTTAGGCCTTGCTGCCAATGGTTTTGGCATCAATATGGCCGGACAGGAACGCGAAGGGCATTATTATTCTAATAACACACAAACTCCCTCAATTCCGGTAGTTAAGGGTATAAAATATGATGTTGGTCTTTACCTTCAGGTGGAAGGATACAAAGGTACAATCTCTGTATACCTTGAAAAAGCATCTGGTGAGATTAATTCAAATATTCTGAAATACAAAGGCTTAACAAACAAGTGGAAGAAGTTCTCAGGTCAGCTTAAGGCACATAGTACTGAAGACAGCCGTCTTGTGATTATAGCCGATGCTGTTGGCAGGGTATATCTCGACTTTGTAACATTAGTGCCTGAGGCTTCCCAACTTTGGCGTAATGGCAAAGCAGGGGACTTCAGAAAAGATTTGCTGGAAGCATTGGATGGTCTAAACCCATCTTTTATGCGTTTTCCTGGTGGTTGCGCTTCAGAAGGTTCGAATTACTGGGGTCAGGTTTTCTGGAAAAATACGATTGGTCCGATTGAAGAAAGAATCGGGATTAGGAACCATTGGGGCACCTGGACATCGCAGCACATTGGTTTTTATGAATATCTTTTAATGGCCGAAGCTCTTGGTGCAAGCCCGCTGCCTGTATTAAATAACGGTGTAACATGCCAGTTTGCAGGCAGGTCATATATTGCTCCTCTCAATACAGAAGAAGAAAAAAGACGCTTTTTTGATATCTATGTAAAGGATGCGCTTGATCTAATTGAGTTCTGTAACGGGGATGCATCAACCGAATGGGGTGCAAAACGGATTTCTTTCGGACATCCCAAACCTTTCAATCTAAAATACCTTGCAATAGGAAATGAGAATAGTGGTGCGGAATTCTGGGAGAGGTTTGACATAATATATAAAGCAGTTAAGGAGAAATATCCTGATATAAATATGATCACAACCGCAGGGGCACGCGCCTCAGGAGCGGAATTCAATAACAACTATGCAATTATTGATGAGAAATATCCTGAAAGCATTGTCGATGAGCATTATTATTCCAACGATAAATGGTTTTATTCAAATACAAACCGCTACGATCCAGGTATTTTAAGGGGCAACCAGAACAAAACCTATGACAGGGAAACACCGACAAGGGTTTTTGTAGGGGAGTTTGCAAACAACAGGACAAACAACGCTTATGTCTCAACACTTGCTGAAGCTGCTTTCTTTACCGGTCTTGAGCAAAATTCTGATATGGTTGTGATGGCTGCTTACGCACCGCTTCTCTGTAAAAAGGGTTTTAACAAATGGACTTCAAACCTGATCTGGTTTGATAACAGGGGATTATGGAGATCCACTAATTATTATTACATGTCGCTCTTTGCGAACAATACCGGAGATAAAGCTGCTGAATCATCTCCTTTCTATAAAAATGCAAATCAATCTGTTGATACTACTGTTTACATGTCTTCCACGATTGATTCCAAATCAGGAACAATATTCCTGAAGCTGGTAAATTCAGAGAATGTGGCAAAAGAAACCTCAATAACAATTAACGGTGGTGCAAAAAAATACACTGCAACACTTGAATATTTATCATCTGATGATACTTCAATTAAAAATCAGAAGGATCAAAACTATTATAGCACCGCACCCGGAGTTGAAAATTTTAATTATGACGAAGCCATAACTCCGCTAAAGCAGGATCTTGGAGTTTTCTCAGGCTCATTCAAAGTAACATTGCCAGTTAATTCAGTGAATGTCATAAAACTTGAAATGGCTCCGTGAGCTGCTTCGAGTGTCCCATTAGTTGGTTCAACAGTATATCGAGAAAGAAGTAAGGATCGAAAATGTTGATGACATGTTAATAGAAGCATTTATCCCTCCTTCAGATGTTGAAGACGCCCAGGGAAAATGTTAAACTATGATTCAGTCAGAACTTAATAACTAGTTCTTGAATTTTGTAAAAGACTGGCTTCTAATATTCTTGTCTTGACAAGCAAATAGCGCCAATTGTTAAAATAAATTAATAAATAATTTGCAAATCATATATTTTTTGATCTAATTTGTACGCAACCTATAAACCGTCATTAATAATTTACTAAAGTTAACCCATGAAAAAAATTACAGATAATAGCCTATGGAACATTAAAAGAAAAAGTTAACCCTAACCCTTGATTAAAAACAGGGAATTATTATTCAATTAACCCTATCCCGTTATGGGACAAAATTGTTTTTAGTTTAAAAAACTCATTTAATTATGAAACAAAAACTACCTAACCTAATTCCAAACTGCAGATCAGGAATGAAAAAACCTGTACTGTTAATTCTGGTCGCAGTAATTCTGAGCACCTTCCAAACAAATGCAGCAGGTGCGAGAGATAAAAAGAATGCCAAAAATGATTCTAATTCAAATGCAGTAGCCGCAACTATTTCAACTGCTGATCTTCTGCAACAGATTGCCGTTACTGGTACTGTTAAAGACGAAAACGGGCAGGGCATGCCCGGTGTCAACATCCGGGTTGAAGGAACGACACTTGGAACTATGACAGATATAAATGGTAAATATTCTCTTTCTGTGCCTAATGCAAATTCCACACTGATATTTTCATTTATAGGCTATAGTGAACTAAAAGTCCCTGTTGCCGGCAAGTCAGTAATTGATGCTTCACTTCAGCCATCAACAGAGAGCCTCGAAGAGGTTGTTGTTGTCGGTTATGGAACGCAAAAAAAGAAGGACCTTGCTTCTGCTATTACTGTTGTTAGCACGGAAGAAATTGTAAAACAGCCTGTGGCTAATGTTGAAATTGCGCTTCAGGGGCTTGCCGCTGGTGTTCAGGTAACGGCCGGACGAAACGGAGCTTCTGACGTTGTAATTCGTGGTTTGGGTACTACCAGTGGTAATAACAGCCCTTTATATGTTATTGATGGTATTCCTTCATCCAGTTCGAATGTTAACCCTTCGGATATTGAAACCATACAGGTTTTGAAGGATGCTGCATCGGCTGCTATTTACGGTTCACGTGGTTCTAACGGTGTAGTTGTTATTACTACCAAAACCGGTAAAAGCACAGTTAGCGGACAACCAAAGGTAAGTTTAAGAAGCTATTATGGCACTGAGAAAGCATGGAAATTGCTTGATTTGACAAACACTGAACAATGGGCACAGATTGTTTATGATGGTAATATGGCTGCAGGTCAAGCTCCTCCAGCACTTGCAACATGGATTGTTGAACAAAAGGACGGTAAATACGCCGGGCCTGAAACTGATTGGCAAGACGAGATTTTCCAGACAGGTGTAATTAAAGAAACCGGGATTGACATTTCGGGTGGTAGTGAGGCTGGCAACTATTTCTTCTCGGCAGAGCAATATAACCAGGAAGGAATTCTGATAACAACACCGAATAAAAGATATTCGCTCCGTATGAACTCAAACTGGAAATCAAATAAATTCACTTTTGGCGAAAATATTTCTTTTACCTATACTGATAGAAGAAGTGAACAAACACCTGATGGTCGTACTGCTTTTCAACAGGCAATGAATATGACACCGAATATTCCTGTGTATGATGAAAGAAACCAGCCGGGCGGATATGCGGGAGCAGGTTGGACAAACTCAGAATACTCTCCATTTGCTTCGGGGCACGATGCAGCTAACGTTGTTGCATTTTTAAACCGGGTTAAAAACATGAACTACACCAGAAGGTTTATGGGAAGCGCTTATGGTGAGTACAAAATAATCGACGGCCTTACTTTCAGAAGTACATTTGGATTTGTCAGTTCGGAAACTAATGGACGTAACCTTACACTGGAAACCCGTATGGGATCGAAAGAGCTTCCAAATACAACGCTTAATGAAAATGACGGATGGGGGTACGACTGGAACTGGGATCAAACCCTTAACTATAATAAACGTATTGACAAGCACGATTTTAATTTAATGGTTACTTATTCTTCTGAGTATTCAAAAGATCACAACTTTAATGCAGGAGGTCAAACTATCCAGACTGAAGTACATGATGTGCTTGGCAAAGTTGAAAGCAACTTTAGCCTTGGCGGCAGCGAAAACGAAACGAGCCGTATTTCGCAACTTGGCCGTTTAACCTATAGCTATGCAGGTAAATATATTTTGGTAGCCAACGTTCGTCGCGACGGTTCTTCAAAATTCAGCGAAGGCAACAAGTGGGGTACTTTCCCATCGGCTTCTCTTGCCTGGAATATCAGTGAAGAGTCATTTATGGACGGTTTAAAAGCAGCGGCTCAATTAAGCCGTATGAAACTGAGAGGTAGCTTTGGTTATGTAGGTAACGACAGGCCAATTGGTGCTTACAGTTACGTACCTTCTTTGAGCTCATCGCCTTATTCTGATGGTACTGTTGGTCTTTCCGGGCAAACAGTTTCAAATTTGACGAAAAACCCGGCTTTAAGATGGGAAGCTTCTCAGCAGCTCGACCTGGGCGTCGAATTAGGTTTCTTTAAAAGCGCTTTATCGGTTGAAGTTGACTTCTACAATAAATTGACTAAAGATATGCTTGTAGGTGTTCCAGTTCCTGGATCAAGCGGTGTAGGTTCTTTTCAAACAACAATTATGCGAAACATAGGGTCTATTTTAAACAGGGGTTGGGAATTCCAGGCTACATATCGTAAAGCCACAGGCGATTTTCATTACTCTATTGGTGGAAACTTAACTACCAACTATAACGAAGTGCTCGATTTTGCCGGTCAGAATATGGGCGCTGGTGGTACTGAATTTGGTACATCGACCCGTACAGAAGCTGGTCATCCTATTGGTGCGTTCTATGCATACAAAACATTGGGCATATTCCAGAATCAGGCAGAAATTGATGCCTATGTTGATGTTAATGGAGCTAAAATACAACCTCTTGCAGCCCCAGGTGATATAAAGTTTTATAAAAAACCAAACGCCGAAGGAGATTTGGTTGGGCCAATTAGTGCAACTGACCAGGTTTGGATAGGCGACCCTGCTCCTGATTTTACGTATGGGATTAACATGTCTGCCGACTATAAAGGATTAGACCTTACAGTGTTCTTCCAGGGTGTTCAGGGTAACGACCTTATGGGAATGTTATTAGCATGGACCCAGGGTATGCACAACAACTTTAACCTGGGCACAGACGCTCTTAAACGTTGGAAACAAGAGGGCGACATTACTGATGTCCCCCGGGCTGTTCGAGGCGATCCAAATAATAACGTTAAGAACGTTTCTGACAGGTATCTTTTTGACGGTTCATACTTAAGATTAAAAAACCTTACACTGGGTTATACTCTGCCCAAGTCATTGGTGAACAAAGTTAAAATCAGCAATGTAAGAGTTTATGCTACAGGGCGTAACCTGCTAACTTTAACAAGTTATCCATTCTACGATCCGGAAATTGGTTCTGGAGGTGGTGGTATGGGAGCCAGTGGTAACTCAAGTACAGCAAGGGGTATCGATCAGGGATATTATCCTCAGGCTCGTACACTACTTATGGGTATCCAAGTTGATTTTTAAAATTAAAACATTATGAAGATGAAAACTAAAATACTTTTATTCATCGCAGGGATACTGTTTTCTGTCTCCTGTACTGAAGATTTTATAACTAAAGATCTAGATAAGGGTAGCTATGATCCCGGTTCTTTTTTCACAACAAAAGCCAAAGCTGAACAAGCGCTTGTTGCATGTTATACACAGCTTCGCAGTGAATATGGAAATACATGGGGGGGAACCAGTGTTTTGCACCATATTCTAGGTGATGACCTTTATGAAACTCCTAAAGCAGCAGGATTTACACCATGGGGTAACATAAATAACTTTAATATTAACCCGAACAATACTAATGGTACATGGGATGCCTGGTATGCAGGGATACAACGTACAAATACTGCATTGGAAAATATGAAAAAAGCCCAGGCACTCGACCCGAAATTTACTCAGGATGAGCTAAATGTTATGGAGGGGCAGGCTTATTTTCTCAGGGGGTATTACTATTACAGTTTATTCGATTATTATCCAAAAAACTCAATTGTTTTGAGAGATAAGCAGGTTTTAAACCTCGGTGAAGACTATTACAAAGCTCCGGCAACCGAAGCAGAAACATTTGCATTTATTGAAGCTGATTTGAAAAAGGCACAGGAGCTTTTGGTAAATGGCACCAACACCACAGCTGGCTATGGCAAATGGAGAGCAAGCCGTGGAGCTGCCACAGCTTTGTTGGGTAAATTGTATTTGAATAATAAAGACTATGCAAAAGCTGCTGCCGAATTTAAAAAAATCCTTCCAGGAGTAGGCGACGCTGCTTATGGTACTTATACCCTTGGCGATTACAGGGCTAATTTTACCATCGCCGGAGAACATAACAGCGAATCGATTTTCGAAGTTGAATTTACCGATGTAACTACACCTTCGAGCCAACGCGGCGGAGGGGTTCAGAACTGGTCATTTAACGATCATAATGCATGGGCAGCTATGCAAGGGTGGAACTTTGCAGTTCCTACCTATAAACTCGACGATTTTGAAAGATGGACAGAAACCATTGCCGGTCAGCCTACAACTGTATATGACTACAGAGTTTACGCTACCTTTTTGGGTGTACCTAACGGTATAAATGTCACACTTGGAAATAGAGTAGTTGATTGGATAGACCAGGGATGGTACTGGGTTGATGGTGTTAACTACACCGGCCATAAAACGGGTAATGGAGCTGATTTTCTTGATGCATCCGGAAATAAAGCGGTAACAATGTATAAAATAGGTGGTTTAGACTCTTATGGTTCTTTTGGAATTCGCAAAAGGTCGCATGAAAGCAATGCTGCTGCAGGTTTACCGGGCAATAATGCTACGGCTACAGTCATTAACTTAAGACTTTTACGCCTGTCTGATATTATGTTGAATTATGCCGAATGTCTTGCAAATATAAATCCTACCAACCTTACTGCTACCGATGTAAACAGTGGTGTTTACTGGGTTGACCAGGTTCGCAACAGGGCAAATAATGTTATGACTGGTGACCAATCGCATCTGTATAGCGCCCGTGCTGGTGTTCGCGGTCAACTGCCAACAGCGACAGCATTAATGACTGCAAAAGGATGGACTTTAATGCAGGCAATCGAACACGAACGCTATGTTGAAGGTTATGGCGAAGGATGGAGACGTGAAGACCTGAAACGTTGGGAAAAAGGAGCCAGTTTTGTAAAAGGAAAACCGCTCTTTACAGGCTGGCAGTCGCTTATTCTACCTGTTCCGCAAAATGAAATGGATAGAAACCCGAAAATGCCTCGCTAAGCATAGGTTTTATGATAATTAAGAGTGAAGCCGCTTCAGAAATGAGGCGGCTTTTCTTATATTATGCATTACGTTTATGTCTTGTCGTCCGTTAATGTCATTAAACTCGAAACCGCTCATTGAGTGAAGCCGAAATGAGCAGAAACTTTTCTCTTGTAAAGAAAAAGTAGTTCTCATTATATTAAACAATATGATAAATATTCTTTGAAAGGTAAATTTAATTACATTAATATCTCTTATTTAGTCGTCTTTCAGGTGTCTATACTGCGAATTTTCAATTGATCGGATTAATCTTCCATGATTTTTGTATTATATTTGCTGCATTATTCCCGGGTTGTTAGCTCAGTTGGTTTAGAGCATTACCTTGACAGGGTAGGGGTCACTGGTTCGACTCCAGTACAACCCACCTTCGCCCTCCGAAGCTTTAGCGTAAGAGGGCTTAAAAAAGAGCGCGAGCGGGAGTGAGAGTGGGGAAACCCAAATTACTTCCGCTCTTTTTTCTCGCTCTCACTCTCACACTTAATCCGAAGCTTCAGGGAAGGAGGTCTTTTTCGTTCTGCAGAGTTTGGCGCAGGGCAGGGGTCAAGAACAGAAGAAATGTCGTGCCGGTCTTGAAAGTCTGGGAGTGATTCTATAGTAATTTCAAAAAAATACAGAAATAATTTCCGTTTTTAAAGAGAATTCGAGTCTATAGAGGAAAGAAAGTAATTGTCTTCCTTATTATCTTCTATGAACTTAAATAATACTTTATTTGCGTTTAGGACAACTTTCCCTATTCTACTATTAACATTTTGTTGTTTTTCAGATTGTTCGCGACTCAAAAATAAAACTGATCAAAAAGCTTCAGAAGATATTGTATTGAAGATTGGCGATTTTGAAATTACCAGATACGAATTTGAGAAGCAAAATAATAATCAAAACAAGTCAAATAAAATAGTAGAAAAAAACTGGTTAAACCAATATCTTCACAACAGCTATTTCGTAGCTGATGCTTATCAGAAAAAATATGATACCTGCAGCATAGTTCAGTTAAGGAATTATTTTGCCCAACTACATCTGTGTTCATCGGTGGGACAGTATTATTGGAATAAAACAGAAGAACCTAAATTGCAGATTACAGATGCTGAACTAAGATCGGCCTATAAAAAAAGAAATAAGCTTTTTTATCTCGATTATTTTGTATTTGCGGACAAATCTTCCATGCTCCATACTTTGACCGATACTATTTTAGAAAATGTTAATGAATTTTCGAAAATGGCTTTGGCTTGCAGAGGGAAAAATAATGTCAGTATTGTTTCAGAACCCTTAGTGTGGCCATTTAAGCATCTGGCGGATTTTAAAGAAACCATTTATAAGTTAAAACCAGGAGAAATAACCGGCCCCCTATATGGACCACGATATGTTTTTATAGTAAAACTGAACAGAATAGAACTCCAAAAACTTCCTCCATTTCAGGATGTAAAAGAAGAAATTAAGAAAGAATTAAAGAGTAATAAAACAGACTACATCGTTGATAGAAAACAAAAAGAGATACTGGCTCATGCCTGTTATCAAATCAATGAAAGCGCACTTGACGAAGTGCTTTCTGAAATTAAAAAGATTAACCAAACCCAATTTGATACCACAAGACTCTCAATAATAAACAATAATGTATTGGCAACATTCAAATTAGGTAATGATAAGCAACAGTTAACTATCGGGGACTTTCTCAATTATTATCATTTTTATCCATTTATTAAAACTGTAATTAAAGATAAAAAAGGAATCTACTCAGCTGTTGAATTTTTGGTTTTACAAAGAAGTATTTACGAAGAAGCTCGTCAACTTGGTGTATTAAAAGAAAAGGGATTTTTGTTAGAAACTAAAATGCTTACAGATCAATATGTAGAGGATGCATATTATAAGAATGAAATAGAAAATTGCATAAATATTACCGAGAGTGAATTGGATGAACAATATCAGAGAACCAGACAGGAATTTGAGCAGGTTGGTGAATGCAGCGTATATCTTTTCAAATTTGCAGATAAACAATCACTGGAAAGTAGTTGGAAATACTTGTCTGGTCAATTTGCTCAGGGGAATCTTAGTATACTTACTGATGATGCTAATGTTAAGGGGCTGCTTGCTTATTTTCCTGATTTAAAAATCAAAAGAAACGATAAGCGATATCCACCCAAACTCATTAATGCGATATTTTCTCAACCCATAAATCAATTGTCACCACCATATTTGGATTTTGATGGCATTTACTATGCTTTCTATAAAATGAAAGAATCAGAAAAAACAATACAGCCATTTGAGGTTGTAAGAGACATCTTATATAACCAGGTACGGATGATGAAAATACACCAGTTGGAAGAAATGAGAGTTCAGAAATTAGAACAGGAATACAGTTTAACTATAAACAAAATAAAAAACATATAAAGATTAAAGCTTTTAATATTAGAAAAACCAGGAAAAAGCCCGATATCTGCCTATTAATCATTTAAATTTTATAACATGAAAAAATTGCTTTTAATTTTAGTCGTCACGCTTGCTTTTGCAACCACATCGTCCTATGCTTGGACGTATTCAGATAATTATGGAGCTAGAATCTTTGTTTCAGATGGCAATTATGAATACTTCTCTGTCATGTTGCCTTCTGGATATGGTCATTCGACTATTTTCTATGCAATAGATAACTCTCTAAATGAATCTTATTCATCCATTGATTCTGCTGGAGGAGGCGATTCACTTAGTAGCTATGGTTTTAAAAGAGGATATCTACCTTATTATGCGGGCACTATGTTATATTTTGATGTATTTGCAGGATTAGGGGGGTGGTGTCAGATTTGTGCTTCTTATTATTAATCAATTTATAAAGCTTTATTCGGGTTTTTTCCTTTTTTAAATTTTTTCTATATTAATACATACCTTAGTAATCATAATATTATATAGCCCCAGGTATTTATGACCATGGTTTTACATTTGCTAACTTCCTTACAGATAAGCCTGATGAACATAACTCATTTTTTTGTAAAGAATTAGTTTGTGTTTCCTTATAATAACATTTTTCAAAAAGTATTTGAATAGTCTCTTCATTATACTTCGAAACAGGCGGATCGCCATTCATAAGATCAATCAATTCATTGATCTTTAGTTTTATCCATTTTCGTATTGCATCAGGAGTATTTTTCTTATTTTCATGCTTGGCTGTCATTTCAGTTAATGCTGAAAATATTTTCACATCTGTATTCTCTACATAGGGACCTATTCTGACCATAAACTGTTTAAAGTCGAAGACAGTTATATGAGGATATACTGCTTTGAAGTCGTAAACCCCAACAGGCATCCTGAACTTTATTTTTAATAATAATAATAGTCTGGGTTTATTTTTTGGATGCAGATTAATTGTATTTTTTAGTTTCTTTATTTCTTCTTTAAATATGAGATTTTCCAGTGCCTGATTATCATAACCCTGAATCATTGAGTCTTCTAATGAAACAATTGTGATTTTGTTTTCGTGTTTAATAATATCGTTACAGATGTTGGTTATAATTACTGATAAGTAGGTTTTTAAGGATGACCTTCTTTGATACTGGTTTTGGATCCTGGGCATCTTTTTCAATAGGTATTCATTCACTTGTTGCTTTAGATCATTTTTCTCTTCAAGCCTGATCCGTCCTGTTTTAACAAACTTCTGAACAACTACTTCTATGAGTCCCTGAATAGAAAGGATAAACTGATTTGGTTCGCTGTTCAACAAATCGATATACTTCTGCTCCTGATCTTTAAACATACTATTGGTGATAAGAAAGGATTGTAAAAGACAGCAGACAGACAATTAAATGACATACACCGACATCGAAAGGGGATCATTTTGCACTACTGTGTTTTTCTCAGTATGTTTAATAGGGAATGATCATAAAATGTTACCCTCTATTTTGAGTTTTTTTTATTTTTTATGATTATTTAGAATGGTTACAGTTTAGTTCTCGCAAACACGAAACACTCATTTCGGGCTCCACTCAATGAGCTGACTCTTCCGGAACCCAAAACGCGAAACACGAAATTCCCGAAATGCCAAACTAGAAAAGACGGATTACATAAAAAAGCAGGGCCCCGATCAAAGCTGAAACGGGTATTGTAAATATCCAGGCCAGGAAGATTTTTCTTGTAACACCCCACTTTACTGCAGATACCCTTCTTGAAGCTCCCGCTCCCATTATAGCTCCTGTGATTGTATGAGTTGTACTTACCGGAATGCCAAAATGAGTTGCTCCGAACAGTGTGAGGGCTCCTGCGGTTTCAGCACAGAAGCCTTCGAATGGCTTAAGTTTGGTAATTTTTTGGCCCATTGTCTTAACTATTCTCCATCCACCAAACATGGTACCAAGCGCTATTGCCGTATGGCAGGAGAGCACAATCCATAAAGCAATCGGAGTATCCTTTGTGACCTGGTTTGTTGCAAGGAGTGCAACCCAGATTATTCCCATTGATTTTTGAGCATCATTACCCCCATGGCCTAAACTAAAAGCAGAAGCAGAAAGTAACTGGAGTCTTCGGAAATGTTTATCCACAGCAAAAGGTGAACTTCGTTTAACAATGTGAAGCACTAATACTGATACAAAAAAGGAAATGATCATTCCAAGCAGAGGCGCCAGAATAATGAAAATCACGATCTTAATAACCCCCGAAAAAACAACTGCTGAAATACCACTTCCGGCAATGGCTGCACCAATAAGCCCACCAACAAGCGTATGTGATGAACTTGAGGGTAATCCCCACCACCATGTCAGAAGATTCCAGATAATTGCAGCTAAAACAGCAGAAGTAATCAGGTCTAATGTAACAATTTCGGGATCTATGACTCCCTTACCGATTGTTGAAGCTACTTTGAGAGGAAAAATGAGGAATGCAAGAAAGTTGAATATGGCGGCCATTGCAACCGCAGCAAATGGGGAGAGGACTTTTGTGGAAACTATTGTTGCAATAGAGTTTGCCGAATCGTGAAATCCATTGATGAAATCAAAAATAAGAACCAGACTGATAAGTATAGTCAGATAAATCATTGCAACAGCATTGTAACAAAATAACTGTACGAAAATAGGTTATCAGTAAAAATTACCACCAAAACTGATGTTACATTTTTGTTACAATTTATTAGAAGGACTGACCTGAATTGGTCAGTCCCTGGCAAGCGGCAGACAAAAAATCAATCAGCCGGAAGATTTCAATAAGTTGTATTCTGAGGATTAAAATTACACCAGCCTGTTGTCCAATCTGTCGTACCAAATGCTCCTCTATATGATACCTGATTAAAGAAGGGATCATTCAATTTACTGTTTGTAAAAGATGCTCCGTTTAGTACAGGTGAACCTGAAACCGGTAAAAAGCCCGGCGATGTCAGATTAAAAGGATTGGTGATTTGCAGAAGATCATTAGTCGATTTTATTTCATTTAATCTTGCGGCCTCTGCAAACCATGTATCAGTGTTCTGTAAAGAGGTAGCATCAGTCTTGAATGCAGTTGTCATTCCAGAGAGTATTACATTCTCAACCTGTAAATTATTGGCAGTAGCTTGGGCAGGAGAGTCTCCTTTAGCTCCATCAATATAAAGACCAAATGGCCAACCGGCGAACACACTGTTGTATACTGACAGCCTCGAACCCCGGCGTATCTGCATTGCATGACGATAAAGACCATTCACCGTTGCAGTTCCTGTTGAAAGCGGGCCGAATATGCTTCCGTTAGCGAATACAGGGCTGGTAAACGGAGTAAGCGTAGAACCGTCAGCATCATTATCTGATTCAAAACCATTCGACTGTGACTGATCTGCTATCTGGGGATCGCGAAGACTTAAAAAGAATTGCACTTTACCTGAATAACCATTATCTGTATCAAAATCATCATCCCATCCTCTGAAAGCAACAAGATACTTACAGTTTACATTTCCTCCAAACCACTCATACGAGTCATCGCCAGAATATGAAACCTGTATATGATCTATTGTGGTCCCAGACCCGACAGAGTATAAGGTTAAACCATTTATTTCGCTGTTTGATGTCGCTGTAAGGCCAATACCGGGGAATTCAATCCTGACATATTGAAGTATCCCAGAGTTATCAGCAGCGTTTGGTCCGCCATACTGAGAACCTATTCCTCCCTCGGCTATTCCAATACCGGTACTTACATCGTGTTTGTTTGTTGGCGCATTACCACATATCACGAGCCCACCCCAATCACCATAAGAACGTTGCCCTGCCGGTTTATCAGAAGTAAAGACGATTGGCGCAGTGGCTGTTCCCTGGGCTATTATTTTTGATCCTCTTTCGATTATGAGCGATGCTTTGGTTCCTGATACACCTTTTATTAAAGTTCCGGGTTCTATTGTCAGAGTGGCATTGTTCTTTACATATACAAAACCAGAAAGCATATACTTACCGGCTGCATACCATCTGGTATCAGATGTAATATCACCACTGATATTTATTATTTGTCCGGTTGCAGGTGTAACTGCAAATACACATTCAGCTTTTATTGTGGTATCTGATTGCGAGATAGCTGTTATTGTAACATTGCCGATTGAAACACCGGTTACAAGGCCACCATCGACTGTAGCAACTGCCTGATTTGACGATCTCCAGATTATAGACTGGTTTGTTGCATCACCCGGAGTTAAAAAAGATGCAAGTTGTAAACTCGATCCTGTCTGAATTGATGCTTCGCTTTTATCAAGCTCCAGATCTGTTACAATTACATCCTTTTTTTCGCAGGCGGAGAAAAGAACCATCAGAAGAGTGATGATCATTGTAAACCATTTTGTTTTAACATGTTTTTTCATTTTCATCTGTTTTAAAAATTGTTTATTGATTTTTAGAATTTGTATGCGATACTCATTGAAATATTTCTCCCGGGTCTGTTATATTTTGCAACCTGCTCTCTTACGAAGCCCTTTGACTCGCTAAAATCACCAGAATTAACAGTTGTATTTATGGTCTGCATAAGCAAGCTTTTCTGGCTAAGAATATCCTTGAAGCTTCCCTTGATCTCCAGGTGTTCTCCGATTTTTTTATTAAGAACCAGATCGATTACATTCCTGGGCATCTCCATTATATCGGGTATCGATTCCCAATGGTTTGGAGAAGGTCGGCCTACAGCAACTATTCTCTTACCTATTAAGTTATAGAGAGCAGTGGCTGTAAAACCTGACTTTTCATTGTAGTAAAAGAACCCTGCATTGATCATAAAAGGCGACTGCCCCTGGAGAGGTCTGTCAACATTTAGATCACCTTCAGCAAAATCGACCTTGCTCCTGATTAATGCAGCGTTAAAAACGAATGAGAAGTTATCTTGTTCAGGTGTAAACCGAAAGGTTTTCTTAACATCCATTTCAATCCCGTAACTATAAGCAGACCTTACATTTTCGAATGAGTACTGTGTTGGATTATTTCCCATAATGACCATCTCAATAGGATTTTTGAAGGTCTTATAGAATACACCAACGTTCAGGTTTTCATTTGGTGACGGATAGTGTTCAAACCTCACATCATAATTATGTATGTATGCGTCTTTGATTAAGGAATTTCCATAAATGCCTGCATTCTGATCAAAATCAACAAAATAAAATGGAGCCATCTCCCTGAATTCAGGTCTGTTGATTGAGAAGCCGTAAGCAACACGGATAATGTTTTTCTTATTAATTGATAATGACAGATTTGCTGAAGGGAAAAAATTTATTGTATCCCGGTTGACATAAACCGGAATTGTCGTTCCCTGCCTGTAACTCGATAAGGTCTGAACATCTTTTTCGATCCTTATTCCTGAATAAAGACTTATAAATGAATGAATAGGCAGGCTAAAGGCAATATAGGAGGCAAGAAGATCATTGGATGCTTTATAGGAGTCTGAAATTGATGTAATTTCAGAAAGTTTTATACCATCAGTTTGGTTAAGATTGTTATCAGAGAAAATATCATTAACTGATAAATAAGTCGTACCCAGGTCTGACAGATTTCCACTTCTTGCATATCCGAAATTTCTGGCAGAAAAAGATCTGTCCTTAACCTCATAATACAGACCCGCTTTGAGCTCAGGTTTAAACCCGCCCAGATCATATATCCTGGTAATATTCAGGGAAGCAGAGTATAGCTTTTCAGTCAGTTTTAGCCACATGCGTGATTGTGAAGATAGATCAGGGTTGTCGGAGAAAAGCATGAAATAGTCTGTGGATGATGTATCTGATCGTATATATTTGTATCTTCTTATATCTGGTTCATTCTTGTTTGAAAATGAATAACCTGCTACCCAATCTACAGAGGTTTTCTTCAATGAATGCGTTCCGGCAACCTGTCCCGAGTAGATAGTCCTGTTCAGGTTTTTCAACTCGACGGATTTTATATATCTGCCATCGTTATACCATTCTCTCCCATTTCGAACAGTAACCTTTGTTTGTCCGATTTCATTGAGAAGATTCCGGAATTCTAACTTGTTATCTCCTGGCAGATACCATGTCCAATTATGCATTAATCCGGTTTTAATTGAATTGGAATACTGATCATCAATGAACTCATCATTATAGGTTGATCTATCGTTCCTGAAATCGTAAATAGAAAAATTGTTGGTTTTAAAACGATCGTAATTATTTGTATTACTATAAGTAAGGGAAGTTATATTCCCTATTCTTTGTTGACCAATTTTGAAGCGCCTGCTGAAACCCGCCGAAAACCTTTGATCAGGGATAGCAATGACCTGTACCGGTGCAAGTTCATTATTCAGGCTTCTCCCGAGCATTGTTATTCTGTTTAAGACATCCGGATTATTTGCAGATTCATACAATCCCAGGTGGGAAGGCATGCCGGCAGGGAGCTCATAATTTTTATTATTGAATCCAAGAATATTATTTCCCCTTACCTTACTTTGCTGAAAGCTTCCAAAGGTGGTTCCATCATCATAACCTGTCCCATAAGAAATAAAGAATGAATTTTTCACTGGCGCTGTGATTGTTGATATTTTAATAAATCCACCTGAAAAATCAGCCGGCAATTCTGGTGTCGGCGATTTGATTATCATCATATTATCAATGACCGATGCCGGAATTACATCGAATGAGAAAGCTTTAACATCTGATTCCGTACTCGGGGTAGCCGTATTGTTGAGCCAGACTGCATTATATCTCTGAGCCAGTCCACGGACTATGATAAATCTGTCATCTACAATTGAAGTTCCGGGTAATCTCCGTATTACTTCTGATGCATCTTTATCCTGGGTTCTTAAAATCTGTTGATTTGATATTCCGATAGATACAAAAGGACTTATTTTTATTTTATTAATGACAGATTCCTCTGTATTTGTTTTCCTTTCAGCAGTTACAGTTACATCTTTCAATTCAGTAGCATTTTGCTCCAGGGAAATTGAGACAACAGCTGTTTTACCTGGTTCTACCTTCACGTTATCTACAGATACGGGATTATAAGATATAAATGTGGCCTTTAGTATATAAATTCCTGGCTTAAGATTTGAAACCAAAAACTGACCATCAATATCTGCAATTGCTCCTGATGTTGTCCCCTCAATCCTTATTGCTGCTCCCGGTATTGTTTCACCTGTTGTAAGGTCAGTGACGATTCCCATAACTGCTCCGGTATTTGACACTGTTTGTGCTTCTCCAACACCTGAAAGCAGTATGAACAGTAAGACTGTAAAATAAATTTCAAATAGTTTTTTCATTGTTTTTTTGTTTGTATCGTTTGCCGCTACAAAATTCAGGAAGGTTTGTTGCATGGCATTTACAAACCTGTTAATTAAAGAATACAATATTGTTACAGAGGGGGAAACATGATTAACCGATAGAGGTAGTTATAACTCTAGGGCTGTCAAAAAAGTCTGAAATAAAGGTATTCCGGAATCCTTTTATTAACGTTACAATTCAATTAAGATAAGAATACATTTCTGTTAAGAGAGGAGTCGGGGAGGTGAAACAGAGCTGAATATTATTAATTCGTTGTATGTTTATGTTTTTGGCAAGGAGAACAGAAAAGCTACTCCACCGCCTGGTATATTTCTTACTGATATTTCTCCATTATGCAGAAGTATCGCATTCTTAACAATGGAAAGTCCCAATCCCGTACCTCCTGTTTTTCTCGACCTTCCGGAATCGATCCTGTAAAAGCGCTCGAATACTCTGCCAAGATGTTCTTCGGGGATACCTATTCCATCATCGCTGAATGAAATATAGTAATAATTCTCATCCTGTTTCTCCAGTTTAACCGAAACAATTGTTCCTTCTCCGGCATAGTTCATTGAATTCTCAAGAAGATTTTGGAATACCGATAACAATAAAGATCTGTTGCCATTAACATTAATATCATCCGAAAGCTCACAATGCAACGCCATTCTCTTTTTCTCGAGCATAGAGATGAAATTATCCCTGACCTCACAAAGGATATCGCGGATCTTAATCTTTTCGGTAACGAAATTACTCCCGGCTTCTTCGATCTTATTCAGCAAAGCAATATCATTAATAAGTTGAGTGAGTCTGTTTGATTGAGCGAGAATCCTTGATAAAAAATGGGACTGTTTTTCTTCAGGGATGTTTTTCCCGGAAATAAGAGTCTCGGCATAACCTTTTATTGAAGCCACAGGGGTCTTCAGTTCGTGAGCTATGTTTGAAGTCATCTGTTGTTTTACTATCCTGTTTGTCTCAATGCTGGTAATATCATTTAATATTATTTCAAAGCTATTATCCTGAAATGTAATGCATTGAACAAGAAAAAACCTTCCGGATTTATTGATATTATATTCCATTTTACGAATCCCCTGGTTCTGGTTGGCGCTTTGTTTGTCGAGGAAGTCTTTTACTGGTCGGAAGTATGTTGTATTCAGCAGATTCTCAGGATTAATTTTTGGTTCTCCGGAAATAAAATTGAGAAACTCAGTGAAGTGGCTGTTTGAAAGTATCTTATCAGACTTACTTGTAAAGAATGCTACCCCTTCATTGAGTACATTCAGATGAGTAAAAAGACGCTCTTTCTCAACAGAAATATCATCTTTCATTATCTGAAGTTTTCTATACATGCTTGTAATCTCTTCACTGATAGTTCCCAGTTCATTTTTTGGGAAAGTCATATTTTCTACGGGTTCGTTACGACTCACACGTAATGCAAAATCCCTTAGCATTGTTATAGATGCCGCAAACCTGTTAGTAATAATAAGCAGGATAACCCAGAAAAGAACAAAAGAGATAAATATTACCGGGATGAACATCTTATCAGCAATAAGAAAGCTTGAAATATTAATATCATATATAAGAGCAACCCGGATGTAATATTTGTTATAGAATCTGGAATAATAATAATATGGAATCCCTGTAGTTGCAGAGTTCCTCACAGCAGCTCCAAATTCTGAAAAGGTTGATTGCATAATTTCAGGACGTTCCTTATGGTTTTCCATTGTTGACCAGTCAGGAACCGAACTGTCATAAAAAACATTGCCACTGTTATCAATAATAGTGATTCGAAGCTCATTCTGAGGAAGGATCCTTATCAATGAATCAATCATCCTGATGTTTCCGGCAGGAAATATTTTATTTTCGTTTATATAGTTATTCACGATTTTTGTGATGTTGAACAGTTCATCGTTAAGAGTCTCAGTTCTGAATTTTTTTTCACGTGAATACATATACCCCACTATCAGGAGTGTGAACAGAATAAACACACTTGAATAGTAAAGGAAAAGTTTATTTCTGAATCTGCCTTTTGATATCATTATCGGGTTTAATTTATTTCAAAATAATATCCATATCCTGTTTTATTCTTCAGATAAATACTGTATTCACCAAGCTTATTTCTTAGCCTGGTAATATTAACATCCACTGTTCTGTCTGAAACCACAACGTCATCTCCCCATATTTTTTCAAGAATATCTTCTCTTGAAAAAACTTTCCCTCTTCCTTTTACAAGAAGCAGCAGCAGTTCATATTCCTTTTTCGTAAGTTCAAGTGAAACCCCGTCTATTAGAACTTTCTTCCTGATACTATCAAACTCGATTCCCTCATGTGGTTTCCCCTTCAATCTTTTTTGTCCCGGATCGGATCTGTATAGTACAGCTTTTACCCGGGCTTTTAATTCATTTATTGAAAATGGTTTGGTAATATAATCATCAGCTCCCAGACTGAACCCTGTCAAAAGATCGTTTTCGGTATCTTTGGCTGTTAGAAACATAATAGGTATATCCGTCTGCATCTCCCTTCTTAACTTATCGGCCATCTTGAAACCAGACATATCACCCATCATTATATCGAGCAAAATCAGGTCAAAATCATCTATATCCTTTTTCAATGCTTCTTCAGCCGAAAGAGAAATCTCTGTAATATAACCTTCATTGCTAAGATTGTACTGCAATATTTCACAAAGATCCTCCTCGTCATCAATAATTAGAATTTTCTTTTCTTTTCCCATAGCTTAAAGAAGATTAATCTTTGAGTTTCTCATTTTTTTCGAATCCTGAATGTCTGACATCTGTTCCCTGGAGAGAATAGATAGTAACTTCAGCAATGTTAGTTGCATGATCGGCAATTCTTTCAATATTAGTTACTATATTCTTTATATCGATGTAACTCAAAAGCATTTCCTTAGTTTTTCTGTCAATATTAGCTTTTGCGATGCTGTTTGCTATCAGTTTTTTATTCATCTCATCTACGACAGCATCATTTTTTATTGTCCAGATCGCATAATCCTGATCATTGTTTACAAAAGAAAGTAAAGATTTTTCAACCATTATCCTTCCTGACTGGAACATATTTAAAAGAACGTCAGACATTATTTTGTACTCCGGGGTCATTGAGATTGCTCCAAAAGTATAAGCGATATTCATTACAAGGTCGCCTATCCTTTCGAGATTAATTGCCATCCTGTATATAGAGATCAATTTCCTGAGATCGGATGCAAGGGGTTGATAAAGCACAATTGAATTGATGAATTTATCGCTTATTACAACTTCGAGTTTATCAATCTTCTTTTCATTCGCATTGATTTCATTAATCAGGTTTTCTTGTTTAGAATCATTCTCTGAGAGCATTACCTTCTCAATCAGATTAAGTTGAAGCAATACAAGATCGGCCATTTCCTGGAAACTGGCTGTAATGTCGTGTATGGATTGTTCCTTTTTTGTGCTCATGTTCAAGTTGATAACAAGTTAGTAACAATAATCATTTTATCCGAATTTTCCGGTAAGGTAACCTTCTGTTCTGGGATCTATCGGGTTAGTGAAGAGAGTATCTGTTTTACCATACTCTATAAGCTCTCCCAGGTACATAAATATAGAGTTATCACTAATCCTGGCAGCCTGCGACATATTATGTGTGACGAGCAGAATTGTATACTTCTTTTTTAATTCAACAAGCAGGTCTTCTATTTTCGAAGTTGCAACGGGATCAAGTGCAGAAGTAGGTTCATCGAGTAATAAGATTTCAGGATTAAATGCTATTGTGCGGGCAATGCACAAGCGTTGCTGCTGACCTCCGGACAGGAAAGATCCTTTTTTTAAAAGGGAATCTTTTACTTCGTCCCACAAGGCCACGTTCATCAGTGCATTTTCAACAACTTCATCTCTCTCCTGTTTTTTCAGATTTATGCCATTCAGCTTGTACCCTGCAAGAACATTTTCGTAGATGCTCATTGTTGGGAAAGGATTAGGTCGCTGGAATACCATTCCGATCTTCCTCCTTAGTTCCATTGCAGGCATACCGTGAATTTCGATATCATTAAGGAATATTTCTCCTTCTGTAATTATTGAAGGATACAATTCATGCATTCTGTTAAAAGCTCTCAAAAGAGTGCTTTTACCGCATCCTGATGGTCCCATTATTGCTGTTATTGCTCTCCTTTCAATATCGGCGTTGACAGTCTTGACAGCTTTCTTTGCCGGATCATAAGAAACAGAAAGGTCCCTTGCTTTAAGAATTGGATTATCAATATTAATGAGAGTTTCAATCATCTTTTTTTACTGTTTTTTCTCCCGGAAGATAAGGTTCGTGATGCAATATTAAGTGATAAAACTAAAAACATCAGAAAAAGAGAAGAACTCCATACCATCCTTACCATATTTGGATCATTGTAAAAATCCCATATCAGAAGGGGAACAGCGCTTACAGGTTTAGTAATATTAAAATTTATGGTTGAAGATCCAAGCGCTGTCATCATCAGGGGAGCTGTCTCTCCAATAATTCTGGAAAGAGACAACAGAATCCCTGTAGAAATTCCGCTAAAGCCGGTAGGAATCAGAACCTGAAGGATTATCCTATAATAAGGAGTTCCAAGTGCATAAGCTGCCTCCCTGATTTCTCCGGGAACCATTTTAATTGTTTCTTCAGTAGAACGGATGATTAATGGCAACATCATTATTGCAAGGGCAACACTCCCGGCAAATGCAGAAAAACCATCAGTAATGTTTTTTACTATCCATAAATATGAGATAATGCCCAGGACTATTGAGGGTATGCCCTGAAGAATTTCTGTTATATTTCGTATGAGATCAGAATACCTGCTGTTCTTGTTTTCAGCCAGGTAAATACCTGTCATCAGTCCTGCAGGTATGGATATTAGTGAAGCGATTATTATTATAATAAGAGTACCTGTTATTCCATTCGCAATACCTCCAGGGATAGTTTCATTGCTTGCGGCTGCAGCCATTGCCTGGAAAGAATCGGGGGCTGTTTTGGTAAAAAAACTAAGATTTATCTGGCTTATACCGTTAATGAATACCTGGCCGATAATTAATACAATCGGTATTACTGTGAGTATCGATAATCCAATGACAATTGAACGAAAGATTTTATTCTTTCTGTATCTCGACCTTACGGTCTTTTCGGAGTATTCTTCCATCAATGATGAGAGAATTTATTAATAATGAATTTTCCAATGCCATTGACTATCCCTGTTATAGCAAACAGAACCAGACCGATGGCAATCAGAGAACTCAGCTTTATGCCGGAAGCTTCGCCAAATTGATTGGCTATTATACTTGCCATTGTATTTCCTGTATCAAATAGTCCTGAAGGAATTATATTTGAGTTCCCAATTAACATTGTAACAGCCATTGTCTCGCCTATTGCTCTTCCCAGTGCAAGGATGTAACCTGCAATTATTCCCGAACCGGCATTAGGAAGAATAATATTGAAAATGACTTCGATCCTTGTTGCTCCCAATGAATATGCTGCTTCTTTAAGATCATCAGGAACCATCGCTATTATTTCTGTACTTATTGAGGTCGCATAGGGTACGATCATAATTGCCAGGACGATTGATGAAGTAAAGATTCCAAATCCCTGACTACCAAGGTTAAGTCCTGCCAATAAAGGACGAAGCGTATAAAATCCCCATAAACCGTATACTATAGATGGTATTCCTGCCAGGAGATCAACCATGGAGCCAAGAACTCGCGCAACTTTCGTCCCTCTGAAATACTCGGCAATGAAAAGTGATGTTGAAAATGCAAGTGGGATACAGATGAGTAGCGCAAGAAGTGAAGTGATCAGAGTGCCTGCCATAAATGGCAGAGCGCTGTAAACCTCTCTTCCGAGAGTTGGGTCCCATTTATTAGTTGTTAAGAATTTCAGACCAAATTCCCTGAAAGCCGGGATTGATCCCCCTGCAAGCGAGAATATTATCCCTGCTGATAAAGCTATTATCAACAGGGATGAAGAAAATAAGACTATTCTGGTTATTCTGTCTATATTCATTATAAACTCACCTGTTTTTATTTTAAGGGTTCACCTTTGTACGTAACAGTACCAAGTATTCCTTTGGCCATATTCTGAACTTCAGAGGGTAGCGGTGCATAATTGACACTTTCTGCTATTGACTGCCCATCCTGACCAATAAGCCATTCAAGGAAATGTACAGCTGCTGCTGCCTGTTCTTTGGTCCTGTCATTATATGATTGCTCTTTATAAAGGATGATCCAGGTAAAGCCGCTTATAGGGTAAGCCTCAGGATCCTGTGAATTTGTAACCATTATCCTTGTATCGGCAGGCATTTCAACCCTGGCCGCTGCGCTTACTGACTTAATGTCGGGACTGATAAACGTGCCGGAGTAGTTCTGAAGCTTTGCATACTGTATTTTTTGAGCAAAAGCGTATTCTGATCCTATATACCCGATAGCCCCGTTTGTCTGGCTGATAGTTCCTGCAACCCCTGGATTACCTTTTGCTCCGATTCCGGTTGGCCAGTTAAGAGACTTACCAGTTCCTACTTTATCCGACCACGCCTGACTTACTTTAGTCATATAATCGCTGAATATGAAAGTGGTACCACTGCCATCTGATCTATAAACAACGGTAATACCCAGATCGGGCAGTTTCGATGTCGGGTTTGCCTGCTGAATGGCCTTATCATTCCATTTTTTAATATTCCCCAGGAATATACCTTCAAGCAATGCCGGGGTAAGTTTAATGCTATCAATGCCCGGAAGGTTATATGCAATAACCACAGCACCAAGACATGTGGGGATATGCAAAACTTCACCCGGGAACTCTTTTAATTCTGAATCGGATAAAAATGCATCAGTTGCGCCAAAATCAACAACTTTATCAGAAAGGCTCCTTATTCCGCCTCCGGAACCAATTCCTCCATAATTGAAGTCAATACCTGAGTTTTCGCCATACCTCCTGAATGCCAGATTATAAAAAGGCATCGGAAAAGTTGCACCTGCAGCTGTAACTGTTAATTTGCCTGATTTTCCTGAAGGTTTATTTCCAGCCCCGTTGCATGAAATGAGGACTACAGCTACTGTTAAAAAGAATAGTAATTTTTTCATTTCTACATAGTTTAATTGAAGATCAAAGTTTAATTTCGAAATAAAGACCCGGAGCTGATGTGAATGGCTTTGTATTATCCGCCGGAATTCTGCCAATGTAAACAGGTGCAATTCTTATTCCGCGAACAGGTGAATAATCAAGACCTGCAATTATGATCTGCCCGTCATTATTAAAATTCCAGGGATCTGTACCTGGGGCAGCTTTTTCAGATTTTAGAAAATCGTACCTTGCAAGTAAACCGAATTTGTCATTAACCTTAAAAGTTCCAAATGCCGAAAACCCTGAATAATCATTATCATTTATCATTTTATTATTACTCTGAATAGCATACTCCAGTCCAAGACTTAGCCTGTTGTTTGTATAACCTCCAAAAAACGACATTGTATTCTGAAGGTAATCCTTTTTCATAAAGTCTGTATATGCCCTTAATTGTAGTCCGTCAACAAGGTGTAATGTAATACCAGCCGTATATTTGAAAATACTGTCTGACTGAAGTTTCTTATATCCCTCTCCGTTCAGAACTGAAGCATCAAAGGAAATATATTCCGATGGTGTGTACTCAATGGCAGCACCGAGATCAGCGCTTGAATTAAATCCGTTTTCATCCTGAAAAGTTTTGAAAATATACCTGTTCCCCCATTGTTTCTCAACAAGGTTGAAAGCATCAGTACTTATCAAACCTATCCTGCCTGAAAAATTCTTCTGTTTATACTGTATTAAGGCATTCTTCACATAAGCAGTCATTTTCAATCCTCCAACACCAGGGTCTCCAACATCAAAAACTGCCCGGCTTGAGAATGTTTCGCTAAAGAAATGCTCATATCCCAAATAAACCCTGGAAATCTCGAACAAAGGATTTCCTCCCTCTTCATTAAATGAGTAATGAACGTTGGTAAATGTTACGAAAACCGGTTTCCCGTATGGTTTGAACTCTTTTTCTGTCTGGGCATATAAACTTGTGAAACAGAACATAAAGACAATTGGTAATAATGATTTCTTAACTTTCATGATTTCAATTTTTTGTCGTTAACCTGCCCATGCAAAAGTGAAAAAGGATTGTTACATGACTATTAAGAAAATATGACAGAATTGTTACAAATTATTTACACAAAGCTTTTCCGGATCAGAGAACTTTATAGCAAGAAGACTCTACCCAAAACTTTGGAATAGAGTCTTCATAATTAGTAAGATGGAGTTATGATAAATGTATTAAAAAAGGACGAATCCCAACTTGTTTCCATTTATTTAGTTTTCTGAGTTGCTATCCTCTTCTTCCTTTTCCATGGAAACGGGGGCAGCATAGTATATAATTCGAGCATTCGCCTGAAAAGCTCTTCGTTTTTCCTCTTTTCGTCCTTTTCGTTAATTCCTTTCCCAGCCATAACTTTCCATTTAACAAAAAACAATTTTGTTGAGGGAAAGTTTAGGAAGAAGTGCACCAGAGTGCCTAAAGTTGCCCTGTACTTTGCGGTCTGCGCCCTGCGCCTCTAAATAAAAAAAAGCTTAGTCTCTTAAGAATTTATTGTTAGGAGTTTTAAGTACTTTGAGACAGTCTTTTCTAAGTCTTACATTTACCTTCTCAGATATTTCAATTGGTTCACCATCAATATGAAATCTTTTTTCATCAGTTTCGATGATGATATCCTGTCCGGTAGTAATTGTATTGACATACTTCGATTGATTGATCCTCTTAGTGAAGAGAAGAACCATGAACACCGGACCAAGAATCTTAGGGAATGGTTTTACCATAACAATATTCATCCTGCCATCATTAGGCCGTGCCTCGGGAGCTATAAATGCATTGTTCCCAAACTGCCTTGTATTAGCAAAAGTAAGTACGAAGAGTTCTCCTGAGAACAGAACTTTGTCGCCACACTTCAATGTAACTTTAAATGGCTTTATCTGAAGGAATGTTTTTATCGTGAGCCACACGTAAGGAAGGAATCCTCTCAGTTTCAATTCGTTGAATGAATGAGCCACAAAGCTGTCGAGCCCAATCCCTGCAACGTTGAGACAGATGTTACCATTTATCTCAAGGATGTCAATTTCCATGCTCTCTTCTTTACTGATATTGTCGAGGAGAGAACGGACATTCATCTTGAATCCGAATTCCCGTGCAAAACCATTTCCTGAACCGAGAGGCAATACTCCCAATATCTTGTCCGTTCCCACAAGTTGAGACGCGACAGAATGCACAGTGCCATCACCTCCTGCAGCTACGAATACATTATGGTTCTCCTTATTTTCATCAATGAGGATCTTTGTGTCTTTAATATCACGAGACCTAAGGCAAATAAGCTCATCCTTACGCCTGTCAAGATCTTTGGATACAATAAAATTCACAGGTTGAACACCCGCGTTGGGATTAAGAATAATTAAAGCCCGCTTGCCTGTATTCGCCTTTGAAGATTTCATGAGTTCAAAGGTAGTTCTTTTATGGGAACTAATCAGATATTCTGGGAATAATGGCTCAGGGCTCAGAGCAATACATACCGCTCTGCCCTGCGCCCTCTGCCCTGCGCTATTCCATATACGGATATCTGAAATCAGTTGGCGGAGTGAGTGTCTCCTTGATTGTTCTTGGACTAACCCATCGTAGCAGGTTAAGATGACTTCCGGCTTTGTCGTTTGTTCCTGATGCCCTTGAACCACCGAATGGTTGTTGACCAACCATTGCTCCCGTTGGCTTATCGTTAAAGTATATGTTCCCTGCAGAGTACCTGAGTAAGCGGCAGGCTTTTACAATAGCAAGTTTATCGCGGGCGAAGATTGCCCCGGTAAGAGCATATGGAGATGTTTCATCGCATAGGGTGAGCGTTTCATAAAACTTATCATCGTCGTAGATATAGATGCTCAGTACAGGTCCGAATATCTCTTCTTCCATTGTTATAAAATGAGGATCATGTACCAGTACAATTGTAGGCTCGATATAATGACCTTTTGAATTATCCCCATTTCCCCCTGTGAGTATTTCTGCATCAGTCGATGCTTTTGCTTTTTCGATGTACGACATTATCTTCTCAAAGGCTCCTTTGTCGATAACAGCATTGATAAAATTCTGGAAATTAATAACATCCCCCATCTTCATCTCAGATAACATCCTTAAAAGATGTTCTTTCGTCTCCTCCCAGATCGAACGGGGGATGTATGCTCTTGATGAAGCAGAACACTTTTGTCCCTGGTATTCAAATGAACCTCTTGCAAGTGCAGTGGCAAGTTCAAGGGGATCGGCAGAACTATGAGCAAAGACGAATCCTTTACCACCTGTTTCACCAACGATACGGGGATATGATTTATAGATTTCAAGGTTATCAGATACCTGTTTCCATAATGAGTTAAGAGTATTGTTCGACCCGGTAAAATGTATTCCACCCAGATCGCGATGTTTCAAAACGATACTGCTTATAAGCTCTCCCGGCCCGGGCAGGAAATTAATAACTCCTGCAGGCAGGCCTGCTTCCTCGAAGACCTTCATCAGGTAATAGTTTGAAAGAAGAGCTGTTGAGGCGGGCTTCCATATTGTTGTATTGCCCATTAAAGCAACGCTGGAGTTAAGGTTGGAGGCAATAGCTGTAAAGTTAAAAGGTGAGACAGTGTAAATAAACCCTTCTAGCGGGCGGTATTCAAGACGGTTAATACTCTCGCTTTCAGATAATGGTTGTGCCCTGTAGATAATTGAGGCAAAGTAGTTGTTGAAACGCAAATAGTCTATTACCTCACATACCGAATCTATCTCCGCCTGCATCACATTCTTTCCCTGGCCGAGCATTGTAGCAACAAGTATACGGTACCGGTATTTTCGGGAAATGAGTTCAGCTGCCTTTGCCATTATTGCGGCTCTTTCCATCCAAGAAAGAGTCATCCATTCAAATTTCGCATCATTTGCAGCTTTTATTGCAAGGTTAATTTCTTTTTCTGAAGCAAGATGGCAGTTTGCAAGGATATGACCATGATCTGATGGCATAACGATCTTGCGGGTACTGCCAGTTCTGATTTCTTTACCTCCGATTAAAAGAGGGATATCGATTACTTTATTTATCTGATCATTGAGTTCTTCTTCAAGAAGATCTCTCTCCCGGCTGCCTTTTTTGTATGAGTAAACAGGCTCGTTTTTTGGTTCTCTGAAGTCGTAGATAGCGTTATTCATGGTAACTGAGTTGGATTTGAAAATATAACCGATTAAAAACCATTAAGTTCAATCCAGATTGCTGAGACCCTTTGTAGTTCTGTATTAAAAATTAATAAGTAAATTAGCTAATTATTTTTTTTAAAAATGATGCCTTCCGTCAGCTTTTATCATTTTCCGGCTAGAGGTACCTTTTACGGGCTTAGAACTCTTGAAGAGGCCATTGAAGCAGTAAAAGAAGATGGTTTTGTATGGTTTAATTTCTATAAACCGGAACGAAATACACTTAATGCTCTCATCGAACCTCTTGGAATACATCCTCTTTCGATTGAAGACTGTTTTGATGAGAAACAGATCCCCAAGATAGAGCACTTCCCTGAAAACACGTTTATAATCTTTAACAGCTTCATGTATATAAACAGTCAGCTGTTTGTAGATGAAATAGATCTTTTTATCGGAAAGAAATTCCTGGTAACTTTAAGTGGCTACAACTCACTCGACAGGGAGCCAATGAACAACCTCACTGGCGTTCTTGAATCAGGAAAAATGAACATTAAGGGCGGGCCTGACATCCTCATGCATAAGATACTCGACTTTCTGGTCGATGAAAAATACACAGCTTTTGATATACTTGAGGATGAGCTTGAAGAATCTGAAGAATTGCTGCTTCGCGATGTTCAGCAGTTTGATCCGATGCAGTTATTACACATAAGACGGAGTCTTATGAGCCTTAGGAAGAGCCTGTTCCATGAAAGAGAGATACTGATTAAGATACTTAGGATGGATTGTCCGTTTGTATCGGCGAAATCAATTGTCCTGTATCGTGACGTTTTCGATCATCTTGAAAAGTTCTTTGAACTAACAGAAACACTCAGGGTAATAGAAACTAGTCTTATGGAACTTTTTTCATCTCTGCTTAATAATTACATGACTAAAGTATCGAATGAGACGAATACTTCAATGCGACGTCTAACCCTGATAGCTACTATCTTCATGCCTTTAACCCTGATAGCAAGCATCGGAGGTATGTCAGAGTGGACAATGATAACAGGTCCGCAAAACTGGAAGATCTCATACCCGCTTTTTATCCTGGGAATGGCCGTAATTGCCGCAATAAACTTTGTCGTAATCAGGAAACTCGAGAAAAGGAAACCCCGACGGTGATAACTTCGCCGTACGCTATTCTCTTTGCCCTGCGCCCTGCCCTGAGCCAAGATCAAACGCTGTAAGGTGCTTCTCTCCGAATGACTTTATAGCATAAGAGAAAAACAGACCCGATAGAACATCGATGCTGTAGTGTCCTCTTGCAAGAAAGAGGGTTACGATGACAATTATAAGGCATGACATGATGAGCCATCTGTATGTTTTATCCTTTACGATGAGGTACATCATGAAGATGTTTCCTGCATGACCTGAAGGATAAACTCCAATCTCATATTTCGAGAAACCATGAAAAGGAGAGATTGTCCCGTTGAACATTGGGGGATTACCAAAAGGCGTCAGTACAATGAATATACCCCGCGTTATATAGAAGATCCCCGACATAAGCAATATAAACGGGATCCTTTCATATTCTTTTTTGTGAACAAGATAGATTATCAGTAATACGACCGGTACAATGCAGAAAATGTCGTACATGAAAGAGACGTTCACGTAGGGAAGGTTGTCTAGTATCAGATCGGAAAGCATAGGAAGCTGCTTTCCTTCATTCATGTAGTTATGAAGATAGCTTTCCGATGCGAAGTTCAATAAAGCTCCTGCTGTCAGGCTTAACAAACCGTAATACAAATACGGGCTTTTTAATACTTTAATTAATGGATGTGATTGTACATTACGCATAGGGGACTGATTGGACCACATCAAAAATATAAACTTTTATTTAAAGTGATTCAGTCAGGTTCCCTGGTTTTGACATTTCATTATAGATCCTCAGGATCTCATCCTTAAATTGCTCCGGAGCTTCAAGATGCCCCCAGTGGGTAGGAGTCTGCCATGAGCCGTCAAGCGCAGAATCATGGTATGTTCTTAGCAGATGCGGGATCTTCATCTCATCAAGCAATCCTGAAAGAAGCTTTGCCTCAACCTCATTTTCAAAAGTGACGATCTTTAAAGTTTCAGCCATTGTCCCGAATATCTATTGTTAATATAATTATCACAAAGTTTGCAGAGGTATTACTGCCCTCTGCCTCACCTTCGCTGAAGCTACGGTGTGCAAAGCCTGCCTGCATCTTCAGATGATCAGCTTGCTACATAGAATGACCTCAAACTCGTGTTCAAAGTTCGGTGTAAAAACATCTTTTCCCAAAGAAGCTTTTATCTCTGAGACCGACCAATACCTTCCTTCATCGATTTCGGAGTGGTTGATATGTGGCTTTTTGTCGGAAATAATGAAGAATGAGTTTACAAGTTCACGTTCTACTTTCGATTGCCAGATATACTTACCAAGGAATTCCGGTTCAAAATCTTTGAGCCCGATTTCCTCAGCTGTCTCCCTTTTAATAGCTGCTTTAACATCCTCACCCGGGGCTATGTGGCCACCGACTGAAGTATCCCATTTGCCAGGTTGTATATCTTTTTTCTTCGACCTTTTCTGAAGATATAACTCACCTTTGCTGTTGAATACATGAAGATGAACTACAGGATGCAGTAAAAAACTGACACCATCATGACAGACATTTCTTGGCGCAGTACCGGTAACATTTCCCTCCTCGTCGACAATGGGAAATATTTCTATTTGTTCTTTCCTATTCATAATGCAAAGATCAGTAATTATTTAATTCATTATGACGAGATGTTGTAAAAGTTGTAAAGGTTGTAAATTATTACGCCCACTACGGGGCTTTGACTGTCCATAGAGTCCCTAGGTCTCTAATTCCCTACGTCCTTCCTAAATAACCTCAAATCTGCATCTAACACTATTCCCGTCTTCATCAACAACTGTCAGATTATGAATGCCTTGCCCTGCTGTGATCTCAGTCTGGTGAATAGACCGTGTAGTTGCAATAAACGTGTCATCGAGATGCCAGAAAACTTTTTTCGAGGGATTCCTGTGCGCTACTTCAGCAATTATCTTTGTCTTGTTCCCTGTCTGATCCCTTGGCATGAAAAGCTTAACGCCTGAATTTGGATAAATAAACTCCATTACTGCAACATCTCCAGCCGATCTGCACCCTGCAGCCATCATGGGAACAGGCTTGTATTCCGGATGCCTGAGTTTGTAATAATATTCCATCGCAGGTGGCAAAACAAACCAGTACGTGTTGATTATCTCATCTGGCGATTCGCAATCAGTTGTGACCTGCTTTGAGCCTGTCCTGTCGAGGTGAAGGATCCTGTGATATGGACATGCACTGCTCCTTAATCCGTTTATGTCAACATAGATATCTTCCGTTTCGGGACAATCAGGGCCAGGCCTGTAGCCACTTTCCTTACATACTGTTATCATCGTCAGCTCACCTGTTGGAATGTTGAACCATTTGGTTTCGGGCATTATGTTCACAAGGTCAAAGAGGATAGGAGCAGCAGCGCTTATTCCTGTCAATCCCGGACGACCCTCACCTGAGGCATTTCCGACCCATACTCCTATAACATATTCGGGTGTCGTTCCAACTGCCCAGCCATCCCTGAACCCATAACTTGTGCCGGTCTTCCAGGCAATGTTCGACGATGATGAAAAATATTGCCATCCTGCCTCAACATCAGGCCTATTGACTTTTCGAAGAGCTTCATACGTCAGCCAGATAGCAGAAGCTTTAAGAGGAGGAGAGCTAACTGGTTCCCCAGTTGTTGCTGATGAAGATGATTTTAAAATCACAGGCTGATGATAATCCTGAAAGTATTGACCTTTCTCAAGATAATTGTTCAATACTCTCGACATAGATGCATAAGATCCTGTAAGCTCCCATAATGTGGTTTCGCCGCCTCCAAGTATAATCGATAACCCGTAATGACCTGCAGGCTTGTTGAATGTTGTGAATCCTGCATTTTTAAGAGTTTCAAGAAACTTCTCCTGGCTGTACATCTGAAGCATTTTAACTGCCGGTATATTTAACGATTGCGATAATGCCTGCCCCGCAGCTACTGCACCGCTATAACCGAGATCGAAATTCTTTGGAGTAAACCCCTGGAACTTAGTTGGGATATCAGCAATAAGGGTGTTAGGTAGTATATCGCCCGAGTTCTGCATTGCAGCATAGAGGAATGGTTTTAAGATGCTTCCTGTACTTCGCGGCGATCTTATTATGTCAACATCTTTTCCTGCATTGTCAACCGAGGAGCTGTTCCCGACATAAGCAACAACATTTCCGGTTTTAACCTGCACAATCAGACAAGCTGAGTTAAAGATCTGGTTTGCAGCAAGTTCTGTCTGATGATTATTGATGATTTCAGTTGCTCTCTCCTGAAGGTATGGGTCGATTGTTGTGACAGACACTTTTCCCCTGGCAGTCTTAAAAAAATGATCAGTGAGGTGGGGGGCAAGTGATGGCAGATCGCCGGGAGGACCAGGTACCGGTTCATCGAGTGCAAGCTGGAGAGTTAATGTATCGATTAGCTTTCTTTCGAACAGTTTATATAACAGATTGTCTCTTTTACTTTTGAGGATCTCGTTGTTCCTGCCCGGGAAGACCAGTCCTGGTGAGTTTGGCAGAACGGCAAGTGAGGCTGCTTCTCCCCATGATAGTGAGGCTGCATTTTTACCGGTGTACCTCCAGGCTGCTGTTTCGAGCCCTATTGTATTTCCACCGAATGGTGCATTAGCTGTATACAAAAGCAGGATCTTTTTCTTCGATCTGAAAAGCTCCAATTTAACAGCTGAAAATATCTCTATTATCTTGTTCAGGTAAGTCCTGCTGTTTCCAGAGGCAATCCTTGCTACCTGCATTGTTATAGTGCTTCCTCCGCTCACTATCCTGCCTTCTGTGATATTTGCCGAAAGAGCTTTGACTATTGAAACAGGATTTATCCCCGGGTGGTAATAGAACCATTTGTCTTCATAAGTCAACAATGCTTTTTCGAATTTATAAGGAATTACACCACTGGCAGGAAATCGCCACTGACCATCATCGGCAATCCTTGCACCAAGCAGGCTGCTGTCGTTTGCTTCAGTAACCGTAGCAAGGGGATCGCTGAAACGGGGCATGGGGGCAATGAGAACACAAAGAAATAAACATGCTGATAAAGCACAAGCTATTTTAATTGTCCGCTTCACTTCTCAACTTTAACTTCTGCTCCCGGTATCCTTGCAAATATGCCTGGTGAATACATCGCTTCGCACCATAAAGCAGGAAGGTGAAACTCGCCGGTATATGCTGCTGTTATCATTGAAACGAATGTCTTTGTTTCTCCCGTACCAAGATTAAAGTAGGTGTTTATCCTGTCATCCCTGAAATCACGGTAGTCAGCCTGGCTCTCTTTAATGCCTGTTTCGGCTTCAAATAATCTGGTGTTCCTGATCTCCCATCCTGATGGCGCCATCTGCGTTAATGCAATATTATAGATGTTGGATAAAGAGATGTTACTAACAGTTGTTACAGTGAGGAAGTCAGTTCCTTGTTTTATATTCTTGGGATCTACCGGATTCATCTTAAGATCATAATATGCAACTTTCAGTGTGAGACCTTTTCCTGCGGCTGTCTCGTCACCTGATCCAGGGATACCTTTCTTTACAACTGTAACATAAACTGTGCCTTCCCCAGAATTGGAGACCTCAAGTGTGTTTGTTCCCGTTTTAATATCAGGCTTCTCTTTCATTAGTTGTTTCGAGGGGATTTCTACCTTTTTGTCTTGCCCGTTAACACTAATCTGAACTTCCTGTTTTCCCTCTGTTTCAGGCATCATCTCAATCCATTTTGAATAGGCAAAAAGTCCCCAGGCAGTAGTCTGTGTGCTGTACCATTCGTTGCTGCTGAAGTTTTCGCAAACCTGGCGAAGGATGCCAAGCCCTTGTTCTTCGTTTTTAAGAAGAGTAAGGGCATAGAGAATAATTGCTTTATCGCGTAGGGCGCTTCCATAGTAATAATCCTGGTATTCCGGTTCTGTAGATATGTTCCTCATATCAAGAAGGCCATTAGCAGCCTCGGGTCTGCCCGATAAAGCATAAGCTCCTGCCAAAAACCACTTCGAAAGACTTGTAAGCTCTTTTGATTCTCTCAACCTGTTCATTGCTCCTTTTTCTGGCTCTCCTGCAAGTGCAAGAGTAAATAACCTGTAAGCCTGGTCGTTCTGTGTCTGCCTGTATTTCAGATCAGTTTTCCATTCTCTCGCAAGTTTTGTCTGATAGTTTAACCATTTTCTTCTGAATGAGGAAGGAATGCTATACCCTGATCTTTCTGCTTCAATCATAAAATGGCCGGTATAAGATGTTATCCAGTTATCAGCCTGCAACGATCCTGGCCACATAGCTACTCCACCGTTTGCCATCTGGCGCGACACAATTGTGCTAACAGCTTCCTTAATATTTTTTGAGCGTTTTGCAGCATCATCTGTCTTCACAAGCTTACCAATATAAAGTTGTGGGAAAGCCGTTGAGGTTACCTGTTCAGAGCACCCGTGAGGATATCCGGTTAAGTAGCTCAGCCTTTTTTCGAGGTTGATTGAAGGCATACCTGATACTTCAATTACTGCCGAGTTAGTGCCTTCGAGCCCGAAGGTATTGAAACCTGCATTCCATTTCTCTCCTTTTTTGAGTATTCTCGTTTCAGCACGTGTTTCGGCAGGGTTAGGACTACGAATCTCCAGCTGAATTGTTTGTACAGCAGTCTCTCCCCCTCCTGAAGCTGTAATGCTTATTGTTGCACTTCCCATACGGTTGCCTGTTTTGAAACTAAATTGTACATCAGTTTCACCTGTTTCGCGGGTTGGAACAGTTATAGCGCTATTTTCGAATGTGATAAGCTCAGACGACGATTTAGCTTCAATCTTTACTTCACTTATACCTTTCTTCTGAACGAACAAGGTTACAGGAAGTGTTACTTTATCGCCCGGGGTTAAGACTCTTGGAGCTGTTGCAAGCACCATCAGCGGATCCCTGACAGGAATTGTTTTTTCTGATATCCCATAAGCTCCATCATTCCCTGCAATTACCATAGCTCTCACTGATCCTGTATACTGGGGTAATGTTATCGAATGACTATTTGATTTCCCCGGCTGAAGATTAAAAGGGCCAACGAATTTAACAACAGGAATGAAACGCTGAACTTTCCCTGCTGATTTATCTGTTACTGCTTCATCACCACCGGTGGCAAGCAGCCTGTCGAGTGTTCCACCAAAAGCGCCGAGCACATAATCATAAAGGTCCCAGGTCCTGACACCAAGCGCCTCGCGTGCAAAGAAATAATTCCATGGATCAGGAGTTTTAAAACCTGTAATATCGAGAAGCCCTTCATCGACTATTGCAAGAGTATATGTCATCGGTTTTCCCGATCTCTCTTTCACTGAAGCAACAAATGGTTTTGCCGACCTAAGTTCATCAGGCATGTTTAAAACCGGTTCAAGTCTTGTCCCCGGGTCTTCAACAATAACCGGGATGACACCATATAACCTGACTGGCATATCGTTGATAGTCTGCACATGAGGCTGGATAACTGAAACATAAGCATACACATTAGGCGACATCGAAGGCTTAACCTTTATTTTAACTTCTGTGTTTCCTTTTGTTGTGTTCGTCCTTATTTCCTCGAGTACACCTGTTGAATTCTCAAGTGTAATTATTGCCCTTGCGTTTTCAGGTGAGGGGAATGATAACCTTATTTCGTCGCCCGGAGTATATTTTTCTTTATCAATGCTTAATGCCAGCAGGGTTGCACCATCGGTTCCAGACTTGGCTCCATATTCCCATGGCCAGTCAATCAGCACTATTTTGCCGGTGGAATGGCCTTCGGGAGTAGTTGCCCTGACAAGATATCTTCCCCATTCTTCCTTTGGTATATTGATTGTGAAAGATGCCTTTCCCGAGCTTGTCTCTACTGTCTTCTTAAGAACAGGCTCATGGTAGTTATCTGAGATATAATAACCAAGGTTTTCATCATCGCCTTCCCACCACCAACGGTACGAAAGTTTATAAACAGTAATTTCTACATCTGAGTCGACTGGTTTGCCTTTACTGTTCACTGTAGCGAGATTTATCCGGTTTTCCCTGTCGGTAAACATCATTCTTCCATCAATATCAGGGAAATTCAGCCCGGCGAAAACAGGATAAGGAGCATATTTATAAGATGTCTGGATTATACTTTCATCTCCTCCCGGCTCCATTGCTTTAACAGTGAAAATGGCATTCATCATCCCCGGCGCTCCTGATCCATTTTCGGGATTAAATACTATCTGTGCTTCACCATTATCATCAAGTGATGAATTGAACATGCTTACAGTTAATGGTTCATAAGTGTTTACAGGATCATCAAAAATGTATTGTGAATAACCTTCAAACTTTGTTACTGACGGTTTCAACAGGTATTCAATTGACGATTCTAAGTTTCCTGCAACAGATCCATTCAGCCATTTCACATTCAGCTTACCTTCGACATTATTTTCAAGTACCTTTCCCGGAAAATCAAGGGTAAGTTTAAGCCTGTTTGGTTTTATTGTCTCTACCCTGACCCTTTTTGAAAACGATGCTCCCCCTATCCTGACAACAGCATTATAATTACCTGTAACAGCATCGGAAGGCGTTGAAGTTCTGAAAACAATAAGGTTGCTTCCGCTTGCTTTAATAACCTGGTTATCTATCTTCTGTTCTGAAGGATTAAAAAGTTCAAATTGCACGGGATGATCGGGAGGCAGGCTTGCTTTCATGTCCTTTATGAAAACAGAGAGATAGATGGAATCGCCAGGGCGCCATACATCCCTTTCGCCATAAATGAAAGCCTTGATCCCATTTTCCGGCCTTGTTCCTGAAACATCAAAAGAACTTAATGAAAGAGAGTTACCTTCATTTGTCTTGAGATAATTCCTGTCTTTATCCTTTTCCGCAATTACAAGGAATGGTTTTCTTTCGCATGGCAGCGCAATTGCGCCTTCCTGGTCTGTGATACCTTTGTTTATAATTTGTAACTGGTAATCATAAATTTCAACTGAAGCTTCTTTAACAGGAAAGGCAGAAATAAGATCATTTACTGCCACATGCATTATATTGTCTTCACCCATCTTGGCAATTATCCCAAGGTTGGAAGCCATGAGGTTGCGTTTTATGCGTTTATCGGGACTGTAATAGGCATTTTTACATGGATTATCCCTGTCGCTCCAGTTGAAATCCGATTGCTCGTAATATGCCAGCTCAGCTGCATCTTCATAGTAATAATCAGGATCGTCCCAGTGTTTACTGTTTTCTTCCTCTGCCTTGCGAAGTATCTCTTCATAGTTTCCTTCTTCTTCCTGTTCATTACACTGGTAGAGAGAATAAGATTTTCTCATCCCTATATTAACCTTATATAAAACACCCGGTTCAACCTTTATATAATCTGCAAGATCAATAGTTTGCAGTGTCCATGAACCCGGGTTATTATTAGCCGGAAGATCTACCCTCCCTGAATATACTGGCCGTCCGAATCTTTTCATTGAATAGCCTCCATTCAGATCATTTTCCTGCAGGAAATATGGGAGGTTATTTGCAAACATCTTTATTATAGTAAGATCAACTGCTTTAAGGTTTGCAGTCTTGAAGGGGAAGATAAGGTTCTCTGAGGCAGGAACTATTATACCATTTCCTTCGGCCATTATACCCGGCATCACAGGATCAAAATTTATCTGCCTGGAGCTTCTTGATTCAAGTGTTTTACCTTTGAAATTGCGAAGGGCAGATTCAACAACAAGCTCTATGTTACCGGTAGCTGTGCCCACAGGGATTATTGTAAGCTTGTTTGAGCTTATCGAAAACTCTGTCTCAATTTCAGGAGAGAAGTGGACAATCCCTGTTATTTCCTGTGTTTCATCGAGTGGATCGGAAAAGATAATATCAATCTTTTGACTCTCTGAAGTTGCTTCTGTAAAGTCAGAAATAACAAACTCACCAATGCCAGGGATTAATAACAAGGATTCTCCTTTCTGGCTTACTCCTTTACCTGTTCCATCCCATGAAAATCTCAACTCACGTGTATCTTTACCGCGTTCGATATTCTGTATAGTAAAATCATGAATAAGCTTCTTTGTGTGATCCCAAGAAAGTTCGGCTTTTTTCCTCCCCATCGCAACAGTAAGATAGCTCTCAACTTCAATACTGTCAATAATATCTGAAGTTATTATTTGTCCTGTTATATCATAAGAAGTTGCTTCAGGATTTGACTCAAGCGTGCCAATAACAATTCTGAAATCTTTTTTCAGAGTCTGTATCCTGATCGGGAAATAGCTTAGTCTTTCCTCAACTTTAGCAAGTTTTGCAAGGTTGAGGGTTCCGGAATAAATTTTACCACCATCAAGTGGTTTTGCAGGTATGAATATAAGCGTAGATTCATCCTTCCATTCAGCTTTACCCCTGATTGCAGGCTCAAAGCTGAAGATTCCGTTCACTTCTTTTTCGAGTACTTCTGAGAACTCTGGAGTGAAATGAATCTCTACTACAGCATCAGCCTGGACAATGCCTGAAGTATAGCTGGTGATATAATTGGTAAACCCTTTATCTATAGGAGCTGGCGTTGAGATTTCTATATCTCCTTTTTTTACTATCGAAATTTTCTTTTCTACCTGCCTGCACGATACTGCCAGTATCATCAGACAAAAAACGAGGGAAATCTTTGATCTCATATCTTTTTTCTTTGTTGAGACGCAAGGCCTTGCGTCTGTACGATATTGAGACGCAAAATTTTGCGTCTCTATGGTGCCACAATTTCGTTTCTTAAAGATGCCACGTAAGTCCTTATGTTTCCAAGGGTTTCAACTGTTATGTTCATCTCTGTGCCTGAAGCGCGGAAAACCTGTTTAACAGTATCAACCTCTAGGTCGCCTTTCCTGAAGTAAATATCGAATGTGTCGAAATAATTATTGAGGTATTTCAATTTCTTCGAATAATAGACAACAACAGGATCATCGTAATAATTCTTGATGAAGCTTAGCAGGCTGTTAAGCGTATATTTTTGCATTGCTATTTTCTGGACTACCTCGGGATCGGGTTTGGCAGGATCATACACCATATTGGTAACAAGGTACATCGCCTCAACCCATCCTCCCATAATCATGAGCCCGGCTGTACTTTCCCTGCCGCTTTTACGAAGATGGTCTTCCATCTTTACATAAGCACCATTCATAAAGGAAAGGAGGCTGTCGGGATCAACAATATTATCCTGAAGCAATTGAATTGTGCTTGTCAGGAATTCTTCAGGGATGCCAAGCTTTGAGCTCATTTCGTGTATTGTTGAGCCATAATCCAATATTGCCTGGCCAATTCCGAACATCTTCAGATAACCAAAGTCAACACCGTAAATACCGGTGTTTAGAGCTGTCTTTGCGCTGCTTACATATTGATCGTGATTTTCAATAGGGTTAATAACTTCGGCATTATATGCGACTCCCAACCTGCTTAAGATTGTTGAGATTTCCACAGGTGTCAGTATGCCATAAAACATTTCTTGTTTCTGAATTGGGACATCTGATCCGGTTGAATCATTACCAAGTGTTGAAAAAGAGGGAACAAAGATCTGTTTCTCTTCAACCCTTGCCTTACAGGAAAACATGACGACGATTAATAATAAAGATAGACTAGAGAGACAGGATCTCATTGGATTGTTTTTAGTATTATCAAAACTAATAAATATTTTGGATTGTAATTTGAATACCTGGCTTTTTCGGTTTTGTAAATTGAAGGGAAACTACAAGAAATTACAATATCTTTGAATCATGATCGATCGCGCTACAGTGGAACGCATTCTCGATGCTGCCGAGATAATCGATGTGGTATCGGAATTTGTTCAGCTCAAAAAAAGAGGGGTGAATTATCTTGGATTGTGTCCTTTTCATAATGAAAAAACCCCGTCTTTCACTGTCTCTCCATCAAAAGAGATCTTCAAGTGCTTCGGATGCGGTAAAGTTGGTAACTCTGTGAATTTCATAATGGAGCATGAGCATCTGAGCTACCCGGAAGCTCTTAAATATCTTGCAAAAAAATACCATATTGAAATTCATGAGAAAGAACTCACAAAGGAAGAGATTGAAAAGCAGAATGAACGTGAGAGTCTTCTTGTCCTGTCTTCTTATGCTTCACGACAGTTCACCGAAAATCTTTTTAGCTCCGATGAAGGAATGACTGTTGGTTTAGGTTATTTCAAAGAAAGAGGGTTTCGTCACGACACATTGAAAAAATTCGAGGTTGGATATAGCTTCGAAAAACGTGATTCATTTTCAAAGAAAGCTGTTGACGATGGCTATAATCCTGATTTTCTTGTAAAGACAGGACTGTCAATACAGCACGATGACAAGCTTTTTGACAGGTTCTCGGGTCGTGTTATGTTTCCTATTCATTCTCTTTCGGGACAGGTCCTGGGTTTCGGGGGAAGGATCCTTAAAAAGGACGTAAAGACGGCAAAATATCTGAACTCTCCGGAGTCAGAGATCTATCATAAGAGCCGGATCCTCTATGGGATGTACCAGGCGCGTAAGACTATCACCCAGGAAGATAAATGCTTCATGGTTGAAGGGTATACCGATGTGATGTCGATGCACGAAGCCGGCATAACAAACGTTGTTGCATCATCAGGAACATCGCTCACACAGGAACAGGTTCGCCTTGTGAAAAGGTTCACCCCGAACATGACAATCCTTTACGATGGAGACGCTGCCGGTATAAAAGCATCAATAAGGGGGATTGACCTTGTGCTGGAGGAAGGGATGAATGTTAAAATTGTCCTACTGCCCGATGGCGAAGATCCCGACTCATATTCAAAGAAGGTCAGTAATGAGGAATTTCAGAAATACATTAAGGAGAATGAGACTGATTTTATAAGGTTCAAAACACGTTTACTCCTCGATGAGGCAGGAAGTGATCCTGTAAAGAAGGCAAACCTCATACGCGATGTTGTCAAGTCAATTGCTGTAATTCCTGATTCAATAACACGCACTATCTATATAAAGGAATGCAGCCTTCTCCTTGAGGTTGCCGAGCCTGTTATATATAATGAAGTCAACAAGCTGCTGAGGCAGAAGAATTTCCAGGACAGGAATAACTACCCGAAGATTGAGGATCTTCCCGTACCACCGCCTGTGGTGCCAAAACCTGTCGATCCTCTAAGTATCTCCTGGTACTCCGAGAGGGAGATAATAAGGTTGCTTCTCAGGTTCGGTGGTGTTGAATTTGAGCGCAGGAAGAGCCCTGAAACTGGCGAAGATGAGGTTGTGAATGTCTCAGATTACATAGTGAATGAAATAACCTCCGACGGACTTAGTTTTGATAACACTATCTGCTCAAGAATATTTGAAGATTTTAATTTTAATACCCGCCAGGGATTAGTAACAGGCGAGAAGCAGTTTGTAAAGCATGAGGATCCGGCAATATCGAGTTTCTCAGCAGAGCTTCTGGCTGATAGCCATGAGCTCAGTAAGATATGGAAAGCAAAGCAGACCTTTGTGGAGACTGAAACAGACAAAATACGTGAAGTTGTCCAGGATACTGTTTTGAAATTCAAAAGCGACAAAATAAACAAGCTTAGGAAAGAACTAATGGTCCTGCTTGAAATAGCGGTTAAGGAAAACAACACTGAAAAGATCATCGCTCTCCAGAAAAGACATGCTATCCTCAGTACTGCACTGATAGCTATCTCGAAGAAGTTAGGGGAAAGGGTTATATTGTAGTGATTAAAGAAAGTCGTGAAAGTCATGCAGGTCCGTTACTTAGGCAAGACCTGCAAGACATCATACCTGCAAGACGTGTCTGAAATACTCGATAGTTTTTGTCAGCCCTGATTCAAATGTTATTGTTGGTTCCCAATCAAGCTCTTTTTTCGCAAGGCTGATATCAGGTTTTCTTTGCCTGGGATCGTCCTGTGGCAACGGCAGGTAAATGATCTTTGATTTTGAACCTGTCATCTTAATCACAAGTTCTGCAAGCTGTCTTATCGTGAACTCTCCCGGATTTCCAAGGTTGACCGGACCGGTAAATGAGTCGGGTGTATTCATCAGCTTAATGAGACCGTCGAGGAGATCGTCAATATACTGGAAACTGCGGGTTTGTGAGCCATTTCCATATATTGTTATATCCTTGTTTTTTAATGCCTGGACGATAAAGTTTGAGACGACCCTTCCATCGTTGGGATTCATTTTCGGACCATAGGTATTGAATATCCGGGCTATCTTTATCTTTACGTTGTTCTGCTGATTATAGTTCATGAAGATCGTTTCAGCGCATCTCTTGCCTTCATCATAACATGCCCTCGGACCAAGTGTGTTAACGTTTCCCCAATAGTCCTCGCCTTGAGGATGAACCTGTGGATCACCGTATACTTCACTTGTTGAAGCCTGAAGAACTTTCGATTTTGTCCTTTTTGCCAATCCAAGTATATTGATGGCGCCCATTACAGATGTCTTGATTGTCTTAATACCGTTATACTGGTAATGAATAGGAGAGGCAGGACAGGCAAGATTGTAAATCTCGTCAGTCTCAACAAAGACAGGCATAGTAACATCGTGCCTTATCAGTTCGAAATACGGATTGTTGAGCAGGTGAACTATATTTGTCTTTGATCCGGTGAAATAATTGTCAAGGCAAATCACTTCATTTCCAAGTTCAAGCAGCTTCTCACAAAGATGCGAACCAATAAACCCGGCGCCACCGGTAACCAGAATTCGTTTCATATTCAGTCTTTCAGTATTCGGTATTCAGTTTACCCTCTGCCCTGCGCTCCATGCCCTCTGCCCTGCGCCCCATGCCCCATGCCCTGCGCCCCATGCCCTGCGCCCCATGCCCTCTGCCCCATGCCCTCTGCCCTGCGCTCCATGCCCCATGCCCTGCGCTCCATGCCCCATGCCCTGCGCCCCATGCCCTCTGCCCTGCGCTCACTTTAGTGCACTCTAGGCACTTCTAACAACCCTGACCCTTACAATCACCTCATCAATATCAATCTCCCTGTGATCATCCCCGGATAATTGTTTCACGAGGCGAACATCTGTTGCCAGGGTCTGCGATCCTATATAACCTGAATGTTTATTAACTGCCTCACGGATCAGATCATGGTCTTCTATCAGGAGGCGTATCTTGTCAGTTACTTCGAAGCCTGCTTCTTTCCTGATGTTCTGGATACGGTTGATGAATTCCCTGGCTATCCCTTCGTTGCGAAGATCATCTGTTACAGTGATATCGAGAGCAACAGTAAGCTTTCCTTCGTTGGCTACCTGCCAGCCCGGGATATCTTCAGATATTATTTCCACATCAGCAGATTCAAGTGTTACTTCCTGTCCGTTGATGTTCAGAGTATAACGTCCTTCTTTTTCAAACCTGGCTATCTCTGTTCCTGAAAACTCGGCAACAGCATTGCTTATTTCTTTCATAAGCTTGCCGTATCGCGGACCAAGTGTCTTGAAGTTAGGTTTAATTTTTTTCTTTACTATGGAAGCTGTATCGTCAATATACTCAACATCCTTAACATTGACTTCGGCAAGGATAAGATCCCTGACAGCCTCAAACTTCGATTTGAACGAATTGTCGGGTACCGGCACCATAATCCTTGCAAGAGGCTGGCGAACTTTTATGCTTACTTTTCTCCTAAGGCCGAGGATCATTGATGATACTTTCTGGGCAATATCCATTCTTTCTTCAAGATCCTTGTCAATCAGTTTCTCATCATAGCCGGGGAAAAGTGCAAGGTGCACGGAGTCCTCCTTGTACCTGCCGGTAATTCCATTCAGGTCGGTGAAGATCCTGTCCATATAGAATGGTGCAATTGGAGCAGCAAGCATGCTGACCTTCTCGAGACAAGTATAAAGAGTCTGGTATGCAGCAATTTTATCCTTATCATATTCGCCTCCCCAGTAACGTTTCCTGTTAAGTCTTACATACCAGTTGCTCAGGTTCTCGGTAACAAAGTCCTGTATCGCACGGCCTGCTCGTGTGAGATCATAATCTTCATAACTTCTTGTTACTTCCCTTATCAATGAGTTTAGGAGAGAGATTATCCACCTGTCTATCTCAGGTCTTTCGTTAACGGGTATCTCTGCTTCTTTGTATCTGAAGTTATCGACATTGGCATATAATGAGAAGAAGGAGTACGTATTATATAGAGTTCCGAAGAACTTTCGTTTCACTTCATCGAGTCCGCTCATATCAAATTTCAGGTTGTCCCAGGGCTGTGCATTTGTCATCATGTACCACCTGAGAGGATCTGAACCGAATTCTTCTATTGTCGTGAACGGATCAACTGCATTGTTGAGGCGTTTCGACATCTTGTTGCCGTTCTTGTCAAGGACAAGCCCGTTTGAAATGATGTTTTTGAACGCAACCGAGTCGGAAATCATTGTAGCAATAGCATGAAGAGTAAAGAACCAGCCACGTGTCTGGTCAACTCCTTCAGCAATAAAATCTGCAGGGAACATTTCTCCGAAGAACTCCTTGTTTTCAAACGGGTAATGAGCCTGGGCGTAAGGCATTGCTCCTGAATCGAACCATACATCAATGAGATCGCTCTCGCGGAACATTCTTTTACCGCTGTCGCTTATAAGAATTATCTCATCAACAAAGGGACGGTGGAGATCGAATTTCCCATAGTTTTCGGCAGAGTTATCGCCTTCAACAAAACCAGCAAGAGGGTTTGTCTGCATAAACCCTGCTTTTATTGACTTTTCTATCTCAGCCTTAAGCTCACCGGCCGATCCTATGCATTTCTCTTCTTTCCTGTCTGTTGTTATCCATATTGGTAGCGGGGTACCCCAGTATCGCGATCTCGATAGATTCCAGTCGACAAGGTTTTCGAGCCATTTGCCGAATCGTCCTGTTCCTGTTGACTGAGGCTTCCAGTTAATAGTATTATTGAGCTCTATCATCCTGTTCTTCGATTTTGTTGTGCTGATGAACCATGAATCGAGAGGATAATAAAGCACAGGCTTGTCTGTCCTCCAGCAATGAGGATAGCTGTGAACATGTTTTTCAATCCTGAAAGCTTTCCCCTGCTGCTTAAGCATCACTGCTATGCTAACATCTATTGTATCTGTTTCAGCACTTATCGAAGGATCATATTCATTTTTAACAGGCTTGCCCGCAAAAGCAGAATATGTAGAAATATTTACGTTAGTCTCAATAAAAGTCTCATCAAGATCAGAAAGAGGTACCATGAAACCTCTCTTGTCAACCATTGGTCCCCACACTCCGTCTTTTCTTTTCATTATAAGTGAAGGGATATTGTTTTCTTTTCCAACGCGGTAGTCATCGGCTCCGAAGGTAGGAGCTATGTGAACTATACCAGTACCATCTTCAGTCGTTACAAAGTCACCTGTGACAACTTTAAAAGCGCCTTCAGCGGGCTTAACCCAATCGATAAGCTGTTCGTAGTTAATACCTTCGAGGTCACTTCCAATGAATTCATCTTTCACAACAGAAGGTATTTTCCTGTCACCCTGGTTGTATGATGCGAGATCAGATCCACCTGCTTCAGGGAACATTGAGTTAAGAAGATCTTTTGCTACGACAACAGTTATTGGATCACCGGTATATTGATTAAAGCTCCTTATCTTGGCGTACCTGATGTTCTTTCCCACTGCAAGGGCAGTATTAGAAGGAAGTGTCCATGGTGTTGTTGTCCATGCCATTATATGAACATCTTTGGTGTCGATATCTTTAAAAAGGAATTCTGATTTTTTGTCCTTTAAAACCCTGAACATTGCAATGCAGGTGGTATCCTTAACATCACGGTAACAGCCCGGTAGATTGAGTTCATGTGAGCTTAGACCTGTTCCGGCAGCAGGTGAGTAAGGCTGTATTGTATAACCCTGGTAGAGGTAGCCTTTTGAGTACAGCTGTTTCAACAACCACCATAACGTTTCAATGTACCTGTTATCATAAGTCACATAAGGATGATCCATGTTGACCCAATATCCCATTTTGTGAGTCAGATCTTCCCACAGGTCGGTATATCTCATTACATCTGTACGGCAGGCTTTATTGAAGTCTTCAATTGAGATGTATTTTTGTGAATCCTTGTTCCCGATGTCTTCCTTTGTTATACCAAGGGCTTTCTCAACCTGGAGCTCAACAGGCAGACCATGAGTATCCCAGCCTGCTTTGCGCTTAACCTCATAACCACACTGGGTCTTATATCTGCAGATTGCATCCTTAATTGTCCTTGCCATTACATGGTGAATGCCAGGCATGCCATTTGCGGACGGCGGGCCTTCGAAAAAAACAAATTCCCCTTTACCATTCAACTCACGAACACTTCTCTGAAAAGTATTATTCTCTTCCCATATCTTAAGAATCTCTTTATTTACTTTAGAGAGATCAAGACCTTTATATTCAGGAAACCGTTTCCCCATTGTATCAGCTACTTAATTAAAATATATTAGTTTGAAAAAATTCTGACAAAGATAGTAAAAAGTGACTAGAGTGCACTAGAGTATTTAGAAGAAGTGACTAGTCCCTCGGTATAGGCTTTATATTGCCCCTAATTAATAACTTGAGCCAGGCTCAGAGCCTAGGGCGCCGGGCGCAGAGGGCTCAGGCGCAGGGCAGAGGTCATGGAGCAGATGGGAGAGGTATTTGAAGAAGCGCCTGGAGGATTTAGAGTAAGGGATTATTTATAAACCAAATCTGTATCTTTGTGTTAAGTAAAGAGAAATTAAGAAAGAATGAAAAACCTCGTGATACTGACCGGGGCCGGGATGAGCTCCGAGAGTGGTATAAAGACATTCAGGGATTCGGGGGGGCTATGGGAAAATTATGACGTAAGCGACGTGGCTACTCCTGAAGCTTGGTACAAAAATCAGGAACTTGTTTTACGTTTTTACAACGAGAGGAGGAGGCAGCTCAAAAATGCCGAGCCAAACAAAGGCCATGTAGGACTTGCTTTACTTGAAAATGATTTCTATGTTCAGATAATAACCCAGAACATTGACAACCTGCATGAAAGAGCAGGCAGCACACATGTTTTGCACCTCCATGGCGAGCTGACAAAAGCAAGAAGCGTTGAAAACCCAAATCTTGTGTATGACATAGGATACCAGGATATTAATAAAGGTGATTGTTGCGAAACAGGAAGCCAGCTGCGACCTCATATTGTCTGGTTTGGCGAGGAAGTGCCGATGATGGATGAAGCTGTTAGAATTGCCCAGGATGCTGATATATTTGTAATAATTGGAACATCAATGGTTGTTTATCCTGCCGCAGGTCTTATTAATTATATTCCTCCGAAAGTACCCATATATGTAATTGATCCCAACGATGTTGAAGTGCCCTTGACAAGAAACCTGGTTGTTATCAGGGAGAAGGCAACGGCAGGTGTTTCTCTGTTAACTGAACGTCTTTTAAAAGCATATATAATAAAGAACTGATTATGGAAGGAAAGAAGAGAAAAATAGTGCTGGCAATTACGGGTGCAAGTGGTTCGATATATGCACAAACATTGCTCGATAATCTACAGAAGCTTGAGATGCCTCCTGAAGAGATTGCGGTCATAATAACATCAACCGGTCGCGATATTTGGATTGATGAGACAGGCAAGAAGTTCGAAGCCATCGGATCAGCAAAGGAATATGATAATGACACGTATTATGCTCCGTTCGCCTCGGGATCGTCACAATACGACACAATGATTATCTGCCCGGCCTCTATGGGAGCTATTGGCCGTATCGCAAACGGGACATCCGACGACCTTATTGCAAGGGCTGCTGATGTGATGCTCAAGGAGAGAAGAAAGCTTATAATAATACCAAGGGAGACACCATATAGCCTGATACACCTTAAAAATATGGAAAAACTTACCCTTTCAGGCGCTATTATTTGCCCGGCCTCGCCATCTTTTTACAGTAAACCTGCAACTATAAATGACCTTGTAAGCACAGTTGTTGACAGGATAATTGACCTTGCAGGCTTTCAGAGTAATAACAGCTACAGGTGGATGGAGAATGATTGACAGTCGTATTGTTAAGTTCTTCAGGAAACATCATGTTCTTACAATTGCAACTGCTGTTGACAACGAGCCATGGTGCGCCAATTGCTTCTATGTTTATCTTGAAGAACAAGATGCCCTCGTTTTTACAACAGACCGAACAACAGCCCATGGTAAGGCATTCATTATGAACTCAAAAGTTTCGGGGACAGTTGTTCTTGAAACACTAATAATAGGGAAGATCCGTGGCATCCAGTTCAAAGGAATAGTCTCGGAACCATCAGGGGAATTGCTTGAAAAAGCAAAAAGGAAGTATCTTTTGCGGTTTCCTGTCGCAGCCTTAATGGACACAACAATGTGGGTTGTCAAGCTGAATTATATCAAGATGACTGATAACAGGTTTGGTTTTGGGAAGAAGCTGATGTGGAGTGCCTAGAGTGCACTGGAATGCACTAGAGTATTTAGAGTTAGCTTTTGCCCTAAGCCCTTCGCCCTTCGCTCAGCGCTCGACAGCTTACCATTTGATTTTCACCACAAAAAGACTATCATGAACAATATCCTTACTGACATTTAGTTATTTTTTTATTAATTTTAATTTGATACCTTTGCGTACAACTTTAACAAATCAAGGATTATGGCTGACAAGACTAGATATTCAGACGCGGAGCTTGAGGAATTCAGGGAGATAATCCTCACTAAACTCGATAAAGCAAAAAAAGACTACGAGATATTAAAATCAAGCATCACCCACGAAGAAAGTAACGATACAATGGATACATCTCCCACTTTTAAAGTACTCGAAGAGGGAGCTACCACTTTATCGAAGGAGGAAGCAGGAAGACTTGCACAACGACAGCTCAAATTCATACAGCATCTGCAGGCTGCCCTCATAAGGATTGAGAACAAAACTTATGGCATCTGCCGCGAAACAGGAAACCTGATCTCTAAAGAAAGACTCCGCGCAGTTCCTCATGCAACACTAAGCATGGATGCAAAACTTAAACAGAAATAGAGGAAGAATATTTATATTTGAAAAGCTGTTTCCTTTCGAAGCAGCTTTTTTTTCTTGTTTCCTATTATGGTCAGGTTATTTGGTTCAATTATTCTGTTGTTCATTGGCATTCACGCATTATGCCAGGAAAGTAGCAATGCAGTTGAGTTATTATCACCGGAATACTTTATTGAAGAGATGAAGTCGGTGACTAATGCTTATATTATTGATGTCAGGGAGCCTGATGAATTCAAACGCGAAAGGATTACCGGAGCAATAAATATTTTATCAAAAAGCGACTTTACAGTTACGCTTGATACAATTAATAAGGCCTCGTACCTGTTTCTCTACTGCAAGGGTGGTACAAGAAGCCAGACTGTTGGTGAAAAATTTGTCGCAAATGGCTTCATCCATGTTTACAACCTCGATGGCGGGTTGGATGCCTGGAAAAAGAAAGGTCTTCCTCTCGACAAGAAGAAGATAAATTTGCCGCACAAAATAGACAAGTCAGGGGATTAATTGTTTTTTGCAAATTTGGATGTTGTTATCGGACCTCTCCCCCTCGTTTAGGGGAGAGGCATAGCAGAATCTATTTCCCCAAGACCTGCTTAACGATCCTGGCGATATATTTCCCCAATATATCAAACTCAATATTAACAACAGTTCCTTTCTTAATCTGGTGGAAGTTTGTCATATCGTGGGTGAACGGGATGATTGCAACCTGGAAAGATGTTGGCTTTGAGTTTACAACTGTAAGGCTCACTCCATTGACCGAAACAGATCCTTTCTCTACAGTCATATAATCATCCTTCGATGGCTCATACTCAAATGTGTAATACCAGCTGCCACCGGCTTCGGTAACATCAACACATACTGCGGTTTGATCGACATGGCCCTGTACCATGTGTCCATCGAGCCTGCCATCGAGCTTTGCACTTCTTTCGAGATTTACCTTATCGCCTGGTTTAAGAAGACCCAGGTTGGTCTTTTCGAGAGTCTCCCTGATAGCTGTAACAGTGTATGTATCACCTTCTTTCTTCACAACAGTAAGACATACCCCATTATGCGATATGCTCTGGTCGATCTTGAGCTCATTGGTAAATGAGCATTTCATTGTAATATGAAGATTATCCTTATCTTTTTCAAGCTTAACAACAGGTGCAGCTTCCTCAACTATCCCGGAGAACATTTTTTCGTTTTTTGGTTTGGGCAAAGGTAATAAAAATCGGGTACTTGGTACTTGGTCCTAGGTCCTGGGTGCTGGGTCCGGAAGAAAAGTCCTTTAAAGAGAAACTTTATGAATTCCAATGTGATTCTACATATTGGATATAGTTGTTAATCATCTTTCCCAGTTTTTCATATTCAGGCAGGAAGTCCATAAAGACTTTTGAGTCAGGATAAAGATCTATTATTGTTAAAAGATGATTAATGGATTCATCACAGGATGCCAATGAGTAGGTAAGAAATTTGATATATTCTGCTTTATACCTTCTTCTGCCATAACCTTCAACAATATTATCTTTAATACTTTTTGATGATCTTCTTACTTGGCTTCCCTGTTCATACAATTCGAATTGTGGAAGTTTTAGAGATTCAGGATGTACTTTAATAGCAAGCCCATATGCTTTCCTGTAGATTTCAAGATCACGATAGCCAGACATGTTTTAGCACTAAAGGAATGACAAACAAATATATGAAAAATCCCTGAATCGTTGTCTTTGTCATTGTGGTCCCACACCTCACCAACACCTAGTACCTGTCAGTGCCTGAAATATGTTGACCGAAAAAAACGGTAACATTATGACAAAAGTAAGTTATTTTAATCATGAAACGAAACCACTGTATCACAGGTATTTCAGTGATGATTTTAAGAAAAAGAAAATCAGGGAATTAGA
>DATALD010000088.1:0-6598 GCA_036261255.1 Bacteroidales bacterium
GTGAAGCTTATTGCTGACAGGTTGCTCCTCAGCAGAGCCTGTTTCCTCTTAGGCTTCATATTTATAAAATTAATAAAAATTAAATGAAAAAAGTTCTTGAAAAATTTGGATTGCAACATAGAAGAGGCTATAAAGGCTGTAAAGGCTGTCGAGGGAGTGGAAACATGAGGAATCCAGGATCGAAGAGAAAGTTGTAAAGGTTGTAATAGTTGTAATTAGAATAAATCCGTGCTCTTCTCCGTGCAATCCGTGAAACCCGTGGTGAAGAAAAAGCTGTAAAGGCAATAAAGGCTTTAAAGGCTATAGAGGCACCACATTAGAAGAAGAATCCTGGATCGAAGAGAAAGTTGTAAGGTTGTAAGGTTGTAAAAGTTGTATATTGCCTAAATTGATTTAAAAAACGGTCATGAATAACTGGTTACAAAAATTGAATGATAATCCTATTTACTGGTTATTGGAAAGTAATTCATGGACTAATTACAGGGTACTGATTGATCTATTGGATAAACCGGAAGATTCAACAGAAGTAATCAAAGCAAAAAAACAATTAGGCAATGACTTACTAGTAGCAGGATTAATAAATGATTCGAATCAATGGTTTCCTGTAAATGCCACCCGGCATGATGATTCAAAATTAGCTCACTATAAACTGAGATTATTATCTGATCTTGGATTTACAAAGGAAGATTCACGAATTCAACCGATTATTGAAAAAGCTATAGAGCACAATGAAAATGGATTATTTACAATTCGCCAGACCTTACCGGTAAAAGGATCAATACCCGGGACAGAGGAGTGGCATGCTTTGCCATGCGATTCTACTATCCTTACGTATATACTTTTAAAGCTTGGGTTTAATAATGACCTTACTGCAAAAAATGTAGAGCATCTTAAGGAAAAGTGGACTACAAACCAGGGTTGGTTCTGTAACTTATCTTTTGTAAACGGACAATATAAGAAACTGCAGACAGGCTGCCCGATGGCAGGTCTGATGGCGCTTGAGGTATTTTCATTGATACCCGAACTGAAAGAATCAACATATTCACATAATGCTTATGAACCGTTAAAATTTCACAAGGAATATGGTCAAATACTTTATTATTTTGGCCGTTCAAAAAAATTCTGGACTCTAAAATATCCTCTTGTCTGGTATAATGCCCTGTACCTGGCAGACGTCCTGACAAGATTCGATTTCACAAAGGATGAACCCTTGTTAAAGGATTTAATTGCCTGGATAGAACAATCGCAGACTAAAGAAGGTAGGTTCATTGCTAATTCAATGTTCACAAATTACAAGGGTTGGGATTTCGCAGACAAAAAGCTTCCTTCACCCTGGATTACTTTTCTTTGCTGCAGGATTCTGAAGAGACACTATGAATAAGGCATTAGAGGCGTTAAAGGCTGTAAAGGCTGTAGAGGCAGTCGAAATATGAGGAATCCAGGATAGAATTAAAAATATTACAAATATTACTAATTTTGTAATAATTAGTAATTAGCACAATGAAGAAACCAGAGGCCCCACCCGTCATAAAAAAACAAGGGCTGGAAAGAATAGTTAAGTTATTAAAAGAGCGTGAATATTCAGACCTGGTTAGATCATATAATGATGACTATCTGTATTGGACTGAATTAAAATATAAACCGAAACCAGAGAATATTGGTATAAAGGATGTTTGGTTTTTGGTAAAACTTAGTCGCCGCTTAAATTCACAAGTAATTAAAATAAGCAATATCGAAGGGTTTAGATTTCAATACTTCCTGACTTCGCAAATACAGCAAAAGCTGCATGAATTTGATCTGAATTTAGGAGGGAGACTTGAAAATGACAGATTGATTCCAAAAGAGGAGAAAGTAAAATTCCTTCTAAGCTCAATTATGGAAGAAGCAATAGCATCAAGTCAAATTGAAGGCGCCGTAACAACACGGAGAGTTGCAAAAGATATGCTCAGAAGTGAAAGGAGGCCTGTATCCAAATCAGAGCAAATGATAATGAATAATTATCATACAATTAAAAGAATCAGTGAATTACGTAATACTTCATTAAGTCCTTCAATAATTCTTGAAATACATAAATTAATAACAACTGACACTCTTGAGAATAAAGGAGATGAAGGTAGGTTCAGAACTAACAATGAGATAAATGTTGTTGATGGAGTTACAGGTGAACCAGTCTGGGTTCCCCCGGATTATAATAATCTGGAGCTACTGATCGATAATTTTTGTGCATTTGCAAATGAAAAAAATGAAAATAATTTCATCCATCCCATAATACGAGCCTCTATATTGCATTTCCTTATGGGATATATTCATCCGTTCGTTGATGGGAATGGGCGTACAGCCAGGGCAATTTTCTATTGGTATTTATTAAAGCAGGACTATTGGTTAATTGAGTATCTATCTATATCAAGACTGATCGTTAAATCCAAAGATCAATATGCAAACGCATATCTTTTCACAGAGCTGGACGAGAATGACTTAACCTATTTTATTAAATATCACATACGTACAATTGACCTTGCCTTTAATAGTCTAAAGGATTATATAAGTAGAAAACTAACAGAAAAGACTCAAATCTATAACTATAGAAGAATTAATGGTTTAAATGACAGGCAATTACATCTATTAAGACTATTTCATGACGATCCAGAGCGAGTACTTACAATAAAGGAAGTTCAGAACAGGTATGGGGTCGTATATCAAACTGCAAGAACAGACCTAATGTTATTAGAAAAACTTGACCTGATAAAATCAACAACCTCCGGGAAAAAGAAGTTAGTATATATCAGGTCAGGTGATTTCGAAACTGTACTTAAAAAACTATGTAGATAAGATAAGAAGAATCACGGAGTCACCAGTGGTTTTAAAGGCTGTAAAGGCAAGTGCCAACTTTTACAACTTTTTACATTATTTCGCGGGGTGATACTTTGCCCCCTCAAGAATATCCTGAACATCCGATTTCTTCATAAGCTCTCCCAGAGTTACATTCGGGTTTTTCTTCATGTATTGCTCAATGATTCTGAAACCTACCCATATAGCTGCTCTTCCCGGTGATTCGTTTGTGAAATAGCTCGTAAAAGGAGCTTCACCAATAAATTTACGTATCTGGAACTGATCAGTGTTGAAGAGGAAATCATTCTCAACAATATAAGTCCACATCTGGTCTTCATTATTCCTGCAGAAATTCATCTGGGCGCTTGTAAACCCAAAAATAAGTTCATCGGAATGCTCTGGCAACATACATTTTTCAAAGTATTTTAATTTTCCTTCGTGAATCATTCTTGTTAGAAGATTATCATCTTTATAACCTATTGAGTCGAATACAAATTCGGAATCTGCCCAGCCAAACATGCAATCGGGAACGATGTTTTCAGGGTTCATTCTGGCAGAGATATAATCATATATTCCCAGCCTTTTATAATATTCAGTTCCTGCTCCCAGATAGCGATCCAACCCTATTGCAAGTACCGAATCTCCTACAATGACACTATTATTAAAACCTGTTATGCATGTATAAATGTATGGTACCTGCCTTTCCGGGAAGTAAAATTTATAATGATTGAAGGCAGCCTCAAACTCATTTTCCATACCTGTAATCTCAGGGAAAGTTCTTTGTGTCAGATTATAGACTTCAACATTAAGCCTGTCAGTACAAAAACTAACAAGGATATCAGCGAAATCAGGGTCTTCAAGCTCACCTGCATTTATTACATACCCAAACAAGCGAAAAAAAGAACCATATTTCTCAATAAGTGAAGGTATAGATCCTTTAACGTCCTCCGGGTCAAGCGAAAAGAGGTCTTTTTCAAGTCTTTTGATTTCAATCTGCACATCAATGTCGGAGACATTAATTTTAAATTGATTTTTTCTGCATCCGGCTAACAACATAAGGCCAAATAGACAGAGAAGTAGGGTTTTTTTTCCTGAATTCATTTTTATAAATGCTTAAAGCAAAATAACAACTTTTTAATTATATAATCACCCCATCCCGGATACAGCAACTTCTTCAACAAATAATTGTTAATTTTACAGTAAAGATCTTCTCTACTGACTATGAAGAACACAATGTTTAACCACTTGAAAAGAACGCTAACTACATTAGTAGTATCTTTTATACCAGTGCTTATTGTTGCACAGGATTACTCCAATATAAGACTTGGTTTGCATTTCGACCCGGTAATCTCATGGTTTGGCACTGATATAAAGCAGGTTGAAAGTAAAGGAGCTAGACCGGGCTTTAGCTTTGGACTGATTTTCAATAACTATTTTAGCGACAATTATGCATTTTCTTCAGGAATCAACATAATCAGCGCAGGTGGGAAGATTGTATCAAGCGATACAACCCTAATGGATTTTACCAATTTTGATATAGAAGTTCCTCCCGGCAAACCTGTAATATACAAAATACAATACCTGTCAATTCCCCTTGGTTTAAAGCTGCAGACAAACCAGATAGGTTATCTTACTTTCTTCACTGATATTGGCGTTGATCCAAAAGTTGTAATTGGAGGAAAGGTTGATATACCGTCAAGTAGTATTGAAGGAGAAAAGGCCACCCTTGAGCTGAGGGCTTTAAATATGTCGTATCATATTACTGCAGGAATTGAGTACTCACTTGGAGGTCAGTCTTCAGTGATACTGGGTTTGAATTTTGAAAACAACTTCATGGATGTTACAAAAGAAACAGGATCACAGAGAACAGATAAGGTAACAAATAAACTGCTTGGCTTCAGACTTGGAATGAATTTCTGATCCCGATAAAACCCTCAGACATCTGACCTAGAAAAATCAAAAATAGATGAAAATTTCCGTTGCCCAGCTAAACTATACTATTGGCGACTTTGAAAGAAACAGCAGGCTGATCTGTGAAGCAATAAGAAAATCAAAAAGTCAGGGAGCAGAACTTGCAATCTTCTCAGAGCTTTGCGTTCCGGGCTACCCTCCTCTCGATCTGCTCGACCGTCTCGATTTTGTAGAAAAATGCTCAGCCGCCGTAAACGAAATTGCAAATGAATGTCATGGAATAGCTGCTGTTATCGGTTCTCCAGTTCTGAATAATAATATCGCTGGCAAAAAGTTATATAATTCAGCCCTACTGCTATCGGAAGGGAAAGTAATACACTACGCAAACAAAGCTCTTCTTCCTACATACGATATCTTTGATGAGTACAGGTATTTTGAGCCGGAGAAAAAATTTTCAGTAGTTGATTTTAAGGGACTTAGACTTGCAATCACTATTTGTGAAGATCTCTGGGACGAACAACAATTTGAAAATGAATTTGAAAAATCAAGGCTTTATTCAATTTCTCCGGCAGATGAGCTCTCAAAGCAAAAACCCGATCTTATTATTAACATTTCGGCATCACCATTTTCATACACGAAGATTGAATCCAAGGAAGGTATCTTCAGATCGAAAGCTTTGAAACATCGGGTACCGGTAATAATGGTTAACCAGACCGGCGCAAACACCGAACTGATATTTGAAGGAGGGTCAATGATTATCAACCAGGATGGCAAGCTGGTTGACAGGCTACCTTTTTTTGAAGAAGATATCAGGGTTTACGAGTTTGACGAGATAACTTCAGGCAACGGCAGGAAAATCGAGCAGATTGACGATGTAAAGCTTATCCACGATGCTCTTGTAATAGGAGTGAGAGATTATTTTTCAAAATCAGGTCTGAAAGAAGCGGTATTGGGACTCTCCGGGGGAATCGACTCTGCCGTTGCATTATGCATTGCTTCCGAAGCTCTTGGTAATGGTAATGTAAGATCTCTCCTTATGCCATCGAGGTACTCATCTGATCATTCTGTTAATGATGCCGTTGCACTCTCCAAAAACCTGAACACCAAATATGATATAATCAGCATCGAACAACCTTTCATTGCGTTCGAAGCAGTACTAAAAAGGGTATTTAGTGGCAAACCCGAAGACATCACTGAAGAAAATATCCAGGCCCGGATAAGGGCAGTGTTGTTAATGGCTGTTTCGAATAAATTCGGGTGCATCCTGTTAAATACATCAAACAAAAGCGAAGCGGCAGTTGGCTATGGAACTTTGTATGGTGATATGTCAGGAGGCCTTTCAGTATTAGGTGACGTTTACAAAACTGATGTATACAGGATTGCAAAGTATATTAACAGGGAAAATGAGATCATTCCTGTGAATATAATAAACAAGCCTCCCTCGGCCGAGCTTAAACCTGACCAGTTTGACAGTGATTCACTTCCTGATTACAGCATACTCGACACAATTCTTTTCAAATACATTGAACTTCAGAAAAAAGCAGAAACAATAATTGAAGAAGGGTCTGACAGTGATACTGTTAAGCATGTTGTCAGGCTTATCAACTTCAATGAATACAAAAGATACCAGGCGCCCCCTATGTTAAGAATATCATCAAAAGCATTCGGAGCAGGACGAAGGATGCCGCTTGTAGCAAAGTACTGAAGAAGGCTTTAGAGGCTGTAGGCCCTATGTTTGCATAAGAAAAAGTTTCAGGAAGTTATTAATTTTGGATTTGACGTCTAAATCAATAAAAACCTGAAACTTATGGAGACACAAAGTAACAGAAATGGTTTTAGCAATCAAAACATTTATGTG
>DATALD010000130.1:0-1661 GCA_036261255.1 Bacteroidales bacterium
ACAGGTAATTGAATATCAGGTGAGTGGAAAGAGCCTTGTTGTTGTCGATATCCCGACAGGTTATACACATAATATTGAGAACACCGGTTCAACGGATCTGGTTACAGTAATGTGGGCAAATGAAGCTTTTGACCCTGAGAAACCTGATACAATTTATGAAAAGGTATAATCAGGTAAGTTTTTTATTGTAGCAGATTCAAATCCTTGCTTTTCCGGTTTTATAACATTGTAATTGATTATTGAAATTTACATATTTCTGAAAGATGGAATCTAAAATAAAAGTCCTCACTTTTATCGGAACACGCCCTGAGATCATAAGGTTATCCCGGACAATGGCTTTGCTCGATGAGCATGTAAACCATATTATAGTACATACAGGACAAAATTATGATTATGAGTTGAATGAGATCTTTTTCAGGGAAATGGAGCTGAGAAAGCCTGACCATTTTCTTAACATCGACACCAGCTCTTTAGGAACTGCTGTCGGGGAAATCATTAAGAAATCAGAAGAGGTTCTAAGACAGGAAAAGCCTGATGCAATACTTGTCCTGGGCGATACAAACTCATGTCTCGCGGCATATATTGCTAAAAGAATGCATATCCCGGTCTTTCACATGGAAGCAGGAAACAGGAGTTATGATTTCAATGTACCTGAAGAAATTAACCGCAGGATAATTGATCATATAGCAGATTTTAACCTTGTATATACAGAACACGCCAGAAGGCACCTTATAAGCGAGGGGTTACCGCATCGACGGATCTATCTAACAGGGTCACCGATGTATGAAGTGCTTGAACACTACCTGCCAAAGATCAGGAACTCAAAAGCATTGGAACAGCTTGGAATTGAAAAGTGCAGGTATTTCCTTGTAAGCGCTCATCGCGAAGAAAATGTGGACAACCAGGAGAATCTTAAAAAGATCATTACTATTCTTAATGAATTGGCTATAACTTACAATTTCCCTGTTGTTGTATCAACACACCCGAGGACAAGAAAGAGGCTTGAGCAACTGGACGTTGAAATACACAAGAATATTCAATTCCTTAAACCGTTCGGATTCATCGATTACGTCTTTCTTCAGATGAATGCTGCCTGTACATTGTCTGATAGCGGAACGATAAGCGAAGAATCATCGATATTATCATTTCCGGCCATCTCATTGCGGCAATCCATGGAACGCCCGGAGGCACAGGACACAGGATCAATTATTCTGACCGGGTTTGATCCTATTACTGTTCTACAGTCTATAAAGATCGAGATGGACGAAAACGGAAAAGGAAAACAAAAGAGCATCCCTGCAGATTACAGGATCGTTAATACATCTTTGCGGGTTGTGAAACTTATTATTGGAAATGCCGGGCTCAGTAACTTGTGGCATGGTATACGGAAGGCGAAAGGATGAAGTAAAAGTAAGAAGGTGAAAGGATGAAGGCGAAAGGATAAAGTAAAAGCCGCGTTCAGCGTTGGTTTTTCGCTAAGAAGTTTTGTTTCGTGTTTCGTGTTTCGGGTTTCGATTGTGTCGGGTTTCGCGTTATTAATGAAGATGAATATTAAGAGATTTGAGGATCTGGAGATTTGGAAGGACGCACGGGAGCTCTCTCAGCTTGTTTATCAGATTACTGTTGAGAACCCGTTTGATAAAGATTATAAGTTTAAAGAA
>DATALD010000004.1:0-3234 GCA_036261255.1 Bacteroidales bacterium
AATTTGATAGTTAATGTAAAAAGAATTTATATACAATAGAAGTAATATAAGAATGGGGATCATTATGTATAAAATTGATAATTTCAGAAAGAAACAGACTGAAGCAAATCCTGAATACTTTAATGTCAGTCCAGACAAAGTCTCCGATACCAGCCTGGGTTTTCCTCAAGAAGTAAGAGATTATCGTTACCGCTCAACAGATTTCAGAAATATCTGGGATTATTTGGAATTATTATTTTCTATGTTATCGGATTCCTTCAAAGGAAAATACCCACTTCCAAAGAAAACCGCATTCGTGCTAACATTCGCTATTCTGTATCTCATAAGTCCAATTGACATCGCTCCAGACATTTTCCCATTAATCGGATTTGCGGACGATATTGCTGTGCTTGCTTTTGCAGTTAGCCTTATTAAAGACGACCTGAAAAATTATAGTGTATGGAAAATGAGTAAGTGAGAAATCAATACCATTAAAGCTTTAACTGTCTGGAATTCAAGTTTAAGCAAAAACGTCTACTACTTTTGATTTCATATTTCAAGTGCGCAAGTCTTAATTGAAATAAACTTAATTGAAATAAACTTGCCTGTCTCTTAATATTAGTCTCTTAATATTGTACATTCTCAGTTGCTCTCTGGAATACTCGAATCTGTTCTTTTCCAGTAAGTTCTCGTTCCGTTGCAGGTTAAATATGCACCTGCAGGCACCTGGATCAGTATAAGGATCAAGCCCAGCATATCCACACATGAACCCATCGCATTTGATAATATCAGAAACTTTACCAGCGGACTCAACAAATTCAAAGCTCCCAGAATTCTAGGCAGTATTATTGAGATTACAACGAAAGGTGCCAGCAGTATAAGAGTACATCTTGATTTTGACAGTACTTCCTCTGAATATGCAAATCCACCAAAATAAGTAATTCCTAAAAATGCTTTATCCGAAGTTAGAAAACCTGGAATGAAGACCAGGTGTATAAGCTCATGAAAGAGAACAACAATTATACTCAGCATAAGAAAGTACGCAAGGTCGAGGAAAGATATGGTTATTTCTATATCCTGTGACAGATTAATGCCAAATTCTTCTAAAGAGAAAGGCGAAAATAGATCAAGAATTATAAAAGAAAACAGAGCGCTCAGAATCATTAATGGCGCCGATACGAGTACAGAGGACACAAGATTCTGAGGTCCACGTAGCTGTATCCAATCGCTTGCAATTAGTTCTGAGTGCCTTTCGGGATCTATTGAAGGGATTTTCGTTCTCAGCCGGATAATACCTTCTCCTTATTACATTATTTAGAAAGTCTGTTTTATTTAATGTACATTACAAAGAGAAGATGACCATCAGAACATAATAAGTTTGCGAAGTTAGTGAGGCAAAGAACGCAGATAACTCCGTATAAGAGCAACAGTTTTTCTATACATTCTTCCTGTTTCAAAAAATATTTACGTTATTCCTGATAACTCAGACGCTTTCTTAAGATGAGCTGTACCGGAATCACTAAATGTTCTGGCCTTTTGTAAATTTTCAGCTCCTCCAGTGCCATTTTTCGCTTCATTTGCACCCTGCAACAAAAACTGACCTGCAGAGTTGAATTCCTGAAGAGCCGCCCTCCATTCTTTCTGCGCATCCTGAAGTTTGGGAGATACGGTATATTGATCATTTTCCAGAATGGCATTCTGAGTATCATTTACTATTTGTTGTGCATACACCGCGACTGTAGCATAATCAGAATTGTTTGCAGCATTAGATACACCGTCCAGATCCGTTTTAAGTATCTTCAAATGCTTCTGGACGTTGGTTATCCATTTGATATCCTGATGGGCTGACTTGAGGGTATTTAACGGCGAATATAGTTGAGCCTGAGAAGAATTTTTGTCGTTTTGCGATCCGGCAAAAACCCCGACAATCAGTGCAATCAACAAAATAAACAATATGAAGTAGATGTATTTTTTCATATAAGAGTCCCTGAAATTCCAGCTTTGACTATAGAAACTCAAAAGAGATGTATTAGAAGATTTCCATTATGTTTGTCTATTGTTCAATACAAAGTATGGAAAAAATGGTTTTGAGAAAGCACATATATTGAGAGTTTTATTTCATGCCGAGATCACTTTTGCTTCCTTTTTGATTCCGTCAATAAGATATGGACTATTGATTCCTCGGTAAGTAAATCGACTTTTACCCCAAGAAACTCAGACAGTTCTCTCTCAATCCTGACAAGGGTAAGCAGGCTTTTACTTTCAGAAAATTCTACAAGAATATCTATGTCACTCTCCGGCTTTTCTTCTCCTCTAGCATAAGAGCCAAAAACGGCTATTTTCTTTGCTCCTTCTTTTTCAAGGAATGAAGAGATTATCTCGAACAAGTCTTTGTGCCGGGCAGCATTTTCCATGTCAGTATATTTTCTTTGTGATCATTTAAAGATATCCTGATCGAATGAACAAGATATTGAGAAAAATAAAAAGTTCAAGCCCAAAAAAATCATATTAGCTATCATCAAAAAAAGCATACTTACAAATAAGACTCACGTTAACCATATTATGGAGAGGGTTGCATAAGAGAGTACGCGTTAGACATCGACCGGATACTCACTGATAAAGAGAGAAAACTCGTAGATCAAAGTTATGAGAACCAGAAAAAAGGAATGCTGACATCCATTTCACAGTTCAAGAACGAAATGAGATTCTAATTAAAAAGTACTTTTTACGTTATTCAGCTTCAAGACAGATCCGTATCGCTTCTCTTATACGCTCTATTGCCTGTTCAACCGTTTTTCCCTGAGTGTAACAACCAGAGATGTCAGGAACTTTTGCAATATATATCCCATCTTCGTCCTGCTCGATCAGAACTGTATAATTCAAGCTCTTACCTTCCATCTTTACCAGAATAATATTTAGTCTGAGAGTATTTAAAGCTGTTACAACCAAAATTGAAGACAAAAGTTAGCTAGGAACCGTAATGAGTCGAAGCAATATTACTTTTTTATTATATTTTCCCCCTCGTTCCCCTCAAATCATCTTTAGTTAGATATAAAAATAAGAGAGAATACAAACATTTCATATATATAAAAATTCAGCTTTTTTATTATTTAGAAATCTTCCACATAATATAGAAACTAATTTAATAGAAGCGAATATACAGTTAAAAAATACAATACTCAGGATCAAGAGAATGTGATAATATCATGGTGAAAGACTATGAAATCGAGTAATTTTATTACACTTGGATATTAT
>DATALD010000006.1:0-1687 GCA_036261255.1 Bacteroidales bacterium
GGCTCCGCTAAGTGCACCTACCCCAGACATACTTGTTAATTGTTTTGTTTTTGGCTTCTTTTTATCTGCAGGCCAGCTGACTATGGCTGCATCTTGCAGGTTGATCAATTGTCGCTTGTTTAAATCTTCAATAACATGAAGTGCCCTTTCAGCACCATCAGCCGTTTCAAATTTCAGAACTGTTAAAGTTGCTATAACTCGAACCCCCTCTCATGTTACATATTTTATTGATTGTTCTGTTTTTCACATCAGTTCACCGATAGAGGCGAGACCGTCGTCTACACTATTGTTTTTAAACCTTGAAAAACCTGGGTTAACTGTGTCTTTTTCCCTTGATACACATTTTCTGCTGTTTCAGCATTCAGCAGTATAATAGCCGGGAAAAAGCCCTGCTTAAATCCCTCAAGTTACTTTGTACCGGGGTCAAGGAATAGCAAGTCTGTTACAGGAAAGGTATAGTATGTTTAGCCTGATTTTTATGCAATGTGATCTATATATCTTGTATATATCGATACCTTCCACAGACTACGCTATTCAGAGGTAGGTGATTTAATTAAAATCGCATTTTTTCAATACTATCGATTTCAACCTGGATGTTAAGATTATCAAATGTCTTATTATGAAAGTTGCTTACCAGGTTTCTATCGATTAATTTTAGTACTGTTAACCCCCAACTGAACCTTCGAGATCTCCCCCAAGCTCGTCATTCAATAATTCACTTTATATAATTATTCTTTTATATATATTATTCTATGCATGTTGATTAATTTTATTGGGTCTGCTGAACGAAGTTATTCGCCAAAATCGGAGGTATTTTCCTTTTTTCTTGCTAATTTTATTTTACTTTCAAATCTTTGCTGTATCAGAAAGCTGTCAACTCGTTTCTTGGATCAGCAAAACGAAAAATGAGATCCGCAGAGGGTATTGCTCTATTTGAATTCATCAGTTTTTATGATTGCCGTATTCAGTCTGCCTTCAGAAATTCCGGTTCCCACGTAAATTTCCATCCAGCATCTGGCTTTAAACTTTAATCCCTTTACGGTAAATCCGGGGAGGGAACCTGCATCGATTGTTCATACATAATCCATCCACAAAATCATCGGTTATACCTTTTTGCTTCCTTTTTATATCCCAAACTAAGGCTTTCCGAATTAGCAAGACTGAGTGTAGCATTAACTGTCGATGTCGCTAACTAGTGCATCGATTCAAAAATTGATCCATAATCAAAGGATATCTGATCCAGAAATAATTTCGCCTTGAAACCCGTCTACAATTTTTTTTCATATTTCACAACTCAAACAACCTAATTCCTGTTCTTAACTATGTTTCTCTAATATTTTTATAATATTGTTTTTATAAAAGAATAACCAAGTTAATACACGTAGGTCGTCTATTATTGAAAATAAGTCGCATGCAAAGAACAAAGAATAGAGGAGTGAATCATGAAAAAGCTATCCGATGATTTGCAAGAGCTTGCGGACCATGTGGCGGATACAGAAAAGAAAGTCGCGGCCGCCGAACAAGCATCCAAGGAAAAGGTAGAAGCCTCAATCCAGAAATCAAAAGCAGATGCTAAAGCAAGGCAGGAATCGTTCAAAGCTGACGTCAAAAAGCGTCAGGAAGCGACGGCTATGAATTGGCAAGAACTCCAGGAAGATTTTCATCAGAGGGTTCAGCAAATCAAGAA
>DATALD010000008.1:0-16487 GCA_036261255.1 Bacteroidales bacterium
GACCATTGCACTTAGGACATTGAAAACTATTCATTGTCGCCTCCATGACTATTCTAACAAAGATATAGCTATTATGGTTTGAAGTCAATAATAATTTTGTATAGCTATAATTAGACATTCAAAATTGAACTTTTTTTTGAATTCTATTGTCAATATAAGGGCTACTGGGGATTATGGAATTGTGAGTTTTCTAATATTTAGAATTTCAACTATGATGACAAGATTACTTATAATAATTTTTATTAGCAGCCTCATTTTACCTGGTTGTGCCTCGATGAAGCGATCCACCAAAGGCGCTGCAATCGGGACAGCTGCAGGTGGGGCAATGGGTGCGGTTATCGGGAGAGCGTCAGGAAACACCGCATTGGGCGCTATTATTGGTGCAACTGTCGGGGGAGCCACAGGAGCTGTGATAGGAAAGAAGATGGATAAACAGGCCGCAGAAATTAAAAACACTGTTCCTGATGCCAAAGTTGAACGTGTAGGTGAAGGAATAATAGTCGAATTCAGCAGTAATGTGCTCTTTGACTTTGACAAGTCAGATGTTACAGCTGATGCATCACCAACACTTGATAAACTTGTCCAGGTACTTAATAAATACCCTGATACAAATATAGAACTGCAGGGGCATACCGATAATACAGGATCTGAAAACTATAACCAGACTTTATCCGAGAAGCGTGCCAGGGCAGTCGACAGGTACCTTACTGGTAATGGTATCCCGGCAAAGCGTGTAAAGATCAAAGGTTTTGGAGAATCAGCCCCAAAGTATGATAATAATACAGATTCGGGGCGGGCACAAAACAGGCGGGTTGAGTTTCTGATAACTGCAAATGAAAAGATGGTTGCAGAAGCTGAAAAAGAGGCAGGATCTTAATACAAACTAAATTCCGATTATTATGAAAATATATGTTGTTACATTTTTGGTGTTTGTTTTTGCAGTTGGATTGGTTTATGGCCAGGAAACCAGGGTAGGAATGCTGGCAGGAATAAATTTTCAGAATCTGAATGGAGAAGACGGGTCAGGCGATAAGCTTGAGAATAACCTTATCATAGGGTTTCATGCAGGTGCAAATATACTGATGCCAATATCACCGGAAATTTATTTTCAGCCAGGGCTGCTGTTTTCAACGAAAGGAGCTGCTAATGATGATACCCAGGATATCAAATACAAGCTGAACTATGTAGAATTGCCGCTTAATCTTGTTTACCGCGGGCAATTGCGTGAGAGTTATGTTTTACTTGGTTTTGGACCTTATGCGGCTATGGCTGTAAATGGTAAGGTTGATTTTGATAATGTTTCAAGGGATATTGAATTCACGAACAAGGTTGAATCCGGAGATCCCCTGACAACACCCTACATGAAGCGTTTTGATGCCGGCGCTAATATCTTTGCGGGATATGAGTTTTCAGGAGGGCTCTTCTTTCAACTCAATGCCCAGCTTGGATTACTCAATCTCACCCCCCAGGATGAGAGGCTCCTCGGTAACGAATCTATTGTGAAGAATACGGGCTTTGGACTCTCTGCAGGATTCAGGTTTTAGCGGAGGGCTCAGGGCGGAGGGCTCAGAGCTCTGTGGCAGAGGGTAAGCAGTAAGCTCCACTTCTTCATAACTCTAAATACATTAGCGCACTCTAGTTCACTCTAGGCACTTAGTTATAACTTCTTTCTCTCTCCAGCCCTTGCTTTATCCACTCAGGCACAACTGTCTTCAGGAATTCATCTATGTCCTGATTCATTTTATTAATATCGAGGCCCACATATTGCTGGGCTTTCAGTTTTGTACTTATATCAGGATATGGTACTTCTTCATTAAAGCCAAGAGAAGTAAGCAGTCTTGCCAGTTTAACCCTTGCCTCCTGGGAGTAAGAAATGCCGCCTGAGATTATCCTTCCTGTTTCAACTGGTGAGTGAAATGAATTACCATGTCCGGCAGAGGAATAATCCCAGCGCCATTGAGCTTTTCGGATATCCTGCAGGATTTCAGCCATCTGCTCTTCTGTGGCTCCATTATCCCAGGCCATCTTTGCTTCTATATGGCTTCTTACAAGCGATTTCTCGAGAATTTTCCTGTTTTCCATTATTTTATCCTGCCTGCTATATACATCCTGGATAAGCTTTTCAGTTTCCTCTCGATGACATACCTGGCATGAATTAGCAACATTATTCAATGGGCTCTGGATGTGGTGATCAGTAAACTTCTGGCCTCCTTCGCTAATAAATGGCAGATGACAATCGGCGCAAGAAACACCACGCGATGCATGTGTTCCTGTAAGATAAACTTCATAATCCGGATGCTGTGCTTTAAGCATGGGAGCTTTGCTCATTGAGTGTGTCCAGTCGGAGAATTGAATATTATCATAGTATTTTTCAACATCTTCAATAGTTGTACCTTCTTTCCACGGGAATACCAGATAATTAACTCCTTCAACAACTTTTTTATTGAAATAATACTCAACATGGCATTGTGCACAAACAAGGCTTCTCATTTCCTGGTGTGTCGCTTTTGTCACATCCATTCCTCTTGCTTCAAAAGCTTCAACTAGCGCCGGTCGCGAGATGTGAAGATTCATTGTTTTTGCATCATGGCAGTCGGCACAACCGATAGGATTAATTATCTCTGCGCCTTTTTGTTCCCAGGTTCCGGCATAAAAACCAGCAATGCCCTCCTGGTTCATCAACCTTGGCACATCAGGGCTTTTGCAAGTCCAGCATGTGTTTGGCAGCGGACTGGCGGTTCCCTTGACAGGTGAGCCATGCCTTAATGAATTTCTTACATCTTCGATTGCGTGAAGGTGTCCTCTTCCCTGGTTATAACCTTTTGAGAATGGATAACCAGCCCATAGAATAACCATTTCCGGCGATTCTTCAAGCAAATCGACAGTTCCGCTACCATTATATTTGCTTCTGAATGTTGTATCAAGAGTTTTGAGGTAAGTATCATATTCTCGTGGGAATATTTCACCCCATACAGCATTCCTTGGTTCAAACTGAGAGAAAGTGATCTCAGGCGAATAAGCAAATGCAGCTTCAGCTCTTCTCTCGATAATTGATGAGGCAAGAAGCCCCAAAAGAAAAACGACAGCTACTGTTGTGACAAAGATCAGCCAGCCAAGCCATGGCCTGCCTTTCAGGACATCTTCAATGGGACGCATCTTCATATTATTTATTCTTTATTAGTATCTTCAAAAAGAGACTTCATCCAGCCAGGTGTAACTGATGAAGGCAATGGCACCCTTGCGTAAGGAACACTTGAGAGGCTGTTAACTCTTCCATGGGGCGTTTCCCTATGGCATTCCCAGCATTTTCTTTCTGTACGGAATGTATGTGTCTGGGAATTATAAGCAAGCAATTTACTGTCGGTTATAAGTTCTGAATGGCACCTTATACAATTATTATGTACAACTTCCCTGCCTGCTTCTTTGATAAAAATAACCTGTGGTTCTTTCCGGAGCGTAAAGATTGTTGCATGCCTAAGACCATCTTTTGCTTTAAAGAAATATTTGTTTAAGACATTGTTATGAGGCACATGGCAATCGTTACAATTTGTTTTTTCTCTGTGAGAGCTGTGATACCATGTTGTATATTGCGGAGCCATAATATGACAATTAACGCAAGTCTCAGGATCATCGCCAAGGTAGGATGGAGCATTTGAGATATAAACTGCAAAAAAGGACAGCCCGGTAAAAATTGCAACAAGTACAAGGACTGGCAATTTCCATCTGTCGGGAGGTGTGATTTTTTTGAATACATCCATAATGCAATTTAATTAAAAAAAATGGGAAATTTTGTAAATGAACCAGTAAAGCCTGCAAGGGAGCCTGAGGTAAGATTAATGAGTAGAAAGCTGAAAAATTTGAAAACCAGGAGACTCAAACTACTATGTGTTAAAATGACTTAAAAAAAATCACATAATCTTTTATCGAGCAATATAATATTTAAATTTGGCGGCATGTCGGTGGAGTATTTATTTGGCTTTAACAAAAAAGTGTTTAGTTTTATTGGTTCCAAAAATTATAATCTATAGTTAATTATTATAAAGAATGAGCGTAGCTGAAGAAAAAAAAACAACTGTTGCTATCGGTTGTGATCCGAATGCAACCAGCCTGAAAGAGATTGTTATTAAACAGCTCAAAGATCAGGGTTATACTGTAAAGGATTTTGGAAGCGATGATCCGATATATGCGAGAGTAGCTTTCGAAGTTGGAGAAGCAGTGGCTGCAAAGAAGTTTGACAGGGGAATACTCCTTTGTGGAACAGGAATAGGGATGAGCATTGCAGCAAATAAAGTACCCGGTGTTTTTGCTGCTCTTTGTGCTGACACATACTCTGCCGAAAGAGCTATCAAAAGCAATAATTCGAATGTCCTTGCTATAGGCGCTTTTACTACCGGCACCGAAGTAGCCAAACAGATTGTAAAGGTATGGATGGAATCAAAATGGCAGACAGGGACAAGTTCTGAACCTAAGGTAGCCTGTTACCAGGAATACGCAGGCAAGCATCAGATTTAATTATTAAATATAATATAAGGTATACTTACTTTTTTGAAATGAATAAAAAAGAACTGCTACAGCTTGAAAATAGAGCGCTTAATATAAGGCGCAATATTTTACGGCTGATAAAGGCAGGGAAAACAGGACATGTGGGGGGAGCTCTTTCCTCTGTTGAGATCCTGACATCCCTGTATTTCAAATTAATGAATATTGATCCCAAAAACCCTTCAATGAAGAACAGGGATCGGTTTGTTTTATCTGCAGGACACAAGTGTCTTGTTTTATATGCAACGCTTGCTGAAAAAGGTTTCTTTGATAAATCACTTCTTGATACCTACGGAGCCCTTGATTCAAAGTTGCCGGGTCATCCAAACATGCATAAACTTCCAGGTGTAGAAACTAATACAGGCGCCCTCGGACATGGACTATCAATTGCAGGCGGAATGGCTCTTGGGTTTAAGATCGACAAATCAGCGTCTAAAGTTTACGTTGTAATGGGTGATGGCGAACTTGCAGAAGGTTCAAACTGGGAAGCTGCAGCAGCTGCATCGATGCATAAGCTTGATAATCTCGTTGTATTTGTTGATAGAAACAAACTTCAGATAAGTGGCCCTACAGTTGACGTAATGAGCTATGAGCCACTTGATGAAAGATGGAAATCATTCGGTTGGGGTGTGAAAATTGTTGATGGACACGATCTGAGTGCAATTATCAGCGCTGTAGAACAAGCTCCTTTTGTTAAGGGGAAACCATCAGTTATTATAGCAGACACAATAAAGTCAAAGGGCTTGAGTTTTGCTGAGGCCAAGCTAAGTTACCACTACTGGAAAGCATCTAAGGAAGAGATGGCTCAGGCTGAAAAAGATCTCGACCTCATTGAATCAAAATTGAAGGAAAAAATCGGACAGGAATTATGAATGAATTAAAAGATCCACGGAAAACCTTTGGTGAAGCCGTTATTGAAGCAGCAGAGAAGAATGCAGATGTTGTAGTGCTTTCAGCAGACAGCAGTTCCGGTTCAGGTCTCGGTTCCTTTCCAGACAAATTTCCTGACAGGCATTTCGAGTTTGGAATAATGGAGCAGGGTATCATCGGATTTGCAAGCGGTCTTGCAACAACTGGTAAGATACCTGTTTTTGCAGCAATTGCTCCATTTGTTACTGCACGTCCTTTTGAGATGTTCAGAAACGATCTTGGTTATATGAAGCAGAATGTCAAGATTGTTGGACGTTGTTGTGGGCTAACTTATGATACTCTTGGCGCTACACATCATTCTATTGACGATGTTGCTATTATAAGGACAATTCCCGGTGTAACAATAATTAACCCGGGTGATCCTGTGACAATAAAAAAAGGAGTACATGCAATGATCAATCATGTAGGCCCATGTTATATGAAAATCGGCTCTCCGGCAATGCCAGTGCTATATTCCGATGATGTCGAATTCATTCTTGGAAAAGGTATTGTTATGCATGAAGGAAAAGATGTTGCTATTATTGCTACAGGCACCGTGCTCACCAAAGCAGCAGAGGCAACAAAAATTCTCTCAGAGGCCGGAGTAAGTGTAAGGTTGATAGATATGCATACTTTAAAACCTCTGGATAAAGATCTGGTTCTTAAGGCTGCAAAAGAAATAGGAAAGATTGTCACTGTTGAGGAACATTTTATTGCCGGTGGATTGGGAAGTATAGTTGCAGAAATATGCAGCCAGGAGCATCCGGCAAGAATTAAGATGATTGGAATAGGCGATAAATTTGCAAGTAACGGTCCTTATGAAGACCTGCTGTCACAGCATGGTCTTCAGTCAGTCCAGATTGCTGAAACTGTAAAGAAATTTTTAACCACCTAAATAACCTATAAGCAGTATGAAAAACTTTGGCTCTATGAAAATGTATCTCGCACTGACAATTCTTTTTGCCATTGTTGAGGTAATAATTTTGGCAACAGGAAATGGAGGGAATCCTGCTTCAGGATTTGTCCTTTTCGCAATGTTCTATGCTCTGGCTTTTACAGTGCAGAAGACAGACAAGTTGAAAGGACTCTCCTTTACCTGCCAGATTTTTGCTTTTGTATCTTTTACACTTTACTTCCCTCAGCTTTTTACAAACTGGGGATTTGACACAAACAAACTAATTGTTCCTTCAATCCAGGTAATAATGTTTGGGATGGGAACAAAACTTAGTATCGCAGATTTTGTAAAGGAGCTTTCCCAGCCTTTCAAGGTTATTATGGGGACAATAATGGTTTATGTTCTGATGCCTCTTGCAGCATTTTTAATAATTAAGGTATACAATTTCCCTCCTGAAGTTGCAGCTGGTATTATTCTTCTGGGTGCATGTCCGGGTGGAGCAGCTTCAAATATTATGACATACCTTGCAAAAGGGAACCTCGCTCTTTCAATGACAGTTACAACATTAACCACACTTCTATCACCGATCGTAACACCTCTTATGATGCAAATGTTTGCCGGTGAGCTTATACAGGTGGATGTAGTTGATATGATGATTAGTATTGTCAATATTATCTTTATCCCTGTTTTTGCTGGAATCGTTATCAATAAGATTCTTTATGGCAACCTTGAATGGGCAAAGAAGAATGTAAATATCGCATTGATGGGGGTTTTGACTTTCATTGCCGGTTTTGGTCTGTTGTTTGTTTCTTTCCCTGATGTTATCAAGGCCTTACAGACAGGACTTATTCTTGTTGCATGGTCAATAACTATTGTAAGCATTGTAATGATCTACATTCGTCGCACAAACGGACCTACAAACTGGATGGACAAAGTTCTTCCGAAAGTTTCTCTTACTGCTATCATGATTTATATCGTTGTTGTTGCAGCTCATAATAAAGCTACCTTGCTTTCTATCGGCCCTGCCCTTTTTGTAGCAACAATACTGCATAATCTACTCGGCTATGCCAGCACTCTCGCAGCCTCAAAGGCATTGGGATTCAGCGATCGTGATACCAGAGCCCTGGTAATGGAAGTAGGTACAAAGAATGCCGGTCTTGCGGTTGGTCTTGCTTATGACGTACTAAAGAGTACAGCAGCAGCTCTTGCTCCACTTATCTTCGGTACATGGATGAATATCTCTGCATCCTCATTAGCTACATTCTGGAGCACAAGAGAACCCAAACCAGAGCGCGTTAAAGCCAAAAAGGCAGCCTGAATTCGAATAAAGACCGATCTCATGGATGATACCTTTTGTTATCATCCATGAATTTCAATTATAAACAGATCTTATTAATTCAAAAACTTAACCTTAATCAACATGAAACTCAAAAAGCTTAATTATTTTCTTTGCCTCCTGACGGCATGGATACTTTTTTCACCAGCTATCAATGCTCAGCCAACATCACTTACTAAAGATGAAATGTTGTATTACACTTCTCTCTGGAAGGGTGATCGTTTTGAAGACGGACGTCCAAAAGTATCTGATGATATTGTCAGGAGAATGAGATATGTATCTGTAACAGAAGCATGGCAAACACTCAATGGAATGAGCGATATGGCTGAAGGCCAGGGCGCAGCCAGCTTTGGCGAGATGAGAAGAGGTACCTACTCTAATCAATATTACGGCGGATTTATACGCATGAGAGATGAAATTGTAGTATGCGGAAGAGCATCAACAATCCACTTTTTGCCATATCGTCCTGATCTTAACGGATTAATCCAGTCACAGGGAAGGAAAGACGGCAGAGCAAGCGGACAATATACATGGGGTATCGATCAGCTTCAGACAGGTGATGTTTATGTAGCAAATGTTTGCGAAGCTGTTCTCGATGCATCACATGTTGGAGATAACCTTGGAACAGCTATCTGGACGAAAACCGGCAACGGTGCAATAATTCGTGGTACATTACGCGACCTTTATGGCAATATGGCTGTTGATCCTAAATGGAATGTTTTTGTTCGCGATTTCAGACCACAGGCTAACAGCTCAAACCTTGTAGTAGGTATCAATACCCCGATACAGGTTGGTTATGTAACAGTTATGCCTGGTGATATTGTTCTCGGAACACGTGAAGGTGTTGTTTTTATTCCTCCACAACTCGCTGAACGAGTAGTTGAAACATCTGAAAGAACAAGATTGCAGGACCTTTTTGCTCATGAAGGCGTTAAAGCCGGAAGGTTTACCGCACAGCAGGCAGATGGCGGATTCACCCCTGAAATGAATAAGGAATTCAATAAGTGGTTACTTGATAATGCAGATACAATGGGCAAACTATTTGACGATCCTAAAGCTGCACCTTCACCTGAATTCATCAAAAACTGGGTTAAAGAACGCGAGGCAGGTGCTGCACGTCCAAGACAATAAGAAAAACAGACAAACGTTCTACTAATCCCCATCTGGGTAACTGTTGGGAAATTTGTATTGGATGCTGGTAAAAATAGACAGATAAGACTTGAATGTTAAATATATTTAATTATTCGAGTTCGTGAGGATGTATGACAAAAAATGAATAATTTGGCAGAGAGGGAAATCTATTTTTACCAGTATTCTTTTTCTTCTTTTCTTAATATTAAACTGAAATCATTGCTATGGAATCATCAAAAGATCAATTGATTGTAGGTAGACGAAGCGCTTTAAAAATGCTTGGTTTAAGTTCGGCAGCAATGCTTGCAACGGGTTTCAACGATGTGGCAGCCATGGAGTCCAGGGAAGCTAAACCTAAAACAAATCCCGTACCCGCTGAAAGCAGAAGCACAGTAGCCTTCACAACAGGCACTGACAGGAAGCAAATGCTATATGAGATAATAAAACCCTTTGAAAGTGAACTTAAGGCAGGTTTAAAGAAAAAACAGCTTGTCATCAAGCCTAATATGGTTGTTACCAATGTTGCACTCTGTGCAACACATGTTGATGCTCTGAGAGCGTTACTCGAATATTTGAAACCAATTTACAAAGGACAGGTAATAATTGCAGAATCAAGTTCATCTGCTAATTCTGCAGATGGTTTCAAAAACTATGGATATCTCGACCTCGCCAAAGAATTCAATGTAAAATTTATCGACCTCAACAGGAATGAAGAAGGGAAACCTGTTTTTATTATTGACAGGAACCTCCACATGGAAGAGATAAGGATAGGTGAGATATTTGCAGATCCTAATAATTATGTAATCTCTCTTTCAAGACTTAAAACACATAACACTGTTATAATGACAGGTGGACTGAAAAACATTGCGATGGGGGCACCATTATTCAGACCGGGGAATGAAAAGTATAAAACGATAAGCTATAAACGTAATATGCATTCTGGCGGATCAAGGTTCCTGCATTATAATATGTACCTTGTTTCCCAGCAAAGAAGACCAGATTTTACAATAATCGACGGAGTAGAAGGAATGGAGGGGAACGGACCTATCAGCGGAACTCCTGTTGACCACAAAATTGCAATGGCTGGCTTTGATGTTCTGGCAGTTGATTCAATTGTTGCAAAACTAATGGATATTCCTCTTGAGAATGTGGGATACCTTAATTACTGTGCTGCAGCCGGAATGGGAAATATTGACAGGTCAAAAATTGATATTATTGGAGGTAACCCCGATCAGCACATACGGACTTACAAGCTATCTTCAAACATAGCACAACAGATGGAGTGGAAAGATCCGCTTAATCTTCCGGGATCAAATGCAAGACCTCCTCAAAGGCCTGCACAAGCGCCTGGTCAAGCGCCTTCATCTCAGAATTAACTTATTAATTCAATATGTACCGATTGGATGTATGCTGATTTTTGGCATATATCCAATCATTAACATTCAGAACTTTTAACTTTGTACCGGGTATTCCGGCGTTTGTTTAATTATTTAAAGAAAAAAACAGTGAATAGTATCAAATTAACACTTAACACCCTGCTGGCATCGTATGATCAGAGAGAGGGGTTGGCTGCTGTTATTGCAGATGAAAAAAAGTATGTTGACAGGGTCCTCAATACACAATTGACTGCCGATCAATATAATTTTTTTAAGAGTACTGTGAAGTACATAGGCGTAACTTCCAATTTTCGTGAAGTTGTAGATTATTTTAAAACTCCGGAAGACCAGACTCCTGCAGGTTTCAGACATGAACTTGTTCTTGAAGGTAATAATGTTCTTAGGGTTGACCTGGTTCGTAATATTACTTATGACAAAAACGGCTTGAAGAGACCAACAAAAGTTCTTTTTTCTGCTGATAGTGCAAATCCTTATGAAGTAGAGCCTATTAGCGATATGATCGCCAATCTGACATGCAACCCTGGAATCATTTATGACCTTTTCATAAATAACCCTAAAGCAAATATTGGTAATAAGTATAAAACCCGTGATGAAGTAATGCAGGAAATTGGACGTATATTAGGTCCAGGCTGCGATATTTCTGTTGAACTTAATAACCCGTTCTCCGATTCGATGAACGAAATACTTGAAGAAGCCGCTAAATTTAAGGAGATGCTTTCAAAGTACAGGGTTGTTATTAAAGTACCACATACGGGTCCAGTTAACAGGCAAAATGTGAACCAGCTTTTGCAGGGAGACAAGAAATTCAGCCTTCCTTACGATGGTGGTACAACAAAAGATAAATTCCACGGCCATAACCTTGCATATAAACTGCAGGAACATGGTTACCGGATCAATTTTACACTTATGTTTGATCCTTACCAGACTGCCCTTGCTCTTCAGGCAAAGCCATACTTTATCAATTCATTTGTAAGGCATCGTCTTGTTGCAAGCCAGTCAATAAAGGCTCTTCTCGCTTCAAACTCAATTGATGAACTTAAAAAATTCTTCATTGAAAAAGATTACCTTCCACCAACATCTGAGATGTCAGCAACCGATCTGAAGAAAATGGCGGAGAGAATATTAAGATACAGGAAATTCGACGATACTGAAGGCATTGATGGTCTTGATAGTGTTCGCCATAGTCTCAGGGTACTAAGAAATGCGAATCTCCCTGATACCAGGCTTATTGTTTGCAGTATGGAAGGCGAGGAAAACTATCCTGACCTCGATAAGCTTCTGGCTGAACCTGAATTCATTGATATGGCTGACAGGGTTGTAATAACTGCCGAACCACAATACCTGGCTAAGTTCACAACTTCACCCCTTGTGGTTTCTTACCAGAGAAGATTCATGAATGCTGCAAATGGGCAGAAATGATTAAATTTATAGAAAACTATTAAATCATCATAATAATCAAAAACTCAAACCAATGGATAAAAAATTAATGGGAGTATTTGCTCCAATTACTACTCCTTTTGATGAAAAGGGTGAAGTTGCTTATGATAAGCTAAAAGAAAACATGAAGATATATGCAAAATCAAAGCTTCATGGTTATCTCGCACTTGGATCAAATGGTGAAAACAAAAGTCTGACCAATGATGAGAAAGAAAAAGTACTTGAAACCATTATTAAGAATAAAAGACCAAGCCAGGTAGTAATGGCAGGTTGTATTTTTGAATCAACAAAGGAAACAATTGAATTTGCACAGAAAGCAGAGAAACTGGGAACTGACTATATAACGCTCCTTCCTCCATCATACTTCAAGAAAGAAATGACTGATGCAGTTCTCCTGAGATATTTTTCAGATGTGGCAAGCAGCGTAAAAACTCCATGTCTTGTTTATAACGCTCCCCAGTTTTGTGGAGGAACTACTCTTTCTGTAAGCCTTGTTAAAGACCTTGCTAAACATCCTAATATTGTCGGCGTTAAAGATTCATCTACTGGTAATATTGAAGGATTTCTTTTTGCTGTAAGAGATCATTTTAATGTTATGCCAGGATCTGCCAATTTCTTCATGAATGGTCTTCTGATGGGCGCTCCGGGTGGAGTTATTTCACTTGCAAACGTTTTCCCTGATCTCACAGTTGAACTTTATGACCTCACAGTTCAGAAGAAGTATGAAGAAGCTTTCAAAATGAATGAAAGAATTATCCAGCTTAACAAATCTGTTTCAGGAACAGGTGGTGTTGCTGCTGTGAAATATGCTATGGATCTTGCCGGTCTTTATGGTGGTAATCCACGTCTTCCTCTTCTTCCTTTGGGCGAAGATACAAAGAAGAAAATCCAGGATTATCTCAAAAAAGAAGGATTGATTTAAACTTCTCAGATTATTGAGACAAATTGGAAAAAATATTATGATGAACCCTCATGATCCGGATCGTATGCCTGATGAGGGTTCTATTACCTTAAAATAACTTACAGATTATGAAAAAAGTTTTAGTTAATGAGAAAGTCAGTCCTGATGCACTTGATATACTAAGAAAAGCAGGAGAAGTTGTTTATATGCCTTCCGGTGATCATGATGAGTTTAAAAAACTCGTAAAGGATGTTACAGCTGTTATGCTTGATACAACAATAAAATTCACTCCAGAGCTTATGGATATGGCTCCTAACCTTAAAGTTATCAGCCGTACCGGGACAGGAGTCGACAATGTTGATGTTCCTGCTGCAACCGAAAGAGGAATTATGGTACTTCATACTCCCGATGCAAATACAGTAACTGTTGCAGAACATACCGTTGCTCTTATTGGAGCTGTAACAAAACACCTCTTATTCCTTGATGGTGAGACAAGAGGAGGTAAATTTAAAACTGCAAGACGTCTTTATCTTCCGATTGACCTTGATGGAAAAACCCTTGGAATTATTGGTTATGGAAGGATAGGAAAACAGGTTGCTAAAAAATGCATGGGCGCTTTTAATATGAAAGTTATCATTTATGACCCTTTCATCGATGATAGTGTAGTTGCTCCCGGTGTCACCAGGTATACTGATGAAGAACAAATTTATAAAGATGCTGACATTCTTTCACTTCACGTTCCTCTCACAGAGCTTACAAAGTACCATGTAAATGAAAAGCTTCTCTCATTGATGAAGCCATCAGCTTACATCATCAACACAGCCAGAGGAAGCATGGTTGATGAGAAATTCCTTTGCAAAATGCTCGACGAAGGTAAACTTGCAGGCGCTGCATTTGATGTTCTCGCAAATGAACCTCCTGTTGATGGTGAGGAATTCCTTAAGAATCCAAAAACAATAGTAAGCCCTCATAGTGCAGCTCTTACAAACGAATGTACAGTGAGAGTAGCTTGCGAAGCTGCCCAGGGAATAGTTGATTTTCTTGAAGGTAAGAAACCAAGGTCAATTTTCAACAGAAAAGGATTGGGTATTAGTTAATTAAGTGTTTTATATTAAATTTTTATAAAGTGATGAGTACAGAAAAAAAATATGATCTTCTTGGTTTTGGTGAAGCAATGGTTAGACTTACCGCTCCTGATCACCAGAGACTTGAGCAGGCCAGCCATCTTCATGTTGCTATTGCAGCAGCTGAATTGAACTGTTCAGTTAACGTATCAAGGCTTGGTTTGAAAACTGCATGGGTTTCAAAACTAGTTGATATCTGGTCAGGGCAATACATTATAAATAAAGGCCGCGAGCATGGCGTAGATATGTCAGGTGTAAAGCTTCTTCCATTCGATGGTAAAGGTACTGTAAGGAATGGTCTTTGCTACCTCGAGGTTGGTATAGGACCAAGAGCAAGCAAGCAGGTTTATGATCGCGCTCATTCAGCTATAAGCCAGATCAAACCTGGTGATCTTGATTGGGAGAAGCTCCTCAGTCAGACAAGATGGTTCCATACAACAGGTATCACAACAGCAATCTCCGATAATGCAGCCCAGGAGGCAATTACTTCACTTAAAATAGCTAAGAAACTTGGCGTTACAACAAGCTTCGACCTTAACTTCAGATCAACACTCTGGACATCAGAAAAAGCTATTAAAGTCATTAAGGAAGTTATGCCTTATGTCGATGTTATCATAGGCAACGAGGAAGATTTTGAAAAAATGCTTGGTATCAAAGCTGAAGGTGGAACTGAAGCTTATGCAGATCTTGATCCTGAAAAATACAAGAATGTTGCAAACCAGGTAATTAAAATGTACCCAAATGTACAAGCTGTTGGTACAACATTACGCCACGTAAGGACAGCAACACTTAATGACTGGCAGACAGTTATGCTATATAAAGGTAAATTCTATGCTTCAAGAAAGTATGAGAACCTTGAGGTATGGGACAGAACAGGTGGTGGTGATAGTTTTGCTTCAGCTCTCATCTGCAGCATGCTCGAAGGAAGAGATCCTCAGGAGATGATCGAATTCTCAGCAGCATATTCAGCTCTTTGCCATGGATTCATGGGCGACTGGAACTGGGCAACCAGGGCAGAAGCCGAGAAAGTTATGAAGGGTGGTAGTGCAAGAGTTGTACGCTAGTCCTTGTTTAAAATAATCGATTATTAAGGAATTAATTGATAAATGAAACAATCAAAAATTAGCCAAATAAAACTTTAAATCCTAAAACAAATAAATAAATCAATCAATTACTAACCTTTAACTCTTCAACTATGAGAAAATTAACAACCCTGCTTGTACTCCTGTTTCTGACAGGTTTGCAAGCTGTTTTTGCTCAAAGGAATGTTACTGGTGTTGTTACTGATGCTTCAGATAATACCCCATTGCCGGGGGTATCTGTTGTAATTACAGGGACAACGTCAGGTATGACTACTGATGTCGACGGTAAGTACTCTATTACAGTACCTAACGATCAGGCTGTTCTGAGATTCTCGTTCATCGGGTATGCCCCTCAGGAGATTACTGTTGGCTCGCAATCAACAATCAACATCAAGATGGAACTATCAGCCGAGATGATGGATGAAGTTGTTGTTACCGCCCTTGGTATTTCAAGAGAAGCCAAGAGTGTTGGTTATTCGGTATCAAATATAGACAATACCGTTTTGGAGGAAAGCAAGGCACTTTCTGCAGCACAATCGCTTGAGGGCAGGGTTGCAGGATTGAACATCAATGTACCTACTTCAGGAGCTGGCGGTAGTGTGGCTATTGAATTGCGCCAAGCTGGCAATCCACTTCTTGTCGTTAACGGTCTTCCTATGGGTACGGCAGGTGGAGGTAATACTGGTATCGGCCGAGACAGAGGTAATGATTTCAACCGCATTAATCCTGATGACATTGAAACAATGACAGTATTAAAGGGGGCTACTGCAGCAGCTCTTTACGGTTCGCGTGCATCAAACGGTGCTATTCTTATTACTACAAAATCTGGGGCAGGACAGGGAATAGGTCTTGAATATACTTCAAACTTTCAGGCACAAGAAATACTGGATTACTTCGAATTCCAGGATTTATTTGGACAGGGAAGTGGTGGGAGAAAACCTACTACTGTAAGAACTTCAACAGGCAATGCTCAGTTTATGTGGGGTGCTCCTTATGATGGACAACCATATCCTATTTTTGATGGCACCGAAATTCCTTATTCATATGTTGGACCAAGGATTACTGATTACTACAGATTAGGACAAACCTTTACAAATACCGTAGCATTCTCGGGTAGCACTGGTGGCAGTGCCTCGTCAAACAGGTTCAGGGTTTCTTATTCGAATGCTAAAGACAAAGGTCTTGAACCGGACAACGAGTACCAGAGACACATCGTGAACCTTAATTTTAATCATGAAATTTTACCAAAACTCGTGTTTTCTTTGAGTACTAACTATGCCAAAGAAAATCGCATTAATCCACCGGAAACAGGGGGACAGGGCAGGAATTCAATGAACTTCCTTACCCGTATGTCCTTGAGTATTCCTTTAGAAAAATTCCAAAGTAAAGAAAATGCATTCGACCCGGTAACAGGTACCGAAAGGGTAACTTCGGGCTTTCAGGGTACGCTTCTGAACCCGTATTATGCTAAGTTAGCAGGTTATAGTGATATTCGTGACTCCGAAAACTTAATGGCAACCGGTACATTACGTTATGATTTTACTGACTGGCTTTATATTCAGGGCAGGTACAACTACGCCAGTTCGTCTGACGCTTCCGAAACTAAAGATCCGGGAGGTATAGGTACAAGCAACCCATTGACTAGTGACGGTTACTATAAGGGGAGTTACAACAGAGGCAGCACTTGGTCGAAAAACATAAATTCTGAATTCCTTTTGGGCTTGGACAAAAAGTTC
>DATALD010000038.1:0-35539 GCA_036261255.1 Bacteroidales bacterium
ACCCAGACATCATTACTGAAGTCAAATTCCTTTCTATCGAAATCAATCATACCCGTACTGGGATCGACCAAGATCCAACGGCTTTCCTTTTCATTCCATACTTCACAAATGACGTGATTCGCATGAAATCCCGGCATTAAATAGGGAGCAAATCCATAGCGCACCCTGGTCGGAATACCACGAAATTTGAGTATAGAAGCCAGTGAAATGGCATTTTGCTGACAAATCAGTACCAACCTGTCTTCAGGTTTTCGATCAATTACCAGTCCGGATGAGTTATAAGCCAGAAGACCTTCCAAAACAGATTTAACTGTTGGATATTTTGTGTACTCGTTTGACCGCTCTTTTGAAATCTGTTCACCATAATTTGGCAATTCAGCAAAAGGATGAATGATTTGCGATTTTATTACCCTGCAAAGCTCAGGCAATGAATCAGGAAGGTTTTTAAACAGATATGCATATTCACCAGGATCTGTATAGGAACTATACTGTTTATAGAAATGCTGTACAGATTTACCATCTGTGAATTTATAAGCCTGCTGCGAATTACAGCTTGTTATTGTCAGGATTAAGAACGATAAAGATAAAACTAAGGTTTTCATAATATGTCATTATTGATTACTAGAATTTCCCGACAAAAATTCTCAATATCAATTACTAATCAAAAATAAATACGACAGGCTGATGAAAATTGAGGATGAACCGTAAATGATTAATATTATACTCTCATATCAGAGCTACAAACCCGCTTTGAAATATGTACTTTTGCAGGGAAAATGATTTATCTTAATGAAAGCTTCGATTATAACAATTGGTGATGAGCTCCTGATAGGGCAGACGATAGATACCAACTCAGCGTGGATGGGAGCGGAGCTAAGTGCCCTTGGGTTTGATGTAACAAAGATTATCTCAATACACGACAGGAGAGATGATATTCTTAATGCACTTCATGAGACAGTAACAAACAACAATGTTGTTCTTATAACCGGCGGACTGGGTCCAACTAGTGATGATATAACGAAACAAACGCTTTGCGAGTATTTTAATACAAAGCTCATAATAAGTAGCCGGGTTCTTGAGATGATCACTCAGATGCTATCTGCAAGAAATTTTCCTTTAAACGAGAATAACAGGAGACAAGCAGAGGTCCCTGAGAACTGCAGGATTCTTGAAAATGCAACTGGAACTGCCCCTGGTATGTGGTTTGAGAAAAGCAACACTGTATTTGTCTCAATGCCAGGTGTACCTTATGAGATGAAGCATATTATGAGCGAGCATGTGCTGCCGGAGTTGAAAAGAAGATACACAAGCCAGACAATTATCCATAGAAACATTATGACCTACGGCACGTCAGAAGCACGACTTGCTGAACTTCTTAATGAATTCGAGAAAGAGATCCCCCAAAATATCAAACTCGCTTATCTTCCATCCTGGGGCATAATCAAATTAAGACTCACAGCCACAGGTGATAATAAAGAAAGGGTAATAAATGACGTTGATATACAGGTTAAGAAACTTCACAAGTATATACATGAATTCATATATGCAGAAAATGAAGTTTCACTTGAGGAATGTATAGGTATGTTATTGAAGCATAATAATAAAACTATATGCACAGCCGAGAGTTGCACTGGAGGAGAAATAGCACACCTGATTACAACAATACCTGGTAGTTCTTCATGGTACAAAGGTTCAGTAGTTGCTTATTCAAACGATATTAAAACTAAAATTCTAAATGTTTCTGCAACTGAAATTGAACAGAACGGCGCTGTTAGTGAACAGGTCGTAAAATCTATGGCACAGGGCGCCCTTAAAATCTTTGGAACTGATTATGCAATTGCTACTTCCGGTATTGCGGGACCCGATGGAGGTACTGAGAATAAACCTGTTGGAACAGTCTGGACCGCCATTGCGTGGAACGACGGAGTATATGCAGAAAAAAGAAATTTTGGGAATGAAAGACAATCAAATATCAGGAGGTTTTCGCTTAATGCACTTAACCTCCTCAGAAAACAAATTCTTGGTATCTAGATAAAAATTTATATTCTAAAAAAAAAGAGGGCTGAATATTTGGTTGATAAGATAAAAATCACGTATTTTGCGCTTCGTTTTAAAAAGTCGAACATCAGTTAGAAATAATACAGAACGCAAATGTCGAAGATTTGTCAGGTTACAGGGAAGAAAACGATGGTTGGGAACAATGTTTCCCACTCAAAAAGAAGGACAAAAAGGAAATTTTTGCCAAATCTTTTTTGAAAAGAAATACTACCTGCCGGAAGAAAAAAGGTGGATCACTCTGAAAATATCAGCAGCAGGAATCCGCCTGATTAATAAAAACGGCCTTAGTTCCGTGCTTAAAGAGGCTAAGGAAAAAGGTTATATAATGAATTATTAATAAGTTTGAAAAATGGCAAAGAAGGCTAAAGGCAACAGGCAGCAGGTAATTCTGGAATGTACCGAACAAAAAGAAAGTGGTGTTCCGGGAATGTCTAGATATATCACGACGAAAAACAGAAAAAACACACCTGATCGTCTTGAGAGGAAGAAATACAATCCTATTCTTAAAAAAGTAACAATTCACAGAGAAATAAAGTAAATAGCATAAACCATGGCAAAGAAAGTTGTTGCAACACTTAAAACAGGAACAGGTAAAGCATTTACGAAATGCATTAAAATGGTTAAGACGGACAAGTCCGGTAGTTATTCCTTCAAAGAGGAAATAGTTCATAACGACCACGTAAAAGACTTCTTTTCGAAGAAGTAATAACCTGAACTGTAAATATTATAATAGCTTTCTTCTTTGCAGAAGGAAGCTTTTTTTTATTAAATCAAAACAAGTATGGGCTGGCTGGGAATTTTTGGAAAGGAAAAGAAGGAGAGTCTCGACAAAGGCCTTGAAAAGACTAAAGAAAGTGTCTTCTCAAAGCTTTCCAGGGCTATCGCTGGAAAATCGAAAGTTGATGATGACGTACTTGACAACCTTGAAGAAGTACTCGTCTCTTCTGACGTAGGAGTTGAAACAACTCTGAGCATAATCCAACGGATTGAAGCACGGGTTTCTCGCGATAAGTATGTGAATACTAATGAGCTGAACACAATACTTAAAGAAGAGATTGTTGCACTGCTTTCCAAAAATGAGAATGATTCTCCATCTGATTTCTCAGCAACTCTCAAAACAAAACCGTACGTAATAATGGTTGTAGGTGTTAATGGCGCCGGAAAGACAACCACAATTGCAAAGCTTGCTAATCAATTCAAAAACGCAGGCAAGAAAGTTCTTATAGGAGCTGCTGACACATTCAGGGCGGCAGCTATCGACCAACTGCAGGTATGGGCCGACAGGGCAGGAGTTCCTGTTATTAAACAGCAAATGGGATCAGATCCCGCTTCTGTTGCTTATGATACGCTTCGTTCGGCTGTTTCCGGTGATGCAGATGTGGTACTCATTGATACTGCAGGCAGGTTGCATAACAAGATCAATCTTATGAATGAACTCTCCAAAATAAAAAGAGTAATGGAGAAAGTAATTCCCGATTCACCACATGAGGTTCTTCTTGTACTCGACGGCTCCACAGGCCAAAATGCGTTTGAACAGGCTAAACAATTTACTGGCGCCACAAATGTTTCAGCACTGGCAATAACAAAGCTCGATGGCACTGCAAAAGGTGGAGTTGTTATAGGTATTTCTGACCAGTTTAAGATACCAGTAAAGTATATTGGTGTCGGAGAGAAATTGGAAGATCTGTTGATATTCAATAGTCTTGAATTTGTTGATTCATTATTCAAGACTGCATAAGATCACAAGAAACATTATGGTACTCCGGGAGTGAATTCCCGGAAGAATTAATTATGCCAAAGAACAAAATCAATATAGTTACACTAGGCTGTTCGAAGAATGTTGTAGATTCTGAAAAACTGATGCGTCAGTTAGGTGCAGGCGGGTTCAAGGTTGTTCATGACCCGGAAGACACATCATCCGGTACAGTAATAATAAATACATGTGGCTTTATTCACGATGCAAAGGAAGAAAGCATAGATACAATACTTCGCTTTGTTAAGGCGAGGCAAACAGGAGATATTGAAAACCTCTATGTTATGGGCTGCCTGGCCGAAAGATATATGCACGAATTAAAGCAGGAAATTCCTGAAGTAAAGCAATACTTTGGGGTCAACAACTTCTCCGGCATCCTCAAAGAAATGGGATTAAGTCTTCGCGATGACCTTCTTACAGAAAGAATGCTGACCGGTCCTGATCATTACGCATATCTTAAAATTTCGGAAGGATGCGACAGGAAATGTGCTTTTTGCGCTATCCCATTAATAAGAGGGAAGTATACTTCAAGGCCTGTAAATGACCTTATGAATGAAGCAGAGAAGCTTGCAAGCGCAGGGGTAAAGGAGTTGATATTAATTGCACAGGATCTTAGTTATTACGGTCTTGATCTTTACAGGAAACAAGCTCTTCCTGAACTTGTCATGCAATTATCAAATTCAAACCTGTTTGAATGGGTCAGACTGCATTACCTGTATCCCTCTAATTTTCCTAAAGAGATTATCAAGATAATGCAGGATAATAAAAACATTTGCAGCTATATAGATATTCCATTGCAACACATTTCCGACAGTATGTTAAAGCTTATGAAGAGATCGCATGGCAGAAAAGAAACATTAAGCTTGCTTGATTATATCAGAAAAGAAATACCAACAGCAACAATCAGGACTACTTTCATAGCAGGTCATCCTGGAGAGAAAGAATCAGACTATGTAGAATTAAGAGATTTCATACAGGAATTCAGATTTGACAGACTTGGGGTTTTCTCATATTCTCACGAGGAAGACACCTACTCTTATAGCAAGTACAAGGACGATGTGCCGGAAGAAACAAAACAATCACGCGTTGATGAACTGATGGCAATACAGCAGGACATCTCAGCCGGAATAAATAGATCAAAGATTGGAACTGTAGTTAAAGTACTGATTGATAGAAAGGAAGGTGATTATTTTGCTGCGAGAACTGAATTTGACAGTCCTGAAGTTGATCAGGAAGTTTTGATAAGTTCAGAAAGTAAGCTTACGGTTGGTAATTTTTATGATATCGAAATAACTGATGCCACGGAGTTTGATCTTTTCGGCAAACCGGTATTGGGTGCTAGGTGCTAGGTGGTAGGTACTAGGTACTAGGTACTAGGTACTAGGTACTAGGCATTGACTCCCAGCTAGCCAGAACCCAGAACCCAGATCCCAGTACCCAGTATTATTCTTCAAATTTTTCCAAAGCTGACTCGTCAACAGTTCCTGAACCTACTGCTTTTGGCTTGGTAATCTTTATCTTAATTTCATCCTTGTTGGAATTGAAACCGACAAATATAACGTCTCCCTCATGCAGTTCTGACTTAATCAGAACTTCAGCCATAGGATCTTCGAGATATTTCTGAATTGCTCTTTTAAGAGGTCTTGCTCCAAAATTGGCATCAAAACCTCTTTCAGCAATAAAGTCGCGGGCTGCAGGCGAGATTTTCAGCTGGTAACCAAGCGTTCCAACCCTGTCGTACAGACCTCTTAGTTCAAGGTCAATGATTTGGTTGATCTCTTCTTTTCCGAGAGTGTTAAACATAATAACATCATCAATCCTGTTGAGGAATTCAGGTGCGAATGTTTTTTGAAGAGCTTTCTGCAGGATGCTCTTGTTTGCTTCGTTCCTGTTCTGCTTTCTTGCAGCGGTATCAAAACCAACGCCTTGTCCATATTCTGATATCTGGCGTGTTCCAATATTTGATGTAAGGATTACTATCGTGTTTCTGAAATCAACCCTTCGTCCCAGGCTGTCCGTAAGCTGACCTTCATCGAGAACCTGTAGCATTATGTGAAAAACATCAGGATGAGCTTTTTCGATCTCATCAAGGAGGACAACCGAATAAGGCTTTCTTCTTACTTTTTCAGTAAGCTGGCCACCTTCTTCATACCCAACATATCCCGGAGGAGCTCCAACAAGTCGTGATACGGAGAATTTCTCCATATACTCGCTCATATCTATCCTGATAAGATTATCGGTAGTGTCGAACAGGAATTTTGCAAGAACTTTTGCAAGCTGTGTTTTACCGACACCAGTTGGACCGAGGAAGATGAATGTTCCTATTGGTTTGTTTGGGTCTTTCAGTCCGGCCCTGTTCCTTTGTATTGATTTTACAACCTTTTGAATAGCTTCATCCTGGCCGATAACGCTTCCTTTAAGCTCATCAGCCATTTTGAGGAGTCTTGTTCCTTCGGTCTGTGCTATTCTTTGCACAGGTACACCTGTCATCATGGCAACAACTTCTGCCACTTTTTCCTCATCTACTGTCTCGCGGTTAACCGCAAGCTCTTTTTCCCATTTCTTCTTCTCAACTTCGATCATATCAAGAAGATCTTTCTCGCGATCCCTGAAGCTGGCTGCCTTCTCAAAGTTCTGGTTTTTAACAGCTGCCATTTTCTCTTTCTTAGTGTCTTCCAGCTGTTTCTCAAGCTGAAGAATTTTTTCAGGAACAACTATGTTTGAGATATGAACTCTCGATCCTGATTCATCAAGAGCATCTATTGCCTTATCAGGCAGATGCCTGTCAGAGATATAACGATGAGTTAGTTTGACACATGCTTCAATAGCATCATCAGTGTAATTAACATTGTGATGGTCTTCATATCTTTCCTTTATATTGTGAAGAATGTGGATAGTCTCTTCAATAGAAGTAGGTTCAACTATAACTTTCTGGAACCTTCTTTCAAGAGCTCCGTCCTTCTCAATATGTTGACGGTATTCATCAAGGGTTGTGGCACCAATGCACTGTATCTCACCACGGGCAAGGGCAGGTTTAAGCATGTTTGCAGCATCAAGCGAGCCTGTGGCTCCACCTGCACCAACAATTGTATGAATCTCATCAATAAAGAGAATAATATTATCATTCTTCTGCAATTCATTGAGGATCGCTTTCATTCTTTCCTCGAATTGTCCGCGATATTTAGTTCCTGCCACTATTGAAGCAAGGTCAAGTGCAACGACGCGTTTATTGAAGAGAACACGCGAAACATTCTTCTTAATTATCCTGAGAGCAAGACCCTCAGCTATTGCTGATTTTCCAACACCTGGCTCGCCAATAAGCACCGGGTTATTCTTTTTTCTTCTTGACAATATCTGGGCAAGCCTCTCAATCTCTCTTTCACGCCCAACGACAGGGTCAAGTCGTCCTTCCTCTGCGGCTTTTGTAAGGTCTATACCGAAATTATCCAAAACAGGTGTATCGGACGATGATTTTGAAGATGAGGAGGATGGTTGTTGTCCTTTGCCAGGACCAGAAAATCCTACACCTTCATCATCTTCATCCCTTGGAAAGTCAGCCTTGGCAGATGGTAGCTCAGCTTCAACCATCCTGCGTACAGAATGATAGTCAACATCAAGCTCAGAGAGAAAACGAGTTACAAGAGCATTCTCATCCTTAAGAATAGCGAGTAACAGGTGTTCTGTGTCTATAGTGCTGCTTTTTAATGATTTTGCCTCGAGATAAACAAGTTTAAGAATTCGCTCGGTGCTTCTCAGAAGAGGAATAACCTCATGGTCAGCAACCGGAACAGGACTCTCTACCTTGATGCTTTTTTCAAGAGAGCCTTTTAACACGAGCAGATCGATACCCTGATTCATAAGTATCTCAATTGCTGTGCTTTCACCATCCCTTAATATACCAAGGAAAAGATGTTCAGGGCTGATATGGCTGTTCCCCAACCTTATCGCCTCCTCCTTGGAGTATCCCAGGATATCCTTTACTCTTTGCGAAAACTGTGAATCCATATATTAATCTTTCTTTTTTCGTTACTTTACTCATCCCCGACATAATGTCAGACAGAATAACACAAAGGTACGCATTACTGTTTTTTTTAATGTTAAATTATTCAGAATATTATCTGTCAATTTTCATGCCCAATTATGAACAAAAAGATGTTAAAAAATCAGATGAACAAAAAAGTCTTAAATAGCAAATAATGACTATTTTCGTAATTTCTATATAAAACAGGGTTCTTTACCCTTTATTGTTTTAATTTTTAATTAGTTATGTCTGAAAGAGAGAAAATAATACAGGTTAATATTGAAGAGGAGATGAAATCGGCCTATATCGATTATTCGATGTCGGTTATCGTTTCCCGTGCTTTGCCCGATGTCAGGGATGGATTAAAACCTGTTCACAGGAGGGTTTTGTACGGAATGTCAGAACTGGGAGTACTCTCAAACAGGTCTTATAAAAAATCCGCAAGAATAGTGGGAGAGGTGCTTGGTAAATACCACCCTCACGGTGATTCCTCAGTATACGAAGCAATGGTAAGGATGGCCCAGGAATGGTCATTGCGCTATCCGTTAGTTGATGGTCAGGGAAACTTCGGATCAGTTGATGGTGACAGCCCGGCTGCTATGAGGTATACTGAAGCAAGATTAAAAAAAATTGCAGAGGAGACTCTTTCAGACATTGAAAAAAATACCGTTGATTTTCAGCCAAACTTTGATGATTCACTGACAGAGCCCACAGTCTTACCGACAAGAATACCCAATTTGCTTGTTAATGGCGCCTCTGGTATTGCTGTCGGTATGGCAACCAATATGCCACCTCATAATCTTTCAGAAATAATTGATGCAACCCTTGCCTATATTGATAACAACGAAATAACAACTGATGAGATACTTCAGTATGTTAAAGGCCCCGATTTCCCTACTGGCGGAATAATCTACGGCATGCAGGGTATCAGGGATGCCTGCGAAACAGGAAGAGGAAGAATAGTTATCAGGGCAAAAACAGAAATTGAATTGACACATTCAGGCCGTGAATGTATTATTGTCACAGAGATTCCTTACATGGTCAATAAGGCTGAAATGATAAGGAAGATCGCCGACCTGATAAATGAAAAAAGACTCGAAGGTATTTCGTATATTAATGATGAATCCGATCGCAATGGAATGCGGATTGTGATAATTCTTAAGAAAGATTCTTCGGCAAATGTCGTGCTGAATAATTTGTTTAAGCTATCATCACTGCAGACTGCTTTCAGCGTAAATAATATTGCCCTTGTAAAAGGACGCCCGCGTACTTTAAGCACAAAGGATCTGATACATTATTTTGTTGAACACAGGCATGAGGTAATAGTCAGAAGAGCCAGGTTTGACCTCGATCAGGCAGAAAAAAGAGCTCATATTCTTGAAGGTCTTATCATAGCAAGCGACAATATCGATGAAGTAATAGCTATTATCAAATCTTCCCAAAATGCAGACATGGCCCGCGAAAGGCTGATGGAGCGTTTCTCTCTTTCAGAATTACAAGCCAGGGCAATTGTAGAGATGAGATTACGACAGCTTACAGGACTTGAACAGGAAAAGTTAAGAGTAGAATATGAAGAAGTAATGGCTCTTATTAAGTATCTCATGGAAGTTCTGTCTGATGTTAGTCTACAGATGAAGATAATTAAAGACGAACTTATCGAGATTAAAGAAAAATACGGCGACACAAGAAGAACTGAAATAGTTCCAAATGCAGAAGAGTTTAATCCTGAAGATTTCTATGCAGATGATGAGATGGTGATCACAATATCTCACATGGGATATATTAAAAGAACACCTCTTACAGAATTCCGCCGCCAAAACAGGGGTGGCACAGGCGCAAAAGGTGGTGCAACCCGCGATGAAGATTTTATTGAACACCTTTACATAGCCACTATGCATAATACAATGCTCTTCTTCACAAGTAAGGGAAAATGTTACTGGCTTAAGGTCTACGCTATACCCGAAGGCAGCAGAACATCAAAAGGAAGAGCTTTGCAGAACATCATCAATATTGAATCCGGAGATAATGTAAGGGCATTTATTAATGTGAAAAATCTGCAGGATGAGGATTATATTAACAACAATTTTATCGTTCTCTGTACCAGGAAGGGAGTTATTAAGAAAACCTCTCTTGAGGCCTACTCACGACCGAGGTCTAATGGAGTTAATGCCATTACTGTAAGGGAAGGAGATGAGCTTCTTGAGGCCAGGATGACTAATGGCAATCACCATATTATGCTGGCAGTCAAATCAGGAAGGGCAATCAGGTTCCCTGAATCATCAGTTAGACCGATGGGAAGGACAGCCTCAGGTGTAAGAGCGATACGACTTGCAAATGAAAAAACAGATTTTGTTATAGGGCTGATCACAGTTGAAAGCAAAGAAAAAGATATACTTGTTGTATCTGAAAAAGGATATGGAAAGAGATCAGATATAGATGAATATCGCATAACAAATAGGGGTGGAAAAGGGGTGAAGACAATAAACGTCACTGAAAAAACTGGCGCCCTTATTGCTTTAAAGGATGTAACAGATAATCACGATTTAATGATTATTACCCAGTTTGGGAACATACTTAGAAGCCCGGTTTCCGCGTTAAGAGTAATGGGCCGTGCAACACAAGGTGTAAGGCTAATCAACCTTAGGGATAATGATGTTATTGCTTCTGTAGCATCAGTATTTGTTGATGAAGATAATAAAGAAGATCTCGAAGGATTTGAAAAAAGCGAAATCAATCCTGATGACACAACCGGAGAAATTAATAAAAATGGCAAAGATTTTGATAATGAGTAAATAAATTTATATTTACATTTGTGCAATTTTTAAAATGAGAAATATTTAAAACAATAAACATGAAAAAGTATTTTCTGCTTATAGTAGCAATTAGCATCTCTCTCACAGCTTTTTCTCAGAAGGGAAAAGTCACAAGCGCACTGAGCCTTATTGATCAGGGCCAACTCGATAAAGCTAAAACTGCGATTGATGAGGCATTACAGAATGAAAAAACTGCAAATTGGTACAACACATTCTATGCCAAGGGTAAATTATGCCAGGCAGTTTACAAGTCAACTAATCCCCAGTTTAAAGAACTATGTCCAAAACCGCTTCAGGAGGCTTATGCAGCTTATGAAAAAGCTCTTTCAGTTGATGAAAAAGGAGCAATGAAGAAAAAAATAATTACTGGAATGGTTTACAACACACTCGCAGTTGACCTTTATTCTCAGGGAAGTACACTATATGAAGCAAAAGATTATACCGCCGCCCTTGAAGCATTTGAAACCCAGATTAAAGTAAGCGAAAGTGAATTATATGCAAGCGCAATTGATACAGGAATGTATTTCAACGCAGGACTTTCTGCATTAAACTCAGGTAAACCTGATGATGCTATCAAATATTTTGAGAAGTGTGCCCAACTTGGATATCTTGGCCCATCACCATATTACCAGATTTCATCAGGCTACCTTGCCAAAGGCGATACATTAAAAGCAGAAACAACTCTTCTTGAACTTCCTAAAAAATTCGAGGGCGACAAAGAAGTGCTTCTTAAGATTATCGATTTCTACATTAACAGCGGAAGAAACGCCGAAGCACTTAAATACATGGATCAGGCTAAAGCAAATGATCCTCAGAACCCGGTTCTGTATCATGTATCAGGTATCCTGAATCTTAACATGAATAACTTTGATGTTGCAATTTCTGAAATCCAGAAATCAATTGATTTAAAATCTGACTATTGGGATACCCAATATGCGATGGGTGTAGCTTATATTAATAAAGCTGCTGACATGTTTACAAAAGCTAATGAAATAGTTGATATGAATGTTTATTCAAAAACTATTGATGAAGCCAATGCTATCTATGCTAAAGCATTACCTTTTATGGAGAAAGCACATGAACTGAAACCAGACGATGTTGATACACTCGAAAGACTGAAAGAGCTTTACTACAGGCTTAAACAAAAGGATGCTTCACTTAATGCAAAATATGATGAAGTAAGAAAGAAGATTGATGCTTTACAAAACAAGTAAATATCGATTTATACAAAATATAAAAAGGGGTGTGTAAACATCCCTTTTTCATTTTATATCATCTTGTGTTTATTGAATAGGGTCCGGAAAGTTGTAAGATTTGAATCAAAAAATTCATTTCTGTTTATGAATATAACCTATTTGACATAATATTAATTATAGGCATAATTACATTCACAGTATTTCAGTCAATAAACATTAAATCTGATAATTATACTGCTCTAAGTAAATCTTCAAAAAGCCTATCAAGATCAATACCATCTGGTGAATACCCCAGAATAATTACTGCAAGCTGTTTTGAAGGAATCATAAATATATACTGACCATCATGACCATTACAGCTGAACATGTCTTCAGGTGCACTTTTTATTCTTCCGCTCTTGTTGAGCCAGAAAAATGCACCATACTTACCATCGCTTCCAACTGTTTCCGTCGTACAATAATTAACCCAACCTTCCGGTAATATGCGTTGATCATTGAAAATCCCATCGTTCAGGTACATAAGTGCAAAACGAGCATAATCACGAGCTGTGGCGTATAAATATGAAGAACCAACAAAACTTCCTGATGGATCTACTTCCAGCACAGCATCTTGCATACCAATTTTGTTAAAAAGTTCATTCCTTGCAAATAAGTAATATAATGAATCATTATTAAATTGATGCTGAATCAGATCACAGACAATATTTGTTGTGCCTGAGGAATAATACCAATTGCTTCCAGGTTGGTATTTTGCTTTCTGTTCATAAGCATACTTTCCCATATCACTTTCGCAGTGTAACATTACCGTAACATCTGAACGATTACCATAATCTTCATTCCAATCAAGACCGCTTTGCATTCTAAGCAAATCATTAAGCGTTATTCTACTTCTCTCATCATTCTTCCACGACTTGATATCGACTGGTTTATTCACATCCAGTTTTCCCTGTCCGACAAGTATACCTGCCATCGTACATATAAAACTTTTTGCCATTGACCAGCTCAGAAATCTTGTATCTTCATTAAATTCAGTTTTATAAGCTTCTACAACTGGTATTCCCTTATTCATAACAAGGAAAGCATATATATTACCTCTGTAGAAGTTCTTATTTACCAATTTTTCTGTTATTGTATCTAAAAGTTCCCGATTTATACCCCCCAAAGTGTCGGTGATAATATTTCCAAGCGGCCAGCTTATTGTGTCCTGGTTATATTTGGGACCAGATCCCTTTGGAAAAACAACATTCAAAAGATCTTCTTCATTTATATCTCTTAATAGTGTAACACCAAATCCTTCCCTGTAGATAGCTTTCGATTTTCCCCATAGAAATTTGCTTGTAACGCTTTTATCTTCAAAATCAACCCTGTTCTTGTTGAACTTAATAAATGAGAAATTCAGATCAGATGATTCCATTTCAGATTGTTCCCTTCCTGAAATAAAAACAGCTGAACACAGGTTCTTTGCAGCATAACCAGTAATTATCGGAAGAAGTGAGTTTATGTAAACTGCTGCAGCAATCAGGATTACGGCTAATACAATCAAAAAAACTGATAGAATCTTTATTCCTTTGTTTCTCATTTTTTTAAGTATTTATTTAGAATAATAAAAACGAACCTTATTCAGAATTCATTTGGATTAAATTTAACAAAAATTCTGGATCGAATCCGAGGAATGTTGATCTCATATGAACAAAGAATACTATAATGAAAACTGCAACTCACTAAGATTCCTGTAAAAACCTTTCTCTATTGAAACAAGTTCTTCGTGAGTTCCTGCTTCAACAATCTTTCCACCATTGATGACAAAAATCTGATCTGCCTTCCGGATTGTTGAAAGCCTGTGTGCTATAACAACCGATGTCCTGCCTTTCATAAGATTTTCAAGAGCTTCTTTAATCAATCTTTCAGATTCAGAATCAAGCGACGATGTGGCTTCATCAAGTATAAGTATCCTTGGATCTTTCAGTACCGCCCTGGCAATTGCAATTCTTTGACGCTGACCTCCGGATAGCTGGATACCTCTCTCACCAACAATTGTTTCGAACTGATCTGAAAACTTCTCAATGAATTCAAGTGCATTTGCTTTCCTGGCCGCTTCCCTGATTTCCTCGCCTGTTGCAGATGGTTTACCATACATAATATTTTCACGTATCGTTCCCCCAAAGAGGAAAATATCCTGAGGAACAACTGCGATCTGCCTGCGTAATGAGCTTAGTGGAAGTGCTTTGCTGCTTTTATTATCAAAAAGAATTTCCCCCGATGTGGGTTCATAAAGTCTCATTATCAGAGCGGCGAGTGTTGATTTGCCGGCGCCACTTGGACCAACAAGAGCTATCATTTTATCTTTCCCGATGACAGCATTAATACTGTCTAATACCAATGCTGCAGGTCTTGCAGGATATCTGAATGAAACATTTTGCAATGTTATTGTACCATTAATGATATCATTTTCAGTAATGTTTTCAATTGTAGACAGATTTTCTTCCTTTTCTTCAAATAACTCAAACAGCTCTTCAGTAGCGCCAATAAACCTCTGTAATTGAGTGAAAACGCCTGCCAATCCACCAAATGTTCCACCAACAAAACCTGAATATATTACGAAAGAAAACAATTCACCAGCATCAATCGTGCCTGCAGACATAAGTATAGAACCTCTCCATATCACTGCAACCATGGCACCAAACAATCCGAATATCATAAAAGCAGAAAATGATGCCCTGTACTTTCCACTCTTCATCCCGATTGCAGCGATTTCTGAAGTTTTCTCCTTATATCTTTTCATTTCAAGGAACTCATTAGTATAAGTTTTTACACTTTGAATTCCTGAAAGTGTCTCTTCTACTATTGTATTTGAGCTGGCTACTTCTTTTTGAACTTTTTTGGAGAGCTTCCTTATGAATCTTCCAAAGAGCACTGCCAGAATCATCATTGGGGGAACGATAACCAACATGAAAATCGTCAATTTCCAGCTTGTTATTGCAAGTAGTGTGATACCTCCGGTTATTATTATTATCTGCCTGATGAATTCTGCAAGAGTTGTTGTAAGCGTTTCCTGCAACAGTGAGATGTCTGAAGAAATACGGCTGTTGAGTTCACCTACACGATGCTTTTCAAAGAACTGTAACGGAAGTTTAATGAGATGATTATAAGCATTCTGCCGCAATAGAGCCAGTGATTTTTCTGTAACATTTACAAACAGAATAACCCGGAAATATGAAAATGTGGCTTGAATAAGAAGGACAAAAAGAAGCATTAAGGCAATCCTGTTAATATCAGTCGAGAGACTGCCCTGATTTCCTGAACTAACAAGTTCACCTAAAAGCTTCGGAAATGCAAGACTCGACAAACTTGAACCCAGAAGAAAAAACATACCTCCTGCGTATTCCAGGCTGTAAGGTTTAATATATTCAAACAGGCGAAGGGTATTTTTTAATCCTCCACTTGATATCTTCTTTGAAACAGGTTCGGCCATAATAACAATCTTTCTAATTTTGCTGTTCTAGACAGTAACAAAGATAGTATTGAGAAGTTGAACTTAACAGAATTATGTTTTAACAAAACAAAATGGAATCAATTGATAAATTAACTCTTGATTTTCTGAAACGCCTGCGCCAGAACAATAACAGGGACTGGTTTCTTGCAAACAAATCAGAATATCTGAAAGCAAGAAACAACTATGAATCCTTTGTTGAAAAGATTCTAAGTAAGATAACTGAAATTGAGCCTATTATTAAAGGCCTCGAGGTGAAAAGCTGTGTTTACCGTATTAATCGCGATATCAGGTTTTCAAATGATAAGTCCCCATATAAATCTCATCTTGGGGCTTATATAGTTCGTGGCGGAAAACAAAATGGAGACAGGTATGCCGGGTACTATTTTCATGTTGAACCAGGTAACAACAGCATGATCGCCGGAGGAGCCTATATGCCGCCCTCTCCGTGGCTTAATGCCATCAGGGAAGAAATTGATGAGAATGGGGAAAAACTTCAGAAAATTCTGAATTCAAAGGACTTTTTAAAAGTTTTCGGTAAGCTTGATGGGGAAAAGCTAAAATCTGCTCCCAAAGGATATCCAAAAGATCATCCGCATATTGAACTTCTGAAGATGAAAAGTTTTCTTGCTGTCAGGATGCTGAGTGATAAAGAGATTGTTTCCGGTAATTGTCTTAATATTATGTATGATGCTGTTTTAAGGATCAAACCACTGAATGATTTTCTTAATAACAGCTACCTGTGAACCGGATTATAAAGCCCTTCCCAGGTTAGTCAGTATCCACTTCACAGAAGCCCTGTTTTTATAATCGGGATTGAAATGTGAAGAAGTTATCATTCCGTTACTGTTGATAATATATGTCGCAGTAACCGGGAGATGGGCAACATCCCTCCCATTATGTTTTGCAATATCAATGTTCAGTTTTTCCATTACAAGATCCTGAAATTCCTTTGAAACATTAAATATAACATCATATTCTATCATCATTTTTTCCATGCAATCATACACCACTGTATATGAAAGCTTATGAAGCTTTACGGTTTGTTCAACATATTCAATTGATTCAGGAGTAATTGCAACCAGTTTAGCTCCGAGTGCTGTAATAATACTAAGTGAATCCTGGTATTCTTTAAGTTGCTTATTGCATGCAGGACACCAGTTTCCCCTATAGAAAAATAAAACAACAGGCCCTCCTTTGAGTAAATCATTTAATGTAACCTGTTGGCCAGATTGATCATATCCTGTAAAATCCGGCGCTTTATCACCTTCTTTAAGCCCTGCGGGATAACGACTCTCATAAGGTTCCATGCCATAAGAGGTATAATTAATGTCCTGGGCTGTTAGGCAGGAAAATAAAGCAATGCAACTGATTAAAATAGATATTGCTTTTTTCATAATGATATACCAAATCTATGAAAACTTATAACCGGGGATTTTTCTCATCCTAAGATTCAATGGAGTGATTTCAAGGTATTCATCATCCTTAATCTGTTCCATGGCTTCTTCGAGAGAGAATTTAATCTTTGGTGCAATTTTCAGGCCTTCGTCAGAACCCGAAGCTCGCATATTTGTCAGCTTTTTACCTTTTATCACATTCACTTCCAGATCACCTGTTCGGGTATGCTCACCAACAACCTGTCCTTTGTAAACCTGTTCTCCCGGATCTATATAAAAACGTCCGCGATCCTGCAACCTGTCAATGGCATATCCAGTTGCCATACCCTGGTCAAGCGAGATCAATGATCCATTTGGTTTCGGCATCAGCTCATCTCCTTTGTATTTATCATACCCCCTTAACCTGTGATGCATTACCGCTTCCCCTGAAGTGGCTGTAAGCATATTATTTCTTAAACCGATTAAGCCACGGGCGGGAATATCAAATTCGAGGTGTATAAGGTCGCCTTTGGGCTCTATCGTAACCATCTCGCCTTTTCTCTGTGTCACCAGCTCAATTGCTTTTCCGGAATAGTCAGAAGGAACATCAATTGAAAGGGTTTCGTAAGGCTCTGATTTCACACCGTCAATATCTTTAAGCAGTACTTTTGGTTTACCAACCTGGAATTCATAACCTTCACGCCTCATTGTTTCAATAAGAATTGAAAGGTGAAGTATCCCCCTGCCATAAACATTAAACGTGTCTTCAGAAGTAGTATCTTCAACTCTTAGTGCAAGGTTCTTCTCAATCTCCCTCATCAGCCTGTTCCTAAGATGCCTTGATGTGACAAATTTGCCTTCTTTTCCGAATAACGGGGAGTTATTGATTGTAAAAACCATGCTCATTGTAGGTTCATCTACTTCAATCCTTTGTAGGGCTTCCGGATTAAGCAGATCAGCAAGTGTGTCACCTATTTCAAAGTCATCAAGACCAACAACGGCACACAGATCGCCACACCTTACACTCTCGGTCTTCAACCGGCCAAGTCCTTCAAAAACATACAACTCTTTTACCCTGACTTTTTTAACAACACCACCTCTTTTGCAAAGTGTATAATCCTCACCAACCCTGATGTTTCCCCTGAAAACTCTGCCAATTGCAATACGGCCTACATAGCTTGAGAAATCAAGAGATGCAACCTGCATCTGGGCGGTACCTTCTACATAAGGTGCTTCAGGAATCTGCGTAAGTATTGTATCGAGGAGATATGTTATGTTGGTTGCTGGTTTCTTCCAGTTCCCGCTCATCCATCCCTGTTTTGACGATCCGAATACAGTTTCGAAGTTAAGCTGATCTTCAGAAGCATCGAGATTGAACATGAGTTCAAAAATATCCTGCTGGACCTCATCGGGCCTGCAATTCTCTTTATCAACTTTATTTACTACAACAATAGGTTTCAAACCAAGGTTAATAGCTTTTCCAAGAACAAATCTTGTCTGAGGCATAGGTCCTTCAAAAGCGTCAACGAGTAACAATACACCATCAGCCATCTTCAGAACTCTCTCAACTTCACCGCCGAAATCAGCATGGCCAGGAGTATCGATAATATTTATCTTGACACCTTTGTACATTGCTGATACATTTTTCGACAAAATTGTAATACCTCTTTCGCGTTCAAGGTCGTTACTATCAAGTATCAGCTCTCCAGTCTCCTTACGTTGATCAAGTACCTTGCATTCCTGTATTATCTTGTCCACCAATGTGGTCTTGCCATGGTCCACATGGGCGATGATTGCTATATTTCTTATTGATTGCATACGAAAAATTCAGTTTGCAAAAGTAATATAGTTGACCATATTAATGACAAGATTACAATAAATTAATTTATTATAAAATTTTTATATATTCGGTTCTGAATTAAAAAACCAAGCTATGAAAAAAATCATTACTGCAATTTTATTCGCACTATTAACAATACCCGCCATGTTTGGCCAACAAAAACTTGCAGTGGGAATGAAAGCTCCTGACTGGATGTTTACCGATGCAGACAAGAAAGAATTTTCAATGAATTCATGGACAGGAAAAGTACTCCAGGTAAATTATGTTGACCCTGATGAATCAGAGCTTAACGAGCCTTTTAACGAAGCTGTTAATAAAGCTACTGACGTTGACAAAAGAATCAGTAAAGATTTATTTAAGGGCTTTGGCATTGTTGATTGCAAATCAACATGGAAACCAAATAGTCTTATCCGCTCAATAGCCGGTAAAAAGGCAAAGAAATTCAATACAACAATTCTTTTTGATTACGAAGGAACACTCCAGTCATCATGGGGCCTTCCTTCAGACAGCTATTCAGTAATAATCCTCGATAAAAACCGTGTCTGCAGAGCTTTGTATAAAGGGAAAATCCCCGAATCAGATAATGAGAAAATCATTCAGTTAATAATCCAGCTTACAAAAGAATGACGGAGTTGCATGACTTGCACGACCTGCACGACTTTGTTGCCTCCTGCTCTGCGCCCTGAGTCCTGAGCCTATTCTTCCCTAATATCTGAAATATCTCTTCCAAGTCTGGATTTGATTCTTTCAAGATCCTGTTTCATACCGGCCATTGCCTGGAAGATCTGCTTTTCCGGCATTACGGGTTCCGGTAGTTCGCTGCTTATATAGTTAACAAACTTCCATATCTCTTTTACATCGTTCACATGAACCTCATAGGGTTCATAGATGGGATTAAGCGAATAAAGCACCAGTTTACCATCTGTTCGTAAATTATTCTCAACGATTTTGAAAACTAATCCGTCGTCGAGTGTGAAAACGATGTATGCTTTACCGCTTATTATCTGCATCCAGTCCTGCAGGTATTCACCTGTAACCCACGAACCGTCGGGTATTGGTAACATTGAATCGCCTTTAAGCTGGAAAGTCCTGTACTTCTTTTTATCCGATAGGAATGGTAATGTAAAGACAGGGAGTTCCCCAATATACTCCGGATCAGCATAACCAGTTGCATAACCAGCCTTGGCTTTTTCGTTGACAAGCTCAATGTTCTCCCGATTGGTAGAATTGACAGTTGTAGCCAGTACCCTCAGGTTGCTTCCTTTAATAAAAGCATCATACCCTCGTTCAAGCTCACCAAGCTGGCTTTCCTTCAGCTTTGAAAGGTCAAGCTTCAGCATGTTGTCGATTGAGATATTAAAATATCCTGAGAACGATATAAGTATCTCAATTCCGGGCTGAGCAACACCGTTCTCATAGCCGCTAAGAGTGGACCTTTTCAGGTTAAGAGCTACTGCTACATCATCCTGGGTCCTCCCCTTTCTTTTCCTTAAAAATTTTATGTTCTGAGTGAAAAACATTTTGAAAACCTGATTATATTGTAATCATTATTTTGACTAATTTCTGATCAAAGATAACGTTTTATTGTTAGTATACAAGAGGAAAGAAGAAAAAAAATGACTAGAGTTATGAGTTACGAGTGACTAGAGTAAACTTAATAAGAAGCATCATGGAAAATAAGGAATTCAGTAAACAGCTTAAAGGGAGAACAAAAACCTTTGCAATCAAGATAATCAAACTATCTGCATGCTTGCCACATACAATTGAAGGGAGCATTGTAAGAAATCAGCTTACAAAAGCTGGTACCAGCATTGGAGCCAATTATCGTGAAGCCAGCCGGGGAAGAAGTAAAGCTGCTTTAAAAACAAAATAAAGATTTGCGAAAGCGAATCAGATGAAACATTATACTGGTTGGAGATCATCAATGAAATGGGATGGCATAAGGAAACCGAGGAACAAAAGGAAGCAAATGAACTACTGTCAATATTCGCCTCAATCGGCCATTCCCTCTCCAACTAATAACTCTAGTCACTCATAACTCTAGTCACTCTAGTCACTCTAGTCACTTCTAACTCTAGTCACTTTAGGCACTTGAAAAATGGATCACAACATACTACATCTCGACCTCGACACATTCTTCATATCTGTCGAGAGATTAAGGAACAGCCGACTTAATGGAAAGCCGGTGATTATAGGGGGATTATCGGACCGCGGGGTGGTTGCCAGCTGCAGCTATGAGGCACGGAAATACGGGGTCAGCTCGGCAATGCCGATGAAGTTTGCCCGTAACATGTGTCCTGACGCGGTTATAATAAGAGGCGATATGGAACTATACAGCAACTATTCACACATTGTTACTGATATAATTGCAGAACAGGCGCCTCTTTTTGAGAAAGCTTCGATTGACGAACATTATATCGATCTTACAGGCATGGATCGCTTTTATGGCTGCTATAAATGGTCACACGAACTGCGCCAGCGAATCATCAGCGAAACCGGACTTCCTATCTCAGCAGGTCTTTCTGTCAACAAGACTGTCTCGAAGATAGCAACAGGCGAAGCAAAGCCCAATGGCGAGAAGGAAGTGCAGAAAAGCATTGTCCTTCCATTTCTCGATCCGCTTTCAATACGGAAGATCCCGATGATCGGCCAGAAGACCTATAAAGTACTTCGCTCAATGGGTATTGCAACGATATTCACACTCAGGAACATTCCTGCCGAGATGATAGAGAACCTGATGGGAAAGAACGGCACCGAGATATGGAAGAGAGCCAACGGCATCGACTCCACTCCCGTCGTCAGCTATTCAGAACAGAAGTCGATAAGTACCGAGCATACTTTTGAGAAGGATACTACTGACCTGCACAGGCTCAACCAGTTGATAGTAAGCATGGTTGAGAAGATAGCCTTCGAATTAAGAAGCCAAGAAAAGCTTGCATCGTGTCTCACTATGAAAATAAGGTACTCTAATTTTGATACTCATACGCTGCAGAAAAGAATACCATACACATCTTTCGATCATGTACTTGCGGAGGTAGCAAAAGAGCTTTTCTCAAGACTGTACCAGAGGAGGATGCTCATTCGCCTCATAGGCGTCAGGCTCAGTCACCTGGTGCGGGGAGTCCAGCAACTCGACATGTTCGATGATACACCGGAAAAAGTGAGTCTCTACCTGGCAATGGATTCGCTTAGAAAACGATTTGGACGCGATGCAGTAAAACGCGCATCGGGAGTAATGACCAATGAAGAACGAGAGAAGAAAGCTCTTAAACAGCTTGAAAATGCCCTTAATGAGCAGAAAATGATGGAGGATAGATTAAGGAGATACCCCTGGGGAAGTGCCTAGAGTGAGCTAGAGTGCCTAGAGTATTTAGAGTTATGCAGTAAAGTAAATAACCACTCAAGTATTCAAAACTCAAGTACTTTAGGTACTCTAGTGCACTCTAGGCATTTTTAATTATGTACTTAAATTGTCACACATATTACAGCTTACGTTACGGCACTATGCCGGTTGAGGTACTCGTGCAGAAAGCACGTGAAGCCAGGGCGGAGACTATCGTTCTGACAGATATAAACAACTCAACGGCTATTCCTGTGTTCGTTGATGAGTGTAATAAAAACAGCATCAAGCCTGTGGGAGGCATTGAATTCAGGAATGGAAATGATCTTTGTTATATTGGCATTGCACGTAATAACAAGGGCATGCAGGAGCTGAATGATTTCCTGTCAAACCTGAACTTTGAGAATAAACCTGTTCCCTTCCCTGCTCCACGGTTCTCCGAATCATATATAATCTACCCTCTTAACAATGTCCCTTCCTCGCGCGGTCTTTTTGATAATGAGCGCATAGGCGTGAGACCTGCTGAACTCAACCGTCTTATCAGTATGCCAGGCAAAAGAAACCAGATGGTGGCGCTTCACCCAATCACATTTTCAGACAAGGAGGATATATTTATTCATCGCAACTTCAGGGCTGTGGATAATAACATACTACTCAGCCATCTCAAAGATTCATACTGTGCCGGAGAAGACGAATTCTTCAGGGATAAGAATGATGATATCCTTAGCAATCATAAAGACCTGAAAGATAATACACTAAGTCTGTTAAATGATTGCTCACTCAATTTCGACCTGAAGGGACTGAAGAACAAAAAACTTTATTCAGCCAGCCGGAATGATGACAGGATGTTGCTCGAAAAGCTTGCTTGGGATGGCATGATCTACCGGTATGGAAAAAATAACACAGAAGCAAAGAAGCGTATAAAACATGAGCTTGAAATAATTGACAAGCTTGGGTTCTCCTCATATTTCCTTATAACCTGGGATATAGTAAGGTATTCAATGGCACGTGGATTCTATCATATAGGTCGTGGCAGCGGGGCGAATTCTGTTGTTGCTTATTGTCTGAAAATCACCAATGTTGATCCTATTGATCTAAACCTTTACTTTGAGCGGTTTATCAACCCTAAAAGAAGTAGTCCTCCTGACTTTGACATCGATTATTCCTGGAAAGAAAGGGATGAAGTTATCGACTATATTTTCAGGAGATATGGTTACAGACACACTGCCCTTCTTGGCACAATAAATACTTTCAGGGGAAAATCGATTGTCAGGGAGCTGGGGAAGGTTCATGGGTTGCCGAAGGAAGAGATCGATGCACTTATAAATAATCCTTCTGAAGCAAACCGAAACGACATTACCGAGACTATATTCAACATTGGCTTAAAGATCACTGATTTTCCAAATATGAGGAGCATTCATGCCGGCGGCATATTGATATCCGAAGAACCAATAACCTGTTACACTGCTCTCGATATGCCTCCTAAAGGATTTCCAACAACACAATGGGATATGTACACGGCTGAAGAAATAGGTTTCGAGAAACTTGATATTCTAAGCCAGAGAGGAATAGGTCACATCAAAGAGACTGCAGAGCTTGTACTGCATAATCGCGGCATTGATGTCGATGTTCATGCTATCCAGAAGTTCAAAAAAGATGAAAAAGTAAAGGCTTACCTCCGCGATGGCGAAACCAAGGGTTGTTTCTATGTTGAAAGTCCCGGGATGCGTGGACTTTTAAAAAAACTGAAATGCGATAATTACACTACACTCGTTGCTGCGAGCTCCATAATAAGGCCTGGTGTAGCAAGATCAGGGATGATGAAGCAATACATTTTCAGGTTTCATAATCCTGATAAGTTCGAATATCTGCACCCTATTATGAAAGAACAACTGTCGGAAACGTTCGGGGTAATGGTTTACCAGGAGGATGTCCTTAAGATATGTCATCATTTTGCGGGTCTCGACCTTGCCGATGCCGATACACTGCGCAGGGCAATGAGCGGCAAGTACAGGTCGAAACAGGAGATGCAACGTATAGTCGATCGTTTTTTCAGCCTATGCCGCGAAAGAGGTTATGATGAAAAGCTTATTAATGAAGTATGGAGACAGATTGAATCATTCGCTGGCTATTCCTTCTCAAAGGCTCATTCAGCATCCTATGCCGTTGAAAGCTTCCAGAGCCTATACCTGAAAGCCCACTACCCTCTTGAGTTCATGGTTGGCGTCATCAATAACTTTGGCGGATTCTACCGCACCTGGGTATATGTTCATGAGGCAAGACGATACGGAGCTACTATCATGCTGCCATGTGTTAATAAAAGTGTCTATAAAACAACTATTTACGGCGCTGATATATACCTTGGCTTCATACACATTATAAGTCTTGAAAGCAAAATAGCCATGTCAATTGAAGAGATAAGAAAAGCTCAAGGACCTTATTCAGGTCTTGAAGACTTTGTCGCGCGCGTAAACCCCGGACTTGAACAACTCATCCTTCTTATCAAGGCAGGAGCTTTCAGGTTTACAGGCAAGACGAAAGCTGTTCTCTTATGGGAAGCACACATGATCCTCAACAGGGCGAAGCACGAGGAAACGAAGCCCCTCTTCACTCCGGCCGTTAAAAACTTTACTCTTCCGCAGCTCGAACATGGCAAAGTGGAAGATTTCTACGATGAGGTTGAGCTCTTCGGCTTCCCCGTGACTATGAGCTGGTTCGACGTGCTTGAGACATCATTCAGAGGTGAAGTTACTGCCAGGAATCTTTGCAGTTATACAGGAAGAAAGATAAGAATGGTCGGGCACCTTGTCACAGTAAAATATATTAAAACTATCAAAAACGACTGGATGAATTTCGGGTGTTTCATCGACGAGGAAGGGAGCTTCTTTGATACAGTTCACTTCGCGCAATCACTTAATAATTATCCATTTAAAGGCAGTGGTACCTACCTGCTGCTCGGCAAAGTAGTTGAGGATTTTGGCTTCCCCTCACTCGAAGTGGAGAAGATGGCTAAGTTGCCGGTGAAGGGAGATTCGCGATATTGATGGACTTAATGGACTTTATGGAATCCTTCTAAGTTCAGCTACGAGTCCGACCTTACCGCTTTCAGAATTCCTTTAATACCATTTATCCTTCTTATAATTAATTGTAGAGTATTATAGTTAGGCACCATTATATTAATAGTTCCTTCAAATAAACCTTCGTTAATATCGTAGCTGAAACTTCTCGTTGTAGTTTTGGTTTCGGCAATTATATCGGCTATTTTATTAACTATGCCCGGGACCTCTATTCCGGTAAGTTTGATTGTTGCAACAAAAAATGGAATATTACTTGTTTTAGACCAGCGGGCAGCAATTACCCTGTAAGGATATCTCGACATAAGGTTGTTTGCATTTGGGCAACCTGTACGGTGAATCTTGATTCCTTCAGAAATTGTTACAAAGCCAAAGATTGAATCACCAAACACAGGATTACAGCATCGTGCAAGTTTGTAGTCAAGACCTTCCACCCTATCTTCAATTATAAGATAATCAGTCTGGTATGACACACTGGTTTTTACTTCTTTCTCCTGTTGAGCAACTGCTTCTTCAGCTATCGATTCCTTTTCAGTTTCAGTAAGAATTTCTTTTATCCTTAAAAGATCAATCTTTTCAGTTGCAATCAGGAAATGAAGGTCGATAGATGTTTTCAAATTTAAAGCATTCAGAAGCTTAACAACAACGGCATCCCCATAACTTAATTTCCAGTTTTTCAGTCTTCTCATCAGGATCTCCTTACCTTCTGCTGCAGCTTTTGTTTTCTCCTCATTAAGAAGTTGTTTGATCTTTGTCCTGGCTTTTGATGTAACAGCAAATGATAGCCAGTCCTGCTTTGGTTTCTGGTTCTTCGACCTTAGAATAGAAACATGGTCACCATTCTGAAGCACATGTTTTATGGTAACGTTCTTCCCATTAACCTTGGCGCCAACGCATGAAGCGCCAACAGCAGAGTGGATATCAAAAGCAAAGTCCAGGACTGTTGCCCCGGCGGGAAGCTGACGCAGATCGCCCTTTGGAGTAAAAACAAATACCTCGTCAGTGTATAGTCCAGGCCTTATCTGATCGAAGAAAGAGCTGTCTGATTTATCTGATGTTTCGAGTATGTCACGCATCTTCGAAAGCCAGGTATCAAGGCCCCCTTCTCCTTTCAGTCCTTTGTACTTGAAATGGGCCGCAAGACCCTTCTCTGCTATTTCATCCATCCGAACAGACCTGATCTGCACTTCAACCCATCTTCCTTTAGGACTTATAACAGTTGTATGCAAAGATTCATATCCATTTGATTTTGGAACTGATATCCAGTCTCTTAACCTGCTTGGGTTGGGTTGATACAAATCAGTTACTATCGAGTAAGCCCGCCAGCAATCAGATTTCTCAGCTTCCAGTGGACTGTCGATTATTATCCTGATGGCAAAAAGATCGTAAACTTCATCAAAATCAACTCCTTGTCGTTTCATTTTTGTCATTATGGAATGAATTGATTTAGTGCGACTTTTGATAGTGAATCTAAAGCCTTGCTTTTCAAGAATTTCCTGTAAAGGAGCTGAAAAATCTTTTATGAACCTGTTCCTTGAAGCTGTAGTTTGTTTTAGCTTTTGTTCGATGTATTTGTACTGTTCCGGTTCGAGATATCGTATGGAATGATCTTCAAGCTCTGATTTTATATTATAATAACCCAGTCTGTGAGCAAGAGGAGCATAAAGGAAATAAGTTTCAGAAGCCATAGGAAGCCTCAGGTTTTCTGGTGCATTATCAAGGTTTCTCATATACTCGAGGCGTTCGACAAGTTTAATGAGGATGACCCTTACATCATCGGCAAGGCTGAGAAGTAATTTCCTGAAGTTCTCTGCCTGGTATGATGACTGCATTGAATTGATATCTGTTATTCTTGAGAATCCCTTCAAAATCTCAAGAGTTTTGCGACCGAATTCTTTTTCTATATCAATTGGTTTCAGCTTCAGGTTGTGAAATGAATCATGCAACAAGGCAGTAATAATAGACGTCAGGTCAAGTCCCATCTCTCCTGCCACAATGCGAGCTACTGAGAGAGCATGAAGTATTTCAGGCTGTCCCATGGGGGTAATACGGTCACAACAGGCATCTATTGCAAGATCAAGAGCCTTCCTTACCTTTTTTCTTTCATCAGGGCTTATAATATTTTTCGACGATCTTAAGAGTGATCTGTACCCGTTTTGTATCTCCAGTTCAAAAGCCATGTTCACTTTTTTTTACAAAGATATTTCATAATTGACCAATTAGTGACAAAAAAACCCCGAAGTTGAGGTTCGGGGTTTTTGTGATGATTAAGGTTCTTCTATCTGAACGAAAATCCAAGCCCCGTTGAGAACACATTGTATTGGGCCCTCGTGTAATCGGCATGAATTGTAATAATAGCAAGCTTAATACGAAAGCCGATATTTGCTCTTAGTCCTGAGAAATCTTCAATAGATATATCGCCAAATTGTGCACCGGTTTTTACGCCAGAATTGTTGTATTCAGCTCCTGGAGTCGGTGAAGTTACCAGAACAGGAGTCGGGAAATTACCTTTGAGCACAACATCTGTATTTGTTTTAGCGTAACCAAGACCACCATAGAATGTAATAACTGGTAAATTCAAAGATGCGATAGCACTGACCGTCATTGCACTAACGCAAACATTCATTTTCTGATTATCCCATGAAACCGCAGGCGCATAGTTTTGTGGTATGCCAGTCTGAGGCTGTAAATTAATAGGAAGATTGCCCTCAAGCTTTGTGTAGCCTCCAAATATTGATACATCAAAAGGCAGAAGCTTATCTCCGGGAAGGTACTGGGTGATATTGTGCATAAGGCCTACTCCCCATAGACCAATATCACCATCCTTAATTGAGATAGTTGGAACATACCTGACTTTGAGCTCAGATCCAAGAGGTAACCCAATCCCTGCCTGGAGAGTTGGAACAGGAATATACCTGAAGCCTGTTCCTTGTGGAGCGTTAAATGTTCCGAGCGTTGTTGATTCTGACACAAAACGTAATTCAGGGCCAGCGTTTTTTGCTCCTGAAATAGTTGGGGCAGCACCGGTTCCCTGGATATTAGTCATGTGTAAATCCTGAATATTATAAGTACCTGCAGATTCAGGAACAACTCCAAGGTTGGCGCTGAAAGTAAGGTCAAATCCAAGGAGCTTGTGTGGTTTTGCAGTGTTATACCATCCCCCGTTCAATCCAGCGCCAAATGCGTTTGTCCAGGGCGCCATATATGCCTGAAGAAGCTTTGTTGCATCGGCTGTGGATGTTCTCAGAAAATCAAAGTTCTTGATCTGAGAGAATGACGTAGATGTAATCATAAGGGCAACTAATGTAAGCCCGATAATTCTGGAAAGTTTCTTGGTCATAGGTTTAAAAGTTAGTTTCTTTTCAGTCCGCATCGCTTTATCAATGCATCCGGCTAATATAACCAATTCTATTTAAAAATGGTTGCATTTACAAAATATGCAAATCAGCAAAATACTATCTTATTCATCACTCTGACCTGATTCTAGCTCCTCAAGCTCATCAATATCCATGCTTTTAGACAAATCTGAGATGTTTTTGAGACTGAGATTACCTTTAATAGAGATAAGTGAGTTTCCTCCCGGTCCGCCCTTTATTACCAGCAATTCAGCTATTCTTTCACCATTGTATTTTACAAGAAACTTTGTCATATTCGGACCCTTCTTTATCACCATCAGTTCTTCATACACATTCTTATTCAACTTGTTTATCAGCTCATTATAAAAATTAGTCCGTATGTTAATTAATGAATCTTCAACCGAGAGTATTTTTATAGATCTTAGATTACTGATTATATTGTCAGTATTCTTGTTGTCGGAATCAAGTTCAGAAAGCATACTGAACATCTTGCCTGAAATCGATACAGTTGTAAACCCTTCTTTCTCAGAATATTTGTCAAACATCTGATCAACCGGATTTGTCTGGCCTTTGGCAAGCACAACCAGGAAAAAAACAACTAATAAAAGAAATCCTTTTTTCATATTATTTGATATTATCATTCTTTGAACGCACTATCAGAGACGTCATCCTGGCTTGTAATCTTCTTAAGATCAGGAAGTGTCTTTTCCAGTATCTCCCTTGTATTTGTAACTAAATCGAGTCCTTGAACTATCTTCAGGTTCATTGATGAAATTGGTTCAAGCGCTTCTGTTCCACTGTTCATCATTGCAGAAACCTCATAAAGTATCTTCACTGTCTCAGCATAAGCCAGATCAGGATCTTTGAAAGTATCAATCTGCTCATTCCGGGAAAAGAAAAACAATAATCCGATAAGTATTGTAATACCTGCAGCAATGCCGGATAGAATAAATTTTGTCTTCGTGATTTTATTATCTCTGGAGCGAATTGTATCGATAGCTGAAATTATTCTTTCCTCAAAATCAGCAGAAGCTTCGGGGGTATCAGATAGTATTGAATAATTTGTAAAAAATGATTTTTCAACTTCATACCCTGAAGGAATTTCTTCATTATCAAAAAAATCCTTCAGCAACTGTTCCTCTTCAGTTGTGCTTATCCCCTGATAATACTTATCAAGCAGCTTGTCAACTTCTTCTTTTCTCATTGAAGTGTTTTCATATTCATTCTTAACAATTGTTCTTGCTCTCGACATATTAACCCTTATTGTATTAATATTCTGACCTGTTTTTTCAGCAATTTCCTCATAAGAGAGTCCCTCAATATCGCGAAACTTTATCATCTCTCTGTAATTATCTGGTAACCTGTCAATTATTCGCTGGAGAATAATAAAAGATTCTGCATCTTCGATAATCTCACCTGTCGATCTGTATGAAGGTTTGTCATTAATCACCGAAATATCTTCAAATAGAAACTTCTTCTTTCTTATCTGGTCAACGCAATAATTTTTTGTCATTGTTGTAGCAAGAGCATCAATACTTTTATATTCATCGAGCTTATCTCCCATTTTCCATAACCGTAAGAACACCTCCTGAACGGCATCTTCAGCTTCGTCCTGATTTCTTAGTATCCTGTAGGCCAGAGCAAAGAGCATTTTTGCGCTTCCTCTTACATATTTGTTAAATTCGTCCCTGGTCATCAGGTTTTTTAGTTTCCATTCAGCATAAAGATAAAGAAATCAATGGGTTGTTTCTTCAGAAAATATCTGAAGAGTTATTTCTACGTGCCTTGTCACATAGCCTCTGTGCATCTGAAACAGACATATTGCCTTTAATCTGGACAATTGCATTGTCTTCTCCTCCGGCAACAAGCAGGAACTCTGTTATACGTCTACCCTGTAGACGGACAAGCACTCTTAGATCCTGATCAGATTCTCTGACACTCATAAGTTCTTCATAATCATCAATGTCTATGTTTTTCATTGCAAGATCATAAAAGTTAATGTCATTGGAGTGATGGTCTTTCTTTGACAATATTTTTACCTGGCTGATTTTAGCCTTAATCTCTTTATCGTCACCTTCTTCTTCGAACGATGCTGTAAAATTAAGGAGATCACCGCTGAATGATATACAAGAGAAGCCCTCTGTATCAGAGTATTTTTCAAGAAGTCTGTCAATCCCTCTCTGGCCATTTACACAAGCCAAACACATAATCAGGGTTGATGCAAGTACAAGTTTTTTCATAATTATCTGTATTTGAGTATTTATATACACGACGTATGAATATGCATTTCATTACAGATAAATTCAAAAAACCTTACCAAGAAATAGACCTGCCCATTATGAATACTACTTTAGCGGCGATTTATGCTCCCTGGCCATTTCATTATAATATGCCCTGTCGACAAGTTCCGGCACAATTCTCTGGAATAAAGCAGTTAGTTGGCCATACCATGTCATCAGTTTGTTTCTTTTTTTCTTTCTGATTCCTTTAAGCACCCATTTAGCAACATGTTCAGGGGTCATTAGCGATCCTTCATCTAGAGGAGATTCTCCCTGTTCCGAACCGGCTGCATCAAGGGCATGTTTCCTGATCTCGGTTGCTGTGAAACCGGGAGCTATAATCATTACATGAAGACCTTTTTTAAGATTCTCAATCCTGATTGTTTCAAGGAAGCCATGCATCGCAAATTTTGAAGCGCTATAGCCTGTTCTTCCCGGAAGGCCATGGAATCCGGCAACTGATGATACACCAACAAGGGAGCCCTTATTTTTCACAAGATAAGGAAGGGCATATTTTGTACAATAAACTGTTCCCCAGAAATTAACATCCATAAGCCTATGTAAAACCTTAAGGTCAACCTTATCAAATGAAGCTCTCATTGATATTCCTGCATTATTAATAAGAATATCAATTGTACCATATTTATCGATAGTCTTGTTTATAAGGTTCCTGCAATCCGCTTCTATGCTAACGTCTGTCCTGACATACATTGCATCATACCCCGATTTAATAAGATCTTCCGTTATTTCAGAAAGGATATCTTCTGATCTTGCTGCCAGCACTACCTTGCTACCTTTTGAAGCAAATTCTCTTGCAACGGCTTTGCCTATACCTGAAGAAGCCCCTGTGATAATGACAACTTTGTTTCTGAAATCTCTCATGCTAGATTCGACTTTTGACTTAAATGCAGCTCAAAGTACAAAAATACCTGGAAATAAAAAAGGACCTTCCGCAGAGTGGAATGTTCTACCAGCTGAGCTTACAACACTTGAGACTTTTTTGAATATAGTTTATTGAATATAATCTTTAAACATTTCCTATCATTGTAATCGTTATTGTATTTTTTCTTTAAATTTGTAAGCAATCAATTTTTTTTTCTTCAATTCATTTAAAAGAGTCCGCAAAAAATGTCTGAAAACTTACTAATTGACAACCTCGACAGGAAAATCCTTGACATAATAACTAAGAATGCAAGGATTCCATATCTTGAAGTTGCCCGCGAATGTGGGGTATCAGGAGCTGCAATTCACCAGAGAGTCCAGAGACTTATCAGGATCGGTGTTATAAAAGGTTCGGAATTTAAAGTAGACCCTGTGATGGTCGGCTTTAAAACATGTGCTTATATCGGGTTGTTTCTGGATCATCCGGGGCATTTCCGCGACGTTATTAATAGACTTAAGAATATTCCGGAAATAATTGAATGTCATTATACAACAGGTAATTATTCGCTTTTTGTGAAGGTATATACACGCGATAATGAGCATCTAAGGGAGATACTTACCGACAAGATTCAGAATATACCTGGGATTGTCAGGACAGAAACTCTTATCTCGCTTGAGGAGTCTATTAACAGGCAGATACCGGTGTTGTCGGAATAGCGAGGGCAAGAGGCAAAAAGCAGAGAGCAGAGGGCAGAGGGCATTAGAATTTTTTTCAAGGAAAATAATACTTCTTGTTTTGTTTTAAAAAAAATATTTTTACATTTGCACTCGCTTTAACGGAGGCTTTTCAGCAGTTCTTAAATGCTGACAGAATCGCAGGTTGAAGTTCGTTCATAACATATTGATTCAGTAGCTCAGCTGGTAGAGCACATCCCTTTTAAGGATGGGGTCCTGGGTTCGAGCCCCAGCTGGATCACAGAAATTGGAAGAGGGGTCAGATTATGGTTCCTCTTTTGTTTTCTGATCATCTTGATGACGTTAATTCCTGTTTATAAAACCAATGATATCTTTCAGTTCCGTAAAACCTTTTTTCTCCATAAAAGTCTGAATACCATTGAGTATCCTGACAGATGCTGTCGGATCAATAAATGACGCAGTGCCAACCTCTATTGCTGTAGCGCCGGCAAGTATAAACTCAATAGCATCAGTTGCTGTCATTATCCCTCCTATACCTATAACAGGTATTTTTACTGCATTGGCACATTGCCAAACCATCCTTAAAGCAATTGGTTTTATTGCAGGGCCCGATAAGCCCCCGGTGATTGTAGATAATGAAGGCTTCATTTTCCTGACATCAACTGCCATACCAAGAAGTGTATTTATTAGCGAAATTGCATCAGCTCCCTCTTCTTCTGCAATCCTTGCAAATTCAACAATACTCGTAACATTAGGTGAGAGTTTTACAATGAGCTTCTTTCTGTACGCTTTCCTTACCTCCCTGATTGCTTCCCTTGCTGATTCAGGGTTCGTTCCAAATGCCATTCCTCCCATCTTAACATTCGGACAGGAGATATTTAATTCTATTGCAGGAATACTGTCAAGCTTTTCAACTCTTGAAGCAAGTTTTACATAATCATCAACGTAGCTCCCATTAATGTTTACAATAACATTTGTATTGTATTCCTGAATTTTGGGGTAAATATTCTTTTCAAAGTACTCAATACCTTTGTTTTGCAAACCCACTGCATTGAGCATACCTGATGGTGTTTCTGCCATGCGAGGGTATTTGTTGCCTTCACGTGGTTCAATTGTGGTACCTTTTACAATTATTCCACCCAGACTTGAAACATCGATTAAATCATCGAACTCACTACCATAACCGAATGTACCGGAAGCTGTCAGAACAGGATTATTAAACTTCAGATCACCAATGGAGAAATCTAGTTTTACCATTTTAAGTCTTTTATATTAAAAACAGGACCATCAACACAAGTGCAAACATTCCCCTTTACGGTATCAACAACACAACAGAGGCATGCTCCAATACCGCAAGCCATCAGGTTTTCGAGCGAAACTTCACATTCAACATTATTCTTTACAGCCCAATCTGCAACCGCTCTCATCATTGAGTCAGGTCCACAACAGTAAACCCTGTGATATTGATTGGTTTGTAGTATTGTATGATTCGTGATATAACCTTTCTCTCCAACAGAACCATCTTCTGTAGTAATGAAAACCCTTCCTATCTTAAGGTATTGTTCATATTCTATTATCCTCTCCTTATTCCTGAATCCAAGTAATATATCAGGAGAAAATTTATGTGATTTAAGAGTCTTTGCAAGGAACAGCAATGGGGCAACACCACATCCACCACCAACAAGAAGTATTTTTTCCTCTCTTGAGGGTATCGTAAATGTGTTACCAAGAGGAAAAATAATGTTGAGATTATCACCGTTCTTCAGAGTTGAAAGTTTCTGCGTACCCTTGCCTGCCAGCTGTATGAGCAACTTGAAAGTATTCTTTCCATAATCTACATCGTGTATTGATAGTGGTCTACGAAGAAATGTTTCAGGACTGCCTTCCACTTTTACCTGTACAAACTGGCCAGGTTTCATCTCGGGTAACTTATGATCCCAGGATAGCTCGAGAATAATAAAATCATTATTTATGTGCTTATTATCAATGATTTTCAGATCTGCAATATGCTTTGACATTGGTAATTTATTGTTTCATGCAAAGATAATCTTAAAGAATGACTCGGGAAAGCCATTTTTTAAAGAACAGACTATACCAGGTCTTTATTTAGGAAGTGGCGTTTCTATCCGTCCTGGGATTGAACTCCTCGAAACTGTTATCAGAATAAAAAAATACAATCTTTTTAATTATATTAGAATCATTCGCAACAGCCTTGGTAATGCTTTCCTTTAAACTATCCTGCACAGCTGAATAATCACTTTCATTAGTTGTCTTTGTTGGAGAAATGTCATGTATTTCTTCATTAAGCCCGGGTTGATCGAATAAACCCGGCATGGATCCTGAACCTGAGCTTTTATACATACTTCCTTTTCCAAAGAGCAGCCAATCTGACGACAAATATTTATAACGCTCCAGCATTTTAATCACAAAATCAAGGCTTGGATTATTTCTTCCGGAAAGGATATGGGAGATTCCTGAAGGCTGAACCTTTATTTCTTCAGCAAACTGAGCTGATGATTTGTTTTCAGCTCTTAAAAATTCAAAAATCCTTTCTTTCATATTGTGAATTTAAGTATTACAAATGTAAATAATTAATAATTAACATGTGTAAACATTAATGTATTTACAATTGTAACAGACGTATTGTATGTATAAACTATATGCGTGTTCAATCTTTATTTATACATGTAAGTAATTATATTATTACATAAGTTTAGATTACTATATAACTGGTATTGTGTTTTTTATTGAATACATCTAAAACATATAAACTCAAAAGTCTGTATGATTTTGCTTTTATTTATATTTATAATCTATATAATTCATATATCGCTCTGATTATGTGTACGATATAAATATTAATTTATGCAAGTATTAAAATTTTACAATTGTATTGGTCTCTACATTATAGATCTAAATTGTAAACAAAAATACCGCATTACCTTCGTAAATAATATGTATTTACGGATGTAAATTTACGGATGTAATTGCATTATCACTTTGTATTGTCCTCCCCTCTCCAGATAAGATCGGTATATTAGTTATCATAAGGAGATTGAGCCGACAAGATAACCCCGTTGAGTCCCAAAAAAGAAAATATTAAACCCAGGAGGGTCGCAAATTGAAATAATAGAATGTAGAAGGCTTAAGAATACCTGAAATTAGACGTAGTATGCAGTAGATTAAGGTATTACAGCATCAAGTGATATTATGCAGAGTTTAGTATGTGATATGTAGTATGTGGTATGTGGTATGTGGTATGTGGTATGTGGTATGTGGTATGTGGTATGTGGTATGTGGTATGTGGTATGTGGTATGTGGTATGTGGTATGTGGTATGTGGTATGTGGTATGTGGTATGTGGTA
>DATALD010000053.1:0-76769 GCA_036261255.1 Bacteroidales bacterium
CCTCAGAATTGATAAGGAGATGGCTCCTTGACAGAAAATTTGTTATTCTCGACAGGTATACATATTCGTCCCGACCGGGTGCAGATGATATAAGTGTTGAAGAAGAGGGGAAAAGATTATTCAAATCATTAAAGCTTTTAAACAAGGAAATACCGGATGCTGTTTGTTCTGTCGACACATTCAGATCTTCAATAGCCAGGGAAGCAGTTGCTGCACTGATAAAATCTGATTCAGTCTGGTACCTGTTTCCTGCATAAAAGGAATCAGGAGTAAGGTTGAGTATACCCATAACTCTCGGAACTGAAAGGTCAAACAGTCTTCCCCGGGTATTAATAAAACGTGGCTTACTATTCATCAAAAGGGATTTATTAACGAATGTAATTAAAAAAAGTATTAACCACAATTCATTTATATGTTGAAGCTGAAAAGAATAAAATTGATGTATGGTTTTTATCTTTCAGACAAGCTGATTACATTTGTATTCTGACCAGATTGAAAATGAAATTAATTGTTATTGAAGGAGTCGATGGCGCCGGAAAATCAACACAGATAAGGTTGCTTCGTGATTTTTTCTCAAAATCGGGTTTCAAAAATGAATACCTGCATTTTCCACGAACAGAGTCCCCTTTCTTTGGAGAATTGATTGCAAGATTCCTGAGAGGCGAGTTTGGATCGCTCAGCGAGGTTGATCCATATCTTGTAGCCATGCTATACGCCGGCGACCGCAAAGATGCCTCAGAATTGATAAGGAGATGGCTCCTTGACAGAAAATTTGTTATTCTCGACAGGTATACATATTCGAATATCGCATACCAATGTGCAAAGCTTGAAGATCACGAAGAACAAGCAAGGTTAATGCACTGGATCATGAAACTTGAGTTCTCTCATTTTTCAATACCAAAACCTGATTTGAATATTTTTCTTGATGTACCATTCTCATTTACTGAAAGTAATCTTTCAGTTAACAGATCAGGAAGCGACAGATCTTATCTGAACGGGATAAAAGATATACATGAGGAGAATCTTACGTTTCAAAAGAGAGTAAGGGAAATATACCTGAAAGTATCCCGGAATGATGGGAATCTTTCTGTTATAAATTGCAGCAATTCTGAAGGAAACATGCATTCTCCTTCCGAAATCTTTGAGAATATTGTAAACCTGCTTAAGAAGAAAAACTTAATCTGATGAAAATACTACTAACGATATCAAGGATAATAGTCGGAGCCGTTTTCATTTTTTCTGGTATAGTGAAGGCTATAGATCCTATGGGATCAGCCTATAAGTTCCAGGATTATTTCACGGCTTTTAACCTCGATTTTCTAAAAGGAGCCGGACTGATCCTCGCAATATTACTTTGCACAGTCGAGTTTATTGCCGGATTCAGCGTTCTTACAGGAATAAAACAAAGAACCGGCATTGTGCTTGTAAATTTATTAATGCTGGTCTTTACACCATTAACACTTGTGCTTGCAATTACAAATCCCGTGACCGATTGCGGATGTTTTGGCGATGCTATTCATCTGACAAACTGGCAAACCTTCGGGAAAAATGTTGTGCTTATTTCTTTCACTTCAGTACTTTTCTTCAACAGAAAAATTATAAAACCCGATTTTTCTGGTAAAGGATTGGCAATAATTTCAGCTGCGACTTTAGCATTCCTGATTTTTGCTTTTTACAACCTCCGGTTCCTTCCAGTTATAGACTTCCTTCCTTATAAAAAAGGCGTCAGAATAAAGGACGAGATGGTAATCCCTGAAGGAGCTAAACCAGATAGGTACGAGACAACCTTTATTTATGAAAAAAACGGGGTTGCACAAGAATTCTCTTTAACTGATTATCCTGCTGATGATACTACATGGAAATTTATTGACCAGAAATCTGTGTTAGTTGAAAAAGGTTACGAACCTCCTATTCATGATTTCACACTTACCTCTGAGCTGGGAGAAGATATGACTGATAACATTCTATCATATAATGGAAATACACTTTTCATGATAGTAAAAAAATTCGATGAAGCTGATCCATTAAGACTTTCAGAAGGGTTTGACTATGGCCGCTATTGTCTTGATAACGGCATTGCTTTCTATGTCCTAACAGCTTCAGGAAGTGATGAAACTTCAGGATACCAGGATGAATTTGAGCTTTTCTCTGTTGATGAAACAACATTAAAAACAATAGTACGATCCAACCCTGGTTATATGTTGATCAGTAATGGCGTGATACAGGGGAAATGGTCGCCGGCTAATCTGCCGGACAAGGAATGGTTCATTAAAAAATGATTATTAACTTTAATGCATATTTAACAAGACAAGACAATGAGAAAAAAGATCGTAGCCGGTAACTGGAAAATGAACATGAACCTTGAAGAAGGATTGAAATTTGCTTCATCGCTTGAGAAACATTTCAGGGAGAACCCTCAATCTAAAGCTGAAGTAATATTATGCACACCTTTCATTCATCTTGCCGGAGTTGTTGGTATTGTAAAAAAGGGGAAAATAGCAGTTGGAGCACAGAACTGCGCAACAGAAGCATCCGGAGCATATACAGGTGAGGTTTCTGCATTTATGATCAAAAGCACAGGAGCCCAGTATGTCATCATTGGACATTCTGAAAGAAGAAGCTATTATAACGAAGATGATAAAACTCTGAACAAAAAGACATTATTATCGATTAACAGCGGGCTTAAGGTGATCTTCTGTGTGGGTGAAGTCAAAAATGAAAGAGAAGAGAACAAACACGAAATAGTTGTTAAAAGACAGCTGCAGGAAGGACTCTTCAATCTTACCGAAGAGCAGATGAATAATGTCGTTATTGCCTACGAACCTGTATGGGCAATTGGAACCGGTCTGACAGCCACCCCGGAGCAAGCCCAGGAAATGCATAAATACATCAGGGATCTTGTTAAAGAGAAATATGGTAACGATTCTGCCAAAAAGATGCCTATACTTTATGGCGGCAGTTGCAAACCATCAAATGCTTCAGAGATATTCTCCAAACCCGATGTTGACGGAGGCCTGATTGGTGGAGCCGCTCTGAAAAAAGAAGATTTTGTAGCTATTGTAAATGCTTTTTAGTTGATTATTGAGCTTGCTCATGTACTTACCAGAAAATTTTAATAGTTCCATGTAATGGAGAGAAGACTGATCATCGTGGGTATTATGATGCTGCTGGCTATGCCGGTATGCCTTCTTGCCCAGACAAGATCAGCCTTTACAGGCGACCTCACAAAATACACACAGGAGCTGATATTATTCATGGGACCTAACCTTGATGAAGGTCAGACCCATAACCTCGATGCATTTATTGCCAGGTTCGACAGCTCTGCCTTCAACAAGGAAATTATGGTAAGGATCGCAGATATTTCAAGCCAGCTCTCTTCAAGGTACATGAGACCAGTACCTAACTTTGACACTTTTATTCGTACTCTCAATTTCTTCTCAGAATACAAGCAAAGTGACGATTTCTTCACAAACTGGCTTACAGGACTAAGCGAACTTGCCTTTAGCCCAAGGTATACAAATGATAATGTTCAGATGTTCCTTAGGAACACTGCACTTATGATCACTGATAATGTCCTCTTTGATTCAGGCAGTGTTAAATGGAAGGTTAAAGATCATGAATTGAAGTTCCTTCATGATACGATATTCTATATTGAAATCAAGGATGCAACTTTGACTTGTTATGCACAGAAGGACAGTACCGAGATTTTTGATGTATCAGGTGAATATTTTCCCGAATTCCATCTATTCAAAGGTAAAAAAGGAACTGTGACCTGGGAAAAAGCAGGATATAGTAAAGAAGATGTTTTTGCTGAGATCAATGATTACACGATTGATATATCTAAGAGCGGTTTTAGTGTAGACTCAGCAAGACTGACTCATTCAACATACTTCAAAAAACCGGTATTAGGCCTTTTGAGAGATCAGGCAATAAGTTTCAGCAGCGTTGACAAAGCTACTTATCCAAGGTTTTCTACATATACAACAACATTCCTGATAAAGGATCTATACCAGGATGTTGATTATGATGGAGGTCTTACATTCGAAGGAGCTATGGTGAAAGGGTCGGGCAAAAACTACTCGCCTGCAAAGATATCAATGTTGAGGAATGATACATTATATCTAAGGATAAGCTCAAAAGAATTTATCTTCTCACAAACGGGTATCAATAGTAATGAGACTGCATTAAGTCTTTATCTTGACAAGGATTCTATCTACCATACAAACCTTGGATTCTCGTATTTTGCGGAGACAAGACAGGTAAACCTGTTTAGAAACAATAACCCTGTTTCAAAAAGTCCATACTTCAATTCATTTCATAAGATTGATATGTATTTTGAATACCTCTCATGGAACATGAATGAGTCAAAGATCAACTTATCGCGCTCAAGGGGCGCATCCATAGGGCAGGCAAAGTTTGAATCCTCAGCTTTCTTTAATTCAAATTCCTTCATGAGGATAATGGGACTTGATGAATACCATCCTCTATACAGGCTTGTGAAATTTGCTGAATGGTATTATTCCGAAACATTTCCGGTTGCGGAATTTGCAAAGTGGTTGAACAAACCGGAGGAGGCTGTTACAGGTCTCTGCATTGATATGGCAAACCAGGGATTTGTCTTTTTCGATAAAACTAATAATGAAGTCACAATAAAGCAGAAAACAAAAGACTTCATTGACTTTTATGCGAAGAAAAAAGATTATGATGTTATCTCAATTAACAGCGAAACAAAAGCCCCTGAGGATAATGCCACTCTCGATCTTAAGAACTACAGACTCACAATTAATGGTGTGAGGAGTGTCTTCCTTAGTGACTCACAAATGGTGGCTCTATATCCTAAGGACAGGAAAATTGTGCTGGGGAAAAACCGTGACTTACAGTTTGATGGTATTATCGATGCAGGGTTGTTTACGGTGTACGGTCATAATTTTTCTTTCAGTTATGATTCATTCAAGATCAGGCTTCAGAAAATAGACTCAATTAAAGTTGCTTACGAGACAGGTGAAAGAGATCTGAATGGCAACAGGTTAATTAAGCAGGTTAACAATGTCATTCAACTTGGTACGGCAGATCTTTATATTGACAGACCAGATAATAAGTCGGGATTAAAAAGCCTCAAACAATATCCTATTATTAATGCAATAACTTACTCCTACATATTCTATGATAAGATCCCGGGTTTAGAGGGTATATATCCTCAGAAGGATTTCTATTTCAGGATAGATCCATTTACGTATGAAAATATTGATCATTATTCAAATCAGGAACTTAATCTCACAGGCCAGTTCTTCGGAGGGAACATACTAAAACCTTCGACCCAGCATCTTACTATACAGGAAAACAACTCTCTCGGATTTAACATGATCACGACAGATGCGGGAGTTGATATTTATGATGGCAGGGCAACACTGTACGAAAACCTCAGCATGAGTAATAAAGGCCTCATTGGGAGCGGTAAAATTAATCATCTTACTTCACAGACAATTTCCGATGAATTTAAGTTGTTCCCCGATTCAATGCTAACCCTTGGAAGTAGTTTTGTAATTCATGAAGATGGTTCAGGTGTTTTTCCCGAGCTGAAGGGCGCCGATGTTAAAATCAAGTGGGATATTCCAGGTTATAAATGGGTTGCCGAGAACTCACCTGGAAAAAACTTCGAGATGTTTAACAACGGTACTGTAATGTCAGGTTCCCTGAGCATGACACCGAAAAAGCTTTACGGGACTGGCATAATAGACATGTCGGAGTCTAGAGTAACATCAAACCTCTTCAACTTTGCGTCGCGGGCAATTAAAGCTGATACTGCTGACTACAATATTAAATCAAGAACGACTGATGGGTACTCCTTTATAGCTGAAAATGCGAATACTGACATAAATTTTGATGAAAAAATGGCCAGGTTCAGGCTTAACACTGATTCTTCTTTTGTCAAATTCCCGGAGATCCAATATATATGCACAATGACAAATTTTGCATATAATATGAATACCAGGATATTGAATATGGAACAAAAAGGAAAATCAGATACTCCATTGCTTACTAGCGAAGAGCTTATAAGGGTTGATCGGAAAAAGCTAGACCCCCCAACTTTCTTCTCAACTAACAACCTTACAGACACTATCAAGTTTTCATCATGGAAAGGAAACTACAACCTCGATAACGAAATCATTCAGGCTGAAAATATAAATTACATTCCTGTTGCCGATGCTCTCATTCAACCCTCTGAAGGTAGAATAACGATTACAAGGAGAGCTCAGATACACCAACTTCAGAAAGCTCTTGTTGCAATCAATAACAGGTATATTCTTCACGATGCTAAGATAGACATCGAATCACCAAAGAGATATTCAGGCAGTGCGGTCTTTGATTATATTGATGAGAACAAAGATATTCAACAGATTAATTTCGCAGAAATAACAGTTGATACATTGACTACAAATGCAAAAGGTTCAATACCGGCAAGTCAGAAATTCATGCTAAGCCCGGCATTCTCTTTTGCAGGAGATGTTAATCTTAATGCAAAAAACGAGTTTCTTGTCTATACGGGCTCAGCAGGTATTGTAAGTGACTGCGACAAGGTGAAAACCAGTAGTATTAAGTTCAAGTCGCAGCTTGATCCTCAAAGAATCCTGATCCCTGTCAGTGAAAAACCAAGAGACAAGGATGATAACCTTGTATTTTCAGGTTCGTTTATCAGCGCAGACTCCCTGATAGCCTATCCTGTATTTCTTTCACCACTGAAGTCCTGGGCTGATGTAGGTCTTGTTAATGCAACCGGGTACCTTTATTACGACAAGGCAAAATCGAGTTACCTTATATCTTCACTTGAAAAGATTGCTGACAGAAAAGCGCCCGGCAATATGGTTGTCTATGATAAATTCAACTGCATAATGACAGGTGAAGGGGCTTTGAACTTCGGGGCCAGGTATGATCTTGTCAAGTTTGCCAGCGCAGGTAATTTCAGACACAACATTGACTCGGGGAATGTTGCTGTAAAATCGGTCTTTGGTATAGATTTTCATTTTTCACCCGAAGCTCTTGTAATAATGGCTGATGAATTAAAGCTTGTACCTACGCTTAAACCTGTTAACATCAATGCTGAACTTGTTACTCGCGGAATGCAGGATATTTTTGGCATACAGACAGCAGCAAAAATTAAAGAAGAAATGAGTCTCTTTGGTACATCGCGGAATCTACCAAAGGAATATACTTACGAACTCTTCATAAATGATGTAAATCTATACTGGAATGAAGCTACCTCATCATTCAGATCTAAAGGTAAAATAGGTATCGGCTTTGTTGGCGCGCAGCCACTCAATCTGTATGTTGACGGGTCAATTGAAATTCAGAGAAGAAGATCCGGGGATATGATAGATATATACCTGAAAGCTAATGAATCAACCTGGTATTACTTCTCATATTTCAGAGGCGTTATGATGACACAGGCAGGAAATAATACATTCAACAATTTAATATCTGAAACGAAAGCAAACGTAAGGAAACATCCTGATTCGTCTGTAAGGGTTCCATATTCTTACATGATTGCAGCTGAAGACAGGTTGTCACGTTTCCTTCGGAGGATTGCCAGTGATGCATCCCAGGGTGCAGATGATGAAGCTTCTGTCAGATAGAGACCCGGCTCCTCTCTCCGAGTTCAATTAATTCCATTTCTTTTATTTCTTTAGAATCAATCCTGAAGCGTATTGCTGTCATGATCTTGTGAAAACCTATATAACCTGCTGCCCCTGGATTAACATACAGAAAACCACCTTTTTTGTCGTACATTATTTTAGCAATATGCGAGTGACCACAGATAAATAGATCGGGAGGGTCAAGATAAATTAAATTCCCGACTCTTTTATCATATCTTCCAGGCGCTCCACCAATATGTGTAATCCATACTTTTAGTTCTCCTGCCTTGAATTTAAGCTTCTCCGGGTAAGCGGAACGGACGACAGCGCTATCGATATTCCCATATACTGCCCTGAAAGGTTTGAAAGAAGCAAATTTATCTGCAGTGTCAATATTTCCTATATCACCGGCATGCCATATCTCATCACAATCAGCAAAGAAATCAAATAGACGCGGATGTATCCATCCATGGGTATCGGAAAGAAGTCCAATTTTCATATAAGACGAAAGGAAGGTAATTAAACAATAAAGTTACTTAGAATAGCTTATTTTTGTTTAACAAAAAAAAGAATATGCAGGTCTTTTATGCCCCTGATGTCTTTGGAGAAAGATATCTGCTTGATGAAAATGAATCGAGGCATGTTGTTAGGGTAATGAGGATGACGAAAGGAGATCCTGTAATGCTTATTGATGGTAGAGGAAACCTATATGAAGGTGCGATCGAAGAACCTGACCAGAAAGCGTGCCGTATCAGGATTTTGAATGTTATAAAAGATTTTGAAAAAAGAAATTACAAGCTTCATATTGCAATTTCACCAATTAAAAATGCCGACAGGTTCGAATGGTTTATTGAAAAGAGTGTTGAAATTGGAGTAGATGAGATAACACCAATTATATGTAAAAACACAGAGCACAAAAGTATAAGGACAGAACGGCTTAACAATCTAATAATCTCGGCCATGAAGCAATCGCTGAAGGCCAATGGTTCTATATTGAATGAACCAGTCTTTCTATCTGATTTTATTAAAAAGCAATATCAGGGAATTAAAATGATTGCTCATTGCAGAGCCGAACAAAGAAGAGATAGAATTATGGATGTTTATTCCAAGGGTAGTAATGCATTGATCATGATTGGACCTGAAGGTGACTTTACAAGTGAGGAGATAGCTGAAGCAGAAGAGAAAGGATTTAGAAGTATCCATCTGGGGACCAGCCGCCTAAGAACAGAAACGGCAGGCGTTGCGGCCTGCCATTCAGTATACCTTATTAATCAGGAGTGACCATCGGAGGTGTCATCCTTCTTCCTGCTTTTCCATCTTCCTGCTTTTCTCAAGGCCTGATCTATTATGTACTCAATTTGCCCGTTTGTACTGCGGAATTCATCAGCAGCCCATTTTTCAAGCGCTTTAAGCTTTTCAGGGTCAAGTCTGAGTACAAAAGGTTTCTTCTCACTCATGCTTAGCTGTGTAAAGTTCCGGCATTTACAACTGGTGATGCATCTTTATCGGAACAAAGGACTACCATAAGGTTACTTACCATGGCAGCTTTTCTCTCTTCATCAAGATCTACAATTTTCTTATCCGATAACTGTTCAAGTGCCATCTGCACCATTGTGACAGCACCTTCAACAATCTTAAACCGGGCCGCTACAACAGCTGTTGCCTGTTGTCTTCTCAGCATAGCATTAGCAATCTCCTCAGCATAAGCAATATAGTTAATGCGGGCTTCAATAACCTGTATTCCAGCTATTGCCAATCTTTCGCGAATCTCTCTTTCAAGTTCGTTATTTACTTCTTCCCCCCCACTTCTTAGAGTAATACCAGCATCATGATCTTCAAGGTTGTCATAAGAATATAATCCTGCCAGCTTTCTAAGAGCAGCATCGCTCTGAACCAGAACGAAGTGCTGATAATCGTCAACCTCAAAAACAGCCTTGTATGTCTCCGATACTTTCCAGACAAGAACAAACCCGATCTTTATCGGATTACCCATTTTATCATTCACTTTAATCGGATCACTATCAAAGTTCCTGGCACGTAACGATATATGCCGTGAAAGATAGAATGGATTAACCCAAAAGAATCCATTTTCTCTAATTGTTCCTTTGTAGGCACCGAAAAGAACAAGGACTAACGAATCATTGGGATTTACAACTTTAAACCCAGGCATTAAAAATACAAATACAATTGTCAGAACGATTCCAAGCCAGATTATTTCAAATATAAAACCTGTAATGGAACCTGCTAATACTGCGATTGCTCCAAGAACTACCCAGTATCCCGAGAGGGGCTTAATACTAAATTCTTCTTTCATGATATTTGATATTACTCTAATATCACAAATATATTATTTTAATTTCGTATATATCAAAAAAAAACACAGTTTTTTTACTGTGTTTTTTAATTTGATTGTAACGTCATCCAAGTTTTTTCACTTTTTCCATAAGGTTTTTTGTGAGAAAGTCCCCTGGAAGAAAGTTCAGTTCACCAAGAGCTTCAATAACATCCGGAAATTCTGTGTTTAATCCCCATGCATCTTCATAAGGATCAATTTTGTCAACAATTATTTCCGGGTAATGAACAAATCGTGTAGAAATAAAATCCATAGGCATCCGCTTTAGATAAAAACGGATGCAACAGGATAATATTGCAATAATACTGTAATTAAGGCAATTTAAATTTCAGCTCCCTGGGTACTACATTGTGTTTAGCTCATCGAAAGACTAATCTGTTTCTCTTCCATTAACTTGCGGAGATTTATAAGTGCATATCGCATTCTGCCAAGAGCGGTGTTAATGCTTACCTGAGTTATATCAGCGATTTCCTTGAAGCTAAGTCCTGCATAATGACGAAGGATAACTACTTCTTTCTGATCATCAGGAAGGAAGCTGATCATTTTTCTCACATCATGATGAATCTGCTTCTTCACAATTGTCTGTTCGATATTTTCTTCAGCAAGATTCTTAGAATTGAAAATATCTGATTCATAATCATCATTTGAGATTGTGTTCATCTGTTTGATCCTCCTGAAATGATCAATAATGAGGTTGTGTGCAATACGCATCACCCACGACAGGAATTTGCCATTATCGGAATATCTGCCGCTTTTTACAGACTGGATAACTTTAAGGAATGTATCCTGGAAGATGTCTTCAGCAAGCGCCTGATCGCGTATATATAAACTTATATATGCGAAAACTTTATTTTTATGACGCCGGATTAAAATTTCAAAGCAAGACTGCTCACCTTTTACGAATCCTGACAATAGTTCGTAATCGGAAATCATTTTTTTCATAAACTCTCTCTTTAAATTAAAACAGAGTAGAGATTTTTAATAGGCAGTCCTCCTTTTTTGATTTTGTTTGTATTACAAAGAAACAAAAAATATCATACGAAAAGTATTACTTTTGTATTTTAAGAAGAATTTAACATTTTATAAGTACATGTAATGCAGGGTTTTATTGAGATCAGAGGGGCAAAAGTACATAATTTAAAAAATGTAAGTTTAAAAATTCCACGAAATAAGCTGGTTGTAATAACCGGAGTATCAGGATCAGGAAAGTCATCATTGGCATTCGATACAATATATGCAGAAGGGCAGAGAAGGTATGTTGAGAGCCTATCATCGTATGCACGCCAGTTTCTTGGAAGGATGAATAAGCCGGAAGTTGATTTTATCAACGGGATACCACCGGCAATTGCAATTGAACAGAAAGTAAACTCGAGGAATCCAAGGTCTACTGTTGGCACTTCAACAGAAATATATGATTATCTAAGACTGTTATTTGCACGTGCCGGTCGGACTTACTCACCAATTTCAGGAAAAGAAGTAAAGAAACATAGCGCTGATGATATTGTTGATTTTCTTGCTTCATTGTCACAGGGCACAAAGGTTATTATTGTTTCATCGGGTGTAATTCCCATAAATATTAACCCTGAAGAGTACTTTTCATTTCTTAGCAAACAAGGCTTTAACAGGATTGAATTGGATGGTGAGATCGTTAAAACAAGCGACATCAAATCATTTGACAAGTTAAGCGCCGGTAAGAAAATTAATATTGTAATAGACAGGCTTATAATAGATCATACACCCGAAACTTTCAGCCGTGCAGCAGAATCAGCGCAGACAGCTTTTCTTACCGGAAAGGGTTATTGCCAGGTTATAGTTGAAAGCGATGAAGGGATATTGAGGGAAAACTTCTCAACCAATTTCGAGGAGGATGGAATAACTTTTATGGAACCATCTGAATACCTGTTCAGTTTTAATAATCCTATTGGGGCCTGTCCGTTATGTGAAGGTTATGGGAAAGTTATAGGAATAGATGAAAATCTTGTGATCCCTGATCAAAACCTTTCTGTATATGATGATGCAATAGTATGCTGGAAAGGTGAAACTATGAAGAAGTGGAAAGAACGACTTATTGAGAATGCAAGTCTTTTTAGTTTCCCTATTCACAAACCATATTACCAGCTTTCCGATGAGCAAAAAGCTCTTCTCTGGAAAGGCAACCGTTATTTTTACGGAATTGATAAGTTCTTCCAACATCTTGAGGAGAAAAAATACAAAATTCAGTACAGGGTACTCTTAAGCCGCTATCGTGGCAAAACAACCTGCCCTGAGTGCAAAGGATCGAGGTTAAGGAAAGAAGCCGGGTACGTGAAAGTTGCAGGTATTGCTATTAATGAAATTGTAGGCATGCCGGTTTCTAAGGCAGCAGAGGTTATGTCTTCAATGCAGCTTAGCGAGAACGATGCCAGGATCTCCGAAAGGTTGCTAAAGGAGATAAACCAACGGCTTAGATTTCTTATCGATACAGGGTTGTCATATCTAACACTCGACAGGCTATCATCTACCCTGTCTGGCGGTGAATCTCAGAGGATCAACCTGGCAACCTCACTTGGGAGCAATCTTGTGGGTTCGATGTATATCCTTGATGAACCAAGCATTGGGTTACATCCAAGGGATACTAATCTGTTAATAAAGATCCTGAAAGAATTGAAGGATCTCGGTAATACTGTTCTTGTTGTTGAACATGAAGAAGAGATAATGAGAGCAGCTGATCATATAATAGATCTTGGTCCTGAAGCAGGCAGGCTCGGTGGTGAAATAGTGTACGAAGGCGGCCTTGATCTAAGCACTGCCAATAAGTCGCTTACTGCTTCATACCTTAGTGGAAGGATGAAAGTCCCTGTGCCTAAAACAAGAAGAAGGTGGAACAGCTATGTTGAGATAAAGGGTGCGAGGGAGAATAATCTTAAGGATATTGATGTAAAGTTTCCACTTCATACGATAACATCTGTTACAGGAGTTAGTGGTTCAGGTAAGTCAACCCTTGTTACTGATATACTGTATAAAACATTATCGAACAATGTAGCAGGAAACAATTTCAAACCTGGTCAGTTCAGGGGGATTAATGGTGATATCAGATCACTCACGGGTATCGAGCTTGTTGATCAGAATCCAATTGGCAGATCAAGCCGATCTAACCCTGTAACCTATCTGAAAGCCTATGATGAGATACGAAAACTATACTCTGAGTTACAGGCATCAGTCCAGAATAATCTTAAAGCATCGCATTTTTCATTCAATATTGAAGGCGGAAGATGTGAAGAATGCCAGGGTGAAGGCGTAATACGTGTTGAAATGCAATTTATGGCTGATGTTGAGCTAACCTGTGAAACATGTAAAGGGATGAGGTTCAGGAAAGATATTCTGGAAGTAAAGTATCACGGGGTAAATATATACGAGATGCTTGAAATGACTATCGATGAAGCAATTGCACTTTTTGAATCACATCCAGGAAGAAATGAAAAAAGGATAGTTGAAAAGTTGAAACCATTATCTGATGTTGGTCTTGGTTATATAAAGATGGGACAGTCGTCGAGCACATTATCGGGTGGCGAGAGCCAGAGAGTAAAGCTTGCATATTACCTTAGTCAGGAAAAAGGGAGTGGTCATATCATGTTTATCTTCGATGAACCGACCACAGGGTTGCATTTCCACGACATAAATAAGTTATTACGTTCAATTAATGCTCTCGTTGAGCACGGACATTCTGTAATTATGATTGAGCATAATCAGGAGGTTATCAAAAGTTCTGACTGGATTATAGATCTTGGCCCTGAGGGAGGTGAATCGGGAGGATCAGTTGTATTTGAAGGCACACCTGAAGACTTAATCAGGCAGGAAGGATCGCATACTGGCAAATATCTGAAGAACAAATTGGAATGATTGTTGCAAAAAAATAGAGACGCAAAATACTACGTCTCTATATTGGGGGTTATGAATATTACTTTTTCGCCTTAAATCCAAACATAATTGCAACACAACCACTTGCAGGGATTTCGCCTGACTGGTTAAAAGCTGATACTTTAACAACAAGCTTTAGCTGCTGGCTTGATTCAAGCTTGAAATCCCAGGTACGGGCATAATTATGATCCTTGTTCGAATACAGAACGTTTTTATTTGCATCAAGTACCCTGAACTCAACCTGGGGAATTTTATCTTCGCCACAAATTGCCACACGGTAGTCCATATCTGAATAGAAAGTTTTGTATAGTTCGGCCTCCTCCCCTTCCACAAGTATAGCAGCATGGTAGTTTCCGTCGTGAGTATAAGTTCCAAGCTCGGGAAGACATACTTTTTTGGCGAATGCTTTACATTGAGCATCTGCATTATAGACACTTCCGAGTATAAACAACACCAGTACTGGAAGAATTTTGACTATTCTCATATCTTTAGATTTTTACAAATGAACTTCTTATCTCTGTAACTGTAGTCATCAGTTCTTTAAATACTTCCGGAGTCATGTCAGTTGTAACTTTTGACTTTATCATTGTGCTGTTTGATGATTCATCGTATTCTGTCTGAACAGCTGATGATTTAATAGAAATTTTATCGAATACTACTTTAAGCTTTCTTACCTGAGCAATAATTTCATCAACAGCAGGATTTCCTTTATGACCATCCAAAAGGTTGATAAGAAGATCAATTGAAAGCTTCTGATCAATAATACTGCTAACAAGTTTATTGCCATTAAAATTATTCATATCAACAAGCTGTGTTGATATATACAAACCTTCGAACCATCCTCCTACAAGGACCATTGCAGCTACAGCAGGCTGGCCATTCTCTTCAAGATATGAGTTTGAATTAAGGAATGTCTCACTTACAGCATTTAGAATTTCTTCTTTGTTGTTAATGTTTTCCTCAAGACGATTAATTGTTTCTTCAGAAATTGCATCAAGGATCCCAAGTCCATCTGCCATCTTCTTTGCTGCGCTCATATAGTCAACAATCAGCTGAGTCTGCTCATACATACTAGCAAAGCTAAGATCACATGTATACACACCAAGATTAAGGGCCATACTTTTGGTTGTAACGTACTTGTCAACATTGTCAAGAGAATTCATCTGCTTCTCGTCAAATTTGGCTCCTGCAGATTTTATCAACTGGGCAGATTCAAGAGGTGAAGGCAGTGCACTGAAGATCTTATCAGCCTTGCTAATATCTGCATAAATCGCTTCATTTCCTGTTGAAGGAACTGATATCTCCTCAGTAACGGGACTGTTATTGCCCGATTTGCAACCAACAACTAAAATGAAAAGACATGAAACAAAGAGGATTGAAGAACTAATGCCAAATTTTTTATTCATAGTATTAATATTTTAAATGTCTTCATATTTCACGACTAAATTAGTATAATATTTTTATTTACAAAAACAGCTTAAAGTAATTGACTCTATTTCTACCTTTGCAGTCAATTCATCGAAAAATGGTAAGTAAACAAAAAAGGTTAAATGAACTTGCTTTATTGCTTCAAAGACCAGATGCTGTTATAGTAACACAGGCAATTGAGCTGTTAAGAGAAGAAGAACCATTTAATGGCGTAATAGGTCTCCTTGCTGATTGTTACGATTCTAACAAGAGTACATCTGTTACAAAGGCAATAGAAGGGTTTATGAATGATATGAAAGAAAAATCGCTTCAGCCTGAGCTTATGAGTGAGATAAGGAAAAACCATAAACCTGCAACTAAGGGAATGCTCGTTGCTTCGTGCTGGCAGTCGGGCATTGATTACTCGGAATATTGCCTTGACTTTGCAGAAGCTTTCCTTAATAATGAGTACATGGTAGCAATTGAATGCCTTACTGTTATTGAAGAATCATCCGGGAAGCTTGATCAGAAAACAAAAAAAGAAATCATTAAATTGATCGATGGTTTTTCTGATCTTGCAACGGATGAAAAAAAACCGCTTATCAACGAGCTAAAGTTGATACTCTCAGTATAGATTAATCTATTGACGAAAAATATTTTATGAACTGGGTTCTCTCAAAAGCTAATGGACTTTTTGTATTCTTCCAGTTAAGCTTGCCCCTGAATTGGCTGATATCTTTGTAATTATTTTGATCCATCCACGATTTAAGTCTTTCATTCAGCTTTTTGAGATAAGGGATCCCATTAACATAAAGAGCAGAGCATACCTGAACTGTGTCAGCCCCTGCAAGAATATACTTAATGACATCATCACCCTTCTTAACCCCTGTTGAAGCAGAGATATTCATTTTCAGACCCATTCCACTTGTCATAGCCACCCAGCGGAGCACATAGCGCAACTCTGATTCATCACTAAAGACAGGGGCAGACTTGATTTCTTCTTTTTCGATATCGATATCAGGTTCATAAAACCTGTTAAACATGACAACTCCCTTTATTCCTCTTGAATAGAACTTGTCAACAATGTTCAGTATATTCGAAAATCTCATTCCGATTTTCATTACTATTGGTATTTTCACCCTGTCAGTGATTTTTTCAATAAGGTCGAGATATTGTTTCTCCGATTCAATTGCATTTTTCTTTTTATCAACAGGCATAAAAAAAGCATTTATCTCGAGAGCATCTGCGCCTGCATCCTGTATCTTTTCTGAAAAATCTATCCAGACTCCTGACGTAAAGCAGTTTATACTGGCAATAACAGGAATACTAATAGTTTTCTTAGAGTCTTTAATCAGTTTTAAATAAGATTCTACAGAATGAGCTTTTACGTAGGATGATATATATTCATCAGCTTCAGGGTAACCCTTTGGATCTGAAAGCTCATTTACATTGTACATTATCTGTTCCTCAAAAAGCGATTTAAGCACAACAGCGCCTGCCCCGCTTTCTTCAGCAATTCGTATATTTTCAATTTTAGATGTAAGATTACTACTGCTTACAATTAATGGACTTTTCAGATGAAGTCCAAGGTAACTTGTGCTTAGTTTATCCATTGTTCTTTGTAGTTAAGTTTCTTTCACCAAAAATAAGGCTGCCAACCCGTATCATCGTACTCCCTTCTTCAATTGCAATCATGTAATCTCCCGACATTCCCATTGAAATCTCTGAAAACTCATCACCAGAATTGAAAAACCTGTTTTTAAGTATATCGAAACATTCAGCAAGGTATCTGAATTCCTTTCTTACCTGGTCAGTATCCTGAGTGAAAGTGGCCATTCCCATAACGCCCCGGAGTTTTACATTCCTGTACTTTGAAAGTTCTTCATGAGCTTCTATGATTTCATTTAAAAGAAATCCTGTCTTTGTCTCCTCTTCTGCAATATGTATCTGCAAGAGACATTCAGTTATTCGTCCAGTTTTTTTTGATTCACCATCTATAACAGAAAGCAGCCTGAAAGAATCAACGGAATGAATGAGTGATATAAACGGGATGATAAATTTCACCTTATTAGTCTGGAGATGACCGATCATATGCCATTGTATATCAGATGGAAGATTACCCTTCTTATCCAGAATTTCCTGTACCCGGTTTTCACCAAAAATTCGTTGCCCTGCATCATAAGCAGTCATTAATGTCTCAACAGGTTTGGTTTTTGAAACAGCAACTAACTTAACAGATGGAGGTACCTGCTTTCGTAAATAATTAAGATTTGCTGCTATATCGGGCATATTAGCTTATTGAGGATGTTTGGTTATTAATCAAGCAAATGTATCACAAGTCCGCTCCTTAGCTTTGGTTCAAACCATGTTGATTTAGGTGGCATTATATTTCCTGAATCGGCTATTGAAATTAATTGTGACATTGAGACAGGGTAAAGAGCGAATGCCACCTTCATTTCACCATTATCAACTCGCCTCTTCAATTCATTGAGTCCACGTATACCGCCCACGAAATCAATGCGCTTTGATCTTCTAAGATCCTGGATGTCAAGTATTGGAGTAAGTATCGAATTAGTCAATATTGTGACATCAAGAATGCCTATCGGATCATTGTTATTATAGGTTCCCTCCCTGGCTGTAAGACTATACCACATTCCTTCAAGATACATTGAAAAGTTATGTAGTTTTGTTGGTTTGTATTTCCTTGTTCCTTTGTCAGAAATAATGAATGATTTTTCAAGCTTTTCAAGAAACTCGGCTGTTGATAAACCATTAAGGTCTTTTACCAGCCTGTTATAATCAATTATTCTCAACTGATTATCAGGAAAGTGCACTGCCAGAAAATAATTATACTCTTCTGTCCCGTTGTGCCTAGAATTATTATCGCGTTTCTCTTTTCCTACAAGAGCGGCAGCTGCTGTTCTGTGATGTCCGTCAGCTACATAGGTATATGGAACCTTCTCTGCAAATAATTTTTCGATCAATGCATTTGTCATGGCATCTTTTATTACCCAGAAATGATGCCCGAATCCATCTTCAGCCACAAAGTCATATTCAGGCTTTTGGCGGCTGACAATATCAGAAACTATATCATCAATCTCTTTAAGGGCAGGATAGGTAAAAAAGACAGGTTCAATATTTGCATTATTTACCCTTACATGGATCATTCTGTCTTGTTCTTTATCGGGTCTTGTCAGCTCATGTTTCTTAATAACACCATTAAGGTAATCATCAACTGAGGCGCATCCTACAATACCGTACTGTGTTCTGCCCTCCATTGTCTGGGCATAGATATAAAAATGAGGTTCGGGGTCCTGCTTCAGCCATCCTTTTTCATTCCAGCGACGAAAATTTTCAACCGACTTATCATAGACTTTATCTGAGTGAATATCTGTTTCTTCGGGAAGGTCAATTTCTGATCTGGTTATATGAAGAAGTGAATACTCTTTCCCTTCAGCCATTGAGGCTGCTTCTTCACGGTTCATTACATCATAGGGAAGGCATGCCAGATCGCTTGCGATAGAGGCAGGTGGCCTTAACCCTCTGAAAGGTTTAACAATTGCCATTTAGATTAATTATTTATTAACTCTGAATTTTTCATTCCCTGTTTTGAAGAAATCAACAATCTGCCGTGCAGCGGCAACGCCTGAGTTGATGTTTGCTTCTTCTGTCTGTGCTCCCATCTTCTTTGCAGTAAACAGGTATCTGCCCGGATATTTTTCAACAAAGATGTGCTTTGATTCAGGTTCGCCATCAGATAGATATGAAAAGTCAGGTCTTTCCTCAAAAACCTTCAATAATCCTGGTTCATCTATTATGTCTTTGCGGGCAGCATTAACAAGAACTGCGTGTGGCGGCATCTTCATCAGGAGTTCATAACCTATCGATTTTCTTGTTTTATCAGTTACCGGCAGATGAAGAGAAACGAAATTCGAGCAGGAATAAAACTGGTAGATATCCCTGCAAGCAGTAATGCCATTTTTTTCCATCTCAAATGAATTAATAAAAGGATCATAGGCAAAAACTTTCATTCCGAAACCTTTGGCAATTTCGGCCACATATCTTCCCACGTTTCCATAAGCATGAATGCCAATTATCTTTCCTCTTAGTTCTGTACCACTCTGGCCAACAAAACCATGACGTAAGTGGTGAAGCATTAACAGAAAGACAAGCTCAGCAACCCCGTTTGAGTTTTGGCCTGGAGTATTCATTGCAACAATGTTGCTTGAAGTACAGGCATCAAGGTCAAGGTTATCGAAACCTGCGCCTGCCCGTACGACAACTTTCAGCTTCTTTGCAGCCTTTATAACGGATGATGTTACCTTATCACTTCGTACAATAAGGGCATCGGCATCTTCGACGGCAGAATAAAGATCTTCCGGCGCTTTATAATTCTCAAGTAGTGCAAGTTCGTGTCCTGCATTTTCAACCTCTTCACGTATCATTGATACTGCTACAGAGGCGAACGGTTTTTCGGTAGCAACAAGCACTTTCATAAGAAATGAATTAATTATTCTTCTCAAATTCTTTCATAACAGCAACAAGGGCTTCGACGCTTTCTTTTGGGAGTGCATTGTAGGTGGAAGCACGAAACCCTCCAACAGTGCGATGTCCTTCAATGCCCAGCATACCTCTTGATTTTGCAAAATCGGCAAAAGGTTTCTCAAGATCTTTATATTCAGGTTTCATAACAAAACAGATGTTCATAAGTGATCGATCATCCTGATCTGCTATGGTTGCCATAAAGAGCCTGTTTCTATCGATTTCATCATATAACACTTTTGCTTTTTCTATGTTCTTTTTCTGCATAGCACGAACGCCGCCCTGGTTCTTAAGCCAGTTGAGTGTATGATATGCAGCATAAATAGCGAATACTGGCGGAGTATTGAACATTGATTCACCTTTGATATGAACTCTGTAATCCAGCATTGAAGGAATAGGACGATCAACCTTTCCAAGCACATCTTCCTTAACAATAACAAAAGTCATTCCGGCAGGTGCAAGATTTTTCTGTGCTCCTCCATATATAAGTGCATATTTTGAAACATCAACGGGACGGCTGAAAATATCCGACGACATATCAGCAACAACCGGAACCTTTATATCAATGTCTTTCTTTAATTCAGTTCCGTAAATAGTATTGTTTGTTGTAATATGGAAATAATCAACATCTGCCGGAACAGTATAATTTTTTGGTATATAATTGAAGAGCTTATCCTTTGATGATGCGACCTCTACAACTTCTCCGAAGTTTTTTGCTTCTTTTTGTGCTTTGCTTGCCCATTCTCCTGTGTTCAGGTAAGCAGCCTTCTTGTTTAGAAGATTGAAGGGGACCATTGCAAACTGCATACTTGCGCCTCCCCCCAGGAATAAAATCTTATATCCTGATGGCACATCAAGCAATTCTTTAAAAAGGGCCATTGTGTCGTTGATACAGGCTACAAATTCCTTACTGCGGTGTGATATTTCAAGGATTGATAATCCTGTTCCTGCAAAATCTTTTATTCCTTCAATTGTTTTGTCAATGGCATACTGGGGGAGAATTGAAGGACCAGCGTAAAAGTTGTGTTTTTTCATACAAGAATTTATAATTAGATAATGTTTTCAAAAGCATTTTGTTTTACAAAAATACATAAATTGAATTCTTTCAGTCAGCCACCAGCACTCCATTTTTCACTACTGGCACTTTTGCTGTGAAATCTTTCGTAAGACAGAATTCAATGCAATCATCAAGTCCTTTGTCCCTGAGCCTTGATCGTTGAGCTGATTTATCAATATACTTTAACGGATCAGCTTTTGCCAGCGACCATAAATCGAGTGAAGCTAATGTCGAATCACAGATGCTGTAATATAACCCTGTTTTTATCAACATTTCAGCAATTGCCCCTGCACATATCGAATCCTCTAAATTAAACCTGTTCTTCCAGCCTGCACAAAAAAGCAGTACATTCCTTTCGCGGTTTGCAAGCCATTTAATAATTGCATTAATATTTAGGAATGACGCTATAACTGTCATGTACGATGATGATGACTTATTAATTATCCCTGTCCCGTTTGTAGTGCTGTAAACAATTGTTTTGTTTCTTACCTTCTCAGGAATGAAATTAAAGGGAGAATTTCCAAAGTCTGCGAAATCAAGGACATAACCATCGCGTTCTGCTGCTACAAGAAATCCCTTTGATTTATAGTCTCTTGCGGTTTCGATATCAGCAACAGGGATTATCTCCCTGGCGCCATTCTCAAATGCAGTGCAGATAGCTGATGATGCCCTGAGTATGTCAATTATAACAACAATATCATCTCTATGGTCATCTGTACTGAATAAAGCAGGCGAAAAACATGTTTCGATATTTCTTCTTTGCATAAACAATCGACATTACTTCTTATATATTGGCATGTCGACTACTATTGCTTTTACCGCTTTGTTCCTGATGCTGATAAAAATCTCTGTTCCTGTCTTCCAATAGCCCTTCCTCAGATATGCCATACCAATTCCCTGTTTCATCATTGGCGACATTGTGCCGGAGGTCACTTCGCCAATATTTATTCCATTTGCATCAACAACCTCATAATGCTGACGCGGAATAGCTTTTTCCTGCATCACAAATGCTTTTAGCTTCTTATCAACTCCATTTTCTTTTTGATTCAGCAAATATTCTTTATCAAGGAATTCTTTATTGAATTTTGTTATCCATCCCAAACCTGCTTCAATGGGAGATGTATGATCATTAATATCGTTACCATAAAGACAGAATCCCATTTCGAGACGAAGGGTATCCCTTGCACCAAGGCCAATAGGTTTTATACCAAATTCCTTCCCGGCTTCAAAAACAGCCTTCCACAATTTAGGTCCATCTTCGTTCTTCACATAAATCTCGCACCCACCAGCGCCAGTATATCCAGTTATAGAAAAAATCACATCTTTTATCCCTGCAAAATCAATTACTTTAAAAGTATAATACTCCATGCCTTCGAGTGGTGAAGAAGTAAGCTTTTGCATTGCTTTAAGTGCCAGTGGGCCCTGAACAGCCAATTGAGCAGTATGATCAGATGCGTTAATAAGATCAAGGCCAGGGGTTAAACAAAATTTCTGAGCATGTTTTACACACCAGCTCCAATCCTTTTCAATATTTGAAGCATTCACAACAAGAAGATATTTCTGGGCATCAAACCTATATATCAGAAGGTCGTCTACAATTCCTCCCTTTCCGTTCGGGAAGCAACTATATTGAATCTTTCCATCATAAAGATTTGAAACATCATTGGAGGTAATATATTGAAGAAAATCAAGAGCTTTAGAACCAGAAACATAAAATTCACCCATGTGAGAAACATCGAAGACCCCAACTTTTTCCCTGACTGTAATATGCTCATCATTAATCCCTGAATATTCAACAGGCATATTATATCCGGCGAAAGGCACCATCCTGGCACCGGCTTCAACGTGATAACTTGTAAATGCAGTATTTTTCATATCTGATAGTTTTCAGAATGCAAATAAACAAATACTTTATTAATTACGCCTGATGATTGTCAGTATTTAGACCATCTGTAAAAAGTCCATTTTTCTTTTTCATTTTTGTTAAATCAAATATTCCGTTTAATAATTATATATTTGTTTTGCATATAGCACTGATGGAATACAAAATTATTAACTCTGAATACCTCGATTCTGTTTCAGGTGGAGATCCCCTGATAATAAAAGACCTTGTCGATATCTTCCGCGATCAGGTTGCTGAGACTATAGAAACAATGAGGGATCTAAATAACAAGGGCGACTTCCCCCAGCTTGCTCTGCTTGCTCATAAAATAAAATCATCAGTCTCAATTATGGGCATGAACGACCTTGCAATTATGCTGAAAACATTTGAATTAAAGGCCAGGGAATCTGAAGACCCTGGTTCATACAATTCATATATTCAAAGGCTGGAATCGGATTGTGCATCTGCAATAATTGAACTTGACAACCTTATAGCAAATCGTTTAAAACAACCCTGATGATCAGCATTGAAAAAAGAGATAAGGTCGATGTTATTACTTTCTCGGTAAACAAGATAAATGCTCTCATAACCGAGGAAATAAAAGAAAAGATAAGCAGGGTTTTTGATGTTTCTAATTCAAAAGTTGTAATAGATCTTACAGGCATTACCTATATCGACAGTTCAGGTTTCGGTTGTTTTCTTGCAATTCTGAAAATCGCCAGAAATAATTATGGGATGCTGAAATTGGCACACCCCGAGCCCACAATAATGGAGTTGTTTAAAACTCTTTATCTCCATAATGTCCTTCAGATCTATGATGACCTTGATACTGCTGTCAGATCATTTAAGTAACCTTTTCAAAAGATTTCTCTCTTCTGAATATCAGGTTACCATCTACTGCATCGATAATAACACTATCATCTTTTGAAACATTTCCGGCGATTATTTCTTTTGAAAGTTCATTAATTATTTCTTTTTGAATCAATCGCTTTACAGGTCTTGCTCCCAGCTGTGGATCATAACCTTTCTCTGCCAATAGTTCAATTGTTTGATCCGAAACTTTAAGATTCAACCTGTATTCCTGCAACAGGTGACAGATATTATTCAACTGAATTCTTACTATTTGCTTTATCTCATCTAAATTCAAAGGTTTAAACATAACAATTTCATCAACCCTGTTCAGAAATTCAGGCCTCAATGATCTTCTAAGAAGCATCATTATTTCTTTCCTTAATTTTTCCTCTTCATCAACGGGCAGTTTATTATTCCACTCTTCCATCCTGTCTCTTATAATGTCCGATCCCAGGTTTGATGTCATTATTACAATCACATTTCTGAAATTGATTGTCCTCCCTTTATTATCAGTTAATCGTCCTTCATCAAGTACCTGCAGGAGAAGGTTGAAAAGGTCAGGATGAGCTTTTTCAATTTCATCAAGAAGAACAACTGAATAAGGTTTGTGTCTTACAGCTTCAGTTAGCTGTCCCCCTTCATCGTATCCTACATACCCGGGAGGGGCACCAATAAGCCTTGACACCGAATGACGCTCCTGGTATTCAGACATATCTATCCTTGTCATAAGGTTTTCATCATTGAACAGGAACTCGGCGAGAGCCCTTGCCAGTTCTGTTTTCCCAACGCCTGTTGTGCCAATAAAGATGAACGATCCCACCGGCCTTTTCTGATCCTGCAATCCGGCCCTTGATCTTCTCACAGCATCAGAAACAGCTGATATTGCATCTTCCTGCCCGACAACACGCTTATGAAGCTCGTCTTCGAGCCTGAGCAGTTTTTCCTTCTCACTCTCAAGCATCCTTGTTACAGGAATGCCTGTCCATTTTGATACTATTGAGGCAATATCTTCAGAGGTTACCTCTTCTTTTATAAGAGAACCCCTGCTCCTTTTCTTCTCGATCTCATCTTTCATTGAGGCAATTTGCTTTTCAAGCTCGGTGATTTTCCCATATCTAATTTCCGCAACCTTGCCATAATCGCCCATTCTTTCAGCCTTTTCGGCTTCAAGCCTAAGAGACTCCAGTGTTTCCTTATTGACCTGAACCCTGTCGATCATTTCTTTTTCTGATTTCCAGTCTGCAATTAATGAATCGCGTTTTGATTGTATCTCAGCCAAATCACGCGATATCTTGTCAACCTTTATTGTATCACCGTCACGCTTCAGTGCTTCACGCTCAATCTCCAATCTGGCAATAGCCCTTTCTGCTTCATCAATCTCCTCGGGGACAGAGTTCATCTCAAGACGGAGTCTTGAGGCAGCTTCATCGATGAGGTCAATGGCTTTATCGGGAAGATACCTGTCGGTAATATACCTTGTTGAGAGATCGACTGCTGAAATTATTGCTTCATCCCTTATAATTACTTTATGATGAGTCTCATATTTCTCACGAATACCACGGAGAATAGATATTGAATCTGCCCTGTCGGGTTCATCAACCATAACCACCTGGAATCTTCGTTCAAGAGCTTTGTCTTTTTCAAAGTATTTCTGGTATTCATTGAATGTTGTTGCGCCGATAGCCCTTAATTCACCTCTTGCAAGTGCAGGTTTTAGAATATTGGCAGCATCCATTGCTCCTTCTGATTTGCCAGCTCCAACAAGAGTATGTATTTCATCAACAAAAAGGACGATTTCTCCATTCGAGCCGATTACTTCATTTACAACAGATTTAAGCCTCTCTTCAAACTCACCTTTATATTTTGCGCCGGCAATAAGCGCCCCCATATCGAGCGAATAAATGATCTTTGATTTAATATCTTCTGGAACATCGCCACGTATTATCCTGTGTGCAAGGCCTTCTGCTATTGCTGTTTTTCCTACACCCGGCTCACCTATCAAAAGCGGGTTGTTTTTTGTTCTTCTTGTAAGTATTTGTAAAATCCTTCTTATTTCATCATCTCTGCCAATAACAGGATCAAGCTTCCCAGATCGGGCTTTTTCATTCAGGTTCACTGCATACCTGTTCAGTGAATCAAAAGTATCATCAGAGGTTTGACTCTCAACCTTTGCTCCTTTTCTAAGTTCTGCTACTGCAGATTTTAAATTTTTTACTGTAACGCCATGATTCTTCAAAACCTGTGATGCTTTATCACCTGAATCAAGTATACCCATCAGAAGGTGCTCCGATGAAACAAATTTGTCTTTCATTGCAGAAGCGTGATCAGAAGCCTTCCTAAGCGCCTCTGAAGCTGCTGACGAAATATATGATTCAGCTCCTGATACTTTTGGGAAGGAATCAATAAGACTATCTATCTCCTTTGTGAGAGTAGAAATATTTACACCAATTTTCCCGAACAGGAATCCAGTAATGCTCTCCGACTCACTCATAACTCCTCTGAGTATATGAGCACACTCAACAGCCTGATGCCCTTTTGAACTGGCAATATTAAAGGCCTGCTGAATTGACTCCTGTGCTTTTAATGTAAAATTATTTAGATTCATTTCAAATAGTTTTTTACAGGAGGATCAAATTTTCTGCCATGCGGATATTTTGACTAATTGACATAATTTTTAAGTGTAAAATATGTCAATCTGTCCTTATATGAACACTACATTTCGGGTATTAGTTATATTTGATATTCATTTAAATAAATATTATGGGTAAAATTTTGTGGAAAGCAGGTACAATGATATATCCATTGCCTGCGGTGATGGTAAGTTGCGGATCAGAACCTGAAGAATATAATATTATAACAGTATCATGGACAGGTACTATCTGCACCGATCCTGCAATGTGTTATATCTCAATACGACCTGGCAGACATTCATACAACATAATTAAAAAAGACCGGGAATATGTAATCAATCTTACAACAAGTGAACTTGCATTTGCGACTGACTGGTGTGGAGTAAAGTCAGGAAGTAAGCATAGAAAGTTCGAAGAAATGGGATTAACTCCTGTTTCCGCGTCGCATGTTAAAGCTCCTATGATTGAAGAATCGCCAATGAATATTGAATGCATTGTTAAAGAAATAAAGGAGCTTGGCACGCATCACATGTTCATTTCCGAGGTACTTGCTGTCCATGCAGATGAAAAGTATATAAATCAAAAAAATGGGCTTTTCCGGTTTAATGATTCAAAGCCTATCTGCTATTCTCATGGAAAATACTATGAGCTTGGGACTCATATCGGGAAACATGGTTATTCAGTTGAGAAAAAGAAAAAGAAAAAAACCTCAAAACATAAATAACTATCATGTTACTCAATTTAAGTTTAAAACAATGCATCATATTTTTTTGTATGAAATAACTTATTTCAATATCTTCAACCCATATAAACAACCAGACCAGTATGAGTGAGAAGATTCTTGAAACCCTGATGCAGCTCTTTGCAATAATTGCAAAACCGCAAACCAACGATATTGAAAGAAGGGGTGTTGTTGAAGCTTTTCTCAAACGGTTGCTTAACCAGGAGTTGGTAAATGAATACCTTACCATTTACGATAAGGAGTATGAGGAAGCAAGGAAAAAGCTTGAAAAAAGCAGTGCGGAAAGAAGAGAGGGTGCTATTGCTATCAGAATCAGAAAACTCTGCAAGGAGATCAATGAACAGGGAATGCTCGATCAGGAGCAAAGGATTGTTGTTGTTATGCAGGTTCTTGAATTCTGCAAATCGGGCGGAAAGGAGGTCAATTCACTTGAACTTGGATTCATAAGCACTCTTGCTGAAGGATTAAATATAACAGAAGAAGAATATGCAACAATCCAGAGTTTTGTTCTGAATTCATTTGACAATATACCCGAGACATCCAATTTGCTTATTATCAACGGTAATAAAGATAATAAATCAGATACCGTTAAGTATATGTTCAAAGAGCTGGTTAAGGGATCTATCTGGATCCTTTATATACCATCGATAACAAAATATTTCGTAAGGTTTAAAGGCTCCGGTGAGTTGTCGATGAATGGGCAGCTCCTTCAGGAAGAAAAGGCTTACCCGTTTAGCCAGGGATCGTCAATAAAGGGATATAAGATAAGCCCTATTTACTATTGGGATGTTACAATGCAATTCATGAAGGAAGAGTTCAAAGCTTCAAGGGTTGTATATGAGGTTAACAATATTGAATACAGGTTTAAATCGGGGCAGGTTGGGATACACCACATGAGCTTCATGGAGGAATCTGGAAGGATGGTTGGCATTATGGGTGCAAGTGGAGCAGGCAAATCGACTCTCCTTAGTGTTTTGAATGGCACAAACGATCCTAATGACGGCCAAGTATTGATTAATGGTGTAAGCATTCATAATGAAAAAGAGAAAGTAAAAGGGTTAATCGGCTATGTATCACAGGACGATCTTTTGATTGAAGAGCTTACTGTATTTGAAAACCTTTATTATAATGCGAAACTATGCTTCGACAATTTAACAGAGGATGAAATAATAACAAGAGTTGATAATGTTCTAAAGAACCTGGGTCTTTATGAGATCCGGAATATGAAAGTTGGAAGTCCTTTAAATAAGAAGATCAGTGGAGGCCAAAGAAAGAGGCTTAACATATCTCTTGAACTTATCAGGGAACCTGCGATTATGTTCCTTGACGAGCCAACTTCCGGTCTTTCATCGCGTGATTCTGAAAACATTCTTGATCTGTTAAAGGAGCTTGCACGAAAAGGCAAACTATTGTTTATTGTGATACATCAACCTTCATCAGAGATCTTTAAGATGTTCGATAAACTGATTATCCTCGATACCGGAGGATATCTGATATACAATGGAAACCCTGTTGATTCAATTGAGTATTTTAAACGCAAAATAGAGCAGGCAAATTATAACGAGAGTGAATGTTATGTCTGTGGAAACGTAAATCCGGAACAGATTTTTAACATTGTTGAAACAAAAGTCTTCACTGAAAGTGGTCACCCCACGGAAACAAGGAGGATTGCCCCTGCTGACTGGAGCGCTCTGTATAAAGCGGAGAAGAAGGACGAGAATCTTGAAAGGGGAACCACAATACCCGAGATTAATTTTAAAACGCCAAATAAGTTTAATCAGCTTATTGTCTTTATAAAAAGAGATGTCCTGTCTAAAATTGCAGATACTCAATACCTGCTTATTACGCTTCTTGAAGCGCCTGTACTTGCTTTTTTCCTGGCAGGAATGATCAGGTTCTTCGATGAGAGTAATGATGGTGGCAGATATACATTATTTGAAAATTCCAACCTGCCTATATACATCTTTATGTCAGTAATAGTGGCCATTTTCATGGGACTTACTGTGAGTGCAGAAGAAATAATTAAAGACAGGAAGATATTAAAGAGGGAAGCATTCCTTAATCTAAGCTGGAACAGTTATCTTCTCTCAAAAGTATTTGTTCAGTTTGGCATTTCAGCCCTCCAGGCTCTTACTTTTGTTATTATAGGGAACTCAATTACTGGCATAAAAGGAATGATGTTCGAATACTGGATAGTTCTATTCACTTGCTGGGCAGGCGCTAATATGCTTGGGCTTCTGATTTCAGACAGCTTCAAAACTGTTGTTACAATTTATATATTAATACCTTTCCTAGTTATTCCACAAATCATTCTGAGTGGTGTAATGGTTAAATTTGAAAAGCTGAATCCGCAGATATCATCTCCTGTTGATATTCCTTTTTACGGTGATTTTATTACTGCCCGTTGGGGATATGAGGCTCTGGCAGTCAAACAGTTTATCTATAACGATTTCGAACGACAGTTTTATCCTTTCAATAAAGCAATTAGTCAGGCCAAATTCAAGAAGGATTATTGGAATGTTACAATAAAAGGTAAACTTGAGAGCCTGCAAAATGATCTTGAAAAAAATGCAAGAAGTGAAAATTTCGACAGTAAACTTAAACTTGTTCAAAATGAGTTTATAAAAGAGATGCGTGAGACACTCGGAATAAAATTTGAGTATATCGACTATCTCACACCTGATAAGATAAACCTTGATGTTATTAGCTCGGCTATAAAATACGTTGATAACCTTCGTAAGTACTATGTCAGATACTCTAATGAAGCTAATACCAGGAAGGATGCACTTGTAACTAAGCTCCAGAGCGCTGACAAAGCAGCCTTCTTAAAATTGAAGGAAGATTATACAAACGATGCTCTTGAAGAATTTGTAACAAACAGCAATGAAGCTGAAAAGATAATCGAATATAATGATGAGATAGTTCAAAAGCTTGAACCTATATATATGGATCCAAAACATTCTTTCATAAGGGCACATTTCTATTCACCAACCAAGAAAGTCCTGTCGAAAAATGTAGAAACTTTTGTTATCAATATTGTTGTATTGTGGGTTATGACAATTGGGCTATATCTCGCATTATATTTCAGGTTGCTCAAAAAAGCTCTTGATTCTGGCGAGTCTGTTATGGCAAACAGGCAAAAATCCTAAAGGCCCGATTATAAAAAATAAGAGGTTGCCAGAAATGACAACCTCTTTTTTTTTGAAACAACCGATCTGTTGAAATCAGATGGTTGTTCACTCAACTATTTCAATCATTTTGAAAGGTACCCTGATTATTGATTCATAGTCTTCACCGGCTTCGAGCATATCCTCATCATCCTCCTCATAGTACCAGTTAACTTCTACCTCATTTTTTGCTTTATGAATTGCTTCAAGCTTTTTAAAGACATCGAGAATACATTTTGATGAACTTGTATTGAAATATTCGAGTCTTATATTAACAACCGTTTTCGCTAATGGGGTTTCCTTATAGTTATCTAACCAATCTACCAGGGGTTTGTAGAATTCAACCGAGTTCTCGGGGATAGAACGTCCCTTGATTTCAAAAACACCTGCTGATGAATCAAACTTAACTGTCGGGGTTTTGGGGGTTCCTTCAATGTTGATCGGTTCCATATTTATTAATTTTAATTATTGTTTATCGGTTCTTCGTTAACAAGAATATTCAAATAGAAAAATGAATATTCATCATTATACCTCGCGAAATCATAGTTCAGCTTATTTCCAGTTTTCCTGGCAATATCAACAAGCCCCAAACCGCCGCCTCCTTTTGCAGAAATCCGTTGATGGTTGAGGATGAATTTATATAATTCCTTAATCTCATCGTTGCTGGACCTATTGATTCTCTTAATTTTCTCCTCAAGCTTTTCAATATTTCCGGTATGAACAAAGTTTCCCGTAATGATAATGTAATTACTGCCTGCTTTCTTGACAACAAGTAACCCGTATTTCTCCGAATCCTGATCTTCAAAGTCTGCAGGTACCCTGTCAACATGATGATAAAGGTTTTGCAAACTTTCAACAAGTACATTATATACTTTCTTTCGCAATTTAGGATTCTCATTCCCCTCGACCATTTTACTTTCAACTGTATCAAGAACATGGTTGATCAAATCCGAATCAATATTACCCTTGTAATGGAGGATAACACTTCCGTCATGTTGTTCCGATAAATAATTCTCAACGTTAAAGCTCATTTAAGCTTCACTTTTGGGGTAAGGGTAAATTTTCTGATAACAAATATAATAAAAATATGAAGTTCCCAAAATTATAAGGGGGTTTAGCTTTAATAAGAAAGATTAACAAGCTTGAAATGCACAATTGAAGACCCTTACAGGCAGAAAATTATTTATTGAAAGGAACCGGAATTGCTTTAAGAAAACTTAAAATGTTTATCTTTTCCTGCTACCCTGGTACATTTCATATCTTACAAGAACGCATTTAAGTGAGCCATTAAACAAAGTATACTTATTCTCCGGCTTCAAACCGACATGCTTCAATGCTTCCATATTTGGTGTTATAATCCATGCGGAAGAATCAGGAAAACCATGTTTGAGCTTTGTTCCTATCATCCCATAAAGGCCATTCAATTCTTCAGGCATAATCCTGATTCCATACGGGGGATTAATGAAAATATACTTACCTGGCGAGTCGCTCTTCAGGTCAGCAAAATCAGAAACCCTGATACTAACATAATCAAGTAGACCTGCTGAAGCCAGATTAATTTCTGACTGTTCGACAGCTTTAGGAGAAATATCACTTCCGGAAATTAAAGCCGCCGGTTTTCGAATCTGTTCTTCACAATCCGCCTTTATCTTCCTGAGAAGATCATCTTCATAATCATTCCACTTCATAAAGCCGAAGGAAGACCTGAATTTACCCGGAGGAATGTTGCATGCAATTAATCCTGCCTCAATCGGGATTGTTCCCGAACCGCACATCGGATCAACAAGATCCCTTGAGCCATCCCATCCCGAGATAAGCAACATTCCAGCCGCAAGTACTTCATTAAGAGGAGCAATTGACTGTTCTTTTCTGTATCCTCTCTTGTATAAGGGTACAACTGTTGAATCGAGGGATATAGTTACAAGGTTGTTGCTTATATGAAGGTTAATCAGCAGGTCCGGATCATTTTGATCAACATTTGGACGCCTTCCTTTTCTTTGCCTGAAAAAATCAGCAACTGCATCCTTAAGGATAAGTGCAGGAAAACCTGTATGAGCAAAATAATGTGAGTTAACAACAGGAACAATTGAAAAAGTTGTTTCGTCGTTCATATACTTATCCCATCTGATGCGCATTGCTCCATCGTAGAGATCTTCTTTCGAACGTATACGAAACTCATCTATTGGCATCAAAACAGATAATGCCGTTCTTGAGCAATAATTTACCCGGTATAGCAATTCTTTATTACCCTCGAATAATACAGCCCTGTTTAATACCTTAATATTTGAGGCGCCAAGAGAAACCAACTCGCCTGAAAGCACTTGCTCAAGACCATAAAGTGTTTTAGCTACAAACTTCATCAGTCCTATCTGTAACCAAGTGTTGCATTATAAGTCTTTCGGTCTTCAATCACCCGGAGAGCTTCTGCTATCACTTTATCATTCTGGTTGATCACACGGAAATATTCATTTGTCTGCCAGATGTTAATTGCAACAAGGCCTTTGAGAACAAGAGATAATTCTTCCTTTGATTTGTTAAACTGCGCTTCATTGAATTTGACACCTTCTGACTCGCCTTTTTGAATAAAGGCCTTTATCATATCTTCATCGACATTGAAATCAGATTGAAACCTCTCAAAAGTTTTGTACTTTGAAGTAAGGGCTGTCCGGTTTTTATCATAGTACTCAAGTGTAAAAGAATTCAGAATGTTTTTCGCAACAAGCCTGTTAAAATACGGGGTGCTGTAAGAAGTATCAATCGATACAAATATGTCAGGCATTATACCCCCTCCTCCATAAACAACTCTTTTATTAATTAGTGTAGTATACTTTAATGAATCGGGCATTTTAATGCTATCGGCATTAAGCATCTCCCCATGGTCATAACGTTGCACAAAACTCTCAACATACTTATCAAATCCCTCGCTATAAGCTCTCTGTATTGATCGACCTGTAGGAGTATAATATCGTGCAATTGTAAGTCTTATCATTGATCCGTCTGTAAGGTAGAAACCATTCTGAACAAGTCCTTTTCCAAACGTCCTCCTGCCAATTACAACACCACGATCCCAATCCTGCAATGCGCCTGCAAGAATTTCACTTGCGGAAGCTGAATTCTCATCCGTTAGTACAACTACTTTTGTTGAAGCAAGCGGTCCTTGTCCTGCTGATTTATAATCTTGTCTTGGTGTCTTCCTACCCTGCAGAAAAACAAGCAATTGCTGCTTATCGAAAAACTTCTCAGCAATCGCTGTAGCTGCAAGCATATATCCCCCTCCGTTACCACGCAAATCCAGAACCAGATTTTGCATATTTTGTTTCTTCAGTGAATCAACAGCCTGCATAAACTCTTTTTCCGTGGTAGCAGCGAATTTATTCAACTTAATATAGCCGGTTTGATTATCAAGCATATATGAAGCATCAAGACTATAGATAGGTATCTTGTCACGTACTATTGTGAATTCCATAGGTGACATGCTACCTTTTCTGAATACAGTAACATTGACCTTTGATCCTTTAGGACCCATCAATCTCTTCCGTACAGCTGCAGAAGTAAGCTTCATTCCTGCTACTTTTTCAGCATTAATTGTAAGAATCCTGTCGCCAGCCTTAATTCCAACTTTGTCGGAAGGTCCGCCAGATAATGGTTCAATAATTATAATGGTATCATGCAACAAATTGAACTGAACCCCTATTCCATCAAAATTACCGGTTAGAGGTTCATTCATATCCTTTACATCATCTGCTGATATGTAGGTTGAATGAGGATCGAGGTTTTTAAGAATTTCAACAATAGCTTTTTCAGTCAGCGTGTTCATGTTGACAGTATCAACATAAAATGATTCTATAAGACCGAATGTTCTTGCTATCTTGAAAGTACCTTCGTTGATGACCTGCGATGCGGATTGAACCGGAATGATAAGGGTTGCAACCAGCAATAATGCTGACAGCAAAAATAACTTCTTCATAAACTTATGTAATAGTAATAATTAATCCAACAATTAAAAAAACCTAAAGTTTTTATCTGAATATCATTTTAATATTTGATATAGTTAATAACAAAAGGTTCAACTAATAAATAATGTATCACTCCCATTCAATTGTTGATGGCGGTTTTGAACTGATGTCATAAACGACCCTGTTTATTCCTTTAACCCTGTTTATGATCTCATTTGAGATCGACGAGAGGAAATCGTAAGGTAATTGTGCCCAGTCGGCTGTCATCCCATCTGTTGATGTAACTGCACGCAACACAACAGCATTTTCATAAGTCCTCTCATCACCCATGACTCCGACGGACTGAACAGGAAGAAGTATAACTGCAGCCTGCCAAACTTCATCATAAAGCCCGTGACGCTTTAGTCCCTCAATAAAAATATGATCTGCGTCCTTTAAGATAATGAGCTTTTCCCTTGTGATCTTGCCAAGTAACCTTATTGCTAATCCTGGCCCCGGGAAGGGATGCCTGTTTAGTATGCCAACTGGGATTCCGATTGCTTTTCCAACTTTTCTGACTTCATCCTTAAACAGCAACCTTAGTGGTTCAATAACTTTCAGGTGCATCTTCTCTGGTAAACCACCCACATTATGATGTGATTTAATAGTTGCTGAAGGACCGTTGACTGATACCGACTCGATAACATCAGGATAAATTGTTCCCTGTGCAAGCCATTTTACATCCTTAATCCTTGTTGCTTCATGATCAAAAACATCAATGAATACACTTCCTATGATCTTGCGCTTCTTCTCAGGATCACTTACTCCCTCAAGTTTATCAATAAAACGAGATGAAGCATCAACGCCAATGACATTCAAACCCAGATCTTTATATGATTCAAGAACCTTTTCAAATTCGTTTTTCCTCAGAAGTCCGTTATCAACAAATATGCATGTAAGATTCTTCCCTATTGCCCTATGAAGAAGCACTGCGGCAACAGTTGAATCCACACCTCCGGAAAGGCCTAGTATAACCCTGTCGTTTCCTAGCTTTGTTTTAAGATCTTTTATTGTTGCTTCAGCAAATGAGTCAGGAGTCCAATCGGCCGAACAGCCACAAATGCCATAAATAAAATTCCCAAGCATCTGCGATCCCTCAGTTGTATGGTAGACTTCCGGGTGAAACTGAATTCCCCAGGTGTTTTCATTTTCAATTCTGAATGCGCCAGCAGGAACATCAGTAGTGGATCCGATCAGATTAAACTTATCTGGTAGTTTAACAATAGTGTCGCCATGCGACATCCACACCTGTGTTGATTTATTAATGCTTTTGAGGAGTGGATCTCTTGTATCGCTTATTACAAGATTAGCCCTGCCGTATTCCCTTGTTTCAGAAAGTTTTACCTCCCCTCCTGCCTGATGTACCAATAGCTGGGCTCCATAACAGACACCGAGAAGCGGGTATCTGCCTTTAATCAGTGTGAGGTCAGGATTTGGTGCGTTCTTATCGCGTACTGAAAAAGGACTCCCTGATAGGATCACCCCTTTTACACTATCATCAGGAGGGGGAAAATGATTAAAAGGATAAATCTCACAATATACATTAAGTTCACGTATACGTCTGGCTATCAACTGTGTATATTGTGAACCAAAATCCAGGATAAGAATTTTTTGCTGCAAAATGAAAGGCTTTATGTTTTTAAAATGAGTTCAAAGATAGATATTTTTCTTTGAACTCTTAAGTTCTAAACAGATGCCATTATTCAGCGTATGAGCTGATGTCATAAGTATGCCCGTCAATAGCCTGTAAGGTTGCAGGAAAGATCTCACGTGCTTCATCAACAAGAAAACTAACATCCTTGTATCTTGAAGAAAAGTGACCAATAATGAGGCTCTTTGCGTCAGCCTCGGCAGCCACTTTCGCAGCGTCTGAAGTTGTTGAGTGGCCGGTTATGTCAGCCAGCTTCTCAAGTGTTTTATCGAAGGTAGCTTCATGATAAAGCAATGTGACTCCTCTGACAAACGACGACAAACGACTGAAGTACTTCGTGTCGCTGCAATATGCGAATGAAAGAGGTTCAGGAGCAGGTAATGTCAGTTCATCGTTTTTAATTATTATCCCGTCAGGGTTAACATAATCATTACCATTCTTAATTGCAGGAATTCTTATTCCGGGGATATTATATTCAGAAATCTTTTCCTTAATAATATTTCTTTGCAGTTGTTTTTCCCTGAACAAAAACCCGAAGGCAGGAACCCTGTGTTCAAGGGGGAAGCTTGTAACAGTAATATACTTGTCATCAAGTATTTGAATTGGATCTTTTCCTTTAAGAGGAACAACATCAATCTGAAAACCAAGTTTTATATCGAAATCTGCAAGATGAGAGAATAGTATGCTCCTGTAGTTTTCAGGAGCGTAAAGTCTAAGAGGAGCCACCCTGTTCATTAGGCTGAATGTAGAAAGAAGTCCATAAAGGCCAAAGACATGGTCGCCATGAAGATGGCTGATAAAAATATGGTTGATCTTGTTAAGCCTTATCTTCGATCTACGTAGTTGTATCTGTGTTCCCTCACCGCAATCTATTAAATACAAACGCTCATGTGCATTGAGCACATGAGCGCTGGGATATCTTTCTGATGTTGGCAATGCAGAGCTGCTACCGAGAATGGTGAGCTTCATTACGCTTTTCAGAGCTTTCTTCAAGAGATCACTTTTTCTGCTTCAATAACAGATCTGGTGATTGTAAGAACAGTATCAAGCTGTGAAATTGTAATAAGTCTTTCAACAGCCTCATTCAGTCCACAGAGAACAAAAGTACCACCTGCATTCTTGCATAGCCTGTTGGCAACAAGAATTGCACTTAATCCTGATGAATCACAGTACTGACATTTTTCAAGATCAAGAATGATATTCTTCTCGCCTTTCCCTGATACAAGTACAAGCTCCGACTTAAGTGCCGGAGCAATGTGTGTATCAAGTTTTTCCGACTCGATTTGTATCAGAGTGCTGTTATTCCGGTTTTCAATATTGAAATCCATATTGCTGACAATTTAAAATCATTTAATTATGATGCCCTAATTTAAGCATTTTTTCAAACTACCGGAAGCTTTTTCTCTTTTTTTACCTGCAACAACACTATTCTTTCTTCTTTCCTGAAGCTTTATTTTCCTTTTCTTCCATTTCCTCTTTCAAAGCTGCAAGCTGGGAAATATCTCCAAGAGTTGTTTTTTCAGCGCTTGTTTTCTGCTTACGTTGTCCTTTTTTTGGAGCTGCTGCTTCAACTTTTGGAGCAGGTGTTTCTGCTGTCTTCTTCTCATCTTCGTAAACACGGCTATGAGATACGATGATTTTCTTAGCTGATTTATTGAATTCGATAACTTTGAACATCAATTTCTCGTCAACCTTAGCTATCATACCATCAGCTTTAACAAGGTGTTTCGGGGTAACAAAACCTTCTACTCCGTAAGGAAGTGCAATTACAGCACCTTTGTCGAATACTTCAACAACCGTACCTTCGTGAACTGAATCGAGTGTGAATATTGTTTCGAATACATCCCATGGGTTCTCTTCGAGTTGTTTGTGTCCGAGGCTGAGACGTCGGTTCTCCTTATCGATTTCAAGAACTGATACTTCAATCTCTGAATCAATTGATGTAAATTCAGCTGGATGCTTGATTTTCTTTGTCCAGGAGAGGTCAGAGATATGGATAAGACCATCAACTCCTTCTTCAATCTCAACAAAGACACCGAAGTTTGTGAAATTTCTTACTTTCGACATATGTTTTGAGCCGACAGTATATTTTTCTTCAATATTTTGCCATGGATCCGGCTTAAGTTGCTTGATACCAAGAGACATCTTTCTTTCAGCCCTGTCGAGAGTAAGAACTACAGCTTCTATTTCCTGTCCAACCTTAAGGAATTCCTGTGCACTGCGAAGATGCTGTGACCATGACATTTCTGACACATGGATAAGGCCTTCTACACCCGGAGCTATTTCAACAAAGGCTCCATAATCAGCCATAACAACAACTTTTCCTTTAACTTTGTCACCTACTTTGAGATCAGGATCAACTGAATCCCATGGGTGAGCAGTAAGTTGCTTCAGACCAAGAGCGATCCTCTTCTTGTCATCATCAAAGTCGAGAATAACAACATTGAGCTTCTGATCAAGCTGAACGATCTCTTCAGGATGATTAACCCTACCCCATGAAAGATCTGTAATATGAATAAGTCCATCAACTCCACCGAGATCGATGAACACACCATAAGATGTTATATTTTTAACGGTTCCTTCAAGAACCTGTCCTTTTTCAAGCTTAGCAATAATTTCTTTCTTCTGCTGTTCAAGTTCTGCTTCGATCAGAGCTTTGTGAGATACAACAACGTTCTTGAATTCCTGGTTGATCTTAACAACCTTGAACTCCATTGTTTTTCCAACAAATACATCGTAATCGCGGATTGGCTTGACATCGATCTGTGATCCAGGAAGGAAAGCTTCAATGCCAAATACATCAACGATCATACCACCTTTTGTGCGGCACTTGATATAACCTGTGATGATTTCATCCTTCTCAAGAGAAGCATTAACCCTATCCCATGAATTAATAGCGCGGGCTTTCTTGTGTGACAGAAGAAGTTGTCCTTTTTTGTCTTCCTGACTTTCAACATAAACCTCAACTTTGTCACCCACTTTAAGATTTGGATTATAGCGGAACTCGTTAAGACTTACTACACCTTCCGACTTGTAACCAATGTTGATAACAACTTCGCGGGAGGTCATTTGTATTACAGTACCTATTACGACTTCATCAACTGCAACTGTTGAAAGGGTCTCATCGTAAAGTGATTCAAGCTCCTTGTATTTAGGAGATGTACGGTTTTCCTCACTTTCAAATTTTTCCCAGTCGAATTCTTCCGGTGCAACCGGTGTATATTCGGCTATTGAGATTTTCTCCGAACCATTATCCTCTGATTCGGCTTTCTTTACTCTTTTTTCTTTTTTTGGCTCGGCTGCAAATCCATAATCTTCCGCTCTTGCACCAGCTGCCTGTTTCTCACTTCCGTCGACAACCTCTTTTTTGGTTGCTTTCTTTTTACTTTCAGTCATAATTAAATTTTAAAAAACTAATAATTAATAGGTTAGACATTATATTGTTAAAAAGTGGATGCAAAGATATTAAATTTTTTAAAACCAAAAGTAATAAGATATGGATTTTCATTATGTTAAACCACTTTGTACATTAATATTAAGTCATAAGTTATAGTTCCTGGTAACTGCAAAATCGTACTTTATATTATCTTTGTGTCCATTTTGCGTTTACTTAAAAACTTGATCAATGAGAATAGCTGTCATTGGGTCCGGATACGTCGGACTGGTTACAGGTGCATGTTTTGCAGATAGTGGCGCCATAGTAACATGTGTAGATAACAACCCCGAAAAAATTGATAAGCTTAACAAAGGGGCTATCCCTATCTACGAACCAGGTCTTGAAACACTCATCTCAAAAAACATGGCAAAAAACAGGTTGCGGTTCACAACTTCTATCCCAGATGCGATTAAGGAAGCAGAAGTTGTTTTCATAGCAGTTGGTACGCCTCCGGATGAAGATGGCTCTGCAGATCTTAAGCATGTTCTGAGTGTCTCATCAGAAATTGGGAAAGCAATTGATCATCGTATTGTTGTTGTCACAAAAAGCACAGTTCCTGTTGGTACATCTGAAAAGATAAGGAAAGCGATACAGGATGAGATCGATAAAAGGAAAGTGGATGTTAAATTCGACATGGCTTCAAACCCTGAATTTCTCAAGGAAGGGGCAGCAATTGATGATTTTCTTAAACCTGAAAGAATTGTAGTCGGAGTAGATAATGAAAATACTTCAGCAATTATGAGGCGTCTTTATATGCCTTTTGTATTAAACAATCATCCCATCCTGTTCATGGATATTGCATCAGCAGAGATCACCAAATATGCTGCCAATGCCATGCTCGCAACAAGAATTAGTTTTATAAACGAAATAGCTAACCTTTGCGATATTCTTGGGGCCGACATAAACCATGTGAGAAAGGGTATAGGGAGCGATTCAAGGATAGGAAGCAAATTTCTTTATGCAGGAACAGGATATGGTGGATCATGTTTTCCAAAAGATGTTAAAGCTTTGGCCAAAACAGCTTCTGATAATGGTTATGAGCTGAAAGTTGTTACAGCTGTTGAGAAAGCAAACGAATATCAGAAAAACATTCTTTTTCTGAAGATATCATCGTTCTTCAAAAATGAGCTCGCCGGAAAAATAATTTGTATCTGGGGACTTTCATTCAAGCCAAAAACAGATGACATTAGGGAATCTCCTGCAATATACCTTATTAATAATCTTTTGAAGGCTGGTGCTAAAGTCAAAGCGTATGACCCAGCAGCTATGGAAGAGACACATAAAATCCTTGGCGATGAGATCGAATATGCTTCTGATCCTTATGATGCAGCAACAGGCGCTGATGCAATTGCTCTTGTAACAGAATGGTCTGAATTTCATCTGCCTGATTTTGCAAAACTTTCAGGATTATTAAAAAATAAAATTATTTTTGATGGCAGGAATATCTATAATCCTGCGGAATTGCGAGGAAGCGGATTCACGTATATCGGCATCGGAAGAAGATAGTCCCTCAATTATTTTATATAAAACAAACAATGAAAGGAATTATTCTTGCCGGAGGCTCAGGTACAAGGCTTCATCCAATAACAAGTGCATTATCAAAACAGATGTTGCCTGTTTATGATAAGCCTATGATTTATTATCCTCTTTCAATCCTGATGCTGTCAGGAATAAAGGATGTTCTGATTATCTCAACACCACGCGATCTGCCTTGTTTCAGGTCGCTTCTTGGAGACGGCAAATCTCTTGGGATGAGATTCAGCTATAAAGAACAACCTTCACCCGACGGACTTGCACAAGCTTTTATAATCGGAGAAGATTTTATCGGCGATGATACAGTATGTATGATCCTTGGAGATAATATTTTCTATGGTCATGGTATGGGCGAAGTGCTCGGGAAGACAGCCAAACTTCAAAAAGGTGCCTGTGTTTTTGGTTATTATGTAAACGACCCGGAAAGATATGGTGTTGTTGATTTTGATAAAGACGGAAAGGTTCTAAGCATTGAGGAAAAACCATCTAACCCAAAATCAAACTATGCTGTAACAGGTTTATATTTCTATGATAGCACCGTCAGCGCTAAAGCCAGGGCTTTGAAACCTTCAGCCAGGGGAGAGCTTGAAATAACTGACCTCAACAGGGTGTATCTCAATGAAGGCTCTCTGGAGATAAAACTGCTGGGAAGAGGCATGGCATGGTTGGATACAGGTACATTCGAGAGTCTTCTCCAGGCATCTAATTTTATCTCAACTCTTGAACAAAGACAAGGGTTGAAGGCTGCATGTATCGAGGAAATAGCCTATACTATGAAGTTTATTGACAGGGAGCAGCTTCTGGTACTGGCTAAACCACTTGAAAAAAGCCAATATGGAAAATATCTTTTAAGGATTGCCGCAGAAGACAGAAGCGGTTTTTGATTTCAACTATGAGTTTACAAATTATTGAAACAGGTCTTAAAGGCCTCGTAGTAATAAAACCTGAGGTTTTCAGGGATAACAGAGGCTATTTTTTCGAAAGCTTTAATCTTTCAGAGATAAAAAAGGCCGGGATAGAATTTAATCCTGTCCAGGACAATGAATCAAAATCATCTTTTGGTGTTGTACGGGGACTTCATTACCAATTGGAACCTTACGCTCAATCAAAACTTATAAGGGTTATTGAAGGTAAGATTTTTGACGTTGCAGTCGACATCAGAAAGAAATCACCAACATTTGGAAAATGGTTTGGCATTGAGCTCGACTCTGATACTAAAGACCAGCTATTTATACCAAAAGGATTTGCACATGGTTTTTCGGTTCTTAGCGAAACGGCTGTCATTCAGTACAAATGCGATAACTTCTACAACCGAGAATATGAAAGGGGGATACTTCTCAGTGACCCTTATCTTGGAATTGACTGGAAACTTGGATCTTCCAAGCCAATCATGAGTGCTAAAGATATCAGTCAACCAAATTTCGATAAAGCAGAAATGAATTTTTAAGATGGCATCGATTCTCATTACAGGTTCTGATGGCCAGCTCGGGAATGAGCTTAGGATAGTATCAAAAAACTATTATGGCTATGATTTTACATTTACTGATATCAACGACCTTGACATAACAGATAGTTCGGCTACTGCCAAGTTCATCAAGGAACTGAAACCCGACTGGATTATCAACTGTGCAGCATGGACAGCAGTTGATAAGGCAGAGGAAGAACAGGAAGCTGCAATGCTAGTCAATTCTATTGCAGTAAAGAACATCGTTGATGCAATTAAGGGAAGTGATTGCAGGCTTATCCATATATCATCTGACTATATTTATGATGGTATATCACCAGTTCCTTATGATGAAACTGCAACGCCAGGTCCAAAGTCAGCTTATGGCAGATCAAAGTTGGCTGGTGAAACCCAGGCTCTTCTTCATCCTGCATCAATGATAATAAGATCCTCATGGCTGTACTCATCGTTTGGAAAGAACTTTGTTAAAACGATGTTGAAACTTGGCGCTGAAAAAGATTCAATCAATGTTGTTTTTGACCAGACCGGCACCCCAACTTTTGCAGCTGACCTTGCATCGGCAATTATGTCTATTGTGTCGGGGGTTATCAGAAACCAGTTTGCTTTTAATGCCGGAGTATACAACTACTCAAATGAAGGTGTTTGTTCCTGGTACGATTTTGCAACTGAAATAATGGATATAGCAGGTCTGAATTGTCATCTGAAACCTGTACTTAGCAGTGAGTTTATACAGGCAGCAAAAAGACCTTCATATTCTGTATTGAACAAAGCAAAAATAAGGGAGAATTATAATCTCGTTATACCTCATTGGCGGTCAAGCCTGAAAAGATGTATGAAATTACTCGGATATTAAACAAAAAGTAGTAATTTATGTCTAATTATCTGTTGAAGGAAAACAACCTTTAGATTGATCATTTCATAATTAGCAAAACTTAAAGAATGGTACCTGTTGAAGAAATAAGGAAGAGAGCCGGTCTGTGGCTTGGTATAGAATTCGATGAACAAACAAGGAAAGAAGTACAGGATATGCTTGAACACGATGAGAAAAAGCTTATCGATGCTTTTTACCAGGATCTTGAATTCGGCACGGGCGGTTTGAGGGGAATTATGGGCGCCGGTACCAACAGGATGAATATATACACGCTTGGAATGGCTACACAGGGTCTGGCAAATTATATAGCTAAACAACATGCAGGTAAAGATATAAAAGTGGCAATCGCCTACGATTGCCGTAATAACAGCAAGTACTTTGCTGAAACAACAGCAGATATCTTTTCAGCAAATGGTTTTACTGTTTATCTTTTTGAATCATTACGACCTACACCTGAGCTTTCGTTTGCAATACGGCATTATAAATGTCAGAGCGGTGTTGTTATAACAGCATCACACAATCCACCTGAATATAATGGGTACAAAGCTTACTGGGAAGATGGAGGACAGGTAGTGGCTCCACACGACACCGCCATAATTGATGAAGTAAGGAAAATAAAATCAGTCTCTGAAATAAAATTCGGTGGAAAGAAAAAAAACATTATTCTCATCGGACAGGAAACAGATAATCTTTTTCTTAAAGAAGTTAAGAAGATGAGCCTTAATGCTGATGCTGTTGCAGCTCATAAAGATATTCCTATTGTTTATACTCCAATCCATGGCACAGGCATCAAGCTGATACCTCCGGCCTTACGAATGTTTGGTTTCACGAATATCATGGGAGTACCTGAGCAGGACGAGGCTGATGGTAATTTTCCAACAGTTGAGTCACCTAATCCTGAAGAACCTGGCGCCTTGAAAATGGCAATCGAAAGAGCCGAAAAAGTAAATGCAGAGCTTGTAATGGCCAGTGATCCAGATGCTGACCGTCTTGGATTAGCTGTGAAAAACAACAAAGGGAAATATATTCTTTTAAATGGAAACCAGACCGGCGTTCTCCTGATATGGTATATTCTTTCGCAGTATAAGGAAAAGAACAGATACAAAGGTAATGAATTCATTATCAGCACTATTGTTACAACTGACCTGATGGATGTAATTGCCACAGATTTTGGTGTTGAATGTTTTAATGTTCTGACAGGCTTCAAGTTTTTTGCTGACCTTATTCTTAAATACGAAGGGAAAAAGAAATATATCGGAGGAGGTGAAGAGAGCTATGGATTTCTCCCTGGCGACTATGCCCGTGATAAAGATGCTGTTGCATCATGTGCGCTGGTGGCTGAAGTTACTGCGTGGGCAAAAAGCAGGGGTTTATCTCTTTTCGAATTATTACTTGACATATATGTCAAATATGGATTATACAGGGAAAGGCTTGTAAATATTGTCAGGAATGGAAGCGAGGGAGCGCAGGAGATAAAGAGTATGATGTCGATGTACCGCAATAATCCTCCGAAAATGATAAATAACAGCAAAGTTATCAGGATCAACGATTATAAAACAGGTATATCACATAATGCTGAAAATGGAGAGAAAACTTCAATTGATCTTACAAGATCAGATGTATTGCAGTTCTTCCTTGCCGATGGCTCTAAAATATCTGTAAGGCCTTCAGGAACAGAACCTAAAATCAAGTTCTATTTCAGTGTAAATGCTAAATTATTGGCAGCAGACAAGTATGATATAACAGAAAATATGCTTGAAAGCCGGATTGATGATATAATCAGGGATATGAAGCTGACCTGAAAGATGCTTGTTATTCGCCAATTATTTTAACAAGAACACGCTTTCTTCTTTTCCCGTCAAACTCTCCATAGAATATTTGTTCCCATGGGCCGAAGTCCATCCTGCCGTTAGTAATGGCAACAACAACTTCCCTGCCCATTACCATCCTTTTTAGATGTGCATCAGCATTATCTTCAAACCCGTTGTGTTTATATTGAGAATAAGGTTTTTCTGGCGCCAGTTTTTCGAGCCATACTTCAAAGTCATGATGCAACCCGCTCTCATCATCGTTAATAAAAACAGACGCGCTTATATGCATCGCATTTACCAGCAGCAATCCTTCCGTTATTCCTGAGTCGGCAAGGCATTTTTCAACCTGCGGTGTAATATTCAGGAATGCCCTTCTTGTGGGCACTTCAAACCAAAGTTCTTTGCGATATGATTTCATAAGAATAAAATTTATATTTTAACAATCAGAAGAAGATTCTTGTTCCTTTCAATTACCCGTTGGCTAAAGCCAACGGCAATTAAGCAATTAAGCCAACGGCAATTGAAAAAAGTCATCTGCAAAATTCACAAGATATACTTTATCTGTTGATCTTGTAAGTGCAGTATAAAACCATCTGAGGTATTCAATTGTAACCTCATTCCTGTTAAACATACCCTGGTCGATGAACACTCTTTCCCACTGTCCACCCTGGGCCTTATGGCATGTTACCGCATAAGAAAACTTAACCTGTAATGCATTGAAATAATCATCCTCTCTTACTGCTTCATACTGTTTCTTGCGTGATTTGATATTAACATAGTCCTGGAGAACAGAATTAAAAAATTCCCTGCTCTTATCTGCAGGCAGAGCCGGGGTATCAAGATGAAGTATATCGAGCATGACCTTGGCTTCAATTTCGAGCTCATAATCAGGAAAATATAAGAGCATATCAGCAAACCTGAGGCCGTATCTTTCTTCATATTTTCGTATCCTTCTGACCTCGGCAATATCGCCATTTGCTATAAAGTCTGTTCCCTCCTCTCCTTCTTCAAGAATGCTGTAATTGTTCTTTACTATCATCAGAAGATCGCCTGCGCTTATCTCCTCCTCCCTGAAAAAGATCCTGTTCCTAATTCCCTGATTATACTTATTCGCCTGCTTATTTGAATTAACAATTATCATCGTACCTTCAGTTCCGCATTTTCCATAAGCTGATGAAAGTTCATCAATAAGATCTTCACCACTTATCCTTATGATGTCGGCAAATCCCTGGCATTGTATTTCAGGTTTAGAAAGATCATTATCGGCAACTTTCTTCCTGATTTCAGTTGCATTCATCAGTACGCCGGATGTTTCATTCTGACGTACTACCTGTTTCAGCTCACATGTAATAAGGCCAAAGCCATATTCAGCAAGTGCGGCGCTATCAAGAGCAGGGCTCAGTGGAGATCCCACCGGAGGAAGCTGAGCGGTATCTCCTACAAGGATAAGACGGCAATCGGTGCCGGAATAGACGAACTCAACAAGATCATCAAGAAGTTTTCCACTGCCAAAAATAGACGATTCAGCCGGTTCATTTGAGATCATTGATGCTTCATCGACAATAAAGAATGTATCGCGGGCAATGTTCCTGTTAAGAGTGAAACTACCCAGTCCGTCTTTTGAGGATTTCTGTCTGTATATTTTTTTATGTATTGTGAAAGCCTGGCGGTCGGAATAAGTAGAAAGAACTTTCGCAGCTCTGCCCGTGGGTGCAAGAAGAACCGATTTCATCCTTAGCACATCTAAGGTCCTCACAAGCGAACTGATAATACTTGTCTTACCTGTGCCCGCATAACCAGTCATCAGGAAAATGCTATCATTACCATCTCTGCTTATATAATCTGACAGTTTCTTAATGGCTACAGATTGATCGTCAGTTGGAGTGATCCCCAGATTTTTGCATAATTGGTTATAAATAATAGTATCGTGCATCGTTCAGAAAAGTCTGCTTGTGGCTGCTCAATATTTTTTTTACTTTTGTTTGTAAACTTATACATTCTTCCTGTCATTCCGAAAAAGGAATATCGATATGCAAAGTAATACCAGATTAATGGAGCTCTTCGATGAGACACTCGATATAAATGCAACTGAAAATTACGAGCTTTCAATCCAGGCAGGACCTGACGGTTTCTCTTTTTCAATTCTTGATACACTTAGAAATAAAATAGTGATGATCAGGTCTTTTGATCCTGATGATACAAAATACTTCAACGCTGAGAACATAAGGGATTTTATCAGTAGGGATGATTTTCTTACAAGAACCTATAAAAAGGTCAGGCTGCTAACAACTTCACCAAAGTTTACACTAGTTCCTTCAGCATTGTATGATCCTGCAAAAAAGGATGAATATTTCACTTTTAATCACAGGAAAGAAAAAGACGAGGTTATTCTTGCAAATAAGATTAAAGACCCTGATGCCTTTCTGATCTATTCTGTTAAATCGTCGCTCTTCGATGTTTTGAAGGAATTCTATCCGGGAATTTACCCTTTATCTCACCTGTATACAATTTTTTGTCATACCTCGCATGCCAGGAAGGAAACAAATCCAAATTACATCCATGTTCATATAGAAAGAGATTATTTCAACCTGATCATTTTCGGACATTATGAATTAAAATTATGTAACACATTCAGTTACAGGAATATTTCTGACATCATGTACTTTGTACTTAACGCTTTTAATAAATTGGAAATTAAACAGAATGAAACAATATATTTAAGCGGTCTTGCAGAGAAATATGATGATTTGTCGTCGAACCTGGCTATCTATATAAAAAACGTCAGGTTTTCAGAAGTCTGGGGCAACTTTACTTTTAGTTACGTGTTCAATGACATCGAAAAACACAGATATATTAATCTTTTCAGCGTTTTCAATTGCGAATAATAGGGGGCAAATACAGAGGAAGGAGGATCGTTCCACCATCTGATCTTAAGGCACGGCCAACAACCGACTTTGCCCGTGAAGGATTATTCAATATACTTAGCAACCGGATTGACTTTGAATCGTCAATAATTCTTGATCTCTTTGCAGGAACTGGCAGTATCAGCTACGAGTGCAGTTCAAGAGGCGCCATGGAAATACATACAGTTGAAAAGAATGTCAAACACCTGGCAGGTATTCAGCGCATTATTAAGGATCTGGGTATTGAAAACATCCGCCCGATACACATTGATGTCAGGACATATCTGAAGACATGCAAGACTAAGTATGATCTGGTTTTTGGTGATCCTCCTTATGATCTTCCATGGCTGGCTGATATTCCTGACCTGGTGCTTGAGGCCGGCATACTAAAAGAATCAGGTTTCTTTATCCTCGAACATCCTAGGGATATTTCATTCAATGCTCATAAATCATTTTTTGAGCATCGCAATTATGGTGGTGTGAATTTCAGTTTTTTCAAATAACAAACCAGTTTTAAAGAGTATTGCTATCTTAGTCACTACTTAAAACTATTTTTGGAAAATTTGTTTGGCATAATAAAAAAATCGTTTATTTTTGCACCACGATTGAAAACTGGTGCGGTAGTTCAGTTGGTTAGAATATCGGCCTGTCACGCCGAGGGTCGCGGGTTCGAGTCCCGTCCGCACCGCCAAAGAAAAAAAGAACCGCTTGATAATCAGGCGGTTTTTGCTTTTAAGATAGTCTGATGTACAACAGTTGTACAATTACGGATCAGATTTTTGAATTTTTCTTATTCATGAGCAAAAACACCTTTTCTTTTCTGTCTTGGTATTTTTTTATGAGAGCAGGATTTCTTTCACCGATAATTTCAATCGCACGATCTATAACACGAAGCTCGCTATTATAATCTTTTGCTTTACGATAAAGAATCATTAATCGATCAAATGAATGACTAGCTGGATAACAGCCTTCTTTAATATTGCTTTCATACGTTTTGATAGCTTGAGTTATATTTCCGGCCTTTTCGTAGTCAACACCCTGGTTATTGAGCGAAGCACACTCACTGAGCTTGTTTTCATATGCCAAGTGTTCTGTTAGTTTTTTTTCCATTGCAACAAGCTTATTTTTATCTATTTCCATGTAGGTGTGACCATTCAATCGAGCCGTTGACATTTCTATAAATATATCACTATCCATAACACACATATAACGTTCAAGAGATTTTATTGTAACTAATTCGTAATGTTTGGATTTATTAAGGTTTTCTCTTTGGGGGGTTCTGTAAGTGGCTAGTGAATAATAATCTTCAGAGAATTTCCCCGTTTTTACTTGCCGGGAGGTTGACTTGGAAATAATAATAAACAAAATAATCATTGCTATTAATAATACTAAAAATCCAGTCATGGTAATATAAAATATTTATGGTCCTCGCTAAGTTATTCAGCAATTAACAGAGGGCCTAATTTAACAACTTATCAACCTTTTCTGCTATCTTTCTGAACCTGGCATTGAATCGAAATTCATTTTCGTACTTCTGGGGATAACACATAACTGTTGTCTTGTCTCTTCCAACGTACTTGCATACCTCATCAAGATCCATCCCTGCATCAAGAGATTCAACAGCGAACAGAAGCCTTCCGAGATAACCCCTGTTCTGAGATTTCAAACCTTTGGGACCTTTCTCGTGTGACAAATACTGCTCAGGCTCCCATCCTGCAACTTCTTTAATTACTTCGGTTATCTTAAGTATTTTGAGATTTATCTTTTCTTGATTTCGGGCATTGGACTCATAAATAATCTCTTTGCCAGTTAGCTCTGAATAGTATTTCTCTGCCATTGCTTCCGGTGAATGAATCCAGCTATCCAGAAGATAGATTGATTTGCAGGACTGGAGATGATAAAACCTGTTTTCCTGGGGCATCTTAAGAGGATTAAGCGGAAAGCGACCAATTGACTTCAGGTAATCTTCAGCTTTTTGAAACTTTAACCTGATGTCCTCTGAGGGGGTTTCTATTTGGCCAGATATAAAGGTCTTCATCTTCGATGTTAATTGTAATTAAAGGTATGAAAAGAGATATAGTTGAGGCAAAATATTTTATTAACATATTTGTTAACATCTTAAGAGTGTTAGTGAAGCTTTTTAGGATAATCGTTGAAATGTTGTTGATTATATGGAATTGACACAATTAAAAGCCCCTCTGTTGTACGAGAACATCGGGGCTTTATACCCTTTGTAGTGCGAGTACATTGGGCTTAAGTTTTAAGCTTACTGATAATACACCTTCACAGCAACCGGAGGCTGATAATTAAAGCAATCCAAAATTTGAAACAACAATTCGTTTTCCTTTTCCAGGCAGTTAGCTTGTGCAATGGTTCTTGTAATTAAATCAACTGCATCCTCTTGGGCTCTTAATCCAATTTCTCCGCAATGTTTGCTTGCCATCTCTTTAATATCTAACAAGTTTATTAATAACGACATCTGGATCTGCTTTGCACTAAGGAAAAAGTTCATCATCGTTTCAATTGAATCTATGATGCTGGTAACTTCTTCCGGTGTTTGGCAGTTATTATTCAAGGTTTCCGCAAAACGTGATATGATCTCTGATTTTGTTTTCATGTTTTTGAAACTATTTTTTTAACATAAAGGTTTATGTTAACTCAATTGATTTAATCGGCAAATCTGACAGTAATAGGATCGGTCTTAGGTTTATCAGGCAATTCAGACAAGACCTTTATAACTTCTTCAACCAACAAATTTATGTACTCATCCCCGTATTCGAGAGTAAAATGTTCTTTGCGATTCTTTAACATCATAATAACATCTCCAATTGCCCGGGCCATGAGGACATTTTCCTGTTTTAATTCAAGGATTATTTTTAAAGCTTCAGCATCCATAACAATTTGAATTAATTTTAATTACGTTTTTATTTTTTCTTTGCTATTTTGTACATTTCTTTCGATGGTTCGATCATTGCAATTCTTTCGAACCTTGGAAGAGATCCTACATATATCTTTCTCCATCCAAGCTTATAAAGCTCTGTTTCATTCAGGTTATCAATGGAATCGGGGTGAACATCATATAACACGGCCATCTTTTTCCTGGTAAGTCGCTGCTCCAGGAACAGCTTATTGAGCCTGCCGTCAATAAGCTGGGAAATGAATTCAGAGAGGGCCGGGGATAGAAGGATCCTTTCTAAAATGATTGTTTCAAGCGCTGTTGCTTCCATGATAATTATTGTGCTAATTGGTTTATCATAAACATTACTTTATATATTCCAAAAATCACATCATCCCTTAAGGGTATTTCAAATGACGGCCACCTTTCCTGATTAGCAGATACGCATTTTATAAAACCTGCCCTTCCACTTTTGTGAATACTTCGGAGAACATATCCATTGCAGGTATCAATCAGGCATACTTCTCCCCATTGAAAAAAAGGCGCATTAATGTTCAGAGGCTGACAAATGATTTTAGCTCCTATCGGATATTCAGGAGCCATACCTTCGTCATAAATTCCGTAAATTAAATGTGGGCCTTTCTGTTGCTTTGCCCAGGTTTTATGTTCCGTCTGTAATGATTGAGTTTCCATAAGTTTAATAAATTAGGTTTCTACAAAGTACAGATGAAAAAATATAATAATCAAGGGTAATTATTAAATAAGATTTTCGTATTATTGTGATATACAATCTGTTAGCGTATCTCGGAGGTACAGATTAGAAACCTTTCTAAAACAAAAAAACTGATAATATGGAAGCAAAAATCATCCATCTGAACCAATGCCCGACCAGTCGGCAATTAGTAAAACAAGGTATTTCTTCCCATCAGGCAGCCTTGAAAAAATGGCAAAGGAGATTAAAAGATCTCAAAAATGAAAAGAGAAGCTCAGTGATTTCGGAAGCATGTAGTGAGGCTATTAATTTCCACAATAAACAGCTTTCTTTTTGGCAGGAATGCGGTATGAAGTGGGATTATCTCGAATTAGGGATACATGTTATCAAGTCCAAGTAAACTGCATGTTATGGTTATTCTCTATAACTTCCTGATAATGAACATATGAAGTTATGTTATTCATAGATTACTAGGCAGTCAGCATTTTAGGGGAGCAGTGCGCAATTGTTAAATAATGTTAAGCGCCTTATAAAAGTTGAAAATTTAGGGTAACAAAAAAGAGTCATTTCCTATTAAGCAGTATCATCTTAATAAAATCATCAGGATTTAGTAACGTTACCTTGATGAAAGAATCCCGGAAATTTGAAAAACCCCGGGATTCTTTTAAAAGATCTAAACCTCACTTAATACTTTACCACAACATAAAGGGCAAAACATTACACCCTGATATTTGCTTCTTGCTTCTTTAATTGCTGAACTATCATCTTCGAAGCTTCCCAACCTTTTGCTGTTTGCCGGAATAAAATAACATCCATCCTTATGAAGAATGCTTAAATCCGTTATGCTTGGATCATGGTCCAAAAAATAAGTTTTATTGCGAGACATTTCAATCCTTTTATACTGTTTAATGGGAATAGGTCAACTTTTGTTACCCTGTTTTTGAAGATATTTTTCAAGAAAGCAAAAAAAGAAATTCCCGGCCCCCTCTGGTAAGCCAGGAATCTCAAACTTCCCCACTGACAAAAATCCAAGTTAACTTCAAATCACACTATGTCAAAAGCTATATTATAAAAAAAGAAGCTTCAAGTTCACTAGCCTCCATTTGCCTCAACTTTATTCTGAAGCCATGAATTACGTTGCTTAAATTCTGGCACATAATTAAACCCTGTAAGTGGGTGTCGACCTTTAACCAGGTTATCTCTGACAGCTGCATCGAGCAGTTTATGTGTCTCACCGTAGTTAGCAATCATGATGATATTTGCCCGGGAAAAACTTATTTCCCTGCTGGCAATAGTTTGCGCTTTTATAATCTCATCTTTAATACTCCAGGGAACTTCAACATTAAAATCCTTTTTTATTCTCTCTCTTAAAGATATCTCATTCTTTAACGCTAATTGGAACTCTGGACTATCTGGATGTTCCCCAAGAGAGCGATATGGATTGCTTTCGATGAGAAATTCAGGATCGGATTCGAGTAACATCAGGATTATCTCTTTAGAGTTTGAAACAACACCATCAATGTAATCTTCTTTGACTGTTAGGTTTGGATTTAATAGTTTTTTCAGGTCTAGTGGAACGGCAAAGACACCCGCATCATTAGCCAATACACTTTTCGCTTCTAAGTCCCAAGGACAACCCGCCATAAAAGGAGAATTCCCATCTGCCCGGCAATAACGTAGAGCATACACCGGATTTTTAAAATCAAAATATTCCTGATGAAATGTCATGGTGTTTATTATGACAGGCGGTTCCGGTGTTTTTGTTTCTTCAGGTATGTCATCCTGATCCTCTATCGTACCATCTAAATAAACTCTTATAAGCACAAGTTTTCCTGGAACATCACCAATTAAGTATCCTGTTGCCTGATTTATTGCATACTGAATAAACGAGTGTTGGTTAATGTCGTTCCAGTCCAAACCTGCTTTAAAGGCATCCGTTTCCCGGTTCTTTAGGATCTCAATAGCTTTCTGGTATGCATCTTTTACAGGCTTGTTAATCGGATTCTTCAAGACCTCTCCTTGTAACCGGTACTGGATCCTTTCAATTAGAAAGTTAATCTCTTGTTCGGTTCTCATGAATCTTTCTAGTTGATGTTAAAAATATAATTCTCTTCATTCAGCACAGGATGACAATTCGAAAGTGGTAAATTAAACATCCGATTGCCATTTCTTTCTTGTATTTCAATGTTTTTGCCATCGCACCCAAGGATCCATAAAAAATTATTAAATGAACAACGTACCGGATATTCAACAAACAAAACAGGAATCTCCTTATGTCCAAGATATTTTGCTAAAGAAGATCTATGACCACCATCGCAGATTTCAATTGTAGGAAGACCCGATTTGTTCCAGATCCTGTCGCCATTAACTATATTGTATGTTCTGTGCGCTAATGGTGGAAATATTTTAATTTCAGATTCTATCAATCTGAAAAGGTTCACAAAAGACACAAGATCACCCTGTGCAAATATATTCTCCATAACTCGATGGGGAACGAGCTCCGTATTTATCCATTCGATTTTAAGGTTAGAAAGAGGCAACCCAGATATTGGGGGGCAGTTTAATAGCGCTTTTAAATCAATCTTGGGTATGTCTGTTTCCCAAACAATCTGTAAGGTTTTTATTCCCTCTTTCATTCTTTGGAGAGTTGCTACGTTCAGCATGTACACATCAAACTGTTCTTTTGTCATTCTATTTGTTTTTGTGGTTTTTTTTAAGTTTTTAAATATGTTTCAGAAATGTATCAGATTTTCAGCTTCATATTTTGCAGAAAAGCGCATTAAATGAACCTTTCATTATTCTTGCTTGCAGTTGTGGCAGGACTCGATCCATGATTATCACCATCATTTTACTAAAAATCCTATTTGTTTCAACATCTTTGGAATTAACTCATGAGCTTTAAATTCCGATCCGGTAATAACATCATAATCTTTCGCCTCAACAGCTGCAGCATAGTTCATCCCTGCAACAACTATCAATACAATGCCATTTTTATACTTAGAGAGAAGATGATCTAAAAGCTCCTTCCCTTCTTTGGAACCTTCAGCACCTTTCAAAACCTGTTCAAAACCAGATATCTTAATGAGCTGACCATAATCAATAACTGCATATCCGATTGAACTTCTAAGGTTGCCTGTCTGATCCTGGTAATTACCACGCAACCGGGCGTATTTTACGCATTCTTCTCCGGTATAGATCAAAGTATTGATCAAAGTCTGTTTTGCATCAGAAATGATTCTTCTGGTGTAATTATCAATGGAGCTCTGTGGCGTTTTACTCTTAATTGCCATTTTTCTCCGGTATTTCAAGCTTTTCATACATCTGGAAGAAAGACACTCCGGTTTTTTCTTCCCACCCATTAAGCATATCCAAGCCCTCATCAGATAATAGGAAATCATCAACATTCCCTTGTCCTCCTGAAGCTTCAAAAATGGACTGTTGGTCAATTACTACTTTAAAACTCTCTTTGTCTTGACGTACCTTAATTGGAGCTTTGTAGCCTTCTAGTGTGTACTCCCAATAAACATAATGATCATCCTCGTAGATCACTTTTGTTTCGGTTATTAAATCTGATTCCATAGTATTCAATTATTTATCTTAAGATTATCCCTTTTGTCAATATTGTTTTTATGTCCTGTCAGAACTATAGTTCACATCCTATTATAAAAATATTTTTGCCTTCTCCGATTCATCAGTTTTAACTTCACCGCCTGCATTTGTCACAAATACCACTGCCCAGCCGCAAGCGGTTATTTTCGCTTTTGCTCCGTGCATCAAAATAACTCTGTGTCCTTTGCTACCATTGTCATATGTAAGATCAGCGATTGTATTACCTGCCAAAACGATCATAGGCTCGTTATGCAGAGCGACATTACTGTCGATATATATCCCGTGCTTTTCCAGTTTTTCTCCATGAAGCTGCCTTAATATGTCAAGAGAAGGAAAATTGTTTTTTGTGCAAAACTCAATGCCCTTAATGGTCAGAAAAAGGTTTATTAGTTCATCTTCGGTCTCTGTTCCTTTAAAAAGTTCGCAAACACCCTTTTCTTTTGCCTTAATATATATTTCTTTTACGTTAATCATGATCTGCCTGTCATTTATAAAGTTGAATTCCTCTTGTCATTATCGTGCTTATATCCTGCCTCATTGATCCTATGTTCACGTCAATAGCATCAAGCCTTTTGCAGTGTTCGGTATTATCCCTAATCCCTGAAAGGTGATTAAGGATCTGTGAAGATGTTGACTGGAGCATTGCAGCGATATTTCTTTGACCTTCAGCAAGTAGTTTAACACTCTGATTGATCTCAAAGGTATGCCCTTGGATTGCTGTGAATCTTCCATTAAGCTCATCTGCTGTATCCTGGCTCATGGCTGCAAATCCTTTTTCTATTGCCTCACGTGAGGACTTAGCATTGTTTCCAAGGTATTGATCTGCCCAACTGTATTTATTGTCAGCGTTTCTTGTAGCCTCCTCGATGAGTCTATCGATGTCTGCTTGTTCAGCTGAATCAATAATTCCATCAACTATATAGGATTGTATTTTACTCCGTATCGTTTCAATCGTTGGAGCTAAATCAGCTTTCAGCATCTCGACAATGACACCTTTGATCATGTTTTTAACGACATCCTTCATTGCTTTTGCCTTGTCTTCACCTGCAGACCAGGCATCAACATAAGCCTGTGCAAAGTCATCAATTGCAGATTGGACATCGGCTCCGAAAATGGCATCTACAGCATTTTCTTTATTTTCCTCAATTGTGTTATTTATCTCATCTATTGAGACCTGCCATTGAGCAATTCTTTCTTGATCCGGTTTTTTCTTTTTCTGTTCGGCAGCAATCTGTTGTTCGATTATAGCCTTTTGATTATTAAGGTTTTTATTTTGCTCTTCTATTAATTCATTTGCATCGGTCGAATATGCTTTTTCTATAGCCTTTCCGAGTTGATCATAGGTCTTTTTGAGCGTATCTGCCTGCCCCTGTAGTCGAGCAATGTCTCTTTCTATTTTTTCAGTCTTATTTCCGCTCAATACTTTGACAAGGCTGGTTGTAAGTCCAATAACAGCACCAATAGCAGCACCTACAGGACCACCAACAGCCATTCCCTGACCTGCCATTGAAGCTGTTGTATTTACCACTTCTGAAACATCGCTGAGGGTTTTTCCTGCCTTACTGCCTACCTGTTCAAGCGCACTACCTACCTGTCCTAAGATGTCGCCTATTGCGCTAAAGCTTGATATTACTTTTGAGAGAGCCTCAAATTCTTCATTGCTGCCTTTTGCAGCCTCTCTAAGTTCTTTGAAAGCTGTTATGAGGTTTGCAAACGGATTTCTTGTATTAAGCTCATCCCTTTTTCTCTTAAGCCCCTCAAGTATCTCCTTTATCTTCTCCGGGTCTTCTTTAAGTGATTTAAGCTGTTCTTCTGTGAATCCTATTGGTATTTCAGCACCTTCGACACCTTGTAGATAGTTCAGAAGCCCTTCTGTCTGGCGAATAGTTTCATTAATATACCTTGTTGTTTGAAATCCTGCATCCTCAAAGAGCCTTATCCATAGGTCTGATTGTTCAACCATTGCAGCATCAAGATCCTGAAGTTCTTTGTCTCGCTCTGCCTCCAGTGTTGACTTTTCGCCTTTTGTCTGTGTTTTAGCTATTTTGGCAGAGTACTCACTAACAATAGCAAGTCTTTTCTCCTGATAAGTTCCAAACTCTTTCAGGTAATCATTCATTGCCTGCTTTTCAGTATCAAACCGTTCCCGGTCAAGCTCTCCAAGCTTCTGGAAATATTCAAGGTTTGCAGCAAGCTTAAGCTCGTTGAGTGTTTTGATAAAATTAGCGGATGTGGTATCACTGGCATTCGTCTTGACATAATCATCAAGAGAGGTAATATACTGCTTGTCGCCTTCTTTATATCCCTTACTTTCGTTGAGTTTATCAAGATAGTCCTTTTCCTGTTTATCCAGGGCTGCAAGTCTTTCATTATATTGTTGCTTTGCAAGCGCATTCTGCTTTGCATAACCTTCTTTCATAAGATCGACCATTGCACCGTCTTTCTCAAGTTGAAGGGATAATTCTTTTTCCCGAAGCTCTTTTAAGATAGCCAGCCTATTTTGTTCGTTTTTGGTTTCCTCCTTAAAATCCCAAAGCGTTAACTTCTTCTTAGCCTGGTTCAATTTCTCAATTGCCTCATTCCATGCTTTTGTCCCTTTTTCTGAAGCTGCCATTGCTTCCAATGATTCTTCAGCTTTCTTCTTTTCTTCCTCCCAATATGATTTGTTTTGAATTACTGGCTTTTCAGTTCCATTTAATAAAGCCAGCTTATTTGCGGCCTCATCTAACTTTTTATTTACCTCTTCAAGTTTACCTGTATTGACAATTGTTTGAAGGCTGAATTTCGCCCATCTGTCATTAGTCTTTTCGATTCCAAGAAGGGTATCTTCTATTTCATCCCTTTGTTTTTTCAATACATCAAGCTCTCTATTATAAAATAGAATCTTATCTTCTTTGGGCTTTGCCTCAAATTCAGCCACCTTTCTGTCAGCATTGATTTTATTAAGCCTCACTTCGAGTACTTTGGCATAAGCCTCGGCATCTTTGATTTGTTTAGCAAGATGCATAAATCCGGCTCCCGATTGCGCACTTCGAGCCAGATTATCCATTTCCCTGTTCAGGCTGACAATTCTTTGTTGTGCGCTTTTATATGATGCTTCAGCTTCATTAAGTTCTCTCTGATCAAGAACATTCCCCTCCATCTTTTGCCTTTCAGGAACAGGGAGGTTTTTAAACTGTGCCAGGGACATGTTCTTATATATCTCCGGGAACTTACTTTGAAGTTCTTCATAAGCCTTGATCTGTTGGTATACTGTTGCAGTCTCACTATCAATGATGTTTGAAAGCTCTGCAGACTTGTTTTTTAACTCTTCTTTATTTTGAGCTGCCTTTTCAAGTTCATCATTGAGTTTCTTCTGTGCCTTTTCGGCTGCTGTTGTCCTGTTACTAAATACCCATATCGCTGCCCCAACTGCTACAACTGCTGTTGCAATAAGAACATAAGGGTTTGTCAGCATTGTTTTATTAAGTAATGCCTGGGCCTTCTGAACACGTTCAGTCCAGAGCCATTGTCTTGCAAGCCCGGCATTAAAGACACCATTTGAAGCTGCTATCATCGCATTAACAGCAGCCTGTTGTTTAAGCACTAAATTGACGGCTATTACTGCTGTCTTATAGGCGCCATATGTTATTACCATCCCGGCCAGTATCCTTCCTATCTGCTCATAATTCTCAACAATCTTAGCAGTGCCGGATATGCCTGAATAGATAATACCTTCATTAGCCTGCCCAATAGAATTGAGCATTACATCAATCTTATCCTTCAGGTTTGAAATCTGCCCGGTAACAGATTTGTTTTGTTTCTCCATGAGGTTGTAGAACTTACCACCCTCTGAAGACATTGTTTGAAATGCTCTCTCTACATCCTTGAAACCGATCTTTCCGGCTTCAATCATTTCCTGTATCTCCTGCGTGGTCTTACCAAAGTTCTTAGCCAGTTCTTCGATAAGTGGCACCCCGGCCATTGCAAAGTCTCTTACCTCCCTGGATTGTAGCTTGCCTAAATTCGCAACCTGACCATAGTTTATGGCAAGTCTCGAGATTGGAACGGATACGCCGGCTGCAACATCACCTAAGGCTTTAATTGTGCTTATTACATCGTCCCCCGTCGCATTCATAGCCATGAGTTGTTTTATATTTGAAGCAACATCAGTGAGTGTAAATGGGGTCTTTGCTGCAAAGGAGATAGCTTCTTTCATTAGTTTATCAGCTTTCGCCTTACTGCCAAGCATAGTCTCAAAGGCAATTCCAAGCTGTTGGAATTCACCCCGGACTTTTACAACCTGGCTGACAAACTGTTTTGCCGCAGCTGCGGTCAAGAGGCCTCCTACAACAGCGCTGGTTTTTTTAAATGCATTTTCAATGCTGTTTCCAGCTGATACGGCTTGAGTATCCATATCTTTAAAGCGCTTACTTATCTCACTTGCTTGTCTGTTAAACTCGCTTGTGTCGAGTCCAACAGAATACATTTTTTTCCCTTCTGGTGATCCCATAATTTCCTTATTTTTTGTTGTTAAAAAGTTGCATTTTGTTCAATTATTGTACATTTAAAAATATCATAAACGCCTATATAATTGTATAATAGCCATATACGTCATTTTTAATGAGGTACAGATTGTACCGCCAAATCTGATTTTATTACCTTTAATTGTTCTCATAGCTTTCCAAATATGTTTTCATAATCTGTATGGAATGTCTTATTCGGCCTATACTCAAAATACGATCTCATTAACATCAAATCTCTCCAGTCTGGAGAGTGTCCGATATCCTTTTTAATTTCCTCCTTTGGCTTGATCTTCAACTTTCCGTCTGAATCTGAATCCCATGTCTGTAATTGCTGAATCTCATTGATAATTTCCTCTTTATCATCAACGGACATCTCGCACCTTATAGCTACTTCATGAGCATTGATCTTTTCAGCAAGTTTATAACCACATTGAGCCTGCAGGTTTTGATAGTTTTCCTCATCAAGAGGCTTTGCATTATTAGTGAATCCTATAATTCCGCAATTATCGACAACTCCTCCTCCAACTCCATCCTCGTCGGCAATAACTCTTTTCTTTGGTATCTTGTATTTTGCCCTTAGATGATTGATAGCATCTTGCAGTAAAGTTGTGCTGCTTATATCAAAGCTAACTTGCTCAACAATGACCCATCCTTTCCATACTGCTATTCTGGCCCTGTCACTCCCAAAACGTGCTATATCTGCTGTGATATAATAATCCATGACATCTTTTGCCAGGTCATTATCAAACATGGCTACAATCTCATCATAGCCGCATAGCATATTAGGATTATCATCATAATCCCAATTGCCTTTTAGAAGCCTTTCCTTTTTTACCTTGTCAGTTGTAGATTGAAGGGCATGGATGTAGTCCTTTTCAATGAAGGGATTCTCCTGTACCAAACAAGGAAGATAAATCATGTGACTCGGAAGAGTTCCATTATTTGTCGGCCGGTAAAATGTTGAATACATCCAGTTCTTTTTCGGGTTGCAGGTAATCAGGAGTTTTCTTAAAATACCATATTTGTCATTTAGGTGTCTGCCTATCCTGGTTTTCAAAGTATCGTAAGCTCCAAAGTTTACTTCTCCGCCTTCCTCTATCCAGCCTCCAGTATATTCAATCGAACCATACCTTTCATACAAAGGATCTGAAGGAAGATATCTTAGATCAAGCATGTCAATTCTGGAACCGTTACTGAATTCAATGAAATGATCCTGTCCGTTATAACTGAAATCAATATCCCGGCGAATACCGTATTGATTGCAGACTTTAAAGAATGTTATTACAGTCGATTCCCGAAGCCTTTTTAATGATTCACGACCAATGAAGTATTTTGTTCCGGGATATGCAAGACATTTAAAAGCGAGATCAGAACAGCCTGTCCATGATTTAGAACCACCTGCTGCTCCTCCATATAGAAATTCAACATGAGCATTATCGTTAAGTATCTGCAATGCCTGTTCTTGCTTGACATGCTTAACTTTATCCTGAACGGTGATAAAATCAAAATCACCTCGTTTGAATAGCTCAATCTTTACAGAAAGCAGTGGTGTTATGGATTCATTTTTTTGCACCGGCTTTGGCTAATAATGAATGTAATTGCTTTAATTCTTCTATTGAAAGACCTGATAATCCGTTTTCAGGAATAAGGTCCCTTCCTCCCTTTCCAGTTAATTCAGCTTTAACAGGAGCATCATAGCCCAACATCTTCGAAATACTATCAAGAGCTTTCTGTTTATCGTAAAGCTTAATCCTAACATACTCAACCCTGATGGGTTCTTTCTTTTCGGTATCAGGATTGTATTCCCATTCGGTTCTTATCTTGGTTTCAATCTCTGATATACAGTCTTTTGTGCTTTTGTCTAATTTTTCAAAATCGACTCTCTTGTACCAGGTCTCATGAATTTCTGAGAATGATGAATATGCTAACTTTTTATGCTCCAATAAAACTTTAAGTGCAGATATGCCGGCTGTTTCGGAGAGATTGGTTTTCATTTCTTTGATTCGTTCATAAACGTCAACATTTGTCAACAATCTACTACCGATTGATCTAGCTGTTTTCTTTGAATAACCTGCACGAATAGCGGCTTGAGTCGCATTCAAATCGATGCAATACTCATAGCAAAATCTCTCTTCTTTTGGTGTCAGCTTCTTTTGATTCGTGACCTCTTCCAGGTCTCTTTTCATAATTTCCATTGTTTAAATCCTTTTCAAAATGCCGGTTCAAAAAAACACCATTGCCCGTCTTTTCTGATGTAGAAATACTTCGGCACCTTTCCCCATCTTTCCAAGCAATCATCGAAGGCAGCACATCCGTTTTGAGACAGTACTTCTCCCAGATCATGAAAGCCGATGAACTTGGCGAAGTTGTCGTCAAATCGCACAGCGATATCATAACCGTTTTCGTTGTGGTGATACCGGTAAGTAATCCCGTGATAATTCTTGAAAAAATGTCCTTTCATTTTTCCACTAATACGATTCTGACCATGAAATCGGAGTCTCGCCTTTCGGGTCGCTTCCAAACATTTTCCTGTAACTCTCTTGCTCCTTTAGCTTCATTTCCGTTCCGGTTACTATCTGTGAATTCAGGGTTGCTTTGTCCTGTTCTGTAAGTTCAGGAGTTGCCTGCTTTTCTTCAAATTTGGTCGGTTTGTATTCCCGGCCGGTTTGCTCGATCATTCGTTTAGTTTCCTCAGTGATCATTTCTGCAATTGTGGTCATACTATTTTGTTTTTAATTGATTGATTTTTTTATTGATATACTCGTAATCTGCAAGCTCAGGAGAAAACTTACCACCTTCCCATAAAAAGAGTTGATACCAAAACGCAGAATAATGACCTTCAAAGAAAGCGTTCAATGCCTCACAAACTTTCTGATGGAGCCTGTAACGTTCAATCTCTTCCTGATTTATAAGGAAGATTCCGCAATCTTCAAAAAGCTGTTCTTTGGCTTCCTTTGTGACGACAGCCTCCCCGTTTTTGACAGAAATATACTTCCTGATATCTGTCTGTATCCGGGATAATGCTTTTTCTCTTTTCAAATTGAATTCCTTCCATCCTTGTTGAGCACTGTCCTCTAAGGTTTTCTTGATTGCAGGCGTATTAATTTGGCTTGCATCGTTTTGAATCTTCTGGTAGTACTTATCATAAGTCTTATACCCGCCTGTATAGCAATCACTCAGATTTTCATCTGTCAGGGTGAATCCAATTGCCTCAAGTGCTGTTTTGAATTCTCCATTCAGAACATCTAAGGCTGATCTTAAGTGCATTTCAGTTTGATTCTGCCTGATAGTGTTGTGTCCGATTTTAATTTTCTGTTCTTCCATCGTATTTAATGTATAAGTTGATTAAAAAGATGATTCATTTGGATGCAACACCTCAATGAGTTCATTAATCAAAGCCTTTGTTTGCTTTTGCGTGAGTATGACATGAAGTGCTATCGGCTCTTCGTGGGATTCATTCTGAGCCAGAAGAACAATCCTGTCAGGGATTCTTATTTGCGTATTGCCATTGTCACTGTACGACTTAGCTCTCGATATCGAGAGTTGTGTATCACCATCTGTTTTGATTTTTTTTGTTTCCATTTTTTGTTTATTAATCTTTATTTTTTCAGTTATAAAATGTTGGCTCCTCTCTGTTTATTATTGTGATGCGGTCAACCTTTGGTATTCCTTCATCGTCAATAATAATATTGAACTTATCAAACTCCATTGCTCCCCGTATATAATCGCATCTAACCTCACTGATTCGGGTATCTCCTACATCCTTGGTGACAGAAATAACACATTCAGCTTTCTTCATTATCGAACTTCCCAAGTGTCCTGTTGCAAAGTTGTCGTTCTTGTTTTGGTGAATTACAACACATATATGAAGGTTGTACAGCTTTGTCCATTTCAGGAGCAGGGAAACAACCCTTGATGCCTCTATTTCATCATTTATTGCATTTGCCAGGTCGGCAATTCCGTCAATCACAATCAAACTAACTGCATGACTTTTTGTCTCAATAAAACGGTCTATGATATTACACCTCTCCAAGGCTGTAAACTCTCTAAGATCGAATAAGCCGAATTTATTTTTATCATTTCCGCATAGGTCAGAAACCCTTTTAGCTGAAATATAAGCATCGTAATTGCTTTGTTCAGTATCAAAATGGACAACCATTGGGCGGCCTGAAGGCAGATCCGCTTCAAAAGTATTTTCGAACCTGCCACCCCTGACAGCGCAGGCTTCTATCATTGAAGCTAAAAAGGATTTCTTAGCTTTGGATTTCCCGATAATTGCACTAAAATTACCTAAAGTAAAAACCCTTGTATAAACTGATTCATTGCCTTTTAAGGCTTTCATTTTTAATATTACCGGGGGTTTTGCCACCGGAATATCAGTATCAATGAAACATCTTCTAATTATTTCATCAATCTGTTCAGGCTTTTTTGATTCTTCCTTCTTATATGCTGGTTCCCTTGATTCTTTTTTCAGGTTATATCTTTGAGCTAGCTCTTTAGCAAATTGGCTAAAATTGCCTCCATAGCTTAACAAGGCAACCACCTGGAATGGACTATAAGCATGATTATTCTCAAAAGGATCTGCACTTGATGAGAAGTTATAAAACACACCTGAAGCAACTTTCCCGATCGTTGCGGATATTCCTTTTTTCTTTCCAGGTCTTAGCCAATAACCTTCTTTCACTTCATGCCATCCAGCTGATCTTAAAGCGGATTCCATTTCGGTTTTTGCCTCAATAGAATGATTAAACACATTGCCTGGAAGATCCTGATTTTCTTCCTCTCTCCGTTTTACTTCTGCATACGTGTTGAAAGATATACAACCAGCATGAAGTATTTCTCTTTCTTCCGGGGTAATATTAGGAACCTTAGAAAGATCATTTCTTATAACTTTATAACCTGGTGTTGGATCAGCACAGAAATAACCTCCTTCACCTCTAGTTTCGATAAGTACGTCTTTTTTGTACTTCTTTGTTGCATTGTCATATTTGGGGCGGCTTGCAAGCTTCTGATTCCCAGAAATAACTGAACATCTGTATAGCATATGAAAGCCTCCTGATGTTGTTGATTGAATTGGAAGCTTATACTTTTCATAGATAGCTTTTACTTCTTCTATCTGGAGTAAATCAGAAACAACCTGTTTTGCATCGCCAAAATGATTGTCAAAATCAATACATTCAAGATTCCCTGAAATGTTTCCGCAGATTATACCAATCCCAAAGGATTTCTCATATTCAGCTTTATTATTCCACCCCATTAACCAGCTTTCGCCTTTAGGAATAGAGGGGAGTTTGTCTTTTGCAGTTGGGAGACAAGCAAAACCAGCTTGTTTATATTTCTCAAGGGCGGCTATCATAAGGTTTTTACATTTAGTTCGTTTTTAAGGAATGTCCGGAAAGTGCCATACACTGTTTTATATTTTTTTGGATTTCCCCAGTTTTCTATCGATTCAAGGATCTGAATCGTGCTGAAGTTGTATTTCTTTTTATATGACTGAATTTGACGGAAATGTTCGAAGCTAAGTTGGGTCTCCATCTTCAAAACAGAATTAAGCGGAACACCCAGATTGTTTTCACCGAATAAAGCCTTTACTATTTTTAGGTACTCAGGATCACTTTGAGACTTTTCGATTTCACTATCATAATATTCTTTTAATTTATATAATTCATTGTTTAGGTTCGCCTGCGTTTCATGTCCGTTTCGTTTGCGTTTCATGTCCGTTTCATTTGCGTTTCGCTTAGGCTGGTATTTATCATAATTACAGACAGTTATCCGTGTCGTTTTTGGTAAGGATTCCAGAACAATCATTTTTGCTTTTTCGAGTTTTTTTAAAAATCTCCGTGTCGCTGATTTATTCCAGTTCCATCTCATTGATAATGTCTCTAGGCTTCTAAGCGATTCACCACGCTTACAGATCATTATGGAATTTTTTATATCCACTTCTTGATCATCATGGTTAACAATAAGTAAAAGATCTATCCATGCTTCATAAGGTGTGAACTTCCGATTTTGAGGGTATATCCAGTGTTCCTGCAACCTCCTGTGCAAAAGAATCCAACCACTATTATCCTCTTTCTTCACTGCAAATTCATTTATCCAGGAAATAAACCTTAAATCTCTTCTTCGTTGAGGGATTCTTTTCCCATAGGTCCGATATCGGAAAGCCTTCTTTCCTTATATCAGACACAAATTTCCTAAGTTCGATGGTGCGAAATCTCTGCAAGGCAGATACTACCGATAATCGCTCACCTGCTAAAAAAGCATCCAAAATCTGCTTATGAAGAGAAGGGGTTTTCCCTAGCTCCGGTGTGAATAGGTCTCTCATTTTCTCCTGTATTTAGAGGTTGCTATTTCTTTCACAGCATTATTGATGTCATCTTCACTGTAAAGAATACGCCGTCCCACGCGGGATCCCTTGATAATTCCTGCGGCAGTATATTTATCTAGAGAAACTAAAGTTATTCGCAGCCTGGCAGCTGTCTCTTTTCGGGTTGAAAATTTCAGAGGTAAATTACTCTTGCCTGATACCCTGTCAAATTCCTCCCTAACAATCAACCTGATCTTTTCAGCTAATTCATCCGGGGATGTTTGAATAAATTGAATTTGTTCCATGTCTCAATTTTATTTGAGACAAAGTAAATACAGTGAAAGCCGTTATTTTTTGGAATAGGATTTACAACTAATTGTAATATCTTGAATTATATGCTTTTAATAAATCATTTCTGAGATTTTGATCGGATTTTTAGCCTTGCTCCCTTAAGCTTTATGTGAAGAGCTGTTTTATTTTTTGTTGCTTATTCGAATCCATTTCATTAAAACAAATTTTTGCTTTTTGAAGGTTATGGGTGGGGGTTTCTCTGTTAAAAAATTGACTCATGGCAATTTTAAACCGTTCGAATTTAATCACCTGCTGATCGATATATCTCATGTCCTTTATTTGCGATTCAGCATTATAAATACAATAACACACACCTACAAATTCACTCTTATTCCATTCAATTTCACTCCTTATTAAAAGACGATCAAGATTCCTAAGTCCAACTTTAGCAAAACCCTGCATTTCGGTGTTAAAGATATTTAACAGGTTACAATCATCAGACCTTTTCTTAACCTTATTTAAGAGAGTAGTAAGGTTTTCCCATTGAAAATAAACTAATAAGAACTTACGTAATTGTTCATCAAACCTTCCGAAATCTCTCTCAATTTCTTCTTTATGTTCATCCATCAACTGTGCAACTGTTTTTTCAATAGTTTTAAACCTTCTGCAGCCGTATTTAATCCAATAAGCAGTTATCCCACCTTTATTTCTACCCTCACTTCTCACCTTCGATAATTCGTAAGTAAGATATCCAATCTCTCCCAGAGGGCTATCCTTCGACTCTCCTTCATGATCTATCCTTAATTCATGGAACTGCTTCACATTGTCAATTGTATTCCTAATGTAAAGATCCCGCTTTCTATCAGAATTAAATATTGTGTTCATAGTTCTATTTTGCCACCTTTAGACTATTACCTATAAAGTACGGATGTGTAGCAAGTTTCACAGCTGTTTCTTCTTTGCTAATTCGGATATATTTCATAAATTCCTTCGGGGTTCGATGCCCGCTGATTTTCATAATGTCCACAACAGGAATCCCTGCGAGATACATCAAGGTGACCCCTGTTCGTCTTGCACAATGAGTTGATATCAGGTCACATTTTTTCAGGTTAGTTTTTTTGATCAAACCACCCTTGTTTTTCTCAGTATGGATCAGCTCAGTTATTTCTGCCATTTCACCAATCTTTTTAATTGCTTTATTGACCTTTTGTTCAAATGACTTTGGCAGATCGTAATCATATCTTTGCAAAATAACATCCAATTCTGGTCTAACTGGTATGATGCATTTTTCTCCGGTTTTCTTCTGAATTAACTCAACATACTTATTACCACCTATAACTTTCAGATTTGATTTATTCAGTTTTGAGTAATCAGAATACCTCTGAGCTGTATAGCAACCGGCGAGGAAAACATCCCTGACTTCCTGATAATGCTTGTTTTCACTTAAATCAAGGTCAAAAAGTTTTTTAAGCTCAGATTCAGTCAGATAAATATGTTCCACTTCTTCTGAAAGAGTCTTAAAAGCTTTTCTTTCTATTTCCATGTTGTTATGAAGTCCTTCTTCCCGTGCAGATCTCATTATAGTTTTAAAAGTTTTTATGTGCTTCCCTATATAATTGGATCCGCAGCCACGGCCATAAAAGAACTCTACAAAATCATTATAGGTATCAATTGAAACATCATTCCAATTCAAGGGCTTATAAGGTCGTTTTGGAAACACCTTGACCCCTTTGCGTGGTTTAACACCATCGTTCTCAATTCCCTGAAATGTATTAAATGACAATTTAAAACCTCTTAAAACACGCAATGATCCGTAACTGTATCTTTTTTTTGTATTACCGGCGGTTGCCAGGCGTTTGCCACTGGTAGCCTCATCAACAAACCTGTTTATATATTCGTTAAGGGTTTCAATATTAGGCGAATCTTTGTAATAATATTTGTCTATGGTAGTTTTGAGCCAATCTGGAGTAACAGGGCCAGATAGGTTAAAGTAAGCTTTTAAAATGAAATCTTTAAGCTGGTAAAAACGATCCTCAACATTCCTGGCATCCTGTTTTGAAAAGATTTCCGTATCAAGAATGTCATCCCTGCATATCTGTTTCTTTTCATTCCAATAGGCAGGAACCATCTTTAAGGGTGTTTTTACAATTATATTGATTCCTCCTGTATCAGTTAATCTCATGTAAACAGGAGCCAGCTTATCAATATCAGTTCGAGTAAAAAACTTGATTGTTGCCATAGGTTATTAGTTTATCCAAAGATAAACTTTGTACAACAATTGTACAAATTTTCCTATGTTTATTTTTGTCCGTCTTTGTTTAACAAAATCTTGTAGATGTCATTATATCGACATTTGATTATGTTCTTAGGAAAATGAAAAGAAAAGCAAAACAATAGTTTGGAGGACCCGTCCGCACCGCCCAAAGCAAAAACAAAACCATCCGAAAGGGTGGTTTTTGTGTTTTAGCCAATAAGATGGTCAAATCGGTTAACACCTCGCAGAAACGCAGAGTCGCAGAGATCCGGAAAATCATTTATCTTCACATTCAAAACTAACAAAATATGCCAGAATTCAGACTAGAAGACATCCCATCCCTCAAAGGGAAAATGGCAATTGTAACCGGCGCAAACTCCGGACTAGGTTTTGAGACATCGAAAGTACTTGCAGGTAAAGGTATGTTAGTAATTATGGCATGCCGCGACCTAAGAAAAGCTAAAGATGCCAGAAAGAAAATAACAAGTGAACATCCTTATTCCGACCTTGAAATAATGCAGCTCAATCTTTCAGATCTAAGCTCCGTTCGTGAGTTCTGTAATATTTTCCTAAGCAGATATGACCATCTTGATTTGCTTATTAATAATGCAGGAGTAATGTATCCTCCTTATTCATTGACTAAAGATGGTTTTGAAAGCCAGATGGGCGTGAACTATTATTCTCATTTCCTTCTAACAGGTCTGCTTATCAAGACAATTACAGGAACACCAGGTTCCCGTGTTATTTCTCTTTCAAGTAATGCTCATAAAGTCGGTGGCATAAATTTCAAAGACATTAACTGGGAGAATGGCTATTCACGAATAATGGCATATACGCAGTCGAAGCTGGCTTGCCTGATATTTGCATTGGAACTGGATAGAAGAATCCGCGAATCGGGATTAAACACAATATCTGTTGCTGCTCACCCCGGACTAAGCCTGACTGAGCTTATGAGATATATGCCACATTGGCTGATGATAATTCTAAAACCCCTTACCTCTTTACTCTCTCATGAACCGGACAAGGCGTCGCTTCCAGTACTCTATGCAGCCCTTGCTGATGATGTTACAGGCGGTGAATATTTTGGCCCACAGGGTTTCGGTGAATGGAAAGGAAAACCAGGCAGAGCCAAGCGCTCGAATAACTCATCAGATATTGTTATTGCAAACAGGCTGTGGGATATTTCCGAAAAAGCTACAGGCATAAAATTTCAGTTATAAATTCTATTCATATCACATCCAGTATCTAATCTTACAAACAATCAGGAATATTGTGTAAGGTAACTCAATATTCCCGACACTAACTTTGTGAAAGTCTGCAATAACCAGTGTTTCTGATAAAGGGAAAAAAGTTTGTAATTAATAACTAAAGTGATATGAAAGAAAAAACAACATTATTAAGGAATTTGATTATTATCCTGCTGGCAGGAGCATTGATAACATCGTGTAAGAAAGACGAGGATAAAGAAGACGACCTGATTGGCACCTGGAATACAACAACTGCCACTTTTGATGCAACAATTGATGATAAACCCGTACTTCAATATTTTGTTGATATGGGGTTAAGTGAAGCAGATGCTCAAACTGCAGTTGGAGTGTTTAATACAAGCCTGCAATCATCATTTACAGGTACTATAACTTTTAGATCAGATAATACTTATACGTCAAATCTGGGAGGGCAAAGCGATAACGGAACATGGAACCTTAATGCCGGCCGTGACAAACTGACAATTGATTCTGCAACAGACGATCCTTTCACACTTGACGTTCAAACGTTGACAAACTCAAAAATGGTTCTGTCATGGACAGAAATCGGGCAAGAGGATCTCAATGACGACAATGTCCCCGAAAACATTTCAGTAGATGTAACTATGAATTTTGAAAAGTAGCGTACTGATTAGCGCTGAATAGTTAATAACACAGAGACACAGACGACACAGAGAATCACAGAAACTCCGTAACCTCCGCGTCTCCGTGTTATTTCTTCACGGTCATATTATTATCAAGAAGCCGGCTGTTATAAGTTTGAATTATCGCTTTCAGCTTCCTCTCCATCGATGATTGAAGTAGTGTATCCCTTCCGACTATGTTGGAGTTCAGGAATATGTCTTTTTTGAAATTATATAAACCTGTTGGCTTTGTCTCAGTCAATTCAAGGAGGTTATCATCCATTAAAAGCTGGTATGTGCTACCATTTGTATTAAACGCAAAAGAGTCTTTTGATTCATCGAACAGGTCATTTCCGAAGGCAATATATTCATCATCATAACCAAGATAATTAAGTACAGTTGGCATTATATCGATTTGTTGTGCAATCCTGTTCTTCATACCTTTCATATCGCTGCCCGGTTTAAAGAATATTACAGGAATGCAATATACTCCAAAACTATTCTGGAATTCTTTATGAACTGATTCGTTTGTATGATCGGCGGTTATGACAAACAAAGTGTTTTTATACCAGTCACTCTGGGATACTTTGCTGAAGAATTGCTTCAATGCATAATCTGTATATCCCACAACTTCAACAATAGGAGCAGCTCCTTTGGGGAACTTATCTTTGTACTGCTGCGGAACCTCAAATGGGTGATGAGATGAAACAGAGAAAATTGATGACATAAATGGCTGTGGAAAACTATCAAGCTGTGAAGCGAAGAATTTGAAAAATGGTTCATCCCACACACCCCACATTCCGTCAAAATCGTTTTTGTAAGGATATTCATTAAGCCCGAAATAGTTATCAAAACCTGCCTGTCGTGCAAACGAATCAAATCCCATTGACCCATTCGGTGCGCCATGAAAAAAAGCTGAATAATAGCCCTTCTTCTTCAATAATGCGGGCAAGCCACTTATCTGATTATTAGCATAATGAGAAATAGTATATGGTGTCTCAAGCGATGGAATTGAAGCAAGTATCGAAGGCATAGCATCAATCGATTTCCTGCCGTTTGAGACTGAAACATCGAAAGTGAGGCTATGTTGAATGAGCGAATCAAGAAAAGGGGTATAACCCTTATATGTTCCATTTTCAAGTTCAGGATTTAAGGCGCCAATGTATTCACGGGCAAAACTCTCAAGGATTATTATCACAACATTTTCAGGATCAAATGACTTGCCAGAAGGAACATAGTGAGGATCATAAACTGTCTTCAGGGTGCTTTCATCGAAAAAATTATATCTTGTGAGAGGTTTCTTACCAAAAGTTCTCATCAGGCTGAAAGGAGTATTAAGCACAATAGGAACATGTTCTGAATTCTCAACATAACGTGCAGCATTACTTATTGTAATAGGTCGGGTTGAATGTTTGTAGCCTCCACGTGCAGCGCCTATCACAAGAGCAATAACAACAGGCAGCATCAAGAAGCTAAAAATAAACCGGCCGATTTTCCCCTCTTTTTTTATTAAAACAGGCTTTACTCTCTTGAAAAGAAAAACCATCAGGAACCATACTGCAATTACAAAAAGTGTAGCAAACCAATAGTCCGCCATAAAACGCAGAAAAAGTTTAAGAAGATTATCCTCGTTACTGAATGTTCCGAAGACATCGGCAGTAGCCCTCTTGCCGATGAACCTGTAATATACGAAATCCATTCCGTTAAGGGCAACTGCAAAACCGTTCGTGATATAAAACAGCCAGTCAGCAATCTTCTGATACACCTTATTGTACCTGAAATCGAAAGGGACTATTAATAAAAGAATGAACAGGATATTTAAATATACTATAGCAGAAATATCGAAAACAATGCCTCCTGCAAGCGCCTTAAGCACCTCGATAACATCAATGCCCGGGAACATTTTAAGATTAAATATCAAAAAGCCGATCCTGCATAAGGTGAATAGCAGCATTGCTAGGAGTATCCTGTAGGCAAGGATTATGTAGATGTTGCCTTTTATCCGGTGAAAAAAATTGTTCATCATAATTTATCAGGAGCCTTTTGTTTCAAGCAGGGTTCAAATTTATATTATAAATCGGTTTCTGCAAGAAGTTGTTATGGCGTTATGGCGTTATGGCGTAATGACGTTGAGATGTTAATTTGCTATATCGGTAGGGAATTCGGAATGATGAATAAGATACATCGTTCGCGTTTCGACAGAACCAGAAAACGACTTAACGACTTAACAACAAGCAACTTCCCTATTCCAGGTAAGTATACCCATACAAACCCGACCTGTAGTTTGAAAGAAACTCCTTGCCTTCCTCGAGGGTGATGATACCTGCTTTGACAGACGATGTAACCCAGGTCTCTACTGTGCGTACCATCTTTTTGGGATTGTACTGTACATAATCGAGAACCTCTGCAACGGTCTCACCATCAATAATCTGGTCTACTCTATAACCATCCTCATCGACAGTAATATGAACGGCATTTGTATCACCGAATAAATTATGCAGATCACCAAGTATCTCCTGGTATGCACCGACAAGGAAAACGCCAAGGTAGTATGGCTCCTTGCCCTTCAGTGGGTGTATAGGTATCTGGTGCGGCGTATTTCGTGTGGATATAAAATTGTCGATTTTCCCGTCAGAATCGCATGTCATATCCTGGATAGTGGCATTAACATACGGTTCTTCATTAAGCCTGTGTATCGGCATAATAGGGAAGATTTGGTCAATTGCCCAGGAATCGGGCAGTGACTGAAACAAAGAAAAGTTGCAGAAATATTTATCCGATAATATTCTTGATATCTGCCGCAGTTCTTCAGGTACATGCTTTGTGCCGCTTGCCATCCTATGAACTTTTCTTGCAATAGACCAGAACAATCTCTCTATCTGAGCACGTGTTTTTAGATCAACGAGGCCAAAACTGAACCTGTCAAGAGCTTCTTCCCTGATCTGCTGGGCATCGTGCCAGGTCTCAAGCATGCGCGACTGGTTGATATTATCATATAGCACGAAAAGGTCTTTTACAAGCTCATGATCCTGGTCTGTAACCTCTTCCTCAACATCCCATGAGGGCAGTGTGGCGGTTTCAAGCACCTCAAAAATGAGAACCGAATGATGGGCTGTAAGAGATCTGCCTGATTCTGTTATCACGTTTGGATGAGGAATGTTATTCTTATTTGCTGCGTCAACGAATGTACTTATAGAGTCATTCACATACTCCTGTATTGTGTAGTTCATACTACTTTCGCTGTTTGCAGAGCCTGTGCCATCATAGTCTACACCAAGGCCTCCACCGATATCAACAAATTCGATATTGAAGCCCAGTTTCGACATTTGCACATAGAATTGCGATGCTTCACGGAGAGCAACTTTTATCCTGCGGATCTTTGTTACCTGGCTGCCTATATGAAAATGGATAAGTTTAACACAATCCCTCATCTTGTTTTTTTCAATGAAGTCAATAGCCTCAAGGAGCTCGCTTGAAGTAAGTCCGAACTTGCTTATATCACCTCCTGAGTCCTCCCATTTACCACTTCCAACGCTTGCAAGTTTTATCCTGATGCCAAGATTTGGTTTCACTTTGAGCCTCTTTGAAACAGAGGCAATCAGTTTAAGCTCATTAAGCTTCTCAACTACAAGGAATATTCTCTTTCCCATTTTCTGGGCAAGAAGAGCAAGCTCTATATAGTCTTCATCTTTATAACCGTTACAGATAATCAGTGATTCAGGGTCAGTGTTTATAGCAATAACAGCATGGAGCTCAGGCTTTGAACCAGCTTCCAGGCCAATATTGAATTTTTTGCCATGACTGACAATTTCTTCAACAACAGGCCTCATCTGGTTTACCTTAATAGGATATATTATGAAGTTCTGGGCTTTGTAACCATACTCCTCGGAGGCTGTCTTAAAACAATTAGAGATACTAATAATCCTGTCGTCGAGGATATCAGGAAATCGAACGAGAACTGGCGTTGAAACGTCGGAGAGCATTAATTCATCAAGAAGATCTTTCAGATCGACGGGGGCAGCGTCTTTCCGGGGAGTTACTATTACATTACCTTTCTCATTGATAGAAAAATAATTAACGCCCCAGCCGTTGATGTTATATAACTCAGCTGAATCCTCGACTCTCCATTTTCTCATGATCAGTCATTTACGTTTTTAATTTGAACAGCAAATGTCCGAAAAAAATGTGTTTTTTACAACGGGTTGATGCAAATACACAAGGGTTCTCAAAACAAAAGGATAATGAAAACGTTTTAACGTTAATGCTACAAAACAGTTATCATCAATGATTTTTGATAAAATTTAAAAATGATTTTTCTTATATTTGCAGGTTAACCCTTTAAATATATCGCCATGTCACACGAAAAAGCAAAAGAACAGACGAAACACAAAAAAGAGGCTACAAAATCTCTTAAAGAAAAGCGATTAGCCAAGAAAGCAAAAAAGGAAGAAAAAAACAGGCAGTAGTCCTCTTGAATCAGATTGTTTTTTTACCAAAGTATTATCTCAGACAAAAGAAGTCCCGCGCTTGCGGGACTTCCTGATAATAAATCTTTGTATAGATTATAAAATTAAGCCAGTTTTACGTTGACTGCATTAATTCCTTTTTTCCCTTCAGCAAGTTCGAATGTAACTTCATCATTCTCTTTGATCTGATCTTTGAGACCTGATACATGTACAAAATATTCATTATCTGAATCCGCATCTTTAATGAATCCGAAGCCTTTGGACACATTAAAAAATTTAACTGTTCCTTTGTTCATTTTATTTGTGTGTTTTAAAATTAGTGCCGCAATGTACGAATATTTTTTTTAAATAATGTTGAATATCTAAGATGTTCTGATTAAAAACAACTCTGAAACAATTAAAAATGGCCTGAAAATACTGGTAATAAAAGCTTTGCTTAAGGTGTTATAAAACGTCCGGCATTCTCATCCATAAACCATACCAGGATTCCGTAAACAGGATCAATATATTTTGCAGGTAACATTTCTGATCCTGGCTTCTCATTCAATATTTCTCTCACCATAGCAGCCTTTTTTTCCCCTGTGACTAAGAAAAAAACTGCATTAGCATTGTTTATTACCGGGAAAGTAAGAGTAATTCTGCATTGCCCTGTTTGAGGATGCCTTACAGCTTCACAGGTAAGTTTAGAGTTAATCAGATCAGGTCTGTCAGGAAAAACAGAAGCAGTATGACCATCCTCTCCAAGCCCAAGGATTATAAGATCAAATACCGGCATTCCATCCCGTCTTGGGAGTATGGAATCTATTACTTCAGAGTAATTGTTTGCGGCCTCTTCAGGTTCTGCTCCAATCTTAACAGGGTGAATATTAGCCTCGGGGATTCTAATTTTGTTGATCAATGCCTTTTTTATCATTCCAAAATTACTTTCAGGATGGTTAAAAGGCACACACCTTTCGTCACCCATGAAGATATTAGTGAAATTCCATGGGATTAGTTCTGCATACTTTTCAGCCAGTACTGAATAGAGGAGTTTTGGTGTTGAACCTCCGGCCAGCGCAATTGAAAAAGGTTTTAAGGAATTGGCAGAGGAATTGATCTTTAAAGCAATTTCTTTTGCAAGTTCTTCTGCAAGTATCTCTTCAGAGCTTAAAACCTTAACCTGATGCACACAGTCAATATTATGAGTTTATTATAGCTATAGTTCGCAGAAAGAACCATCATTTGTTAAATTTCTGCACGGGACACGCCACGAATAAACTGTTCCCTCCAAAATATCGTTCGCATGTTCGGGCCCCCATGTACCCGCAGGGTATCCATAAACTTTAATTGAAGGATCATTTGCCCAGGCTGACCTGACAGGTTCCAGAAATTTCCATGCAGTTTCAACTTCATCATCGCGGGAAAATAAAGTTGAATCTCCGGTCATTACATCATTTAATAGTCTTTCATAAGCAGAAGGTAGTCTGACATGAGCAAGATCGCTATAATGAAAATCCATGTTCACGTTTTTCACATCGAAACCTGCGCCAGGTTCTTTCAAATCAAACTTTAGCAACATGCCTTCATCAGGTTGTATACGCAAAATAAGCTGATTGCCTGTTTGCTGGCCGGGACCTCTCCTGAACAGGTGATGAGGTGTGGTTTTGAAGTTTATTACAATTTCTGTTACCCTTGCAGGCATCCTTTTACCTGTTCTTATATAAAAAGGAACCCCTCCCCATCGCCAGTTATTAATAAAAAACTTCATTGCAACGAATGTTTCTGTGCGGGAGTTGCTGGCAACTTTGCTCTCCTGCCTGTAACCTGGGATACATTCCCCCCTTATTATTGAAGCTGTATACTGTCCCCTTATAACCTGTTTTGGAACATCGGCTTCAGTAGGCCCTATGTTTGCATAAGAAAAAGTTTCAGGAAGTTATTAATTTTGGATTTGCCGTCTAAATCAATAAAAACCTGAAACTTATGGAAACACAAAGTAACAGAAATGATTTTAGCAATCAAAACATTTATGTGGGT
>DATALD010000062.1:0-10263 GCA_036261255.1 Bacteroidales bacterium
CAACTCCAATTGCTTCCGCAGCTCTGCTGCGGAATTTTTGTTTTTGAGCAGTCCAAGCCAGGCTCTGCCTGAGCGCAGGACTGCTCAAAAACAAAAATCCAATGAGCGACCAGCTCATTGGAAGCAATTGGAGTTGCAAGGATCTCCCAAAGGGATCACAGCCGACCAAAGGGAGGCAGTAATCCCAAAAAACACTGCATTGCGAGCAATTGGAGTTGCAAGGATCTTCCCCCGGGATCACAGCCGACCGAAGGGAGGCAGTAATCCCAAAAAACACTGCATTGGAAGCAATTGGAGTTGCAAGGATCTTCCCCGGGGATCACAGCCGACCGGAGGGAGGCTGTAATCCCAAAAACACTGCATTGGAAGCAATTGGAGTTGCATTTGCAGGATTTTTCATAACTTAGAATCCTAGTCTCATATTTTATGCCAAAACAAAGCGCCGGAATATTGCTATATCGTAATTCACAAGTTAAAACCGAAGTTCTTCTCGTACATCCCGGGGGACCTTTCTGGGCAAAAAAAGACTTTCACTCCTGGTCAATTCCAAAGGGTGAAATGGATGAAGGGGAGAATATATTAGATGCGGCAAAACGTGAGTTTCTTGAAGAAACCGGAATTCCTGCTGAAGGTGAATTCACTGAATTGCTTCCTGTTAAACAAAAAAGCGGGAAAACAGTGTTTTGTTTTGCTTGCAAAGCAGATCTTGATGCATCAAAGATAAAAAGCAACACATTCAAAATAGAATGGCCGCCAAAGTCAGGCAGAATGCAAACCTTCCCGGAAGTTGATAAAGCTGAATGGTTCGATATTAAAACGGCGATGGACAAAATAAATGAAGCCCAGGCTGATTTTTTAACTCAACTTACCGAAAAGCTCAAAACAGATTGGTAGTTTATTTAAAGAAGTATTCCTGCCAATGACGCTGAAATATATGATGCCATAGTACCGCATAACATAGCCTTAAACCCCAGCCTTGCAAGATCTGCTTTTCTTTGAGGCACTAATGTTCCAATACCTCCTATCTGTATGGCTATTGAACTGAAATTGGCAAAACCGCATAAAGCAAAACTAGCAATAACAACAGACTTGGCGCTTAGCAAGCCCTGGCTTATCATTGGCGAAAGATCAGAATAAGCCACGAATTCGTTTATAACCATCTTGGTGCCCATAAGCGAACCTACCTGGAGCGATTCTGATGGCGGCACTCCCATAACAATCGCGAACAGTCTGAAAAAGGCGCCGACAACATCTTTCAGCCTGAGGGCGTCAACATTAAGACCTATTGCATCGAGCGATATGCCTGTCCATCCGAGGAACAATCCGAAATATCCAAGTAGAGCATCAATAAGTGCAATAAGTGCAATCACACCTATCAACATAGCTACCACATTGATCGAGATTTTCATCCCGTCAGTTGCGCCATGAGATATTGCATCCATAATATTGGTATACTCTGTCTTAACAGCAAGTTTGACCTTTCCTTTTGTCTCAGACTCCTGCGTTTCGGGATATACGATCTTTGCTATAACAAGTGCACCCGGGGCAGCCATAAGGCTTGCGGCCAAAAGATATGAAGCAGGTACTCCCATTGAAATGTATACTGCCATCACCCCTCCTGCTATACAGGCCATACTTCCTGTCATTGACGCCAATAACTCCGACATTGTCATCCCTGATAAATAAGGTCTGATCATTATCTGTGCTTCAACCTGGCCTACAAAGGCGCTTGCCACATTTGATAATGCCTCGCTACCGCTGACCCTCATTGCCCAATGCACAAACCTTGCTATCACAGCCACTATCCTTTGCATGAGCCCAACATGATATGCCATTGCAACAAGGACACAGACAAATATGATTGTTGGCAGCAGGACAAATAAGAATACGCCTGCACTTACAATTGTTGGTGGCAGAACTTCGCTTATCTTCGTCAGATCGCCAAAAACAAACAGGGCGCCTTCCTGCGAAAAGTCGAGCAGCTTGTTGATTGCCTCCCCAAGCCAGTAAAACATTTTTTGCCCAAATGGAACCTTAAGTATGAAAACAGCAAGCAGAATCTGCAAAAGCAAACCGGTAATAACAACCCTATAGTTGATCTTCCTCCTGTTATTTGACCATAAAAATGCCAGTCCCAGAATAACAAGTATTCCAATTACACCTGTGAAGCGTCCCATGTTTAAGATTAAGCAATGATTTAATAAATATCAACCTGCATAATTAATACAGTCTTTAAATATAATCAGGTTTTTACAACAATCTGACCGTTTCGAGGTAAAGCTCTGAAAATTACTTTCGCATCATTACGTGGAATCCTGATCTTAATTGATGGATGATACTCTGGTGTTTTCAGATTGGCAACGCTCTTTAAGGCAACCCATGTGTCTTTGATTCTTTCTTTTGTATTAAAAGCAGTAACGCTTCTTTTGTCATCGGATGTCTGGTTTTCCTCCTGGTTGATATAGATTCTTATGCCGTTTGAAACTTCAAACATATAATTTACCTGTTCAATTATAGAAGTGTCTGGCGTTGCATCGGGGATGTATTCAGATGTATCCTTTGGAGCAATCTTGACCTTAACAGGCTCTTTATCAATTGTTGAGATATAATCTTCAATTGTAAGAGGTGTTGTTAGCATTGTATAAATAATGTTCCTGTCACCTTCTTCAAGAATTTTGCTTATCTCATAGCTGCTGATCTTTGCCGAGTGAACAGGCACGCCAGATATTTCAAGATTTGCAATGCTGTCGGCAAGATTTATAAGAAGGTAAATAGAGTCCTGGTCAGCAAGTGCAGTTCGCGACGCCAGGAAAGATTTGATCTTCAACAAGGAGATATAGGCAGAATCCTGAAATAATTTTTCGTTATAGTCGCCTTTCTCAGGGGGTACAGGCGCAAATGCAGCCTGGAGATCCGCCATCTTCTTCCCGGGAGCCATTGACAACATAACAGCATAATAGATAAGGAAAGCAGAGACAATTACAACCAGGATAAGAGGTACTATTGATTTTTTATTTTCCATTACATTAACCTTTGCCATCAGAAAATATAAACTTTCGACCCGATGTTAAGTGTATTATAAACAGCTTCAAGGTCTGCGTCTCCAAGCCTGACACAACCATGAGTAACGGGCATACCAAGAGATCTCTGGTAAATGGTTCCATGAATAAGATATCCATCACCAAGAGCTAAAGAATATTTCCCCAATACGCCATATTCATAACGCGAAGAATGATGAGCTGACGGTATTGGAAGTCCCTCTTCAACAAATGCCCAGTCGGGTTTTACCCATATCGGATTAACAGTTTTGTACCTCACATAGCACTTGCCTTTGGGTGTTTTGAATACCCATTTGCGTTCTCCATCAGCGGTTTTCAGAACTGTATAACTTCCTGAACTACAATAACCCTCACGAATAACCTTCCTGTTCCGATATAAAGTAAACCTGTTTTTCGTTGTGTTAATAACAATGTATGACTGGCCTGAAGTATATGCGTTATATTTCCGGGTAAGTCGTTGTACATCTTTAGTAAGAATACTGATCTGCTTTTTATAGAAAGCATCATTTTTCAACTCCTGATCTGATGTGATCATGCTCTTTTGAACAGGCATCTTCTCAGTTATTGCAGGTGCAATGAAAATAACGAATACAATTGCGAATACAGTAATTAAGATTGATGCCAATGTAATAACAACCCACCTGTTTATCCCTGAAAAGAATGATCTCAGTACTTTCAGGAGTGTATTATCCTGTTCATTTGGTTGTTGTACGAAATTATCCTGTGAGCTTTCTGAGAGGGACTGGTCATTTGTCAAATTTTCCTCTTCCATATTATTATTTTTTCAAAATATAAGCCAGGTCCTGGGATGAGCCTATAATTGTGACAGGCGTTCCGACTTTTGCAAGTTTAAACAAAACATCCATTTCCCTGTCTGTCAAAGCAATACATCCTTCAGTCCAATCGATTCCTTTGCCGCCATTTCCATGAATCTCGATCAATCCGCCAATTTTTGCTGACCGGGGAAGTGTTCCTTTTGAGACTTCTTTTTTAAATGTTTCGAGATCCTCCTCGTTTGGATAGTCAAGAAGGAGCGCTTTATAGTATTTTGTTTTATTACTGTCTAGCTTCTTTGTTATTTTATACATGCCTTCAGGTGTAGCATGATCCCCACGTACCCTTTTGTCACCGACCCAGTTCTTACCAAGTTCGGTCTCAAATTCCTGCTTCTTTACTCCCTTTTGGTACACTGTTAATTTCCGCGAAAATTTATCAATTATTATTGAATAATCGCCATTTTTTTTCGACTCTTTAATTGTTTTCTCGCTCCAGGTCTTCCACTTGGAATATGACTTAAAATAGTTCTTTAGATTTGAATATGCGTTTTCGTATGATGAGGATAAAAGGTATTCTGCATCTTTTAAATTTCTGCTCGACTGGTGATAATGTCCTCTGTTAAAAGCTACTTCAGCCTCTTCGAGCAGCATTTTCCCTTTTGATATTCTGTTTCGTGTCTCGGACTCAAGGGGATATGCCGTGAATAATCTGTTTAATTCTGAAACCAGCTCACCTAGTGTATCCAGTTTCTCGGTTATCTGTTCTTTTAAAGATGTTGTATTGGCAATTGAATTTCCTTTTGCCTTAATTGATTTTTGTGCAGCCATGCTTGCAAACATCCGCACTCTTTCATAGTCTCTGAAATAAATGAATCTCTGGTTTTGTTTCTTCCAGTTTACAAGTGCAGAGTCATAATTGTTTTTTGCTTCGTTGTAAAGCTTGCTTGAATATGTATCTGCATTGCTCCTGGCAGCATCAGACAGGCATTCTCTTGCATGCTTCATTTCCTGTGCGGGTGATTCTGGTATCAACCGTATCATTAAAAAGATTATAGAAAAAACCAAACTCGATAAAATGGTGAGTATCAGTAATTTTCTAAATAGTTTATTCATAAAATCCAGGAATGATTAAAAAAATCCCCGGGTAAATACCCGGGGATTTATTCTGTTAATGTAGATTATTATTAACGTCTGACTTTTGCAATAGCATCTTTAAGTTCTGTGTTGATGCTTACTGCTCTTTCGTTTGAAGCTTTAACTTTGTTAAGAGCGTCCATGTAAGTTCCATTGTCATACAATGTCTGTGCTTCAGCAGCTGCTGTTTCTGTTGTAGCCATTTCAGCCTTAATCTGCTCGAGAATAGCAGCGCCTTCTTTTCCGCGTGGAGCTTTTGTAACAAGAGTTTTGTTTTCTTCAATAACTGCTTTCATAGCTGCGATTGAAGCTTCAACTTCTTTCTTAACCTCTTCTTTTTTAACTGCTGCATCAGCTGCTACTTTAGTTGCAAGCTCCTGAGTTTTAACCAGGTTTTCTTTTACAGTTGCATATTTCTTGAAGAGTTTTGATTCCTGAACCTGAATCTCAGCGTTGATTGCGTTCATAGAATCCTGTACTGCTGCAAATTCAGCTGGAAGATAAACAGGAGCTTCTGCTGTTTTTGCTGCTTCGATAGCTGCGTTAGCTGCATCGAGTTCTGCCTGAGGAATTTTTCCACAACTTGCGAGGGCTGCAACCATTGCTATAGCTGCTAATCCCATTAAAATTTTGTTTTTCATTTCTTAAACCTTTTTAATACTTTGTTTATTAAACAACTTCCTTTCTATATATAGCGTGAAAGTTCTAAAAACACGGTGCGAATATATTAAATTATTAGATTCTGCAATTCAAAAATAATAAAAATATGCAAACACTCTATTTTATTCAATTTCAATGTTATAATCAAATTAAACTAAATACGGAAATTTACCCTTGCTTAAATCCCATGCTTTTGAAAACAAAAACATCCCAGGTTTGTTTTTTTTGCATGCAATCCCGGTTTGCATAATCGAAATTTTTCCTGACTAATTTATGAAAACCCTGTGCATTTCTATGAAAAGAAGTGTATTTATTTTCTGGCTTAGCGTTGTTAGCTCCCTTTCTTCTGCAACTGCGCCTGAGAATCCTGATAAAAAGACTCAATTCTTCCTAAACAATGAAATAAACACTGACCCGATTACCGGTAGAAACTATAATGTTATAATAAAGTGTAGTACTCTCCAGGTGCTTTTCAGCGAAGCTCCCTTCTCAATAGAGATATTCAGGAAAAATGACATTAGTCATCAGTTCCAGGTAGGTATTATATTTCCTCTTGAAGATGATTCATTTCTCCAGGATCTCTTTCGAACCTCGGGTGAAAATTCGACTGCCTCTGAGAATGGCATCTTTTCATACAGGAATAGTCCTTATAACAACCATGGACTATCGTTAAAATATGAGTTGAGAAAATACAGTGAGAATTTTTACTATGCTCCACAGGCAATGTTCAAATACTGCGGCTATGAAGAAGGTGTTTTTCGTGTCTATAACAATGGGAAGCCGGAGGAAATAAAAGAATCCAAATTCTCCAGGGTAATCGGACTTGGTATTATGGCAGGCAGGCAGACATATTTCAGAGAGCAGGCGCTAGACTGGTATTTCGGAATTGGAATAAGGGCAAGACGGATGTCTATTAGACAAACCAATCCTGAATATACTAAGACCACCCCGGATAAAGGCTATGATTCTTCAGAAGAAAAATTCAGCTTATATCCTTTTGTGAATTTGGGGTTCAGGATAGGGATTGTTGTATGGTGAATTACCACAATGTTAAAAAATGTTATAAATTTTTTTATTTTTACGGCTTTTATTCCGATGGGAGATTAGCCGCCATGAAAAGTTCAAATGCTCTTAGTCAAATTCTTGTTGTTGATGAAGAAAAATGTGTCAACTGCCATAAATGCATAGCCGTATGTCCAATAAAGTATTGCAATGATGCAAGTGGCAATTCTGTAACAGTTATAAACGATATGTGCATAGGATGTGGTGCATGTATTAAGGCTTGCAGCCACGACGCAAGAAGTTACCGGGATGATACTAAGAAATTTGTTGATGCTTTAACCCGGAAAGATAAGCTAGTTGCTATTGTAGCCCCTGCAATCGCGGCAAATTTCCCGGATGAGTATTTGAAAATTAATTCATTTTTAAAAGAATCAGGAGTTAAAGCTGTATTCGATGTGAGTTTTGGCGCAGAGCTTACAATAAAATCATATATTGATCATATTGAAAACAATAAACCAAAAGCTGTTATCTCACAACCTTGTCCTACGATTGTTACATATATTCAGATCTACCAGCCTGAGTTATTGAGGTATCTGGCTCCTGTCGACAGTCCAATGCTGCACACAATTAAGATGATAAGAAACTATTATCCGGAGTACTCCGATCATAAAATTGTTGTCATATCTCCTTGTGTAGCAAAACGCAGAGAATTCGACGAGGTTGGCATGGGCGACTTTAATGTTACTATTAAATCGTTCAAAGAATTGATTGACTATAATGAAATAGACTTGTCACAATATTCAGATACTGACTATGATAATCCACCTGCCGAGCGGGCAGTACTGTTTTCAACTCCGGGAGGATTATTACGCACTGCTGAAAGGGAGGCGCCTGCAATTGGACAGATTTCGCGCAAAATAGAAGGTCAGGGAGAGATTTATCCTTATCTGGAAAAACTGAATCAGCAAATTACCCTGGGATATGCCCCTGTACTAATAGATTGTTTAAATTGCAGTGCAGGATGCAACGGAGGACCCGGCACTCTTAACCAGGACAAACATCCCGACGAAATAGAATTTTACGTAGAGAAAAGAAATCATGGCGCTCAGAAGAGATTCTCTTCACCAGAAGATGTTGACAAATCTCTGACCCCATTTTGGAAAAGGGAAACATATTCCCGAAAGTATAGAAATCTATCTGCCAATAATAAAGTTGTTAAACCCTCCGAAGCCCAGCTGCAGAAACTGTATATTGATATGCAAAAACTCAGGAAGGAGGATTTCTTTAATTGCGCTTATTGCGGATACGATACTTGCGAGCGCATGGCTATAGCTATATTTAATGGTCTTAACAGAAAAGAAAATTGCTATCATTATAAAACTTATGTAATTGGCGAATTAGCATCAAGTGTAAAAGAAAACTCTGACAACCTTCACCAGCAAAGTGAGAAAATAAAATCATTTGTACAACAAACATACACGGCAACTGAGTATCTGAAAAATGAGTTTTATACATTGTTGAATACTATAAATTCCAATGCAGGTAAATTGGATGAATTTGATGGAATTGTGAATAGTATCACATTAATTGCCCGTCAAACTAATGTTTTAGCTATTAATGCCGCTATTGAAGCAGCCCGGGCCGGCGAATTCGGACGAGGATTCTCTGTTGTAGCTACTGAAGTGAAAAGGTTAGCAGAATCATCAGGTCGCGAATCGGAAAAAATAAAACCTTACTTAAAGGAAATTGACTATCTCTTCTCGGTAATAAAAACAAAAATCAATGATGCCTCTAAAGAGTTTGAATCATCCTCACAGCTGAATCTTGAAATGAGTAAGAGCCTTGAATCTATTTCAAATATGATTATTGAGCTGAACGAAAAGACGGGTTTATTTATGGAGGAAACTCAAAGCATTCTAAATAAATAGTTCAGTCTTTTCACCAATGATAAAATAGCTATTCTGACAACCTGCATCAGCTGGCTTAGTCAACAAATTGCTGCATTGATATGTCTTTCATTCTGGTTAATTAATTTGCACTCACTGAATCTTGAAAATAAAGTGGAAATTATAATAATCTGTCTGGCAGCCTTTTTAACAGCCATTCTGACATTCTTTTCGGGATTCGGTCTTGGGACAATCTTAATGCCTGTTTTTGCAATATTTTTTCCTGTCGAGATTGCCATTGCGCTCACCGGGGTTGTGCATTTTTCAAATAACCTCTTCAAAATAGCATTAGTCGGCAGAAACACTGACAAAACAGTTTTGCTGCGTTTTGGAATCCCTTCCTGCATAGCATCATTTGCCGGGGCATGGCTATTACTAAAGATTACTGTTTTGCCAACACTTCTACAATATGAACTCTTGGGCAGATCTTTTGAGATCGCACCGGTAAAGCTTATTATTTCAGTATTGTTGATAGTTTTTTCGATACTAGAAATTTCACATTCATTTCAAAAAGTACAGTTTGGCAAAGACAAATTGGTATTAGGTGGGATCCTTAGCGGGTTCTTTGGCGGGTTATCAGGTATTCAGGGAGCGATACGAAGTGCATTTTTAATAAAAAGCGGACTATCGAAAGAAGCCTATATAGCAACAGGCGTTGTTATTGCCTGCCTGGTAGATTTTACCCGTCTTTCAGTTTATGCCTCACGATTTACATCGGCGAACCTTCAGGCAAACCTGTTACTCCTGATTTCAGCAACTCTTGCGGCAATTACAGGAGCATTGATTGGCAAAAGTCTGCTTAAAAGGGTAACCTTCCGGAGCATCCAGCATATTGTTGCAGTAATGCTCATCCTTATCTCACTTGCACTTGGTTCTGGATTGATCTAAAAGTTATCGGAAAAGCTTTGATTTAAAACCGTTTTGTTTAACATGACTATTAAATCTTTATTCTAATTTAACGGCCAACTTTATTTCGCATTGATGTGAGATCTGAAAGGGCAACCAAAAACTGTTCATAAAAGTATATTCATGGATAATGATGTTATCATAAGACGGGCAGAAGCCAAAGATTTAAATGAAATCTATTATCTTGTTTGTGAACTCGAGAATGAACAGTTAGACTATGATAAATTTGGAAGGATTTATAATGAGAATGTAAAAAATCCGGAATATGCATATTTCATAGTGCTTGCCGATGATGAGGTTATTGGCTTCATAAGCCTTCACACTCAAAACTTACTGCATCATTGTGGACGTGTGGGTGAAATTCAGGAATTCATTATTCATAAGAAATTTCGAAATGCGGGAATTGGCAAAAAGCTTATGGCTGAAATAGATAAATTCTCTTTAAATAACATAACAGATCTCGAAGTGACCTCCAATAAAAAAAGGACAGAGAATGTGAAAATTTATGAAAAACTGGGTTTTAAACTGACACATAATAAATTTACCAGGAAATTATGATTTTACACAGGCAGAACCTGGTTTGACCTGTTCAAAGGAATTACAGCCTCCCTCCGGTCGGCTGTGATCCCTTTGGGAGAGCCTTGCAACTCCAATTGCTTCCAATGAGCTGGTCGCTCATTGGATTTTTGTTTTTGAGCAGTCCTGCGCTCAGGCAGAGCCTGGCTTGGACTGCTCAAAAACAAAAATTCCGCAGCAGAGCTGCGGAAGCAATTGGAGTTG
>DATALD010000064.1:0-18800 GCA_036261255.1 Bacteroidales bacterium
CTTCTGTGTCTACTTTGACTATTTTCCCTTTATAAGGTCCTTCTTCCTCAAGTCTGAAACCTTTGTATTCATGTCCATGAGCAAGTTTTTTTGAAGAGAATACATTTATTCCTGTTTCCTTATCATAAAGAATTACCGGAAGGTAAATTGCCACACTTGTCTCGCCCTCTCCAAAAAGATGCCATTCGTGAGAATCAGAAATATGATCCATAATAAAGGCGCTGGCATTGAATTTTTCCTTTTTCTCGCCGGCCTCCTCATTCCCGGAATTTGAAGCAAAAGCAACCATTCCGGAAAGAAGGAATAATAAGAAAATACTTGTAATTCGTATAGTTTTCAAAGCAATCTTGTTTATAAAAACTTCTTTTTCAGTTCCTTAAGGATAAAAAATACTGAAGTCAAAGTGAGCGATAAATATAAAACAAAAAATATAATTACAGATGTTATTAAACTTTTTTTAGCAATTGCAAACCAAATGAGGACAAGAATCAGATCAAGAAGGAATTTTAAACTTATTGCAACAAGGGTAAAAAACGTCTGTGTTTTTGTTTCCTTTGTCTGACCTTTAAGAAATAAGAAAACAGTTGTAAATGCAATGACAGAGAATACAATAAGGAGGATCAAAAGATCGTTGTAATGAATACTCTGATCAGTGAACGACAGGATGAAATATCCGGTTATTGCTAAAGTTAAGTCAAGCACAAACAGGATATACAAAAATTTTTTGAAAGAATTCACTTGTCTCTTTTTATGAAGTCTTTTAACACATTATAAATAGCTGCAAAAACGCCAAGAAGCGAAAGAATAATAGTAAAAACCGGCTTTTTGGTGCCGGTTAGTTTATCGAGTTTCATCCCACCCCAGGTAGTAATGAAGATGATGGCAAACATCTGGAATGCCATTCCTGAATATTTTGCAAAATCGCTTAGTTTTTTACCTGACAGGTTTTTCTGGTCCTTTTTCTTTTGGGACTGCTGTGGTGTCACCATTGTTATTATCGTTATCACTCATTTTGCAGTTTCCACTGAATTTTGCGCCAGGTTCAATAGATAATTTTGATGTAAGGATATCGCCCAGTATCCTGCTTGAAGCTTTCAGATTAAGCAGATGGGATACAGTTATTTTACCTTCAATTACGCCCGAGATCTCTGAGTTCTTACAGATAATCTCTCCTTTGATCTTACCGGTTGGGCCAAGGACAACCTTGCCTTTAGTGTTCAATGTACCTGTTACTGAACCATCGATTCGGATATCGCCGATAGATATTATGTCGCCATTAATTTCCGTACCGTTGCTTATCATGTTAATTGATGTCGGATTATCGGGTTCGTTGATCTTTGCCATACCTGTAAGATTTTTTTGAGTTTTCCATTAATAACTCACAAATATAAAAACTATTGCAAATAATCATTGATTACTTTGCAAAAATGCAATTTGTGGTTGATGTTTTATAATTTCTATTTAAAGTCAGGCAATGTTCGTGCTCGACAAACAAAAAACCCTTTCAGCTTGTGATGAAAGGGTTTAAAAAGTGTTTTTGTTATAGTTAAGCAGGGTCATAAGCCCATTTAAGGTAAATGGAGCCCCATGTAAAACCTCCGCCGAATGCTGCAAGGATTATCTTATCACCTTTCTTCAGTTTATTCTCATATTCCCAGAGGCATAAAGGAATTGTCGCAGCAGTTGTATTCCCATAATGCTCTATGTTGATCATTACTTTTTCAGGAGGAAGACCCATTCTGCGCCCGGTCGCATCAATTATTCTCAGGTTTGCCTGATGAGGAACAAGCCATGCAATATCTTCTGATTTGAGATTATTTCGTTCCATTATCTCGGCTGCTATATCGGCCATATTTGAAACGGCAAACTTGAAAACGCTTTGTCCTTCCTGATATATGTAATGTTCTTTGTTATCAACTGTCTCATGTGAAGCAGGTCTTAAAGAGCCGCCAGCTTTCATGTGAAGATATTTCCTTCCTGATCCGTCGACTCTAAGAATACTATCCATCAAACCATAATCTTCATAAGTCGGCTCAAGCAATACTGCTCCAGCGGCATCGCCGAAGAGAGGGCAGGTTGTACGATCAGTATAGTCGGTTATAGAAGACATTTTATCTGCTCCAATAACAACAACTTTTTTAAACCTTCCTGTTTCAACGTAAGCCGCTCCAGTCTGAAGAGCGAATAAGAATCCGGAGCATGCAGCGCCAAGGTCGAAGCTGAAGGCATTTTTAATATCGCATTTATCTGAAATAATATTGGCAGTGGCGGGGAAAGCCATATCAGGGGTAACAGTAGCGCAGATTAACAGATCTACCTCCGATGATTTTGTTTTTGTTTTTTCGAGCAGCCCCTTTACTGCCTGTTCCCCAAGATCGGAAGTTCCAAGCCCTTCACCTTTAAGTATTCTTCTTTCTTTAATTCCGACTCTCTGCATTATCCACTCGTCGGAAGTATCTACCATTTTTGAAAGTTCCTGATTTGTCAGCCTGTAATCCGGCACCCATGCATGAATACCGGTGACTGCTGCACGAATTTTTTTCATAAGTTTAAATTCCTTCCTTGATCATCTGGGCAAGGTTAGCGTGAACTACTCCCCTGGTCTGAAGAATCATGTTCTTTATTGCATGTCTTTTAGAAATGCCATGACCTATCACCACATTTGCATTAATCCCCACAACAGGAGTGCCTCCAATATTTTCCCAGTTGAGACTATCGAAAAATGAATCTTTTAGATTTCTTGTTTTATAAATGTGATGAAATGCTTCTCCAAGCTTCAATACAACATTTCCGACAAAGCCATCGCAAACTACGACATCTGGCATTTTCTCGTTGAATATTGCGTTTCCCTCAACATTTCCTACGAAATTGATGCCCGGGAAGGTTTTCATAAGCTCATAGGCTGCTTTGATGCTTGGAGTTCCTTTTGATTCTTCCTCTCCGATATTTAAAAGGCCGACGGTAGGGTTTTCAGTTTCGAGAACATATTTTGCATATATGCTGCCGAGAACGCCATACTGAAGCAAGACATCAGGTTTGGTGTCAGGGTTAAGTCCAACATCAAGAATTACCGTTTTGGAATTGTCGAGTCTTGGCAAGACTACAACAAGTGCTGGCCGCAACACTCCTGGAATAACGTTAACAGTATAGCTCGCACCAACCAGCATTGCCCCGGTATTTCCGGCGCTGCAAAAACCATCAATAAGTCCGCTTTTCAGCATGCCATAACCAACAGCAATGCTTGAATTTTTCTTTTGTGAAAAGGCTTTGGCCGGATGATCCCCCATTTCGATTACCTGTGTTGTAGGAACAATCTCAAATCTCCCGGAGTCTACCTGCATCTCGCTTAGCTTATTCAGGATAGCACCCTCATCACCAATCAGAATCAATTTCTCTTCATCTGTCAGATTATTAAGGGAGTCAAAAGCGCCTTCAATGATTGCCTCAGGCGCAAAATCACCTCCCATAACATCAAGGCCAATTCTCATATTGGTTTATTTAATTAAACAGATCAGGCAGTTGCTTTCTTCTCAAGGGCCTGCTTACCCCTGTAAAAACCACATTCAGGACAAACCCTGTGGTATTGGACTGAAGAACCGCAATTGGAGCATGTGCCAACTGTCGGAGCTGTTGCCTTATAATGCGTTCTGCGCTTATCTCTCCTTGTCTTGGAATGTTTGTGTTTAGGATGTGCCATTTTTTTTGTATATAATTAATTATTGTTCATTAACTTCTTAAGTTCATCCCATCTGGGATCAGGTTCAGACTCCTCTGATCTGAGATTTTCAATCTTCTTCAGCATTTCAGGATCACAGGTGCTGTTTCCCTTACTGTCGTCGGGATGAATCCTCCTGATAGGTAACGCAAGCAATACGAAATCATAAAAATGTTGCTGCATCTCAAGTACGTTTTCCCCCTGGGGCAAATATAGAATGTCTGGATCAAATTCTTCATCTTTATCTCCATATTTGACAATCAGCCTGTTCTTGCTGTTTATCCCATAAGAAAACATCTCAAGACACCTGTCACAACAAATCCTTACCGTTCCTGAAATACTTATTGTAAGATCAGCATGTGTTGATCTTTTTTCAATAACTACCTGAACTGTAAGGTTCCCCTCATTGACTTCCGACCCCTCAAAATCTTCAAAAAACCTATTATCAATCTCAAAATCAATTTCGTGCCGTCCGTCCTTCATTCCGCCAAGCGGTATATTGTATCTTCGGGACATTAGTTCAAATTTTGGTCTGCAAAAATATGAATCCTTATCCAATTAAAAAAATTATCAACTAAAAAGTAACATTTGCGGTTTATTAAAGTCGTTTACCGGTAAAAAAAAACCACCTGCCGAATAATTATAAAATGAAATGCCTGACAAATTTATTTTTGTAAAACATTTTAAAGTTCATCTTTTAACCACATTAGTAATATGACCTTATATGTTTTCGAACCTTTAAAATAAAAAATATTTTCTAAATGAAAAACAGGAATTGTCATTTCAGGCATAACGAACATCATCCAAGAATCGGATTCGGTTTATTCTTAATAGCGCTTGGGTTAGCATTACTTGTTGCCACAAACGATCTGCTTCACCTCGGGGGTGTAAGCGAATATTTTAACTGGAAAACAGCAATGATTTTTATTGGGGTGCTTCTTTTCCTTAACCTTGAATTTGTAGGCGGGGTCTTCCTTATTGCTGGAGGTGTCTGGTTCATGAGGGATGAAATATTCCCCTTCGCAAGTGAACAGTTTAAATCTTTTTTCTGGCCTTCAATTATAGCTCTTGGCGGCGTGGCCTTCATTCTTACTGCATTGTTTAAGAAAAGATGTATCAGGTAACCGGAAATAAATAAATTTACATTATGGAAACAAATGAAACTTTCGGATCAGAAAAACCCATGAGACATGGGAATATTGATAACCGCATTATCATCGGAATAATCCTGTTGATTGTAGGCCTTTTCCTGGTTATGAGAAATACAGGCATCTTCCCCGGTTTTATTGATAATATCGTTTTCAGCTGGCAGATGCTTCTGATTGCAATAGGACTTATAATTACACTCGGGTCTTCCGGTAATCGTAGCGCCGGAGTAATAGTAATGGCTGTCGGAGGTTTCCTGCTCATACCAATGATCTTCAGGGAAACATTTCATGTAAATATGTTCTGGCCTTCAATATTCATTATAATTGGTCTTGTCTTCATCTTTTCAAAGCCTAAAGGCAAAGGCTGGAACTCATCAACAATTCAGAGCCCGACTGGTGATGATTATATTGATTATATTCATGTTTTCAGCGGTGGCGAAAGACAAATCATATCAGATAATTTTAAAGGAGGAAAGATAACAGCAGTATTTGGAGGAAGCGAAATTGACCTTACAAAATCGAGACTGGCTCAGGGCGTTGTAGACCTTGAAATTGCATGTGTGTTCGGCGGAATAACTATAATTGTTCCTGATGAATGGAATGTAAAAATTGAAATCACCCCGGTTCTTGGTGGCTTTGAAGACTCAAGGAAGTTCCATCCGGGTAGAACTATCGATATGTCACATCAGCTTGTACTCCGTGGTACAGTAGTTTTCGGGGGCGGAGAAATTAAAAGCTATTAATATTAAAATATGAAACATCCCGTACTTGGGAACAGAGCATGGTTCATATTCTGGTGGCTGGCCTGGTTATCTCTTGCCATTGGTCAGTCACTGCTATTTTATTTTGCTTATGGCAGCTTTGTAAATATTAGCATTGCCGATAGTGTAATCTCGTTACTTATTTATTCCGGAATCGCACTTTCACTATGGTATCCCTTCAAATATTTTAATACTGGCCCAAAGAGAATTCTTACAATTGTCTCAAACCTGGTGATAACAGGGGTGATAACTATAGGTTTGTGGATCCTTGTAACAAAGCTCGTAATGAGTACAGCTTTTGGTGAGAACAACTATATACTTTTCTGGGATAGCACATTTGTATACAGAATGGCTTCAGGCGTGTTCATCTATGGACTTATAATGCTGTCATATTTTCTTGCTGAAACTCTTTCAAACCTGACAGAGAAAAATGCCAGGGAAGCCAGACTTGAAAGCATTGTAAAAGAAACAGAATTGCGCTTACTCAGATCACAGATAAACCCTCACTTCCTTTTTAATAGTCTTAACTCCATAAGTTCACTAACAATAACAGATCCTGAAAAAGCAAGGGAGATGATAGTCAAACTGTCAGAGCTCATGAGGTACTCTCTATCAAGGAAAGATGAACAACCTGTTTCCCTGCGAAGCGAGCTGGAGAATCTTATGTTGTACCTCGATATAGAAAAGATCAGATTTGGTGAAAGGCTTGTGACAGAAGAAAATATTGAAAATGAGTGCCTCGACTTTAAAATTCCCGTTCTTTTACTTCAGCCTCTATTCGAAAACGCAATAAAACATGGTGTCTATGAGAGCTCTGAACCTATAAGAATAATAACAAGCGTCAGACGTACCTATGAACATATTGAAATTACTGTTACAAATAACTTTGGCGATTCTCCTTCATTAAGTAAAGGAACAGGGACAGGTCTTGCTAATGTCGCGAGGAGAATGGAACTTCAATACGGTAAGAATGCTACAATGAAAACTACAAAAGAAAATGGAACTTTCAAGGTTTCTTTGTATATGCCTTTTTCTTGATTGCTAACCGTTATTCGGCTTTAAAAACCGAGCTCGTCTTTCAAATGTTTATAGCCATTACGGCTCACAGGAAGCTTCTCCCCGGTATTCAGTATAGCCACGTGATTCTCCTTCCCATACGGCTCAAGTTTTTTAATCTCCGCAACATTCACAATGTATGATCTGTGTATCCTCACAAAATTCTTCGGAGGTAACTTGTCCTCACACGACTTCATAGTCTCCTGTTTCATTGCCTTGCCTTCAGAATGATATATCATTACATAATCATCCTGCGCTTCAATATATTTTACACGATCAACAGGAATAAGATTAATTGCATTCCCTTTTCGTACAACAAACCGGTTAATAGGATCTGCCGACTCAGGTAACTTAGCCAAAACTTCATTTGCTGGCCTGACAGCATCTCCTGCTTTAATCTTGTCGATTGCTTTCTTTACAGCTTCTTTAAAGCGAACTTTTGGGAAAGGCTTCATCAGGTAATCTGCTGCATTCAATTCAAATGCTTTTATTGCATACTGATCATAAGCTGTGATGAATATTATCTGAGGCTTCTCAGTCATAACTTCGGCGAGTTCAATCCCTGTAAGTCGCGGCATCTGAATATCAAGAAAAACAAGATCAGGTTTCATCTTCGAGATTGTTTTCAATCCATCGAATCCGTCCGAGCACTCAGCAACAATTTCAATATCGTTAAATTCTGACAAATAATGTCGTATTATGTCCCTCGCGGGTGTCTCATCATCTATAATTATGGCTCTGATCTTTTCCATATAACTAGTGAATATTTCCAAAAATAGAAAATTAATCGAATTGTAAGTGTAACTGCAGTCTTATCTCTTAAGCCTGTTCTCTGATTTCCAACCAGAGAAAAGTGATTGAAGAGGTTTGTATCGTTGAAACCTGAAAATGGGGACGGGGTCATATCCATGAGTCCCACCTGGTCTGCATCTTAGTATCCTTCCAACTCCCATCATCAAGCCAGTAAATGGTCCATGGAGCTTTAGTGCGTCGAGCATATATTTCGAACAGGTAGGCACATGCCTGCATGCCTTACCGAGGAAAGGCGAAAGTGTATACCTGTAAATATGTACTGGTACTGACAGTAAAAAAACCAGCGCTTTGTTAAACAATCGCAGCATCAGGCAAAGATAATTAATGAAGAGTTAAAATAGTTTTTAATCAGGTTCTAAAACAGTAATTTTGCAAAGTCTGTCAAATTGACAAATTTAAAGTTTGGCAGTTTTTTTGCTGTAATTAAAGAAACAAAAATAAGGAGGATAGTATTATGAATATGAGTTACATTCTATTGTTTGTGATTATAATGGTTGCGAGCCTTATCGTTAGCCAGACATTAAAATATAAGTTTAAGAAATATTCAAAGGTAGCTCTTGATAATGGCATGTCAGGAAAAGATATAGCCGAAAGAATGTTAAGAGCTAATGGCATTAATGATGTAAGAGTTGTTAGCGTACAGGGACAGTTGACCGACCATTATAATCCTGCTGATAAGACAATCAACCTGAGTCCTTCTGTTTATGATGGAAGGAGCATTGCTGCAGCTGCAGTTGCTGCTCATGAAACGGGGCATGCAATCCAACATGCTTCAGCTTATGCATGGCTTGGTTTCAGGTCAAAGCTTGTTCCTATGGTTTCATTTGCATCAAAATGGGTTACCTGGGTTATACTTGGAGGTATACTCCTGATTAATTCATTTCCTGCATTACTTCTCGCCGGCATAATTCTGTTCGCATTTACTACAGTTTTCAGCTTTATCACTTTACCGGTTGAGATAAATGCAAGCCAGAGAGCGCTAGCCTGGTTATCAACAACAGGTATCACATCATACCAGAATCACGGTATGGCAAAAGACGCGCTTAAATGGGCAGCATATACTTATGTAGTTGCAGCTCTTGGTTCACTTGCAACATTGCTATACTATATTATGATATTCCTCGGTTCGAGGGATTGATGGCGGTTGGCGTTTAGTGTTTTGCGTTTGGTGTTTCGGTTGGTTGGCGTTTGAGGATTTGGTGGTTAGCAATAACTCTAGGCACTCTAGGCACTCTAGTGTACTTCTTCATTACATCCCCTCAACATCAAGCCATGAGGTCTTTTTGTCGATCGTCCTAATAGTAAACCAGATTACAATGGCAGCAATTGTCATGTAGAGCCACATCCCGGTGAAGAAGATTCTTTCTGTAAGGAAATAGTTCCGGAAAAGGTCAAGAACAGTAAAGATCACGAAGATATTAACAAAGCTGTTGTATTCCCTTTTGAGAACATTACGGAATGAAAATGGTAGGGTCGGAGGAATATAGTTCCAACCTGAAGGTAAGATTGCAGGTACTTTTTCTGACCATTTGTCATAAGCCTCACCAAATTTTCTTCTGAGAAATTGCTCTTCAGCAAACATTATTCTCTCATAGTATACCCAGTAGACAAGTATAAAGACTATTAAGAAACCAATTGATTTCATGAAGAGCACAGGCCCCAGCCACATGAAGAAGTTGCCAAGATATAATGGATGGCGAACGATCGAATACATTCCCTTTGTATTCAAAACATCGGCAAGCTGACCAACCTCTGTATTCCTGCCTGATGTATTTAATGGGGCGTAACCAACTGTCACTATCCTGATCAGTTCCCCGAAAAGGCTAACACCAAGAAATATAAGTTCGTCTCTAAGATCAAAGATTATCGCCTGCCTGTTTACAAGAAACAGTATTAAAATTCCTGTTGCAACCAACACAACTGGTAACCAGCTTCTTCTTCTAAATAACCAGTTACCTGTTTTCTCAAATTCATGAACAAGAGCCATTGAGTTTTTTGTTGGCAAAAATATGCAAAAAACTAGTAACTGAACCTGATTCTTAAAAATGCGACATTCATCCTGCCCCTTCCAGTCGATCCGAAAACACCGTCAAAATGTTGCCATAAAGCGGATATGTCAACATTTTCAGCAACTGAATAATCTGCTGAAATTCCTGTAAAAAACCCAGTAAGATCCGGAAACCACATTCCAGAAACAGATGTACTAAACAGTGGTATAACAGGGTAAGTATATGATGCAAAAGCAGAAAACTTCGAAAATGCAAGGTCTTTAACTGACATATTCTCTGCGGAATATAAGTTTGTTACATTATTAAACTCATAAGGGTTATTACAAATCATCACCTGTACTTGTAATGCAGAGTTATCACCGAAAAATTTGTCCGCTCCTATAGTAAACAATCCTGTTCCTATTGTATCTGAGAAGCTTTTGAAAGGCTGGAACCAGGTGCCTTCGCCCCTGAACGAGACTGAACCAAAAGCTCCTGACCATCCCACGCCGGCAACCAATTCGTCATTCTGAAGAACTCCTGAAAGAAGCTGTATATCATAAGCCCATTTGTTAAATCTGTATAAGGCTGCTGCAGTAACTTCCTCATTATAATCAGACTTTATTGCCAGCTCAATCGTTGATGATGATCCCGGGTAATATTGCAGCCTTATCGCATCGCTACCCGGACGTTCAACATAGTCAAAATCAAAATATGAATATGCATTAAAGATGTCATTTGGATTCCAGATAAGGGTTTGTCCCCAGTTAATTCTTTGTCGCCCTATCCGTGACTGGAATCTTCCTGAATTGAAATCGAGCCATAACCTGTCGAGTGTAGTATTTATAAATAACGAGTTCCCCTTTGCAATATTCCACGACATATCTACCAGGCCCTGGTCAGAAGCTATGTTTTCAGCATACCCCGTGCTTAACCTTACCATATCGCCAAAGAACAGCCTGTTTCTTGCCTCTGCTGAGAAGGTAATCTTTGATCCGAGATAGCTTTTGAAATTTAACCTGTTATGGATAAGGTTATCGATAATTATCGGACCCTTAAGCTTTTCGAAAATTGCACTTGTGAGGGTGCTTGTATAGCCATTTACTTCTATTTTCCCCTGTTCATCCTGTGAATAAGAAGATAGCGGGAGCAGCGAAACAATGGATACTATTGCAAAAAACCTGCGCATCATTAAACAAGGGGGGTTTCTTTCACATCATCTGTAACAACCTTACCATCCTCAAGAGTAATAATCCTGTGAGCCATCTTCACAACTCTTGGATCGTGTGTTGAAAAGATGAATGTAATCTTTTCCTCGTGATTAAGCTTTTCCATTATCTCAAGAAGTGTGGAAGCTGATTTTGAATCAAGGTTGGCAGTCGGCTCATCAGCAAGTACGAACTTAGGCCTTGAAGCAAGAGCACGCGCTACAGCAACTCTCTGTTGCTGACCCCCTGAAAGCTTCCCCGGACGGCTATTAGCTCTTTCTGCGAGCCCGACAGCCTTAAGAAGTTCAAAGGTACGGACATCACGGTCCTGTTTTGACCATTTCTGAAGTGACATAATGAACTCCACGTTTTCTTTGGCAGTCAGCACTGGAACAAGATTGTATGCCTGGAAAACAAATCCGATTTTTCTCATCCTAAAGTCAATGAGCTGAGATGATTTTAGTTTTGACAAGTCAGTTCCGTCTACAATGAGTTCGCCTGAGGTCGGGTTGTCAAGTCCGCCGATAAGGTTTAGCAATGTTGTCTTCCCCGAACCTGAAGGACCAACGATAGCAGCGAATTCGCCTTCACTGAAATCGAGGGTAATACCATTAACGGCTTTAACTTCTACTTCGGTTTCTTTATATATCTTGCTTACATTCCTGATCTCAATAATTTTCATGGTTCCTTGTTTTATTTCATTATTCGGTTCTTATGGCGTCAATCGGATTAAGTTTCAAAGCTTTGCGGGCAGGATATACTGATGAAAATATCCCTGTTAAGATTACAAGTACTGTCATCATAATGAAAAAGCTGGCGCTTACCTCCGGGAAAATATGCGCCGAATAGCCGAATGCTTCCATTCCCTCTGCATATTGAATAAAGTTAATCCCATTTTTTGCGGTTGCAAGTATTGAAACTGCTGCAACAATCATTCCGGCAATGCCGCCAATAATTGACAGGAATACTGATTCAAGCATTATCATAGAGAAAACCTTACGTTTGTTCATCCCGATTGCAGTCAGCATACCAAGCTCTTTTGTGCGTTCGAGAACAACCATAAGCATCGTATTTACAATGCCAAAAGCAAGCGCTGCCATTATTATGACCATCAGAATCCCGTAAATCTGATGAACATAATCGGTCATCATAGCAAGATCGGGTTGAAGCTCCTTCCAACTCATAACTTCAAGATCAGGAAATTCTTCCTGAAACTTATCTGCAGTATTTTCTGTGATATCAATATCTGAAATCCTAACTATCAATTCATTATATGCATCATCAGAATAACCTGTAAGCGCTTTCAAATCTGAATCCTTTACAAAAACCGAACTGATCTCGAATACTGTATTCTTCGTGTCGTAAATGCCGGCAATCCTGAATCTTGCTCCAACCTGATTGTTGTCTTTATCCAGGAATGTAAGTGTTAGTCTCGAACCAGATCTGTAGGTCCAGGCTTCACGCTTAATAATATAGAAATAATCCTTGTTGTCTTTGTTCGAAAGAACAGCCTTAACAGCTTTATTGAACTTTTTTTCATTCTGAAACCTTATATCTGAGAGAGTCCGCAGACTATCAATGACAATCCTGGGGATATCCTGTTTTTCAAGAGCAGATATAACAGCGCTATCGATAACAAACCTGATTATATTAAGCTCTTTTGCAAGGTCCTGTCCTATCAGTACAAGATCTTCCCTATAATCTTCGAAGTAGTTTCCGGTTCCCGCGATAATTGTTTTATCAAGAGTGAAGATCTGCTTTTCTTCTTCAGGATTTATTCCAATGATCTCTACTCCAGAGCTTTTAGTTGCTGTAGTTGCCATACCCCCGGTGATCGATCTTTTAACAACTCCCTGAACACCGGGAGTTTTTTTCAAAGAGCTGATCGTTCTTTCGATATCCGGAATCTGAATAATCGGATCATTGTTAAGTCTGAAGCCTTTACCTGTCAACTGGATATGTGAAATCTCCTCATCAATAGCAGCATCGAACCTTTGTGCAATCATTCCATTCATAAAAGCAATCGAAAACACAGCCGCAAATACCCCGGTTGTGACAGATGCAATCACCACGAGACTTCTGGTCTTGTTACGCCAGACATTTTTCCATGCAGTTTTCCAGATCATTCTCTTGTATTTTAAGCTTTAAGGGAACTCACAACTTTCATCTTCATAATCTTCTTTACAGGGTATATTATTGCAATCATCACAATAACTGCAATCACAAATGCCTGCCAGAGAAAATAATTGTCAGGCAACAGCATGGGCATTACTGGTTCCATTCCATAGTTTTCGTACATCTTCCCCATCTCTCCTGTGAACCTTATCGGATTATAATATCCATAGTAGATAACAGGTAAAGCTGCAATAGCCCCGCTTGTAACACCTATAATTCCGATATAAATCATTTCAAGAGCCATCACAGAAGCAAGTTTTGTCTTCTGCATGCCGATAGCAACAAGAACACCAAACTCCCTTCTTCGCTCGGCGGTCATCATTAACACCGTGCCAAAAATTCCAAAAGCAATAACAAGGTAAAGTATTGCAATCATAATACTTCCGCTCTTGCTATCAGCATCCATCTGGTTAATCATCAGCTCATTCATCTCACGCCACCCAATTACCCGCAGAGGTGATTCCAATTTAGAGCCGAGTGACCTTATCATGCGGTTTATCTCATCATCATCAGAGCTTTTTACTGCAACAGCCATTGACGTTAACATGCCTGGTGCATTATACAACTCCTGGCAGATATCAACAGGGAGATATACTATCCTGCTGTCAAAATCAGGTGTGGGCATCCTTACTATCCCGTTGATCCTGTATTTTCCTGCTGCCGTAGTTCCCTGGTAACCCTGTCCAATAAGCACAAGTGTATCTCCAATTGAGGCATTCAAAAAGATTGATAATCTGTCGCCTATGAGAACACCCGGTTCGCTTTTTTGAATATACCCATTCGTAAATGAAGCATATTTCCTAAATACACCAAGTACATTTGAAGAATCAGCATCTTCAACTCCTAACTCTAGCAACAAATAAGAATTATTTGAATATGATCTGCCTTTATTTAGTTCAAGATTCGATCTGTATTTTTCAGGAAGTTCCTGTTTAAGTGTTTTAATATTTTCTTCTGTTATCCTGTATTTTATGAGTTTTGATCTTACATCAGAAAGCAAGCTTTCTTTTTCAGGATCAATTCCAAGGACCATCACCCCTTTTGTCAATGGGCCTGATGAAATAAGTGCAAAAGATTCAAATCTCGGGACAATTGTTGTCGTATTTGGATCATCAAATATTGTCTGTTCTAATTCCGGAGTTGGCTGAATGATATTGTCGATAGTTTTACTATCCCAGAAATCCTGATGTTGAACCTGAAGGTAGCCGGTGTATTGCTCAATAACATTCTTGTACATGTGATTATAAGTACCCAATTGCAATGAGCGCATCACAAGTGCAAAGAAGATAGCAAAGAAGACTGAGGCTACTGTTATCAGAGTCCGGCGCTTGTTGCGCCACAGGTTTCTCCAGGCCATTGTGAAGTTGTTCATTTTGTTTCAGTTAGATGAAGGTGCAAGCTTGCTCACCGTAGCTTTAGCCGAGGTGAAGTGGAGGGCACAGGACGCAGGGCACAGGGCGCAGGGATGGGGACACAGAGCATCGAGCAGAGAACAGAGAGCAATCATCGGATGTTTTTCATATTTTGTTGTGAGAAGAAGCTTTCCTGTATGGTGATGTTGAATTTTATATCCTTAATTGTTACGAGGGTTTTGTTACCGGGTTCCTCGGCAGGGATAATCTCCATTTTTGTTGGAATTGTTCTTCCATCCATGACCCTTATATCAGAGCCATTTTCTGTTCTCACTAGTGTTCCATCTTCATCATACAGTTCAGCTTTCAGTATGAGGAAATCTTTCTTATCAATCCATCTGATCTGGTGACCCCATACTACTGCTGCATCTTCTTTGGCAGTCATTTTTATTTTATAGCATAATCTTCCATCAACATTCTCTTCACCAATGAACTCGTGCGTATAGTCGTTAACGACTGACGATTCCTTCAGTATGTCATCATTTGTATAATCTGAACCCATCCAGCCCTGCGACATCATCGATGGAGGCAGCTTTATAAGCCTGCTTATTGATGGATTCCAGCTCCACATCTCAGTTCCTCTTTTAAGAAAAGTCTGACCGGCATCTTTGGCCGGCGAATTAATGAGGGTAAGGGCATAGTCGCGACCAAGAGACCAGTTATTAAAATCGACTGTCCTTTGCCAGGTTGGTCGTATAATAGTCATTGACATTGTACTGATGCTCGATTTTTCGCCATTGAATTTCTCATCGGCTTTTCTTATAACCTCTGTGGCAGTTAAGTTTTGTGCAACCGCTAAACTACCATGAATCACAACCGCCACTAATAATACGGCAATTCTCCAGTTTCTTTTCATTATTTATAAAGTTCAATAATCCTGTTAAGAGTTTTTTCAAAATATGTATCATCCGTTTTTTCAGCATAAATAGTTGTTAGAGCAAACCCACTTAGTGTGTACATGAACATATTCATTTCGAGAACCGGGTCATAATCAGGAGGCTTAGATTCCTTTTTTCTCATGTAGTAATCAAGTATTATCCTGAATACATCGGATTTTGAATGAGGACTCATTTTGTAGAACCCGCCTTGCTGAGGCTTGCCCGAGTATGCGACAAGCAGTTGTTCGCGAACATCTTTCTGCAGCATAAGCTGGAGCAACAATTGCCAGAATGCCACTTTTCCCTTTATAAGGAGAAGATATTTCCTCACGAAAAGTTCAAATTCTTCTTCAGTGAGAATGCCGTCTCTGTCAGGATCGAAATAAGCAGAAACTTCATTCATCGACTTATTTATTATCTCTGCAAGCAACTCTTCTTTGCTCGTAAAATAATTGTACATCAATCCTTTTGAAATTCCTGCATGCCTTGCCAGGTGGGTTATCGTTGTGTTATGATAGCCATCGCGGGCAAAATGTTCAAGGGCTGCATCCATTATCAGAGCTCTCTTCTCTTCCCTTATTGACTTAAACTGTGCTTTTGATCTTGGCGCCATGTTTTTGATTGAACGGTCAGTCAAAGATAAAAAGTATTTTTTGATTTCAAAAATTTTTTTTTAACCCCGGGGGTTCACGGGATTGACGGAGAAATCCAAAAAGGGATAAGTGCAAAATCCGTATTCCCAGTGAAATCCGTGGATAAAATTAATTACCAATTAGAAACTCTTGTTTGCCGGAGCGCGCCTATGGAGGGTGAAGCTAAAGGTAGAACCTTTCCCCGGTTGAGATTCGACCCATAATCTCCCTCCATGTCTCTCAACAATTCTCTTGCAAATTGCCAGCCCAATACCGGTACCTTCATAATGATCTCTCGGGTGCAAGCGTTGGAATATCTGGAATATCCTGTCGAAATACTGGGGCTCAATGCCTATACCATTATCTTTAATTGAATAAGTGTGGTACTTCTTTCCTTCAATGGCAGATATAGTTATTTCCGGAGATTTTTCATTGAATTTTATGCTATTTGATATCAGGTTCTGAAACAAATGTATCATCTGATCATAATCGCCATACACATGCGGTAGATTTTCAATTTTAAATTTCACATTTTTCTCTTCGATTTTCAGCGCGAGTATTTTTTGAACTGATTCAACAACCTTATTACCATCTATCCTTGAAAAGATAATTTCTTTTTTATTAATCCTTGAATAGGCTAAAAGGCTGTTAATAAGATCATACATTCTCTTTGCACCATCAGTTGCAAATCCGATGTATTCTTTCGCCCTGTTGTCGAGTCTGTCACCATACTGTATTTCCAGCAGTTGGGTAAAGCTTGTTATCATTCTTAGAGGTTCCTGCAAATCGTGTGAAGCAACATAAGCAAAGCTTTCAAGCTCCTTATTCGATCGTAACAGCTCCTGGCTTAGCCTGTTAATAAGATTCTCTGTTCCTTCCTTCATGCCTGTTATATCAAAGCAAACTCCGGAGATTGAAACTGGTTTGCCATTACGGTCGTCAGCTATCTGAGCCTTTGAGCTGATATATTTGATTCCTCTTTTTCCATACCTGATCCTGAATATAGTTTCAAAAGGCAATGATTGTTGCAAGGTATCATCTATAGCTTTCCTGAAATGCGTAACATCTTCTTCATGAATCAATCGTTCCATCTCTTTATATGTTCCTCCAAACCACCCGGGTGGAACTCCGAACATTCTTTCCATCTTTTCATCCCATGTAATCTTGTTTGTCTTCAGGTTCCAGCTCCATACGCCAATATTCCCGCTTTCTAGTGCAAGCCTGAGTCGTGATTCAGATTCTTTAAGCTTATCTTCAGCCATTCTTCTGGATGTAACATCCTGTGTTATGCCGAAAGCAGCAATCATATTACCTGATGTACCAAATTCAAGGTATGCTTTTTGTCTTACCCATTTCACTTTTTCATTAACCAGAATCCTGTACTCAAGATCATATTCCTTACCTTCAAGCGCAGCTCTCCAGCTCCTGTCGACTGCATCCCTGTCATCTGGATGAACAAGTTCAAGGTAATCTGAAAACAACAGTCTTGTTCCGGGTTCAATTTCAAATATCCTGTATGTCTCATCAGACCAGACAAGCCTGTCTGTTCCTGCTTCAAAGCGCCAGTTTCCAATGTTGCCTATTCTTTGTGCATGTTCCAGGTCCAGTTGGCTTTTGCTTAAAGCTTCGGTTCTTTCAGCGACACGATTCTCAAGAGCTTCATTTTTTTCCTTAAGAGCTGCTTCAGCTTTTCGCTCACGAAGATCGATACCTATGCCAATGTTAAGGTTATTTGAAAGACGCACATTTGCCCAGTCGACAGGTATCTTTTCACCCGATTTTGCATTGCAAACCCATTCGCTGAATCCGGGTTGAAGAGAACTCATATAATCTTTTGCAGATTCCTTAATACCACTATCAGGAAAAATACTTGAAAGGAAATCAAACGAATTTGCTTCGCGAGTTGTCCATCCCAGTATCTTTTCAGCAAAACGGTTCATTGAAAAATGCTTCATATCTGAAGTCCATATCACCAGTAGCGTTGGAGTATTGTCGAAAATTATTTTCAATATCTTCCTGCTTGTTTGCAGCTCATCTTCAAGGGGATTCCTGTACTCATTATTGATACTGACCTTTCCAGCCCGACGTATGAAACAGTCAACATGTGTCAAGTTTTTGCCTTGTCCAATTACAGGTACTACCCGGCAAGACAGTTTTCTGGTTGCTCCACCGGGGGTTCTTAAACTAATATTAATGTTAATGGCATTCTCTTTCCTGAGGGCGCCAAGAATTGTAGCCTCTTCAACATCCATTTCAGAGATCAAACCCCTGAGTTGAGAATATGACATGTTCAAAATTTCTTCGCGCGATCTTCCAAAAATGTTATATACAACAAAACCTGGACTTAAATAACTGAAGGACTGATCTCTAAGATTGTAACGGCAGATTGCATCGACCGAATTATCGAGTATTGATTGAAGACCGTTACCAAGTTGAATTTCCGCTTCTTCGACAAAAGCTTTTTTCATTATGTAAAGTCTTAAGTATAAAGATAATAACTTATTATGACATATCAAAATTAAGGTTTTGGTCTTGTTGGTCTCCTGTCATGCAGGTCCAGGACTTGCCCGACCTGCATGACTTGCACGACTTGATATTATATCAATTTTCTCCCATATTGAATAATTATTTATAGAAAGATTTTTATCTTTATCGGTTGTACCCAAACAAATTTAGAAATGGCCAGCCTCAAACTTTTACTGGGATTAATCCCCTCAACATCGAAAATTGAGCAGGAAGAAAAGGCTCTTGTAACCGAATTTGCAAAACTGAAAAGCTTTTCGGAGTCGGAGAAACTTGCTGATTATGACAGGCTCGACAAAATCGTGAATTCTTCAGATTTCAAACAGAAGAAGAAAGATATTGAATCGCTTCAATATAAAACTTCTGAAGAATATCAGAAAGAAAAGGAATTCCTGTCACTGCAGAAAGCGAAAGACATTGTCATGTATCTCCGCACTTCTGCCGGTCAGAACCTTAAGAAATTCAGGGAGCTTGATGGTTCCGACAAGATA
>DATALD010000093.1:0-2575 GCA_036261255.1 Bacteroidales bacterium
GTGGGGGTTATGTATTAGTTCTCGATTTTTCGATGGGTTTAATGTCTGGACAAAGTGTCGCAGATCTTTTGAAGGCAGGTATATTGGCGCAACTACGGGAACAGCTTTTAAATGGTGCCTCACACTAACATAAGCCGTAAAACCACTCCGTTTCCAGTCTCCAACCTGTCGTTTCCAGTTAAAGACTTTCAATCTCTCTTCTCCAGCCTCCATGTTACAATCTTTCCCATTTGTTTTATCTTTCAATACCAATCCCCTGATCTATCCCGGTCCTCCACTGCTTTCCCCGGTCATCCCCTGTACCATCCCCGTTATCCCCTGGCATATCCCCGTCTTTCGTTAGCTCCTGACTTTGGCGGTATTTCTTTGTAAGTCATTGAATTATAAGAATTATAGTACGCGTTAGGCACTACAACTCTTGTAAGCCATTGATTTGTAAGGGAAATTAACTTAATTCGTTGGGAACCTGGTCAATTTTTATAGAGCAGTGCTTGAAAATTCTATGTACTATTTCGGAAATCGCTGATGGTATTGCATATTTTCTATTTGTTTTTATATCTTTCACCACACTTGTCTGAATAGAATTTAGTTCTCGTATTATTGATTTTATAGAATAGCAATGACCTTGAACTTTCAATTGGTATTGTAAGTATCTGACGCATGTTAGAGACATAAAACATATAGCGATATGTGCTCTGACGCGTTTTCCTGTCCAATGGAATACGGGTCTGAATTTTAAATCGGTTTTACTAATCCTGAAGCACTCTTCAATTTCCCACAAAGATTTGTAGTGGGCTCGCAGTTCTGATGAGGATATGTCTTTGATATTAGATACTATACCATGAAGACCATCCCATTTGCAGATTGATGCAACTTTATCTTTATCGATCTCTATTTTTGCATCACCTGTTACTTTGATAAATTTCCGGTAACCGAAATTACTTATAAGAGACGATGGTTCTTTTGACTTTTTTATTCTGCCAACGAGCTTCTGTAATGTTTTTTCCCGATCTACCTTGTCCTTCTTTGATCTGGATGAACGATAGGTGACTATGAGCCTTCGGTCATTTTGCATCTGCAGTTCCTTGCATTTCTCAGATTCATCTGTTTCTTCATTACAATAAGTGTCTACCCAGCCCGATTCATCAAATATCTCATCCTGCTTTAATACTGGTAACGACCGCAACCGTGCACCAACTACATATTCGATTTGCAACTCTTCAAGTTTTGCAAGATTATCCTTGCTCAACATTGCGCTGTCTGCCACAAAGATAATACTTTTAACAGAATATTCTTCCAGTAAAGTCTTTATTGCATCACAAACAGTGTTACCCTCAAAGGTGTTTCCAGGATACAGTTTGTATCCGACAGGAAGGCCTGATACAGTCGTCAGTAACGCAAGAATAATCTGTGGCTGATTAAATTTTAAATCCTTGCTGTAGCCGTTTTTTAGTAGCTCTTCACTTTCAGTAAAGGATTCAAAGTGAAGCGTAGTACAATCATAAAATGCAACATTTATATCTTCATTCAGTAAACTGCGGGCAGTTTCAACTGCACATTTATTTACCTTTTCAATAGCAGTTTCGTTTATAGTATCCATCATGCGATACACAGAATCAAGGGAGATCTCTACACCAAAATTTTGTGCAAGATCGATAACGCTCTGACGTTTACTTGAGGGATTAGCAAACTCTTCAGAGCTCAGAACTTTTTATTTGCTATATGAGGCGATCTCGAAAATTGTGTAGTTCCTCGTTCTCTCAAAAGAGAACCTTTCCTGCACGGTATCACATATTTTCAATAGATAAGATCACCAGTTTGATGTATCTTATTACTATGAACGAGGTGAAGAAATAATGATTTCAATTTTTACTTACTTCAATTATCGGGAATTTCTGCAGGATTTCTATAACGAGCAGAAGGCACTGAATAAAGCTTTTTCCTTCCAGTATTTTGCAAATAAAGCGGGATTCAAATCAAAAAGCTTTATTAAACATGTAATAGATGGTAAAAAGAACCTGACGGCAGATTCTATAGAAAAATTGAACAATGTACTTAAGCTGAAAGATAAATCGTTCTCTTATTTCACTGATCTTGTGGCATTTAACCAGGCTTCTACAATCGATCAGCGGAACTTTTTATTCGGCAAGCTTTCACAATACAATAAACGTAACTCTTCAAGGGTGATTCTTACTCAGCAGTATGATATTTATTCGAAGTGGTATTTCAATGCGATAAGAGAGCTTGTTGTTACTGTTGATTTCGTTGATGATTACGGGCGCCTTGGAAAAATGCTCAAACCTGCAATTACTGCAGCAAATGCACGTGATGCAGTAAAACTGCTTTTGAGGCTTGGATTCATTGAGAAAAAAGGGTGCCGATATGTGCAGAGTGATCCGGTAATCACTACCGGGGATGAAGTTAGGTCGCTTACCATTTCAAATTTCCACATTCAGAATCTCGCTCTGGCAGCAAGCTCAATAGAAACGGTTGAAAGTAGTGCACGCGATATCTCCTGTGTTGTTCTTGGATTATCCGATGATGGATTCAATCTTGTAAAAACAGAGATCCAGAA
>DATALD010000117.1:0-33916 GCA_036261255.1 Bacteroidales bacterium
AACCAGGAATTTTCACCTCGCTTTCTGAGACGGTACCATAATCTTCATGATGAAATAATTGGTGCGGTTAAGAATTATATTAATGATGTCAGATCGCTTGATTTTCCTAACGATAAAGAACAGTATTAAAGAAAGAATTACTTTTTACAATTAACATCTGAATAACTTAATGGAAGTTCTTTTTGAAGACAATCATATAATTGCGGTTTATAAAAGGTCTTCAGATCTTTCACAGGGAGATAAGACCGGCGATGCTCCACTTGAGGAGGAGATTAAAGATTACGTTGCAAAGAAGTATTCCAAAAAAGGAGATGTATTCCTAGGGGTTGTTCACCGTCTTGACAGGCCTGTCAGCGGAGCAATATTATATGCCAGAACATCTAAAGCGCTTGAACGATTGAATACAATGTTCAGGGAAGGTAAAATAAGAAAAACATACCTGGCAATAGTAAAGGATAGACCCCCTGAAGATGAAGCTACAATAACTCATTTCCTAAAAAAGAATGAAAAACAGAACAAAACATACGTTTATGATACAGAGGTAAAAGGTTCAAAGAAAGCAAGCCTTACTTACAGGTTAAAAGCCCGGTCAGAAAAATATTATCTTCTTGAAGTTGAGCTTCATACAGGCCGGCATCACCAGATCAGAGCACAGCTCTCAAAAATCGGTTGTGCTATTAAGGGTGATCTTAAATATGGATATCCAAGATCTAATGAAGATGGTAGTATAAGTCTTTTATCACGCAAGATCGAATTTATTCATCCTGTTAAAAAGGAGCCTGTTACAATTATAGCTCATTTTCCTGATGATGATATCTGGCGCCACTTCCAGGGATTGTAATGGTGTCTTTTAACCATTTAAAATCCTTATAGTTAAGGAAAAGTTAAATTTTAAACTGTTATGGGTTAATAATTTAATTTTGCAGCATGAACAGGCTAAGATTCACAACATTGATAATAATGATGTTGCTTTCGATTGTTGGCATCATCTGGGTTCAGATAGTCTGGATAAAGAATGCTATTAGTATTCAGAATAAAAGCTTTAACAATGCCGTCGCAATAAGCCTTAATAATGCTGCCCAGGGTATTGAGGCTTCGCGCAGAATGAATTTTTTCAGCTCTTTTCTAATGGGAGAGCCCTCCTATTTTGACGAGGAGGGAGATATATCAGGTTACATGAGCATCGAAAGCTATTCGTCAGGAGTAGGAGATAAAATGAGTGTGAATATATTGAATCAGACATTTTCAGGAAACTCAGATAGCGCAATGGTTACAACCCGAAACAGATCATACATTATTGATGGTGATTCCTCAATTGTATCCGACTCTGTTTCTCAATTTATAGCCTCACCTGATGAATCCGGCAGGATAACTTTTTATCAGAATGATATAAGTAATCCTGACTCATCAACAGTTTACAGCCGGCAGAATGAATTTCTTGATTGGCTTCGTCGCCGGGCCTACGAATTCAGAAATCTTAGTGATCAGAGAATTGCCGATATTTATGCCTGGGAAAAAACTCTTGAACTTGATAAAGGTGAAATTGAGAATGCAATAAGAAAATCGCTTTATTATACCCAGATTGAAACACCCTTTGAATATGCAATTATCAAAAACGGGGTTCTTCAGGATGGTTCATGGTCGCGTGCAGATGAAAATGATTTCCTTCGGAGTAATTATAAAGTCAGGCTTTTCTCCGATAATATAATAAACCAGGATATAATTCTTTCGGTGGTCTTTCCTGAAAAAACAAATTATATGCTTGGTTATATGGGCTGGATACTTGGAGGTTCATTGATCTTCTCGCTCTTCATTCTTACAACCTTTGCATTTAGCCTATGGTTTATTTTCAGACAGAAGAAAATCTCGGAAGTGAAATCCGATTTTCTTAACAATATGACTCATGAATTCAAAACACCAATTGCCACAATATCACTTGCTGCTGATACAATTACAAATCCAAAAATCATTAACAATGAGGATAAAATCCGCCATTTTGTTGGGATGATAAAAAAAGAAAACAGCCGGATGAATAAGAAAGTTGAGACAATCCTTCAGATTGCTTCACTTGATAAGAAGGAAATGGATTTCCAGTTCAGGACTGTTTCCCTGCATACTATCATCAATCATTCTGTTGAAACGATTGAAATTCAGGTGCAGCAGCGAGATGGCAGGATAATACTTAATCTTAATGCAAAAAACCATGAAATACTGGGTGATTACGATCATCTGACTAATCTTGTAAACAACTTTCTCGATAATGCTTTGAAATATTCTTTTGATGCACCTGAAATCACTGTTGCTACAAAGAATGTGAACAAAGGTATAATCCTGTCATTTGAGGATAAAGGTATAGGTATGACAAAGGCGGTTCAAAGCAAGATCTTTGAGAGATTTTACCGTCAGGCATCGGGTAATGTTCATGATGTGAAGGGCTTCGGTCTTGGTTTGAATTACGCAAGGGCAATAATCGATGCTCATAAGGGGAATGTGACTGTTACAAGCGAACCCGGCAAGGGCAGCAGGTTTGATATATTTTTACCTTTAAATTTGGAAAATCAATGAGTTCAAAAACAGTTAAGATCTTTCTCGTTGAGGATGACCTAAGCTTTGGTTCCGTCCTTAAATCATATCTTGAGATTAATGATTTTCTGGTAGAATGGATCGATGATGGTAAATATGCAATGGAGCATTTCAGGAAAGGAAGTTTTAATATCTGCATTCTTGATATTATGTTGCCTCATGTTGACGGGTTTACAATTGCTCAGGAAATAAGGAAGATTAATAATGATATTCCAGTCATTTTCCTGACAGCAAAAAAATTGAAAGAAGATGTTCTTAAAGGCTATGGTGTAGGGGCCGACGATTATATTTCAAAACCGTTTGATACAGAAATTCTTTTGGCAAAAATTCGTGCTATTATTGCCAGACGCGACTCACAGACGGGTGAAAGAGATATTTATGAAATAGGCAAGTTTATTTTCAACTCGAAATTAAGAACCCTTACAAAAGGAGACGATGAGAAGAAGCTTTCTCCAAAGGAAGCACAGTTACTTGAACTCCTGGCTCTGAATCCAAATGAGCTTATAAGCAGGGAACTTGCACTTAAAAAGATATGGGGATCTGACGACTATTTCACTGCCCGCAGTATGGATGTTTATATAACAAAACTAAGAAAATTTCTTTCCGAAGACCCTGATCTTAATATCAAAAACATCCATGGAGCCGGCTTTCAGCTTATTATGAAGGAAGATCAATCCTGACGCAGGGCACAGGAACACAGGAAATTAGGGACTCAAGAGTCTTACAACCTTAAATTCTACATTTTCAAATTTTCAAATTTTCGATTAACCCTGAAACTCTGAAACTCTGAAACTCTGAAACTCTGAAACTGTTTTCATGGTTTTTCTTATTTTTGCTTCAAACCATGAAACCTATGAATAACAAAAGTTTTATTGTTACTAAGCTAATAGTTTTCTTTTTACTTACTTCATGCAAAACATATAAACCTATTGTAAATCAAAGCCTTACTGGTTCTGCTACTGAATATATAAATACTTTCAAGAAGGTAGCAGTCGCGGAGATGAAACGGACAGGAGTACCTGCAAGCATTACTCTTGCACAAGGCATGATTGAGTCAAATTATGGGAAGAGTACACTTTCACGGGAAGCAAATAATCATTTCGGTATAAAATGTCACAATGGCTGGACAGGCCCTACTGTACATCATGACGATGATAGGAGAAATGAATGTTTCAGAAAATATAAAAATGCCACAGAGTCATTTGAAGACCATTCTGACTTTTTGAAAAATGGTTCGAGATATGCTTTTCTTTTCGATCTTTCACCTTATGATTACAAAGAATGGGCAAAAGGTCTTAAAAAAGCTGGTTATGCCACTAATCCCGACTATGCAAACATGCTTATCAGGAAGATTGAAGAACTTAACCTGATGATCTACGACAAGGAGATTGTTGCAGGAAGGAATTCTGAACAAACCGAAAAGCAACAAACTGTTGTACCTGATCCTAAGGATAATGGTGACAATATTACTGCTTCTTTAAGTAGTAATGCGGTTCAGGCACGTGTTTCAAGGATAATGGAGAAGAACAGGATTCAATATATAATTGCAAAAGATGGAGAGACCCGTGAAGATATTGAAGAACAATTCAATCTTCTGAGTTGGGAGTTAGCAAGGTATAACGAACTAGGTGATGATTTTGAATTAAGGAATGGCCAGATTTTATATCTTCAGCCTAAGCGAGACAAAGCTGAACCTGGGCAGAATACCCATACTGTTGAGAATGGTGATACAATGTATTCTATTTCACAGAAATATGGTATAAAACTCAGGAGTCTATATGAATTGAACAGGATGGAACCGGGAACTCAACCAGTTCCGGGGGCAAAAATCTGGCTAAGGACTACGAAACCTGTTGAATAACGGATTTACTGTATTCTTCGAGCCTGAAACCTCTCAAAAATTCAACAGTACTCATTTTTTTCTTGCCTTCAACCTGAAGTGAGCAGATATTTATATATCCCTGTGAACAAGAAATTCTTAAAAAATTCTTGCCATCAGAAAATATTTTGCCCGGTTTGTCAACAGACAATGAATAGTCAGTATTACTTTCAAAAATCTTGAACATAACTGGTTTACTTCCCTTATAAAACCATGAATGAGCGCCTGGATAAGGTGCGAGCCCTCTTATAAAATTATGTATTGATAAAGCATCCTTCTTCCAATCAATTGTACAGAATTCCGGTGTGATTTTGGGAGCGTTTATGAGTATATCCCCTTGCTTTATGAATTCAGATTGTTGTTTTGGTCTTAGATTGTCATTTACTATCTCTGAAAGAGTCCTGATTATCATCCTTGCTCCTTGTACCATCATCCTGTCATGGAGATCGCCGGCATTCTCAAAAGAGAATATCGGGACTTCCTCCCTTAAGAGGATATTACCAGTATCTATTTTGTCGTCAATATAAAATGTCGTCAGACCTGTCATCGTTTCCCCATTGATTATTGCGTGATTAATGGGAGCAGAGCCACGGTATTGTGGCAATAAAGAAGCATGCAGGTTGATTGTACCCATAGATGGTATTTTCCATACTTCGGCAGGAAGCATTCTGAAAGCCACAACAATAAACAGATCGGGCTTCAATGTTTGAAGCTGGTGTATAAAGGCAGGATCTTTCAGGTTTGAAGGCTGAAGAATAGGTAGCGAACTGAATTCTGCAAATTCCTTTACAGGCGACTTTGAAATCTGTCTTCCGCGGCCGGCAGGTTTATCAGGGGCAGTAACAACAGCCACTACATTAAAGCCGTTCATTAGCAGGGACCCCAGAGATGCAACTGCAAACTCTGGTGTTCCCATAAATATTATTCTGAGGTTTTTCATGTAAGGTTCAGTAGCTGTATCTCAGACAAATTTAAGTCAAATATTATTCCTTTTCAACATTTTTATAGCATGCCAGGTTATGACCCATCTTATTAGCTTTTGTTTCAAGATAGAACCGATTATGCGGATTTGCTTCGATTATAAGAGGTATTGTTTCAACTATCTTAATGCCATAACCTTCGAGCCCAACTCTTTTTACAGGATTATTTGAAATAAGACGAACCTTGCCAAGGCCAAGCTCTCGCATAATACTTGCACCAACGCCATAGTCTCTTTCATCTTCTCCGAATCCTAATTTCAGGTTAGCCTGAACTGTATCCATGCCTTCATCCTGAAGTTTGTATGCTTTGATTTTATTAAGAAGGCCGATACCCCTTCCTTCCTGGCTCAGGTAAACCACAACGCCTTTCCCTTCTGCTTCAACCATTTCCATTGCTTTGTGAAGCTGGGCTCCACAATCACATCGCATTGATCCGAAAATGTCGCCCGTAAAACACGATGAATGCAATCTTACCATTATCGGTTCATCTTTAGTCCAGGTTCCTTTTACGAGAGCAGCATGTTCAATGCCATTGCTGACCTGCCGGAAGGGAATGAAGTCAAAATTACCTCTTTCGGTAGGCAGGCTAACTCTTTCCCCTTTCTCAATAACTGAATCTCTTTCAAGCTTGTACCTGATAAGGTCTTGAATAGTGACGATTTTGATATTGAATTTATCTCTTATTTTAAGGAGGTTGTCAAGTCTAGCCATTGTGCCATCATCGTTCATAATCTCAACTAATGCTCCTCCAGGCAGTAGTCCGGCAAGGCGTGTTAGATCAACAACTGCTTCGGTATGCCCGGCTCTTCTTATCACTCCTTTTGCCTTAGCTTTTAGAGGGAATATATGTCCGGGTCTGGCAAGATCAGTTGGCTTTGTTGTTGGATTTACAAGAGCCTTAATTGTCAGCGCCCTGTCCTTTGCAGAAACGCCCGTAGTCGTTTCATCTGACAGCAAATCGACCGATACTGTGAATTGTGTTTCGTGGAGTGACGTATTGTTACCTACCATAAGGTTAAGATCGAGTTCCTCGCATCTTTCTTCGGGAAGAGCAGCACATATCAAACCCCTGCCATACGTGGCCATGAAATTTACCATCTCAGGTGTTATGAGTTCTGCAGAACATATAAAATCTCCTTCATTTTCCCTGTCTTCATCATCAACAACAATAAGGAGTTTTCCGTTTTTTATCTCTTCAATTGCTTCCTCTATGGTATTAAGCTTATAATTGTTCATTTTACTCTTTTTTAGTCAGTAACAGATTCTTCATTCCTGGCATTCATAAAGTTTCTGTATAAATAGGCCTTTATTCTTTTTAAGAATACAACATAAGTGTCAATATTCAGAATTACAGAATCAGTTGTTGCTTTATATGTTAGGAATATGCCAATAGGTAATAAGATGTAAGATGCTGCCCACATGCCGGCAAAGGTACTAACCATATTTTCTTCAACGAGCTTCTGGGCAGAAATTGAAATGACATAATATATAACAAAGAAGAAGATTGAGATTACGGCAGGAGTTCCCAAACCACCCTTCCTTATTATAGCTCCAAGAGGTGCGCCAATAAAAAAGAATACGAGGCAGGCAAATGACATCGTCAGCTTCTTATTCCATTCAACTTCATATCGCTTTATGTTTTTAATGTCCCAGTATAACGATTCTGTTTTAAGGGTGAGGTATCCGGAGGCTTCTTTTAAATTCTCAATAGCTTTTGCAAGTACAACTCTTCTCTCGAATAAATCAATTGAGTCGATCAATGCAGATGGATTAAAGACATCAAGTCTGGAAGTGTTTGATACACCATAATCGGGAGGTCTTAAGGTATTTTTCTCAAAGAATATTTTGCTAAGATTGAATTCAGTAAGTTGGTTCTCGATTTTTTCAGTGTACTCTTTATTCAATGAATCAATATAATATGTAAGTTGTGAAATATTCTGAGTTTCAGCTCTTGTTTTGAGAAAACCGTTTTCGGTTCGCTCAAGATCGAACCCGGTAAGCGGAATTATAACTGTTTGAACTTTAAAATTATCTTTTCGTGAAGGAAATGTCCTGTTGTTCTGGCCAGATGATTTCTCCTCAAGTTCGACAAAGGTACTCCCGTTATATAAGGTCATTATCAGGCCGGATTCATCTTTTGTAAGTGTCATGAATCCTGAATCAGCAGTAGTGACAGAGACATTTCCTCTTTTTTGGGAATGGTCATAAATTATCAGATCCTCCATTTTGTTTGTTTCAGGGTCTTTTCTTGTTACTTTTATGCTGTAGTCAGGTACTCCATTATAAAAGGAACCTTCCTGAATGTTGATGTCCGGTTTCTTCTTCCTTATATCCAACAGGAGTGTTTTCGCATTTTCGGTGGCGTATGGTAATACGTTATTTGAAAAGAAAAATGAGATAATAGAGAGAAAGGCCAGAACAAAAATAAGAGGTTTCATAATTCTCTGTAGAGGAATACCAGAAGCTTTAAGAGCTGTGAGTTCACTGAATTCCCCCATATTGCCAAATGTCATTAGCGATGCAAGAAGAATTGCAAGCGGTAAAGCCATAGGAACAAATGTAAGACCAAAATTGTATATAAGCTCCGCAAGGGTCTTTACATCGAGGCCCTTACCAACCAGTTCATCGACATACATCCAAAGAAATTGCAGGATAAGTATGATAAGAACGATGAAGAAGGTAAGGATCAGCGGACCCAGAAAAGATCTTAATACGAACAAATCAAGTTTCTTCACCTCGCTCTTTTCTTTTTGAAGTGCAAAACTACTTGATTTTTATCAAAAATCATACCTGATGAAATACTAATAATCTCATAATAATTATCAGCTTTAACATATTGTAAAATATTAAGAATTAAAATTGTCTTTTATGATAACTAATGATTGAGTGGGGACAGTCAAATACTTATTTATAGTCGAATTACGTAGTACTGTAAATATGAAAATAAATTTTCTAAATTTACTGTGAGATTTCATAAATTGGCGTGTATAAGGAGAGTAATATGGAGTTAATTCCCAGTGATTACGAACTTGTCTGCCGCTTGCAAGCAGACGATGTAAAGGCTTTTGATATGATTTACGCCAGGTACTCTTTGAATATTTATCGTTTTGCCTTCAAGTATCTGAGATCTGAGGAGGAAGCTGAAGAGCTTGTGCAAGCTATTTTTCTTAAGATATGGGAAATAAGGAGATCATTGAAATCAGATAGTTCTTTCAAGTCATTTCTTTATACAATTGTTTACAATGAGATCTGCAATCTTTTCAGGAAAAGAAAGCACAATCAGGAATATACAAAAGAATTACGCTATATTAATAAGAATTCAAGTACAGAGGCGGAAGACAGAATTGACTTCAAATCGCTCCTTACAAGAGTTGAAAAGATAGTGCAAAAGTTGCCCGACAAACAAAGAGAAATTTTTTTGAAAAGCCGTTCGGAGGGTAAGTCATCGAAAGAAATTGCTAAGGAAGTTGGTCTTAAGCCTGCAACAATTGATAATTACATCTCTGAATCATTGAAATTCATTAAATCAAAATTGAAAAAAGAATCGATGTATGTAATTTTTTTTCTTCTAACTGTTTCATATTAATGTGATTATAGTATTATTTAAAATATAGAATTTTGGACGAATTAAGGCAAATAAAAATTGACAGGTATATTAAAGGTCTTTCATCTGAATCAGAAAGGCAGGAAATGGAATCTATCTTCCTAAGTGAAGAAACTGATATTTATTTCCGCGATTCTCTTGAGAAAGATTTTAATTCATTCCTTAGCAAGCCTCCTGACAAGGAAATGGAAATTGATCGCCTCATTGATAAATTGTATGCAGACCCTGTAGACGAAAATAAAACACGACCAAGAGGTGTAAAAAAGGCTCTCGCTATTTATACAAATATTGCAGCAATTCTCATTTTACCTCTTTTAGTTGGAGGCTTGTACCTTTATTTAAACAAGAAGAATGGCTTTGACACTTTCAGAACTCCCGGATCATCGTTGACAACAGTATATGCTCCAATGGGATCAAGAGTGTCATTTAATCTTCCTGACGGTACAACAGGAATGTTAAATAGTGGATCATCAATAAGCTATTCGATGCCATTTCAGGATAATCGTAGTGTTGATCTAAAGGGCGAGGCATGGTTTGATGTAAAACATGACGAAGCTCATCCATTCATTATAAATACTCCTGCTTCGAATATTAAGGTACTAGGTACATCATTTAATTTAAGTGCCTATCCTGATGAAGGATATGTTGAGCTTGTTCTGAACAGGGGGAAAGTTGAATTCCTGAACAGGCAAAACAATGAAAAGGTTATTCTCAATCCGGCTGAAAGGTTGGTACTACAGAATGGAAAAATGACCAAAACAACAATTGATACCACGATTTATAATGGATGGAAAGAAGGTAAGCTGATATTCAGGGGTGACCCGATGGGAGAAGTGGCAAAAAGGATAATGAGATGGTATAATGTAGATGTTGTTCTTGCTGATAAACAGCTTGAGAGTTATTCATTCAGAGGAATATTCAAAGACGATAAACTCGAAGATATACTGGCTTTTCTTGCAATGACATCACCAATAGAATATGAGATTATTCCAAGGGAAATTTTGCCGGATGGTACATTTAGAAAAGAAAAGATAATCATTTCGCTTGTTGATTAGTTTCGAGCTATTTAGCTAATTCATTTAAATATATTTCAGTATCCGGATTTGTTTGAATTTCAATTTAATGAATCCTTGCAGGTTTTTTTGCATGTCGAAAAACCTTAAAAGGGTATTAAAATCCCAAAATTGACAGTATATTAGACATCAAAAGCTAAGTGTCAGCAGCTATGTTGGTGTGTTGATTACAAAGCTTTTAATAACATAATTTGATCTCATAACCTTTAAAAGACATTGAATGTGTATTATTAAAGTAAAGAGGTTGACAATTGGATTACTGTTATTTTGTTTTCTTACTCCATTTCTTTTAGCACAAAGGTCTGCAGTAAGTCTTTCCTTTAATAATACTGAACTCATAAATGTGCTCGATAAGATTGAGCAGGAAACAGGTTATTACTTTCTTTTCAATGAGAAACTTATTGATACAAAGAAGCTAATTACAATTAATGTTATCGATAAAGATGTGAATAGTGTTCTACAGCAGCTATTCTCTGATTCAGATATTAAGTACTCGATTATAAACGACAAAATAATACTGACCCCTGGTTTTTTGCTGTCAAAGGTTAATCCTTTAATTATTTCAGGAACAACAGTTGATGAAACCGGAAACTGGATGGCGGGGGTTAACATCCACATTGATGGATCATCAATAGGAACAACTTCTGATTCAAAGGGGAGGTTTGAAATAAGTGCCAAAGACAGGAATGATGTTTTAATCTTTTCATTTATAGGATATGAACAGCAGCATAAGCTTGTTGGCGATAACAAGGTTATGAATATTAAAATGGAACCAATGGTTTCAGACCTTGAAGAAGTCATCGTGATAGGATATGGGACATTAAAAAAAACCGATCTGACAGGCGCCGTAGTTGCAGTGCGGGAAGAATCGTACAAATCACAGCCCGTTTCGAGGGTTGATGATATTCTTCAGGGACGATCTGCAGGAGTTATTGTAACTAACATATCAGGCGCGCCCGGAGGTACAACTTCAATCAGGATAAGAGGATCAAACTCAATTACAGGCAGTAATGAGCCACTTTATGTAATCGACGGATTTGTTGGCGGCAACATGGCGGATGTTAACCCGACTGATATCGGATCAATCCAGATACTTAAAGATGCATCTTCTACAGCAGTATATGGAAGCAGAGGAGCTAATGGTGTTGTGTTAATAACAACTAAGCGAGGCCCCAAAGGCAACCCTCAGTTATCACTTACAAGCAGGTATTTTATTAGTGACCCAATTAAGCTATGGCCACTATTAAAAGCCAGTGAATTCACCCAGGTCTGTAATGAAAAGGCAGATGTCCTTGGCTTTCGTCGTCCATTTACAGACCAGCAAGTTCAGGAATTTGAATTTAACGAAGGGACAGACTGGCAGGATTTAATTTACAGAAAGGCTATTGGTGAAGAAATTCAACTTGATTATTCCGGAGATAATGATCTTATTAATTTTTTTATATCAGGTAACTATCTGAACCAAAATGGAATAATAATAAATTCTTTTTTTAAGAGATACGCCTTACGCACAAATCTTGAAGCAAAGCTCACCAAAGCGCTTACAGGTTCTCTGAAAATCAGTTTCACGAGAAGGGAGAGTAATAACACTGATGGGAATTATACAACAAGTGGTGTTGTTGCTGCATCGACTGCATGGGCCCCCACAACTCCTGCTTATGATCAGAATGGAGTCCTGACAAAATGGGATCCTGTTTGTTCTATAAAAACGAATCCTGTTGAACTTGCAACAAACGACAATATAAATGTGTCAAATTCTTTTGTTACAAACGGAAATTTCAAATATACAATCATTCCCGATCTCTCATTCGAAACAGGTATTGGAGTTAGTTACAATGCATCTAAAAACAAAAGTTTTACCCAGCGGCTGCTGACAAATACTCCTTCAGCTTCAAGAGCTAATAGCGAAATGATATTCATGCAAAACACCAATATGCTGACATATACAAAGGCTTTGAATGAATTTAATACATTGAAATTGACTGGTGTTGCAGAATACCAGTTCCAGCAGGATGAGAGGTTTTATGCATTTTCAAATAATCTTTTATTCCCTTTTCTTGAGTATGAGAATATGAACCTTGCAAAAACATATTCTTTAATTAACAGAACAATGAAATCAACAATTGGATCATATATAGCCAGGTTGAATTATAGCTTATTTGACAGATACCTTATTACTGCTTCAATCCGAAGCGATCGGTCTTCCAAATTCAGGGGAAGTAACCAAACTAGCGTTTTCCCTTCAATTGCTGGAGGATGGCGTTTGTCAGAAGAAAAATTCATGCAGAAATTTGATTTCATTAGTAATCTTAAGATAAGGGCAAGCTGGGGAAAGACAGGAAGCCAGGCAATTGATGTGTATGGTACTGTCACTTACTACAATACATCAGTAAATGAAGCATCAGTGTCATGGCAAAATGGAACTATTACACCGGGAATAAACCTTGGTAACCCGGGTAATGAGAATTTAAAATGGGAAAATACAACGCAGACAAATATTGGTTTTGATCTCGGAGTGTTGAAAGAAAGATTAACATTCGAATTTGATTATTTTTATAAAAAAACAACTGATCTTCTTCTAAACGAACCATTACCTGGCTATGTTGGAGGCGGGAGTATTTTCAGAAACATCGGTTCACTGCAAAACTTAGGTTATGAACTAACTGTAAATTCATTGTTGCTTAGCCGCAGGGATATTTCATGGAATGTGAATTTTAATATTTCAGTGCTGCGGAATGAGGTTTTAGACCTGGGCGACAGGCCATATATCCTGCAAGCCGGGGGTGCAGGATCAGGAATGCTTACTGCCCCTGAAATGATTCTTAAACCTGGCTTTGGAATCTCAACATATTATGGATTCAGGTCCCTTGGTATATGGCAGGTTAATGATGCTGAGCTTGCAGCATTGTATGGCCAGCAACCTGGTGATTACAGGTATGAGGACGTGAATGGCGATTATGCCTTTACAGGCGAAGATTTTCAGATAATTGGTTCAGGAATACCAAAGAAAGTTCTTGGTTTGAACAGTACGATCACTTTCAGAAACTTTACTTTAAATGCTTTTTTGCAATCATTTCTTGATTACGATAAATGGAACTTTGCGTATGCCCAGATAATGATTGCTGCAGCTGATGCCAGAGAATATACTCACCGTGATATACTTAACAGGTGGTCTCCTGAAAATCCTTCATCAAGGGTTGCAGCTTTCAGCAAAACTAATGTTCCAAGGATACAATCATCGGAATATGTAGAGAGTGGAAACTATTTAAGACTGAAGAACGTAAGTCTGCAATATACCTTCAGGGATTCTTTCATAAAAGGTGCCCTTTTGTCAGCAAGTATAAGTGCGCAGAATTTATTCACATTAACAAAATACAAAGGACTTGACCCTGAAACCTATTCAAATGTCGGGTTAGGCGATTTGCGCGGTGGTGATGGTGGCGCCTATCCCAACGCCCGGACATGGACCTTGGGAATCACTTTAGGTTTTAAATAGGCATTTGCTGTATTAACTTTACTATTCAGCTTTCCGGCTTCTTCTTTAACAACCTTTTACTCAACAAGTTTCATATCATGAATTGTTTTTTTCATGAGATTCTTCTCGGTTGTACGTATTACAATTAATAAATCTTCTTTGTATTGCATTGATAAAGAGTTGTGGTGTTTTTGAATTGAGGGAATCCCTAAATAGTCTCAAATAACAAAAACTTATTTATATGCAACTATTTGACAGCTCATAATTTACAGGTGAATATTATTCATCTCAAAATCAGAAGGAGTTTTTTTAACCGTTAATCCATGAATTTATGAAAAATGCTATTTTAAAAGATGATTTATTTCGTCTGAAAATAATTCTTCTTGGTATTATCTTTTCGGGATTCTCTACAATAGGAACAAATCAAGTTTTTGCAGCTAATCCCAGTGATTTAAATACTGATCAACAGCAAAAAAGGACTATTACTGGTACGGTGATTGATGAAAACGGAGAACCTTTGGTTGGCGTGAGCATCCAGGTTGAAGGAACAACCTCAGGCACAATAACTATGGCTGATGGGAAGTATTCTATTCCTGTTCAGGATGATAAAGCAACCTTGGTTTTTTCATTTGTTGGTTATAAGAAAGTATCAATTCCTACAGAAGGCAGGGCAGTAATTGATATTTCGATGGAATCTGAAACAGAGTATCTTGATGAAGTTCTTGTTGTTGGTTATGGTGTTACAAAGAAAAGAGATCTGACAGGTTCAATTGCATCTGTAAAGAGTGAGGATATAAAGAATCTTACCTTTTCTGATGCCGCCCGTGCTTTGCAAGGGAAAGCAGCGGGTGTACAGATAGTAAATAGTACCGGTGCTCCTGGTTCAGTTGCCCAAATCCAGATTAGGGGGTATTCCTCTAATTCAAAAACTAACCCATTAATAATTGTTGATGGTTTGAAGGTTCCGGATATGAATTATCTCGATCCGTCAAACATTGAATCAATTGAAGTATTGAAAGATGGCGCTTCCGCTGCTATTTATGGAATTGAGGCAGGTAATGGCGTAATCCTTATAACGACAAAAAGTGGAAATAAAGGACAGGGAACTGTATTTTATAACTACCAGCAGTCATACATAACAGCTGCCAATATGCCAAAGATGCTGAACGCTGAACAATACATGGATTGGCAGGTATTATCCGGCGCCTGCAAACAGGAAGATTTTCAATACGATGGAGTAACTGACACATACTGGGCTGATTATATGTTCGAGACGGGTTCAATTCAAAAACATACTTTAGGATTTCAGGGAGGAAATGACAGGGGTAATTTTTTTGTTTCATTAAATTCCATTTCTAATGATGGCATAATAACAGGCGATAAGGATAGCTACAATAGGCTTACAGGCCAGATAAATGCGGATTATAAGGTAAAGGATTGGATTTCAGTAGGAATAACAACTTCTATTGAAAAGAATGAATCAAAGAGTGTTTCAGAAGGAGCAAATACCGGGATAAGCACGATGGGATCAATTCTTTTGTATGACCCTATTACACCCTGGTCATATCAACCCGGTCAGGAACCGACCAGAGTTGTTACCTGGATCAATCAGGGCAACGAAATGCCAAAAGATCCTGAAACAGGATATGTGTATGGGACATCAATATTCGCCGGGAACAGTGGAATATGGCATCCGGCTACAATGCGCGACAGGGCTGATAGTAAAAGCAGTTCGTTTAATTTAATGGGGACAGCCTTCACAAACCTGAACCTCGTTAAAGGACTGACAATAACATCGAGACTTGGATATCGGGCTGGCTATACGCAGACTTCAACATATAACTATCCCATGTATATCAATACAACTGCTAACCAGAAGATGTCTATAAATGGAAGATCAGGGAACAGGTTATACTATCAATGGGAGAACTTCGCTAATTATCTGTTTTCACTAGGACAGAACAGCTTCACCACAATGGCAGGAATGTCTTACCAGTACGATTCAAGCGACTATGTTTATGGTAGTGCAGATATGCTTTCCAATATGTCAGATAACTATAGGTATCTTGACAATACTGTAAACTCGACAGGAATGTCAATAAGGGGAGTTCCAATATATAGTACAAATATGTCATACTATGGAAGGGTTGGATGGACTTACATGAACAGGTATAATCTTCAGGCCAGTTTCCGTGCTGATGCCTACGATACGTCAAAGCTTGATAAAGATCATAGATGGGGTTATTTTCCTTCAGTATCTGCTGGTTGGACTATAAGCAGTGAGCATTTCATGGATAATATAAAAGACCTGCTTCATATGTCATATTTGAAACTACGAGGTTCTTTTGGTGTTAATGGGAACGTTAATGCACTTGGTAATTACCAATACAATACAACTTTGAGTTCGTCGATTAGTGATGGTTATGATTTTGGTAGCGGAAGCAGGCAGCTGACTGGTACAAAACCATCCAGCAGACTTCCTAATCCTAAGATTAAATGGGAGACTGCAAGGCAAACAAACATCGGCTTTGATGCCCGCTTTTTCAAAGATCGCCTTGATGTAGGTATTGAGTGGTACAATAAAAATACATTTGATCTTCTTACAAGTACAGCTGCTTCTGGTCTTACAGGTGCATCTACCGTATATGTTAATGCCGGAAAAGTTAATAACAGAGGTGTTGAGTTTACCCTCGGATGGAGAGACCAGAGACATGATTTCAGATACAGTATTAATGGTAATCTGGCCACTTTGCATAATGAAGTTACTGTTGGAACATCGAAAGATCGTGTAGCAGGAGCCTCCATTTTCCAGTCATATCCAGTGACCTACTTTGAGCAGGGATACCCTCTGTGGTACTTACGCACATTTGTCATGGATCATATTGACCAGGATACCGGAAAAGCTGTATATAAGGATATGGATTCAAGCGGGTCAATTAACTCCTTTGACCAGGAATTCACCGGAAGTGCAATCCCGGATTATTCTTACGGTCTGACGGTTAATTTGGGTTATAAAAACTTCGATTTAACAGTTTATGGAACTGGTGTCGGGGGCAATGAAAAATTGTATGCTCTGAATCGTGGTGATTTTCCTCAGCAAAATACACTGTTGGAATTTTACGAGAATATGTGGACTCCTGAACGGACAAATGCAAAATATCCGAAACCCGACTATACAGATACGTATTACAGAGCTTCAACAGCAATGATATTTGATGCTTCATTCCTGAAAATAAAACAAATACAATTAGGATATACTCTTCCAAAGAATATATCAGGCAGGATGAAAATGTCGGAACTGAGAGCATATATGTCGTTGGATGATTTTATAACTATTACTAAGTATCCGGGACTTGATCCGGAGACAAACTCAGTTACTTCAACTTCAACATCAACAGCGAACCTTGCAATTGATGCTGCCAATTATCCTATTTCAAGGAAGATCGTTTTCGGTGTTAATGTCACATTCTAATCGTAAAAAGTTTGTGTTATGAAAAAATACATTATTGCATTGCTGGGGATGATTATTATCGCTTCGTGCGATCAGGATCTTCTCGATATTGAACAGAAAAGCGCATTGTCAGTTGATACCTATTACGCAAAAGCAACCGCAAAGGAAGCAGAATCATTAATAGCTTCAATATATGATACCTATTATAGTACTATGAACGGGGTATCTCAGATACTGTTCCTTGATATGCTGAGCGATGATCATTATGCAGGAGGTGCTTCATTCTCTGACCAGGGTTCTAATTTTCAGGAAGCCAGTAACTTGATTATTACTTCAATGGCTTCGCCTTTAAAAACTGAATATAATACTTGTTATCAGATAATATATAATTGTAATCTGATACTTGAGAAGATTCCCCAAACTGCCGATGAGAAAATTAACCGGGTGAAAGCGGAAGCTAATTTTTTCAGAGCTTTATGCATGTTTGAGCTGGTGAGATGGTTTGGCACACCTCCCCTTGTAGATCATGTTCTAAAGAATGAATCAGAATACAACGCTCCCAACACTGATGCTAAAACTACAATTGAGTGGTGTCTTGCAAGAATGCAGGAAGCCGCTGATGCCCTACCCCCAATTCCTGGTTTAGGACAGCAACGGACCTATGGAGCCCGTATCTCAAAGCATGCAGCTCTGGCATACAAAGGAAAGGTTGCATTATGGTACGGAACAAGATATAAGGATCAAGCGATCCTTAGCCAGGCAGTTGAGCCATTAAGAACTGTAATTAATTCGAACCTTTATGGGCTTCTTTCTGATATGTTCCAGATAGACCGGCCAATAGCCGATTTTAGCAAAGAGTATGTTTTTGAGCACAACTCTGCTGACGCAAACGGATATTCGTTGGATCAGGCTGACATCAGACAAACATGGTTGGGTCTTAGGGCAGAGAATATGACCGTGCCATCTGATCTGGAGCCTCTGGCATGGGGATGGGATCCTCCGACAGGAGAATTTGGAAGATTCCTTGAGGCACACGAAGGTGGTATTGAGAAACCGCGTTTCAAATCAACAATTAAAACATACGAACAAATACTTGCAATGTCGTATGCCGGTTCTTCAACACCTCCGGGGATATTCAATAATATCACTGCATGTGAAGGATACTTCCGGGCTCGCCAGTTAAACTATAAAGCAGATGTGTATACAGATATCCAGAGGGCTTACAAATACTCAAAAGCAAATTATCATTATATGAGGTATGCTGAAGTTCTGTTAATGTATGCTGAGGCAAAGTTTCTTGTCGACGGAGACGCTGATGGCACCGGCCTTCATGCACTTAATGAAGTTCGTCTGAGAGCGGAGCTTACCCCGCTTGGCGCTTTGGATTACCAGTCAATAAAAGATGAAAGACGCGCTGAGATGTGGCAGGAACATGAACGCTTTTTTGATCTAGTAAGATGGGGCGATGCAGCTACTGCATTGAAAGACAAAGGTAAAACATGGTACGTTTTTTATGGATACAAAGCTGGTACAACTGAATGGGATATCAGAACCCGCACGGGCACTGGTAGCGGATGGTCAGATAAATACAATTTACTCCCATTCCCTTATGAACAACTTTCAGTAAATACAAATCTTATTCAAAATTCTGATTGGTAAGTTAGGTTGATAGGGATAGTTTAGGTGAATGACGCTACCGGTTTTTTCCGATAGCGTTTTTCATTAACTATGGCATAAGTCTGAGAATTGTAATTAAAATTTCTCTTGATTTTTTTCCTTATTATTCTTAACTTTTTACAGTATATTCAACATCGAATTCTCTTAAATAATGTATCGATTCTGTGGAATATAAGATTATACAGCAAAAATATGAAGAACGTACTATTGTCCATATTGTTTGTACTTTTTATTTGTTCCTGTGAGAATTTTTACGAGGAAGATGTCTCTACATTAATCACATTTGATAGCGATGTTTTGAAGAGTGAGACGGGACTAACCGCAGCTCTTGCAGGTGCATATAAGCCAATGGGGCAGTATTTTGTCCAGGGATATGCAAATGCTTCAACAGCTGCCGTACTTATGGGCAGCGATGATATAACAACTCATAAGGCAAGCAACAAGGCCGATTTCAGAGAGTTTGACCAGTTTATTGTTTCAAATACAAATCAAAGACTACCATTTATCTGGAATGGCGCATATAAATCAATACAACAATGTAATAACATAATTGCTAACTATAGCGAAGCCAAAGGTAACCAATCTGCAATAAACCAAATTGCCGGTGAAGCATATTTTCTCAGGGCATATAACTACTTTTGGATTGTAAGATTATGGAACAATGCACCTCTTGTGTTAAATACCCATATTTATAATGACTCATTACTGACTGTCAGTTCATCATCAAACAAGGAGATTTATGACCAGATAATCTCAGATCTGAAAAAGGCTGAAGGTTTGACAGCCAAAAGAAAACCAATGCCAGGAAGAATCTGCCTCGGTACAGTCAAATCTGTTCTGTCAGAAGTATACTTACAAATGACAGGTTATCCGCTGAATGATGTTTCAAAATATGCCCTGGCAGCCGCGAAATCAAAAGAAGTGATTGATAGCCAAACTGTTTATGGATTTGGTTTAATGGACGATTTCAAATCGCTCTGGGTAAGCCCGACTGTTAATAACGATGGAAATAAAGAGGAAGTTTTTGCTTTAAATTTTCATGGTCCCAGTGCAGGCGCCAGCGCTAATGGTTTTTATGGCATTGCTGCAATACCTGGTGAGGCAGGCGGTTGGGACGATTACATCTGTGAGCTTACTTTCTTCAGGGAGTTTCCGGAGGGTTACAGGAAAGATGTTACTTTTCAGACTTCATGGAATAAAACAAATGACATTATCATCCCATATACTTCATTTAAAACAAAACGACCATACTATAAAAAGTTTCAGGGAAATGCACTTTCTCCGGTTAATGCTATTTCACTTCCATTGGAGCGTTTTGCTGAAACTTACCTCATATTTGCTGAAGCACAATTAATGTCTACCGGTGATAATTCAGACCCTTTGGCGCTTGAAGCTTTTAACAAAATAAAACGACGTGGCGCCGGTCTGTCTTTGAACACTCCAAATAGTTCAGTCGATGCTACATCGCTGACTCAAAGAGAGATTATTGCTGAAAAAGGATGGGAATTTGCTGGTGAGTTTTGCCGGTGGTTCGACCTGGTAAGACTCCAGATGGTTCAGGAGGTTGTAATGAAAAAAGACCCGGATGAACTACAGCCCCTGGGTGAAATAAAGTATTTTTTGCCTATGCCGAATGTCGAAACAAACGTTAATCCTAATTTGTATAATTGAAGTGGAGTGCCTTGCCTGAAGTCAGAACTCACTATTCAGCTAATTCTTTATATTTGAGTATAAATTAATAAAACCGATGGGAAAAAGAGCGACTGTACTTGGAGCAACAGGTCTGATAGGAAGTAACCTGATAAAAACTCTTGTTAATGATGATTATTACTCAAAGGTACGAGTAATTTCAAGAAGGCCAATTGATTATAAAAATGAAAAAGTTGAAGTTATAGTAATTGATTTCCTTGATAATGCTGCATTCAGGACTGCAATTAATGGAAGTGATACGGTGTTTTGTGCTGTTGGCACAACAAAGAAGAAAGTTAAGGGAGATATGAAGGAGTACCGCAAGGTAGATTATGACATACCTGTTAATGCTGCAAAGTTTTGCCAGGATACCCACTGTAAAGTTTTTTCTTTAGTTTCATCAATTGGTGCAGACAGCAAAAGCAAAAATTTCTATTTAAAGATGAAGGGGGAGGTTGAGGATGCTATAATTGCAGCAGGAATCAGGTCGGTCTCGGTTTTTCGGCCTTCAATGCTCCTTGGTAATAGAAATGAATTCAGATTTTTTGAACTAATAGCCCAGGCTCTCTTAAAGCCGCTTTCGTTTTTGTTCCCTCCAAATTATAAGGCTGTCAATGCGAGTGATGTCGCAAAAGCCATGGTGATTTCAAGTAGAATGGAAACCCCAGGATTTCATATTTATAAATATAAAGATATTAAAACACTCACAAAGTCAGAGTAGAAGCTACAGTCTTTAGTCCAGAGACTGTAGCTTGAATATTTCTACATTTTTTCAAGTTCTGCAAGCTTTGAACGAAGAACCCTGATTTGTTCATCCTTCTTTGTTTTCACTAGATTTGTAATTGTAACATTCAATTCCTGGAGTTGCTCAAAACTGAGATTTTCAATATCCTTGTAGATTCTTTTACTATTTGTTTTTTTTATTGAAACACTGCCTTTTTTACGGCCTCTTTTTTTTTGGTGCTGAATTTTCTGCCATGATTTTTTTATTAATTAATAATTATTGTAAAATTAATCTGCATTTTCTAATTGTAAATTAATTTAAGATTAATTATGGAATTAAGCCAAAGTTTCTTGCATGAAAATACTTAATTCTAATTCATATAAATAAATTGAAATATTGAAATAAAATATTTGGAAAATTGATTTTTAGAGTTTTTAATGTTACTCAACAGCCACATATTTGCTTTCAACAGGTCCTAAATAACTTGGTCTTACTACTCCGAAATCAATAACTAATCTTTGGAGGACAATTCCTGTATCAATCACCCAGAATCTGAGTGTATGCTTTCCGGGTTTATCAATTGTATGCTTTGAACTCTTTATTTTGATATGATCACCAACAGACTTCATCCACCAATTGGCATACTCATAATCAGGTCTTGTTTCTCCATCGTTTATGTTTATTACCTGGGGTTCCTCATTATCAATTGAAATTGCATACCTTAAACCGCCTTGTTTTTTGAAATCCTGGGTAGGCGAGAGGTATGTTCTGACATTAATGGCTCCGCTTTTAAATGTTGTGAAGTCGTACTCGACTAATGGTGATTCTTCAGGAGAGAATTGTTTTACTGCCGTTACCGGTTCTATAATGAGTGATGAACCTGTACGACCAAGGTTTGGAATTATGGTCCAATGAACGTCTTTTGAATCAGTTTTTCTTGCAAAATGATCGGCCTCAAAAGCCACTACACCCTGATTCTCGACAAATCCGATTATGTCAGGCTTCGTATACCTTATCGGTACCTTGACTGTGTATTCTTCACCGGCGCCTGAAATATAAAGCTCTCCTAATGTATCTTTTTCAGGGGCTTTTGTCCAGTCAATGCTGACATAAATTTTTTCATTAAACCTTGTTTTACCTGATTCTGATGACAGCTTTATCCAAGCTTCTTTAGGTTTGACTGTAAAACTTAACTCATCCTGACCCTGGTTTATAACATCTATGAAGTAGTTCTGATCGTTTACAGGATCAAAAGCAGGCATTTCTTTATTGAAGTTCCAATAAGCCTCTACCTCCCATGAAGGAAGAGTGCCATATTCAATCAGATAACCTAGTTTTGCCAGTTTCTGCGCTTTTACGTATGATACTGCCGGCATAATATCTACTGGCGGATGATTCCAGGCTGTGTAACCAATATGGGTCTGTGACATCATATAATTCCATTTTCCGCCTACAAGGTCATGATACTTTTTTGTGAGTTCTGCATCTTTTTCGAATAACTCTTTTACTTTGTCAGCATAAAAGTTTGCTGAGGTAGCCCCACGCGCGGCATAGTATTTATTTTTTCCTGCAGCCACAAACATCTCATTCAGGTTAGAACACATCTCAACAGGTGATTGAACCAACTGGTAATAGGCTGATTTTGATTCAGAAGGAAGGCTGTTAAAGATTGATGTGCTTTTTTCGAGAAGCTTTTTATATTCTTCAACAATCTTGTCAGCTTCACGATAATTTTCAATGCTGTAAGTATCTCCAGCAAGCATCTCAGGAGTGCGACGTGCATTATATTTTGTGTAAAGTGATAGTATTTCCCCTATCTCATCAGCATGTTCATTTCCAAATTGTTGCTTTGCCCATCTAATATAATAACCTGGCAAATCATTTGCTTCGATGGCACTTGGATCCCAGGCATAATCCAGAAAGAAGCTTATTGGTAACTCCATCGGTTTTATGTCCCCGACATTTGCAATCCAGATTTCATTTACTCCATACTCATACGTCAGCTTCATCTGCTCCCAAACTCTTTCAATCTGTGTTACATTCAGCCACCTGTAAGAGATTGGGGCGCCTACATAATCGAAGTGATAATACATTCCGTATTTTGAATGTGTTGTATCGTTTTTCTGTGGCAGATACCTAATGTTTCCCCAGTTGTCATCACTAAACAATACGGTTATGTCTTTATCAACCCGCATACCTTTATCATAGTAATCCTGCACCTCTTTATAGATAGCCCAAAGCTGGGGTGTTTCTTCAGCAGGTTTGTCCGTTACATCGGCAATAATTACACGCTGGTCCTTTATAATAGTCTTTAAGAGATCCACTGCTGTTTCCTGCGACATCCTGTCATCTCCATCACCACGCATTCCAACTGTAACAACAGTCTCATAGTTTCCAACTCTTTCAAAGCCCGTACGCCAGAATTCCTTCAATTTTTCTTTATTTGTCTTATAATTCCATTCACCCCCGTTATTCAATGACCATTCATTGTGTGCCCGAGTCATCGGCTCATGATGGCTTGTAGACATTACAATACCATAATCATCTGCAGTTTTGGGATTAAGAGGGTCGTCAACATAAAACATAGTTGGAAGCCACATCGAAGGCCACATGAAGTTGGCTTTATTTCGCAAAAGCAATTCAAATATTTTTTCGTAGCATTTATGATTAATACCTCCGAAATTTTCCTTTGCCCAGTTCCTGAAGGCTGGTGACTCATCGTTAATAAAAACTCCACGATATTTAACTGCAGGGGCTTTTGAAATATATGAGCAATTCTCAATAAAAATCTCCTCATGTTTCTCAACAGGGACATCTGCCCACCAATACCATGGTGAAACTCCCATTTTCTCTGAAAGAGTAAAAACACCATATGCAGCACCACGTCTGTCGCTGCCAAGAATTATCAAAGCTCTTTTTACTCCCGGAAATGGCTTGTCGATGGTTTGAATCATGAATTTTTCCCATTGACCCACAAGACTCTCAATTTTTATTTTTTTTTCAGCAACGAGCCTGTCAATCAATTTATTCTTTCCAATAGTCGCGATTATAATAATATTGTTAATGTGTTTTTTTTCTGAACTTGCAACAACAGGCCTCTTTCCAGTGACTTTCTCAATGTCGTCTGCAAGGAATTCGGCTGATTTCTTTACAAGGATGTTTTCAGTAGTGTCATATACGATTGTTGACATTTCGGTTTTGCTTACAATCGTATAGTATGCATATTTTTTATCGTTTTTATGAATGATATTTACCTGTGAATATGACAATTGAGGCATTAAAGAAAGAAATATTAAAAAAAGTCTCATGAGGATTGTTGCGGGATGAAATTCAACTTTGTAAACGAAAAATGAACTGCAATTCTTATCTTTCATTGGAGCATAACTTGAGGGCATTAAGGTAAATAAAATCAGCATTATTTGCTTCTTCATTGACGGCTTCCATTCTTTAAAAATGAATTTTGTATTAATGTTAAGAACGTAAAGGTTTTTTATTAAACAATTTTTATTTTTGAGTTTGAAAAGAAATGATTTAGTATGAGGAGTGTAATTCTCATTCATATAGTTTTGATGTCGCTGATAGTCATTTCTTGTGGAGAAAAGATTCCCTCTCCAACAGCGGTGATTTCAGCCGCTTTGGATTCAGGGGTTGTGAAATTTTCTATTGAGACTACTGATGCCGAAACCTTTGAATGGGATTTCGGTGATGGGTCAGAGGTTGCGACAGTTGAAAATCCTCAACACGTTTTCCCGGAATATGGCAAAACATATTCTGTGATTCTTAAAGCTACCGGCCCGGGTGGAACAACAATCTGTAATTATGAAATGGTAATCCCCGCTGCTACGATGATGCAATCCTTAACTGGAGGGGTTTTGCATGGCGGAAACCGTAAGTGGAGGGTGAACAGGAATTCAAAGATTTATGTTGTAAAGCCTGATAATTCATTTACTGTTATTGACGAATGGACTGCAGATAAGTTAAATACAATGGGATTTAGTAATCTTTTCCTTGATGAATACCAGTTTTTTGTAGATGGCAGTTATGCAATCATCCCTAAAACAGACAGGATTATTACAGGATTGCAATATTGTTTGTCGAAGAGTATTCCAAATGAGCCACCAACAGATTTGGCAAGTGATAATGGATTAACATTAACACGATACCTACAGCCAATGAGCCTGTCTTACGGCCTGAATGAGTCCAAGGATTTAACACTAGCGATAGTAGAAGGTCAGCAATTAAAAAATATTACATTCTGCGATGTTTCTACAATATCTTTTTCAAGGGGAGGATTTCTTGGAATTATGGATTGGGAAAGCGAGTGTCTTATGAAGGAAATAACCGAAAAAGAGATGGTTGTTACATTGTTTTTTTCTGACGTACCTTCAGGCGAACCGTTCAGGGGCAGGATCAACAAAGCATTTATTCTCCGTTTTGAAGCTGTTTAAAACTCTGCTGTTTACTCAATCCGGTCATTAATCCACCTTTTCCCTTCGCTTATCATTTGGTTAAAACAATATTCATATTCATGATGTTACATTTTTGTCTGCAATCTGATAATATTCATGGATATCGAAAAGCAAATACTAATTGCTAAGGGAGCTTTTAAGCATCTGCCTGGAGTAAGTAAAAGATTCCGGAGGACTGGAGGGACAATAGAAAGCCGATATTGCTACTCTGTTTGGATGAGGCACTTAAAGTACTGGAGTAAGCACAGGAACAAGGTTCCGGTTACCGTGGCTGAGCTTGGTCCAGGAGATTCACTGGGGACAGGATTTGCAGCGCTTTTATCAGGCGCAAGACGATTGTTTGCCCTTGATGTTGTCAAGTATTGGGATAATGACAGGAATCTAAGAATCTTTAATGAACTTGTTGATCTTTTCAGAAAGAGGGTGCCGGTTCCGGACAATACTGAATACCCTAAAGTAAGACCATTTCTCTCTGACTATAGTTTTCCTTCCTCGATTCTTACTGATGATGATTTGAAAGAAAGCCTTTCTGAATCAAGACTTGAAATCATCAGGAAAGAAATTATTGATATTGATAATCCCAGGAATATTTATATTAAGTATAAAATACCATGGCATGACCCGTATGTTATAACTGCAAACAGTATTGACTTCATTTATTCGCAAGCTGTATTGGAATGTATAGACGACCTTGATAATACATACCTGTCTATGTGCAGGTGGATGAAACCCGGAGCGTTGATGTCGCATACAATTGATCTTAAATCTCATGGTCTTACATCAGAGTGGAATGGCCACTGGAAATTTAATGACTTTGAATGGTACCTTGTTAAAGGTGGAAGACGTTTTCTCATAAACAGGCAGCCTTTGTCGACACATATAGAAATGCATAAAAGGCATGGTTTTGAAATACTTACAAATGAATCGATAAAAAGCTTCAATAAGCTTGATCCGGATGTGTTATCAAAGCGATTCAGGGGGCTTTCTGAGGAAGACAGAACAACGAGTGGTGTTTATGTTTTGTCAAGAAAGTGTGAAAAATGTAAATAAAGTATAAGGAATCAGGTTCCGAGGAGGCGTTTAAGGTCTGATATCTGTGAGTCCCATAGATCGATCGAATCTTCTTTATCTCCTGGTTCTGCGAAGTCGGTAATAAGTAGAGCAACTTCACCTGTAAGCTCTTCAATGCTTATCCTGAACTCGAAGAAGTTTGATTCCCTGTTTGGGTTTTCGATCCATTCAAATCTTACAAATTTATTCTCTTTAAGAGCGGATAGTCTTGCTTTCATCTCTGTATTATTCCAGTAGAAGCTAAAAAGATCGCCTTTCACATTTACTTTTTCAGCAAACCACTCACCCAGACCGTCAGGTGTGCTTAGACGTGAGAATAGAACCTTTGGAGAACAATTCAGATTATATTCAAGTTCATACTTTAATTTCATCCTTAAAATTTTGTTTTGGCGAAACCTTCAACCGGGATATTACCAACCTGTTTGCGATTTACAATCATAAAGATTTCAACTTTTACTTTGTTTCAGAACTTATTACTATTCTGCAATATAGAATAAAAAAGATAATTTACAAAACCATTATAACATGTCGTATTGCTATTTTGCAACAAACTGTTTATATTTGCACCCGCAAAATGCTCCTTTACCATATCTACGGAGTACATGGCGAGATAGCTCAGTTGGTTAGAGCGCATGATTCATAATCATGAGGTCCCGAGTTCAATTCTCGGTCTCGCTACAACAAAAAGCCTTGCATCGATAGCTGCAGGGCTTTTTGTTGTGATGCTCCCCTGCGCAGAATTACCATAGGTAATTCCCGGTCTTTACACAAGAAAATCAGGTAGTTCAAAATATTTAAATAACTGCTTTTTTAAAACATAAATGAATACACTCACTCTGGAATTAACCAACTGAATCCAAGGTTTTTTAGTTCCCGAATCAGACCTCACTTAATACTTTGCCGCAACATAAAGGGCAAAACATTACACCTTGATATTTGCTTTTTGCCTCTTTAATTGCTGAATTATCATCTTCGAAGTTACCAAGGGTCGTACTGTTTGCCTGAATAAAGATACATCCATCCTTATGAAGAATGCATAAATCCGTAATGTTTGGATCATGGTCCAAAAAATAGGTTTTGGAGCGCGACATTTCTATTCACTTATATTGTTTAATGGGAATCCGACTTCTTTTGTTACCCTGTTTTTGAAGAAATTTTTCAATAAGGGCAAAAAAACTCCCGAAAAGTCTTCTTCTACACTATCTACAACCTTAAACATACATTTTAACAACCTTTTACACATTGCACCTAAACTCTGCTGTAAGCAGGTGGAGTGAATTATATAAAACTTCATAAAAATTATGTAATGCATCAATATCCATTTTGTGTGAAATTTATATTGTGAAATAATAAACAACAGAATATGGCATAACTCTACCCCTCTTTTTGTGAGCAATCAGATATTCAATATTAAACAAACAGTTGACCTTCTTTTCTAAGGAGCTTTTAACTGTTTATAGTTCAATTAAATTTTATTAACAGAGAAAAGACCAGTGAGCTGGCCAGAGGCTATTATTTGTCAAAAATCAAACAAAATAATATACAATCATGAAAAATCTCTATTTTGGAAAGAAAGAAATTCCCTGCTTTTTTTTCTGCCTGGTAATACCCCTGTTTTTTACATGTAGCGTATCTGCACAAAAAACAGTAAGTAATTCATATGTGTTTACTACTGGAACCACCATATATGGTGGCGATTTGGGCTTAACGTACACTACAGTAATAGGACCGAATCAGGACAACGCATCATCCGGGCTTATAGACTTGCCATTCACCTTCAGTTTTTTAGGACAAGCCTATACCCAGTTTTCAGTGACGTCTAATGGACTCATGAACATCGGGAGTACACCATTGACAGGAGATGAAACTTCAAATGCGATGGCTTCCACTATCGCGGGTATCAAAATTGCACCTTACTGGGATGACCTTGCTACCGGAACTACAGGGTATGTGAAGCATGCCTATTATAGCGGCACCTTGTATATAAATTTCAGGTTAACCGTACCAAAAAACACTGCTGGCGCTGCCAATGTTGATGTCCAGGTGAGGTTGACTGCAAGCGGCGGGATAAGTTTTTATTATGGGTCAACAGCTGCACCATTTCCGTCGTTCCGCGATTTTCCGACAAATGCCGGGGGATATTCAATCGGCATTGGTTACTCTGACACAGATTTTGCAAGTGTGACAATGACAGGGCTTACCATGGCCACCTGCGCATTTGGTACGGCAAATGATGCAAATACCCAAGCTATAACAGGCCCATTTGATATTTTCTTTAACCCCGATAATACAGTTCCAACAATCTCTGCCGAAACCATACCAAATACACCTGGTACCGGAAACAGGAGTTTAACGAAAACCGTGGCAGATGCGGGCAAAGGTATCCCAACAAGCGGGAGCTTTGTTCCCCGGATTTACTATAAAAAGAATGTAGGTGGCACTTATGTATCTACCCCTGGTGTTTTGGCATCGGGTACAAGCGCTACCGGAACATGGAATTTTACTGTCGACCATTCGCTGATTGGCGGAGTTGCTCAGGGAGATGTTATTTATTATTTTGTAGCTGCCCAGGATCAGGCGTATAATGTTGCATCAAATCCGGCAGGTGTTGTCGCAACTGATGTAAACACAATCACAACCCCTCCGGCCAGCCCATCATCCTATATTATACCTATGGATTTCTCGGGTACAAGGACGGTAGGTACAGGTGGAGACTATCCATCTTTAACAAACCCTGGGGGACTCTTTGAACAATTAAGCGCAGGAAACATAATTGGAAATTTAACGGTCAATATTATTTCTGATTTAACTTCAGAAACCGGAACGATCCCGTTAAGAGCATGGAATGAAGGTCCTGGAGGTCCGTTCACAGTAACCATAAATCCTATTGGTGCAAGAACAGTATCAGGCTCATCAGCAACTACAGGACTGATCTATCTGAATGGAGCCAAAAATTTTATCATTGATGGATTGAACTCCGGAGGCAATTCACTTATAATTTCAAATACTCATGCATCGAATACTACAATCAATTTCGTCAATGGTGCTAACAATATCATAATCCGTAACTCGACAATCACAGCAAATGGTGGCAGTGTAATTACATTTGGTACTGCATTATCTGGTTTTGTAAACTACAATAATGCTATACGAAACAACATAATTACCTCAGGCACAACCGTTCCAACCAATGGTATCTCTTTTAATGGAAGTACAACTTACGATTCATACGACAATGTTGTTGACAACAATAAAATCATCAACTTCTCTGTCTCAGGAATTACTCTAAGCAATGGATATATCAATACAACTGTATCAAATAATGAAATATACAATGACATACCTTCCGGAACATCTTTGAACGGAATTACTCTTGGTACATATTATGGCGCCGGAATTTATAATGTATTCAATAATTATATCCATGATCTGAATCCAGCTTCATCTACCAGTACAGGAACTATAAATGGTATTTACTATGGACAAAGCAATTACAATACTCCAAATGATATTTTGAATATCTACAACAATGTGATCGTGTTGGATGCGACAACAAGTAATACCAGCATAACTCTAAATGGTATGTGGTTTGGTGGTAGCAACAGTTATACACCACTTGTCTATATCTATTATAATTCAATCTATATAGGAGGTACAGGAATAGTCGCCGGAACATCTACCGGGTTAAAAATTGGAGGTAACAACTATCTTAGTAGAAATACCATTAAAAATAATGCCATCTACAATGCAAGAACTGGTGGAACCGGGAAACATTATGGAGTAGGTTATTATTACAGTAATTATATAGTGTCTGACAACAATGATATTTATGTAAATCCAGGTGGAATTTTTGGCCGTTTTGTTGCTACAGACTATGCCGACCTGGCTTCATGGATAATTGCTTCAGCGCAGGATACGAACTCGGTCTCTGGCAATCCGGGCTTTACTTCACCCACCAACCTTTTACCTGACATTAATAATCCTGATTGCTTCAATTTAAATAACAAAGCAGTTGCAATTCCAACCATTCCTACTGACATTCTTGGAGTATCAAGGAGTGCGACAACGCCCGATATCGGAGCTTATGAGATCTCACCCGTTTGTACTAACCCGACTTTAGTCATTACCAATCCTGCTCCTGTATGCTCCCCTCTTACGGTTGATATAACAGTCCCGGCAATCACTGAAGGAAGTTCAACGGGTTTGATACTTACATACTGGACTGATGCAGCTGCTACGCTGCCATTAAGTAATCCGAATTCAGTTGGATCAGGAACATACTATATTAAAGGAACCAATGAAGGCGGCTGTTTTGATATTAAACCTGTAATTGTTGTAGTAAATATCTGTGACAAGATTTTGAATATTTCCGGATTATTCCTGGAGGGTCTATATGAACCATCATTACCCGGAACAATGAGGAGAGCTTATAATGAACTGGGACCTGTTTATACAGATCCGTTAATAGCTGACCAGATAATTGTTGAATTGCACGATGCGACAACGTATTCCACAATTATATTCACAACCCCAGGTGTAAATCTGAGTACCTCAGGTGTTGCAGTAGCAACAATCCCAGGCTCATACACAGGTTCCTACTACGTTACGATAAAACACAAAAACAGCATTGAAACAACCACAGCAGCAACCATTTCATTCACTGCTGACATTATCAATGTATCATTCAGTGTTCCTGCAAATGTGTTTGGTGGTAATCTGAAGCCATTGGGTGCCTATTATCTGATCTTTGGTGGTGACGTGAACCAGAATGATATTGTGGATTCTTCTGATATGACCCCCATTGATAATCTCTCATCCACATTTACCTATGGCTCTTCAGAGGATGTTAACTGTGACGGACTGGTAGATTCAAGGGATATGACAATTGTTGATAATAACAACTCAGCCTTTGTTTCCTCAGTATTGCCGTAAAGCCGGTTCTGAAAATTCAACTTATTCAAGTAAAAAGCAAAGACAATGAATATTTTTAAGAAACTAGGCAGAATAATACCATTAATGGTATTGGGGTTATTGGTGACTAATGCCAGTGCCCAAAATGCAACTGCATTCCAGACCTCTATCAGGAATATAGTTCAGGTTTCCGATCGTATACTGGATTTCGATCTGTATCTGCTAAATCTGGATCCTGTTGAGACTATGGAACTGGCTACTTACCAGGCAGGGATTATTCTTAATCCTGCGATTTATACTGGGGGAACGCTAACAGCCTCCATTGTAGCAGGCAGTTCAACTCTGACAAACCTATCACAGGTTCCAACAAGCATTACTTATACTTCTTCAGCCACAATTATTAAACTCGCAACCAAAGCACCTCCGGGAGCCGGGTCAGGTTCTCAAGTTATAAGAACAGGCTTTGGAACACGTATAATAACTATCAGATTAACATCCACTGTCGCTTTTCCCGTTAATTCAACCCCTGATTTCGCATTTGCTCCAAGTACTGCCACAAATCCGTCGTATCCTACTGCAGTGGCCTTGTATGTTGGTGGAGTGAATACCCAGTTACCGGTTTCAATGGGAACAAACGCATTTGTTCCGGACAATCCGCCACTGAATGCTCCTGTTCTTCCGGTTGTTTTTGCTGTAACTGGCGGAGGAGCATATCCTGCAGGGGGAGCTGGCCTTCCTGTCGGTCTGGCCGGGTCTGAGATTGGTGTAATTTATGAACTTTATAAAGATGGACTTCTCCAGCCCGGTTCAGTATCAGGTACAGGCGCGGCAATATCCTTTGGAAATCAGACTGCAGGTGTTTACACAATCAAAGGCACTAACATTGCTGGTACATCAGATATGGCAGGCAGCGCCACGATTTCCATAATTGATTTTGAAACATCAGTACGTAATGTAATCCAAACTTCTGACAGAATACTTGAATTTGATCTTTATCTGCTAAATAAGAATTTGGCTCATCAACTTGAATTAGCCAGTTATCAGGCAGGGGTAACCCTTAACCCCGGAATTTCAGCCGGGACACTAAGTGCATCAATTTTGGCAGGCACTTCCGATCTGACCAATCCTGCCCAGGTACCCACAAGTATAACCTATACGTCCTTGGGTAGTATTATTAAGCTTGCAGCCAAAGCACCTCCGGGAGTCGGGTCAGGTTCTATTATCTCACAAGTCAGTCCTGGTACAAGGATTATAAAAATCAGGTTGACTTCAACTGAATCTTTCACCGCAAATACAACACCAAACCTGGTGTTCGAACCAAGCACTGCCGTACCGCCATCCTATCCTACCGCTGTTGCGGTTTATGTTGGAGGTTTGAATGTTCAGATGCCTGTGACTATGGGATTGAATGCATTTGTATTTGGCAACCCGGTTCTTAATCCTACTACACCAGGGCCTACTGCATTTGCAATTACCGGTGGAGGTACATATTGCCAGGGCGGTACCGGATTGCCTGTCGGACTTGCAGGATCAGAAACAGGAGTAACCTATACACTTTATAAGAACAATGTTGCACAGAGCCCAACCGTATCAGGCACTGGTGCTGCAATTTCGTTCGGAAATCAGCTTGCAGGAATTTATACTGCTAGAGGATCCGATGGGACTGTTACAACAGATATGACAGGAACTGCAGAAATTATAGAAATGCCGCTGCCCGTACCGACAATTTCGGGTATTTCAACTGTTTGTGAAGGAACAACAGGGGTTGTTTATACTACTGAAACGGGTATGAGTAATTATGTCTGGCTCGTCTCACCTGGAGGAACAATGACATCCGGAGGCACTTCAAGTTCCAATACTATAACAATAACCTGGAATTCTGCAGGCAGCAACTCAGTCAGTGTCAACTATACAAATGGAACATGTACCGCCGAAACAGCAACTGTTTTGCCTGTACTTGTCAATCCTGCTCCTGCTGCTCCTGTTGTAAGTGTTACCGCTCAGCCCACATGCACTGTTGCCACAGGTACAATAACTGTAACATCACCAGTTCCTGCTGCCGGTATAACCTACAGCATCGACGGAGTTACATATACCAATACATCGGGTGTCTTCACAGGTGTTGTTCCGGGAACTTACAGTGTGACAGTAAGGAATGCTGCAGGCTGCGTCTCTGCTCCGACATCAGTAGTTGTCAACGCTGCTCCCGAAACACCTGCTGCTCCTGTTGTAAGTGTTACCGCTCAGCCCACATGCACTGTTGCCACAGGTACAATAACTGTAACATCACCAGTTCCTGCTGCCGGTATAACCTACAGCATCGACGGAGT
>DATALD010000120.1:0-39493 GCA_036261255.1 Bacteroidales bacterium
CCCAGTACCTAGTACCCAGTACCAATTCCTAGTTTCAAATTTTCAAATTATCTTTACCCCATGGATTGTCGTTTAAACTGCGGTGCATGTTGCATTGCAATTTCAATTTCTTCAAGCATTCCCGGGATGCCTGAAGGGAAACCGGCTGGAGTAAGATGTATTCATTTGCTTGATAACAATCTTTGTGCTCTTTTCAATGATCCCACAAGGCCGAAAGTTTGTTCCGATTTTAAAGCAGAGGAGGAATTCTGCGGGAAGGACCGGGAGGAGGCTTATAAAATCCTGTTCACATTGAGTACGAGTTGACTTGAGGTGCTGGGTGCTAGGCAATCCTGTACCCAGTGCCTAGACCTAGTACCTAGTACCCAGTTCAAACTTTAACTAGATTTTAAGATTTTAATTGATTTAAGTTATTGAAAGCATCAACAAAACTGATACTTTCGCATAAATATAATTTTTTATGAATATTGCACTTATCGGATATGGCAGGATGGGACATGAGATTGAGGCCATTGCTGTAAAAAGAGGACACAATGTAAAATTAATTATAGATGTTGATAATGCCGATCAGCTTAATAAGGCTAATCTGAAGGGTATTGATGTTGCAATAGAATTCACTTTCCCCGAAGCCGCATTCGGAAATATTTCTAAATGTTTAAAAAATGGTGTTCCTGTAGTGTCAGGTACAACAGGCTGGCTCGACGATTATTCCAGGGCTGTTGAATTATGCAAGGAGAATAATACCTCATTCCTTCACACGACAAATTTCAGCATAGGAGTTAATCTCTTGTTCAGGTTGAACACAGAGCTTGCAAAGCTTATGAATAAGTATAGTGATTATTCTGTGTCAGTTGAGGAAATCCACCATACTAAGAAACTTGATGCTCCCAGCGGAACGGCATTAAGTCTTGTTAAGGGCATAACTGAAAACCATTCCGGTTATGAAGGATGGAGTTTCGCAGATGAAGTTACAGGGAACAAAATTCCGGTAACTGCACGTCGTGAAGGATTGGTTCCGGGTACTCATTATGTAAAATGGGATTCTGAAATCGACACTATTGTTTTAAAGCATGAGGCAAAGAACAGGAAAGGCCTTGCTCTCGGAGCTGTTGTTGCCGCTGAGTTTGTCGCAACCCGTAAAGGAATCTTTACAATGGCTGATGTCATGGGATATTGATGATTAGAATACTTTTTAATAGTTTCAAAAATTAAAAATATGGCAGATTGGTTTACAAGAAGAAACTTAAGGTTTGCTATTGCTGCAATCCTGTACATTCTGGTTGTTATCTGGATCGGTAACTATTGGTTACTGATTGGTCTTGCAGTAGTTTACGATATATATATTAGCGAAAAAGTAAACTGGACTTTCTGGAAGAAACGCGACGGCAAGAACAGTGCTTTTATCGAGTGGCTTGATGCACTTATTTTTGCTGTGATTGCAGTTACTCTGATAAATATCTTTCTTTTTCAGAATTACCGCATTCCAACGCCTTCAATGGAGAAATCCCTTCTTGTTGGCGACCATTTATTCGTCAGCAAGATTGCTTATGGACCAAGAATGCCAAATACCCCCATTGCATTTCCTTTTACAAGTAATACTTTACCAATTACCAATAGCAAATCATGGTCTGATCTTATCACCTGGCCATACAAACGGCTTAAAGGCTTCGGTAAGGTAAAGAACAATGAACCTGTAGTTTTTAATTTCCCGGCAGGAGATACAGTTGTACTTGAAGAAACTGAAATTGCAATGCAACATGCACCGCAGTTTAAACGACAATCCATGGGGTAAAGATAATTTGAAAATTTGAAACTAGGAATTGGTACTGGGTACTAGGTACTGGGTACTAGGTACTAGGTGCTAGGTGGGTGCTAGGACCACCCAGACCCCAGACCCCAGACCCCAGTACCCAATACCCAGTTTTTACAGCTTTTTTGAGTACTTTTGTAAAAAACTTCAATGCGAATCGACATAATCTCAGTATTGCCTGAGCTTCTTGAAAGCCCCTTAAACTATTCAATAGTCAAACGAGCTAAGGAGAAAAAACTTGTTGAGATAAACATAATCAACCTCCGGGATTTTGCAACCGATAAATATCGCAGTGTCGATGATTATTCATTCGGAGGTGGCGCAGGCATGGTTATGATGATTGAACCAGTTTTCAGGGCTATTGAAAAACTGAAAAGCGAAAGAGAATATGATGAGATCATTTATACATCGCCTGATGGAAAAAAATTCGATCAGAAGATGGCAAACAAGTTATCGTTGAAAAAAAGTATAATAATACTTGCTGGTCATTACAAAGGAGTTGACCAGAGAATTCGCGACAACCTTATTACATGTGAAATCTCAATAGGCGATTATGTTCTCTCTGGTGGTGAGATACCTGCTGCGGCGATAACCGATGCTATTGTAAGGCTTTTACCGGGAGCAATCTCGGATGAACAATCAGCTTTGTCTGATTCATTCCAGGACGACCTGCTGGCTCCACCTGTTTATACCAGGCCAGCTGAATTCAATGGATGGAAAGTACCTGATGTGCTTCTTTCGGGCCATACCGCGCGTATTGATGCATGGAGACATGAACAGTCTCTTGAACGTACTAAACGACTAAGGCCTGAACTTGGGGAAATGAGTGAATGAGTGAATGAGTGAATGAATGAATGAATGAATGAATGAATGAATGAATGAATGAATGAGTGAATGAGTGAATGAGTGAATGAGTGAATAAAAATACATTCATTTTGCAAATTTATGCATATTCCTTTTGAAAAAAGAAAAAGCTTTTGTAAGATTGTAGCCACAATAAATTGTTTAATAACTTATATTTTCAGTTAAATGAAGACACAGGATTATATTAACCGGGAAGATAAATATGGGGCACACAACTACCATCCTCTTCCTGTAGTTCTCGAAAGAGGTGAAGGACCATTTGTTTGGGATGTGGAAGGAAAAAGATATTTCGACTTTCTGTCTGCATATTCAGCTGTAAACCAGGGACATTGCCACCCAAAAATCATCCAGGCATTAACAGCGCAGGCATCAAAGCTTACACTTACGTCGAGGGCATTTTATAATTCAACCCTTGGCGAATTTGAGGAATACATTACAAAGTACTTTGGATATGATAAAGTATTGCCAATGAATTCAGGAGCTGAAGCTGATGAAACAGCATTAAAGCTTTGCAGGAAGTGGGCATATAAGAAAAAAGGAATTGGTACAAATAAAGCCAAAATAATTGCTTGCGCAGGGAACTTCCACGGAAGAACAATAAGTATTATAAGTATGTCAACAGATCCGGATTCGACAACTGACTTCGGACCTTTCACTCCGGGTTATATAATCATACCTTATAATGATATTAAGGCTCTTGAGAATGCCCTTAAAGATCCGGATGTTGCCGGTTTCCTTGTTGAACCTATCCAGGGTGAGGCAGGGGTGTTTGTCCCTGATGATGGCTATCTGAAGAAAGCTTATGATTTGTGCAAGGCTAAAAATGTACTCTTCATTGCTGATGAGGTACAGACCGGTCTTGCAAGAACAGGAAAACTCCTTGCATGCGATCATGAAGGTGTTCATCCCGATATACTTATCCTCGGCAAAGCTTTGTCTGGTGGTGTTATGCCTATATCTGCAGTTCTGGCTGATGATGAGATTATGCTTACAATCAGACCGGGTGAACATGGATCAACATTTGGAGGTAACTGTCTTGCAGCAAAGGTAGGGATTGCATCACTTGAAGTTATCAAAAATGAAAAGCTCGCTGAGAATGCTGAAAAAATGGGCAAGATTTTCCGTGAAGAGATAAAAAGCATCAAATCAGAAATGATAGAACTTGTACGCGGGAAAGGTCTGCTCAATGCTATCGTCATCAAACCAAAAAATGGAAAAGAAGCATGGGATGTATGTCTTGCACTGAAAGAAAACGGACTTATTGCAAAACCAACACATCAGCATATTATCCGCTTTGCTCCTCCCCTTGTAATAAATGAAGCTCAGATTAGAGAAGCAATAAAGATTATTAAGGATACTTTCAAACAGTTCGTTTAGAACGTTTTCCAATATTAGAAAATCTCTGCCTGGAATTTTCTTCCATGAGGCAGAGATTTTTGTTTATTGATGGATTAGAGTAGTGAAACATTCCAGTTACCTTGTAATGATTTTATATTAAAACAATTCAGGATTTTTTTACGAAATTTGATGATTATTTTAAATAGAGATGCAGCATTGAAAGATATAACACGTCTATTGATTGAACTTAAAAGAACGAACAATAGAAGTGGATGCAGCAATACAAATAAAAAATAGTCTTGTCAATAAGATGGCAAATGTAGAGGCGGCATTCAAAAACTTACACCAGGACCTTCTTGATGGCTGTAAAAACGGAGACCAGAAAGCACAGTTCCAGATCTATAAGTTGTATTACAAAGCAATGTATAATACAAGCCTGCGAATTGTGAACGATACAATGGAAGCAGAAGATATAATGCAGGAATCCTTCCTGTCTGCCTTTGAGAAGATCGATACATACTCGGGAACAGTCAGTTTCGGAGCATGGTTAAAGAAAATAGTAGTTAACAGGTCACTCGATTCTTTAAGCAAACGCAAAGCGATCTTTGAAGATATTGAATCTCACACGGGCATCAGGGATGATAGCGGAGATGAAACAATCCGGAATGAGGAACTCGATATCAGGGTCGAGGAGATAAAAGAAGCAATAGAGAAATTGCCTGACGGATACAGGATCATTCTCTCCCTTTACCTCCTCGAAGGTTATGATCACGATGAAATAGCAGAGATCCTGTCAATTAGTAGCAGCACTTCACGGTCACAACTTTCAAGGGCAAAACAGAAGCTGATAGCAGAGCTTAAGGTAAAATGAAACAGGAAAAACAGGAAAAACAGGAAAAATGAAAGATATAGAAAGTATAATCAAGGAAAGCAGGGAGGTCTTCGAGGACAGGGAGCCTTCTGAAGGACACTTTGAGAGGTTCAGTGCAAAACTTGAAACAAGGTTCAGGAAAGAAGCGCCGAAAAGAAGCATTGTGCCATACCTGCTAAGAGCAGCTGTTGTAACTCTTCTTATTACACTTTCCTCTCTATGGGTATGGGACAATTTTCTTAGTCCCGACAGCAGCAGGATGACACTGGGAGATGTCTCACCACAATATAAGGAAGTTGAAAATTATTATTTACACCAGGTGAATCTAATGGAAAATGACCTGGATGCCAACCTTTTCAGTAGGGAACAGAAAGAAATGCTGACCCGGGAAATGAAAAGCATGGATTCCGTTTATGTATCACTCCAGAAAGAACTTAAAGCAAATCCAAACGACGAGCGCATCATTAATGCAATGATTGAACATTACCAGACAAAAGTTGAGGTAATGAGTTTTATAATTAATCAGCTGAGAGCTATCAAAAATGAAAATCAAAACACTGAAAATGAAAAAGTTGTTCTATAAACCGAGCTACTTCCTCCTGCCGGCATTGTTGCTATCAATTACACTTTCAGGTCAGGAAGTTAAGAAAGAATATCACGAAGAATATACTGCAGGACCTGCTACAACTCTTCAACTGTTCAATAAATATGGTGATGTAATTATTGATAGCTGGAACGAAGACAGGATTGTAATAGATGTACTTATTAAAATTGAACTCCCAAACCAGGACAAAGCTCAAAAGCTCCTCGAGTACCTTAATGTTGAGTTTTCGCAGGATGGTGATGTGATAACTGCTAAAACTGTTATTGATGAAAAGTTTAATTTCTCCGGTTGGAGTGGCAATCGCAAATTCAGTATTGACTATAGTGTCAGAATGCCAGTCGAATCATCACTTACGCTGTCAAACAGGTATGGCAATTCTGATATTGATGAAATTCAGGGACGCGTAAACTTCGATATTAAATATGGGAATGTAAATGCTGGCATTATCACAAGGGGAAACACCCAGCCTTTAAGCAGGTTAAATCTTGCGTATGGCAACTGCTCTATTGATGAAGCAGGCTGGCTTGACATGACTCTTCGGTATGCCGGGAAAGTTTATATAACAAAAGGACAGGCCCTTCTCATTGACAGTAAATACTCAAAACTCTCGATTGATAATATCAGCTCTATTGTTGGGGAAAGCAAATATGATAATCTGATAATTGGCAATATCAACAATCTCGTTCTTGAAAACGGGTATACCGAAACCAAGATAGGTACACTTACGAAGAAACTTGATTACGAAGGAGCCTATGGATCATTCAGTATTGAGGAAATACCATCTGGATTTGAATCAATTGATGTTGAAACAAAATATATGGGAGTAAACCTTGGTATTGCCGACGATGCAAACTATAAATTACAAGCAAAAGTCAGCTATGGCGGGCTTAAGTACAATGAGCACAATTTTATTACCCAGAGGAAATTTGTTGAGAATAATTCGCATGAGATAGATGGCATAATCGGTAACAACAGGAACCCCGAAGCATCTGTTAACGTTTCAGCATCTTATGGATCAATTAGATTGTATTAGAATGTAAGGTTGTAAGGTTGTAGAGGTTGTAAAGGCAGAGCCTTTACAACCTCTACTGCTTTATAACCACTAAAGCTTTTGCTACAGGTCCATTTCAACTACTGTGATCCCGGATCCTCCGAATTCAACATGTTCATCACGAAATGACTTCACAACATCAACTGTATCAAGATACTGTCTGATTAGTTGACGAAGAATACCATTACCTTTACCGTGCAGTATCCTGAGATGCCTGTGACGTACAATAATTGCATTGTCAATAAGATCGCGAACTCTGGCAAGAGCCTCTTCTCCCCTGACACCTCGGATATCTATCTCGGGATTGAAAGTTATACTGCGCTGAACTATTGATATGTCATTTTCCTTTAAAGCCTGGTTTGCCCTAAGGCTTTTTCTGAGCTCCGATCCTGATATCTTCTCAATTTTATCAATCGGAACAAATATCCTCAGGCTTCCCGTCTCAACCTGAACCATCTTGTCTTTTACTTCAATAATCTCACCGGCTGCCTGTGTTTCTTTCATCTTGACAGCATCGCCTGGTTTCAGTGGCTTATTATCGGATATTTGTTCCTCTTCTTTTTTCTGCTGATTCTTTTTGGTTGTTATCTTCTTTGCCTTCTCGCTTAATGAAGCAGCTTTTTCTTCAGAGACTGTCTCGTTTAGTTTTGAACCTTCAGATATATTTCCTTTAAACTCCTCAAGCTTCTGCCTTGCAATCTTAGTCTTCTCCTTCTCTGCCTGAGATTCTTTTATCTGACGGATCGTATTTTCGATAATCTTGTTGGATTCACTGAGCATTTTCTCAGCTTCAGTTTTAGCATTTGAGATAATCTCCTTCCTTATCGTTTTAGCGCCAGATATCTCCTTTTCATATTCACCAATAAGCTCTTCAAGCCTCTTTTCATGTTGCCTGATGTTCTGGCGTTTGTTCTCCCAATATCTTTTATCTCGGGCAATATCCTTAAGATGCCTGTCATAATCAATATTTTTTACGCCAGCTTTACCGGCAGCTTCTTGTAGAATTTCATCAGGAAGACCTATCTTCTTTGCAATCTCAAAAGCAAATGAACTACCGGGTTTACCTATTGTAAGCTGGAACAAGGGTTGCATAAGATGATTGTCAAAAGCCATTGCTCCGTTAACAATACCATCAGTATTTGATGCATAATATTTCAGATTTGTATAGTGAGTAGTTATAACACCAAAAACCTTTTTATTATTAAGATCTCCTAATATTGCCTCTGCGATAGCGCCACCCAGCATAGGTTCTGTCCCGGTACCGAATTCATCTATTAAGACAAGTGTTTTTTCATTCCCATTCCTGCTGAAAACCTTCATATTAATAAGATGGGAGCTATAAGTACTTAAATCATTATCAATGCTTTGTTCATCGCCAATGTCGATAAGAATCTTCTCGAAAATACCCGATTCTGAACCTTCGGCCACAGGAACCGTTAATCCGCATTGGATCATGTATTGCAGTAGACCAACTGTTTTGAGACATACAGACTTACCTCCTGCATTAGGACCAGAAATAAGAAGTATCCTGTTTTTCTCATCAAGGACAATATCAAGGGGAACCACTTTTCTGCCGCTTACCTTTTCAAAAGCAATAGTCAACAATGGGTGCATTGCTTTTCTCCATGATATAAATGGGCCTTTTACAAGAGTTGGCTTAATTGAACCAAGTCGGTTGCCAAGCGATGCCTTTGCTCTAATAAAATCAATCTCTCCAAGAAAGGCATTCGAAGTGAGAAGATCGTCTATATAAGGTCTGATATCATCCGCAAGTGATGTTAGTATCCTGACAATTTCGCGTCTTTCTTCGTATTCGAGTTCAACAAGATCATTATTAATTTCAACTATTTCTTCAGGCTCTATAAAAACTGTTTTTCCTGAAGCAGACTGGTCATGAATAAGCCCTCTGATCTTCCTCTTGTCATAGACATTTACTGGAATAACACCTCTTCCATTTCTGATTGAAACAACTGTATCCTGGTCGACAAGGCCCTCAGCCTGGGCTTGCTTCAGTATTGCATTAAGCCGCCTTGAAGCCTGAATATTCTTTGAAGCAATCTCCGACCTGATCTCTTTAAGTTTCTGGGAAGCATTATCCTTAATAATTCCTCTTTTATCTATTATCCTGTCAATTGCATCGAGAACATAGGGGTATGTTTTAACATGTCCGCAACGCGATTGAAGAACCGGGTACTTAACAGCTTCCTTGCTTTTGAAAAAATTAAGTATTGTCCTAATAGTTTCAAGGGTTCTTTTCATGTCAAAAACTTCCTGCACTTCAGGGAATGTACCTTCGATCCTGATCTTATTCAGTGTATCTGAAATTTTATAGTAATTCTCTGAGGGAAAGAAGTCTTCAAAAGTGAGAATTTGTTGAAACTCATAAGTAGCTGCAAGTTCTTCGGCAATATATTGATAATCAGTTATGAATTGCAGATTTTCAACCTTCTCAAGACCCATTGGGCTAAGACATTTTTCTGCAAGAAGTTTCCTGATCCTGTCAAAACCTGTTTTATTTTCGAAATTTTCGGGATAGATCATTTTACAATTTAGTAGTTAGCTTTCCTTTGTGATCATGCATTTTTTCTCTGCTCCACATCCTTCATCGACAACTGAATCCGTTTTCTTGGTATATCAACATCAAGCACTTTAACCATTACATGCTGATGCAGTTTCACAATTGTTGAAGGATCAGATACATACTTGTTGCTCAGGTTAGAAACATGGACAAGACCATCCTGTTTTATCCCAATATCAACAAAAGCTCCGAATTTTGTGATATTTGTTACAATCCCGGGCACCACCATACCCGGGATCAGGTCTTCCATTGTATGTACATCGGCGAAACTGAAAGCTTTGATCTTCGATCGTGGATCACGGCCTGGCTTGGCGAGTTCCTGGATAATATCCTTAAGTGTCGGAAGCCCTATATTGCCTGTAATGTACTTTTCAGGCTGAATATTCTGACGCTTGGTCTCATCTTTCATCAGGTCGATAACATCGCATCCAAGATCCTTCGACATTTTTTGAACAACATGATAGCTCTCCGGGTGTACGGCGCTGGCATCAAGAGGGTTTTCAGCCCCATGTATCCTAAGAAATCCTGCGCTTTGCTCAAATGCTTTTTCACCCATCCTCTTAACCTCAAGGAGTTGTTTCCTCGATTTAAAAGGACCGTTCTCCTTCCGGTAGTCAACAATATTCTGTGCAAGCTGAGGACCTAATCCCGAAACGTATGTCAAAAGATGCTTACTTGCAGTATTCACTTCAACACCGACGAGGTTAACACAGCTGATTACCACATCGTCGAGCGATTTTTGTAGTTTGTTCTGATCCACATCATGCTGATACTGGCCTACTCCTATTGATTTCGGATCAATTTTTACCAGCTCTGCCAGTGGGTCCATTAGTCTCCTGCCAATAGAGACGGATCCTCTGACAGTAACATCATAATCGGGAAACTCTTCACGTGCGATCTTTGATGCTGAATATATAGAAGCGCCTGCTTCACTTACAACAAAAACCTGGATGTCACTTTCAAATCGCACCCATTTCTTAATGAAATCTTCGGTTTCGCGGCTGGCTGTACCGTTACCAATTGCTATAGCTTCGATTTTGTAAGTGCTGACAAGCGTAACAATCTTTTTTACAGATTTTGCCGTTTCGTTCTGTGGAGGATGGGGATAAATAGTTTCGTTATGCAAAAGGTTACCCTGCCGGTCGAGACAAACTACTTTACAACCGGTTCTGAAACCCGGGTCTATTGCAAGCACATTCTTTTCTCCCAATGGAGAGGCAAGCAACAGCTGGCGAAGATTGTCTGCAAAAACATTTATTGCTTCTGCATCAGCCTTCTCCTTTGAAATATTTCTGAACTCTGTCTCAAGCGATGCTGATAAAAGCCTCTTCCAGCTATCATTTACTGCACTCAGGACGATATCGGATGATGCATTCCTTCCTTGGATGAAAACTGATTTAAGGAGATCAATAGCCTTTGTATCATCAGGAGTGATAACTAATCTTAGAAAACCTTCATCCTCACCCCTTCTCATTGCAAGAAGCCTGTGCGAAGGGCATCTTTTAAGTTGTTCTGACCAGTCGAAATAATCGCTGTACTTGATTCCTTCTTCTTCCTTCCCTTTCACGACTTTTGAATAGATAACAGCTTCTTTTTCAAAGAGAAGCCTGATCTTCTTTCTTGCATTCTCATCTTCATTAATCCATTCAGCAATAATATCTGATGCACCGGCAATTGCATCTTTTGCAGCAGGAACATCATCAGTTATGAATTCTTCAGCTTTAAGCTCAGGATTGTTATCACGCTGTGTAAAAATATATTCAGCAAGAGGCTCAAGCCCTTTCTCTTTTGCTATTGTGGCTCTTGTCCTTCGTTTAGGTCTGTAAGGAAGGTAGATATCTTCAAGTTCAGACATTGTCAGGGAAGCTTCGATCTTTTTTCTCAGATCTTCTGTCATTTTCCCCTGTTCTTCAATTGATTTTAATATTGCTTCCCGCCGGTCATCAAGTTCATTAAGCTTTTCATATTCCTCTTTTATGTGCATTAACTGCACTTCATCGAGGCTGCCAGTCATCTCTTTCCTGTACCTGCTTATAAAAGGAATAGTGGCACCGTCATCCATTAGCCTGATAGTATTCTCTACCTGCCACTCATGAAGTCCAAGCTTTTTTGCAACAGCTATGACATTCTTGTTCGTACTCATACTAATTTACTTATGTAACTTAATTCTCAAAAGGCACTTCTATCATGCCCTAGGCCATGCGCCCTGTGCTATTCAACATATAAAACCAGACCCTTAAGATACTCACTCTCGGGATGATAAATATTAACTGGATGATCAGGGGGCTGACTCATCTGGTGAAGTATTCTTACGCTCCTTCCTGTATTTGCAGAGGCAGCAAATACTGATTTCCTGAAATTCTCCCTTGAAACGACCTGTGAACATGAGAAGGTAAAAAGGATACCTCCCGGTTTTATCTGTTCAAGTGCTTTCATGTTAAGCCGTTTATAACCCTGTAAAGCATTTGAAAGAACGTTATTGTGCTTTGCAAATGCAGGGGGATCAAGGATTATGAGATCATATTTATCCTTTATATCATTGAGGTATTCAAAAGCATCAGCTTTTATTGATTCATGCCGTTTATCATCGCTGAAGTTTAGCTTTATATTCTGGTCGGCGAGGTCAATTGCGCTCCCTGAGCTGTCGACAGTATGAACGAGTTCAGCATTTTTCATTGCATAAACAGAGAAACCACCTGTGTAACCAAACATATTCAGAACTTTTTTACCCTTTGTAAATTCTGATAACAGCTTCCTGTTATCGCGTTGGTCAATGAAAAAACCTGTCTTTTGCCCTGTTGTCCAGTCTATCTTAAACTTAAAACCATTTTCGGTTACAGTTGCTGGTCCGGAACTACCATATAAGAAGCCATTTTCAGGCTTTAGCGCTGCCATGTGGGGAAGGGTTCCTTCACTCTTGTCATAAACTGCAGAGATGTCGCCTTTAAGAGTGTTGACAAGAATATCAGTAATTTCCTTTTTGATCCTGTAAAAACCAACTGAGTGCATCTGAACAACAGCCACGCTATTGTAGTAATCTACAATAAGTCCGGGTAATCCATCGCCTTCACCATGGATCAACCGCAGGACATTAGTTTGAGGATTACCCAGAAGTCCTATCGATCTTCTGAACTTCACAGCTTCTCCAATTTTCTTTTCAAAAAAGAAAATATCAGGGTATACATGTTCGAACGACAAAACCCTTACTGCAATTGAGCCGGGGGCATAATGACCGACAGCAAGAAAAATGTCTTTATTGTCAAAGATCTCAACAATATCGCCTTCGACAGGGTTTCCATAAATCTTCTTAATAGCGCCTGAAAAGATCCAGGGGTGATACCTCATCACCGATTGTTCCTTACCGGATCTTAGTGTAATCTTTACTCTTTCTGACATTTTTTTATTTTTCTAAGCCTGCCCATTGCTAAGCTTTACATATATCTCGTGACATACCCATGCATCAGTTGCTGCATATATTTGTTGTGCTTCAGACAGTATTTCTGCTTCCCAGTCGGTAACCTGTTGCCTTTTTGAGATTCTGAATCCAAGAATAATTGCACATAACTTCTTTAACCCCGAACATTTTATACCAAAATCTTTCACGGTAACCTGGAGATCAATGAAGCCGGCAGGGACAAAAGGACGAACACCTGTTAAAAATCTTAAATCGTCGTGGATGGCCACCCCTGCTTTAATAATGCCTGGATCGGCCATAATTTTTACAAGCTCATCAGGGATGCCTATCTTGTTTATTCTGAATAAAAGGGCTACATCTTTCGTAGCTAATTGCAAAAGAGATACTTTATTTTTTTTCCCTTTCTTAAAGCTGGGTTTTGTTTCAGTATCAAATCCCAGGATTTTTGCACTCTTCAGCACAGGTATAACCTTATTAAAAGCGCTTATATCATCCACTAGAATGATTTCATCTTTGAACCATGAAAGATCGTAAGCAGCGAGTTCTTCCGGGGTTATTAGCTCCTGGTATTTATTATTCTCCATCAGCCCTTAAATCTTTTTGCCGTCTGGAAATAAACCAGTCGGATGTATTCCTTTTTTCATCTTCAATATCTTCTTTTTCAAGGACGCCAATCTCCTCACCTGAGTATATAAACCTGTGGATAGCCCTCATTGCATTAAGAAGTTTCTGACCCCAATAGGATTCAAAATTCATCCTGCATTCCCATAAAGCATCATTCATTACTTCATCAGTGCCAGTTTGATAAAGAAGCAAAAAATCTTTTATATCCTGGTATATATCAGCCAGGTTTTCTGATATACTTGAAACAATAGGGCCCTCTGCTTCTTTGATTTTATCATCGAACACTTCCTGGTAATCATCAGCTGTCCCTAGTTTTTCCCGAATAGTATCATGAATGCTAACCCAATCCTGTTCATTTACGAACTTTTCATTACCATCATCAAAAACAGGTTCCAGTTGTGGCAGCAATGATGCTTTAAGATACATCAACGGTAGTATGCGTTGTAGTATTTTAAGCAGGTCATCACCTTTTACTTCTGAAGCTCGTTCTGCATATTTACAGAACTCATTTGCAACCGCAACAAACTCTATTACTGTCCTCGAATAAACCGGACTCGACTTGCTATCCATTAAAAAAAAATTTAGTGTACAAAATTAGATAATTCGGGGCACAAATCTAAATGATGTTGTCTGAGATGATCATATTGTCATTTCCAATGGGACTAAAGTCCCAAGGAGTTTTTGGATATCTTCATTGCCGTTGGCTTCAGCCAACGGAGGGGGAGGCAAAAAGAGCATGATATATTAGTATATTGTTGTAACTTTATTCAAATTTTTACAAATGCTTATTGAAAATAAAATTGATAATAAAACTTTCGGGCCATTTGCTTCATCAATTGGTTTAATTTTTCTCATTGCAGGATCAGTATTTTCATTCTTTAATCTGTCGGGATTAATCCTTGCTATTATCGGGGCTTTTATTGCATTTACCTCAACCGGAACCATCATAGATACCGAAGGAAGAAGAATCAAACATGCCGACTACCTCTTCGGAATACTGCCTTTTGGCAAATGGATCAATATCACGAGTGATATGAAGCTCGGATTGCGAACAATTAAGAGGGGCTATAAAATGTATTCAACCACTATTCAATCAACAAGCATTAAAACGTATGATGTAAGGATATGTTTGTACGATTCGAACAATAAACAAATTATGGCTGTGAAAAAATTCCCGTCATCTGAGTCAGCGCTCATTGAAATTGAAGAATTAGCTCTAACTATGGGAGTCCAGGTTATGAAACAAAATTTTTAGTTTACACAACAAAACTAAATTCTCCCATAAAGAGCTGCAAGCTTCCTGGCTTTGCTATTAAAAATCTTCTCCAACTCTCCCTTTCTCAGTTTCCAATCCCAGTTTTTCCCTGAAGTAGAAGGTTTGTTTAATCGTGCTTCTGCGCCAAGTCCAAGAAGGTCCTGAACAGGAATAATTGCTATCCTTGCAACCGAGCTGTAAGCTAGTCTTATCAGATCTTCATTACAGGTATCAGCGCTTACTTTATGACCTAAATATTCAGATACTTCGTTCCTGTATTCATCCGAAAGTTCTTCACGATACCATCCTTTGGTGGTGTTATTATCATGCGTGCCGGTATAAACAATACTATTGTTTTTGAAATTATGAGGGATATATGCTGAAGAGGCTGTATTCTGCCCAAAGGCAAACTGCAGAACGTTCATTCCCGGTAACCCAAAATCATCCCTCAACCTGATTACCTTTTCATCAATTGTGCCCAGATCCTCTGCGATAAATGGCATTGTTGGAAACGCTTCTTTTACCCTGTTAAAAAAATCATAGCCAGGACCAGCAACCCAATTGCCATTCATTGCTGTTTCTTCTCCATAGTTTACTTCCCAATACTCTGAAAAACCCCTGAAATGATCAAACCTTATTATATCGCATAATTCTAGATTGCGGGCAATTCTGTTCATCCACCATCCGTAATTAGCTGTTTTTAAGATGTGCCAGTTATAAACAGGAGTATTCCATAATTGTCCTTTTTCACTGAAATAGTCGGGTGGAACACCTGAAACCTTTTCGGGTGATAGATCAGGAGTAAGTTTAAAAAACTCAGGATGAGCCCATACATCAGCGCTATCGTAATTCACATAAAAAGACAGATCACCAATTAACCTGATTCCAAGATTGTTGCAATATTCCTTTAAAGACATCCATTGCTTTTGAAAAATGAATTGCTTGAAGTATTCTTTTCTTATCTCATTTTCATACTTCTTCCTATATTCAATTAAACAATCTTCTCTCCTTATCTTAAAGTCAGTCGGCCATTCACTCCATTTAATATTACCGAACTCCTTTTTTAATATTACAAAAAACACATAATCGTCAAGCCAGTACTTCTCCTTGTCGCAAAAGCGCGAAAATTCATTTTGACTAAAGGGTCTTCTGTAACAAAAAAAGTTTGTAAAAGCCTCATCGCATAATAGTTCTCTTGAATTAATTGCTCTTGAAAAATCTGTTCTGCCTGTCTCTTTGAAATTTATTGATTCAATGCTCCTTTTGCTGACAATGCCTGATGCAAGAAGCTTATCAGGACTAATAAACATTATATTACCTGCGAAAGCCGAAGCTGAACTATAGGGAGAAAAAGCATAATCTTCTCCAACAGGATTAAAAGGTAATACCTGCCAGTATTCCTGCCTGTTCCTTGAGAGTAGATCAGCAAAATCAAATGCTTCGTTTCCAAGATCACCTGTTCCGTATTTTCCTGGCAATGATGAAATATGAAGGAGGACACCAGCCGATCTGTTTGGTTTTTCTCTCTTCCCTTTTAGGATTGCAGGCAAAGGGTGTTTCATTATATCTGAAACAAGCAGTTTTTCTGCTGACTTAAGTTTTTTCCCGGTTAAGACAGATTCAAAGCTATGTGGTCTGATATCAGGAAGTAAAACTGCAGTATCTTTCCACTTAATCGAAATATGGCTCTTCAAATTCCTGGAAATAATTGACAAATACAGAGGAACGACAACTATAATCCAATTCCCTTCATGTATCCGGGCAAAAGCAATAATATTACTATGGTATTTCCCCGATACCTCAAGTGGCAGATAAATTCCATTCCTGAATAAAACTTTTTCTGCACTGCGAAAGGTCATAAGAATATGTGTAACAAGTAGTTTTGTCGCCTCATTGTTTCCATCAGTAAGTAACTTTATTATAAAATCTTCAGGATTCTTTTCATAATTATCCATCAAGCTTTTGAGTAGTCTGAATCTTGCAGGATAGTCTACCTGTCGTCTGTTATCAGGATCAACAAATGACAGGTCAGGGAGCTCTGTCCCCTGGTAAAAGTCAGGTACACCCGGAGATGTGGCTTTCAGCACAAGCTGTGATATTGAGTTAATTGAACCAAATCGTGATATTCTTTTCTGGAATGGGATGAAACTCCTTAGAAAATTGTTATTCACAATTATCTCACGGGCAAATATCTTTACAGCATTCTCATAATCCTCATCGGCATTATTCCATCCACTGTTTACTTTTGCCTCTCTTAAAGCTTTTACAATATACTCATCAATTCTTGAGAGGAAATAGTCATCTGGTATCAGGTTCTCAGGAAATGCACCAATTAGAGCCTGGTAAATGAAATACTCCTCATTCAAATCAGGAATTATCCGGCCATTTCTTTTTACTTTCAATCTGTCGTTAATTCTAATCCATGAAGTAACAATAGTGGGCCATTCATCAGCCATTTCACTTAAAACATTTAGTCTTGCCCTGCTATCCTCGCCTCTTTTCGTATCATGAGTACTTGTTGTATTTAAGGTAAGTGGCATCAGTTTCTGTCTTCTGGTCATCAGTTCATGATATTTTTCTTTAGTCATACCGAATGAACCAGGGTTGTCGCCAACCTCGTTATGGGAAATAAAACAGTTATAATAATACATTACAGTATCTTCGATTCCTTTGGCCATTAGAGCCCCTGTAAACTGGAGAAATCTTAGGAAAAAATCACGCGCTCTTTCTTTCTTGTCTTCATCAAAACCTGTGGGACTATAAATGATCCTTTTTATTGAAATTATCTGCTCCGAAAGGGAAGGGTTTTTATTTAAAGCCTTTTTGAAGGCAATTTCAAGATATGACATTTCCGAGGCTGACAATGAGTCGTATTCCGGGTATATCTTGTATACAGGGAAGCAGATAAGTAATTCGCCAATTGCATTTTTAAATGACTCTCTCGTGTATTCATTCCCAAAGATGAAGAAACCTGAGACCTCAAAAAGGCGTGTCAGATTTTCCCATTCACCTTTCATGAAATTCTCAAGGATGAACTTCTTCTTTTCATAAATGATCTCTTCGATATCCTTTGTTATGCCAGTGAGTTCTGCATAGAACTTTTTAAATTTTTCAAAGTTTTTATTGTATGTAAAAAGATTATTTACGATACCAAGAAAATCATAACCTGAAGTGCCCTGAGCAGTCAGCCCATAAGGCATCTCTTCATCATTTTCAAGAATTTTTTCAGAAACAATGTAAGTATTTGCACCTGCCTGATCTCTAAGATTCTCAAGGTAGTACATTGGCTTTTTAAGGCCGTCAATATGATCAATCCTTAAGCCATTTATCTTCTTCTCCTTCACAAGATCCACAATTAACCTGTGAGTACAGTTGAAAGTGGTGTAATCGTCGATATTGAGACAAATCAATCCGTTAATAGTGAAAAAGCGCCGATAATTCAGCCTGGCGGATGCTTCATTCCAATAAAACAGCTTATAATTCTGATGTTCGAGAAATGCCTGCATCTTTAACTGATTATTATTCATCGACTCTTCAATATTTGAGATGAACTCCCTGAATGAATTCTCTTTCAAAGAAAACTCGCCACAGTTCTTTTTAAAAACAGCATAATTATTATTGTTTTCAGCTTTAATCAGAATCTCCCTGAATGAGTAAGGTATTATTTCATGAAACCATGAAAAAAGCATCAGAACTGATTTGAAGCTACAAGGCAGGGTTAAGTTGTAGTAATTAATTCTGAACTCATCAGCATTCCATGTTAGTGAAATCTCCCTATCAATAATTGCAGATGAAAGTTTTTTACCCAGGAATGGGACCATTATTTTGCCTTCAAAATCAGGATGAGAGAAGTCAATATCGAAAAAACGCGAGTATTTCGAGCTTCTCCCTTTTTCAAGCACATCCATCAATAACCTGTTCATTTGATGGTAAGCCATGTGGTTTGGAACAATATCCTGTATCCATCCAATACCGTTATTCATTCTCCATTCATGAATTTCAAGAAATTCTTTTAAGCTACCTATTTCGGAGTTGAAGCTGAGCGGATTTGTAATATCATAACCATGCATACTTCCGGGAGCTGCTTCAAATACAGGACTTGCATAGAACGAAGATACTCCCAACATTCTGAAATAATCGAGATTTCTTATAAGATCACCGAATGTGAAACTCTTATTGAACTGAAGCCTGTAGGTTGATACCGGGTTAAACATTTCAATGTTTTTAGCAACTATACCTCTCTATTAATCCTGTTTATCAATAGAACGGCAGACCTTCCGTCCACTTCGAGTTTATCACCTGGGTTTAGCCTGAAATCGGAGCTATCCTCCTTAAAGAAGCCATCACTGGTATCGAGAATCTTATACCACGATTCTCCCCATCGTCTATCGGGAATTGTGAATTCAACAGGTACTTCGCTTGAACTAAAAATAATGTAGAAAGTATCGTCGGTTATTTTTTCTCCGCTCTCATCTTTAAGGTTAAGATTCTCTCCTGAAAGGAAAATGCCCAATGATTTTGCCATCGATTCGTTCCAGTGTTGTTCGCTCATAACCGAACCATCAGGGATAAACCATTCAATATCTTTTATTCCCTTTATTGATTTATGCTGGAACCATTTGTTTCTGCAAAAGGCAGGATGAGCGAGCCGGAAATTTATTAAGCCTGAAGTGAATTCGATAAGCTCATCATCTTTGTTATCCCAATTAACCCAGGATATCTCATTATCCTGGCAATATGCATTATTATTTCCTGACTGAGTTCTGCCGAGTTCATCACCTGCAACCAGCATCGGAACACCCTGTGAAAGGAAAAGAGTAGCAAGGAAATTCCTGATCTGTTTTCTTCGGAGTTTATTTATCTCCTCATTGTCTGTTGGTCCTTCAACACCATAATTACATGATCTGTTATTATTCTCACCATCAGTATTGTTATCGCCATTAGCTTCGTTATGCTTATCATTATATGAGACAAGATCCAGGAGTGTAAATCCATCATGAGCTGTTATGAAATTAATACTGGCGACAGGTGTCCTCCAGTTATCGAGATAAAGGTCGGAGCTGCCTGTAAATCTGTTTGCAAATTCAGGAAGAGTTGCATCATCTCCTTTCCAAAATTCTCTCATGCAATCGCGATATTTGGCATTCCATTCCATCCATTCGGCAGGGAAATTCCCGACATGAAATCCATTCTCACCAACATCCCACGGCTCTGCTATAAGCTTTACTTGCGAAAGTACCGGATCCTGGTGCAGGACATCAAAAAAGGAACCCCATTTGTCAACATCATGGAATTCGCGGGCAAGCGCTGTAGCAAGATCAAACCTGAACCCATCTACATGCATCTCTTCAACCCAATATCTCAGACTATCCATAATAAGTCTTAAAACAGTTGGATGAACTGTATTGAGTGTATTTCCGGTACCTGTATAGTCTTTGTAGTACCTCTTATTTTCTTCCAGTAACCTGTAATACGCAGGATTATCAATACCTCTGAAGCTTAGAGTCGGCCCCATATGATTGCCTTCAGCGGTATGGTTATAGACAACATCAAGAATAACCTCAATGCCCGCCTTATGAAGTGTCTTCACCATCTGTTTGAACTCTGATACCTGGTCACCTTTTTTGACTGCATACCTTATATCAGGAGCAAAGAAACCAATTGAATTATATCCCCAGTAATTCCTCAAGCCTTTGTCAATAAGGTGTCTGTCGTCGACAAAATGATGTGTTGGCATTAGTTCGACTGCATTAATTCCAAGTTTTTTGAAATAGCTGATAGTTTTCTGGTGTGCAATACCAGAGTATGTACCTCGAAAAGATTTCGGGATCTGTTTGTCGAGCTGTGTGAAACCCTTTACATGAAGTTCATAAATAACCATCTTGTGCAACGGGATATTTAGGCGCGTATCACCCTGCCAATCAAATATCTTATCGATTACCATTCCTTTTGGGATATTATGAGAGCTGTCAGAAATGCTGAAGCTTGCATCTTCTTCGGCATTATTGATCTCATAACTAAAAAGTGCATCGCTCCAGTTAATTGTTCCGTTTATTGAAAAAGTATAAGGGTCAATAAGAAGTTTATTTGAGTTAAACCTATAACCTTCTGACGGGTTAAAAATCCCATTTACCCTGTAACCATATAATTGTCCTGGTTTAATGCCTGGCAGATATATATGCCAGCTGTTATGTGTTCTTTCATTTACTTTGATTCTCCTTTCTGTACCCTTGTCATCAAAAAGGCAAAGGATAACTGATTCAGCATGCTCGGCAAACAGAGCAAAGTTTACTCCAATTCCATCGTATGTTGCACCAAGAGGGTAAGGACGACCTGGCCAGGCGGTAATAACCTCCTCAAATCTCTTTACAGCGGTGATTACCTGTTCACTCATACTGAATCTGATTTTCGCTTCAAGTCCCGTAGGGACGTAATAAAGACTTAGTAAAGATTAAGTATCCCTTCAGGGAACCTGAAGTTCTTCCTTTGGCCTGGGCATTTTGCTAGTATCCATATAAAGGACGTTCCAGCGATGGCCATCAGGATCGGAGAAACCAAAACCATACATCCATTCATCTTTTTCTGCAGGTTCGGCAAATATTGATCCCCCGGCTTTTCTCACCTTCGATGCCAGTATATTTATCTCTTCAGTGTTTTCAGCATCTATTGAAAACAATACTTCAGAGCTCCTGCGTGCATCTGATAATTCAGAATCAATAAAGCTTCTGAACTCAGGTTCTTCGAACATCATCACCTGGACACTTTTACTTCCAAGTATTAGACATGCGCTATCCTCGCGGTTTCCCGGAAGAGGCTTAAAGGTGAAACCTAACTGGGTAAAAAAATCCTTTGTCCTTTTTATATCCTTAACAGGTAGGTTTACCCAAAATTCTTTAGTCATAAATGATTTATTAAATGAAACTGATTTTAACAATTAACAAAGCACTAAGACTAAATGTTTAGAGGTACTCTGTTTTGTCGAGCAGCTGTAACCTGTTTCTGGTAGGTTTGAAAATGAAATTTAAAACTGCACCGATAAAAAGAAGAGCTGCAAATATTGTTGCCAGGATGAAACCATAAACAGCATTTCCTCCAAATGCATCACTAACCACGGCCATGCTTAGAGGGCCTAGTGCTGCCCCTGCAGCCGTAAAAAACAGAAAAACACCTGCAATTGACCCATGTCTTACCTTAGGGTAACAACTTATTCCTTTCGAATTGAGAGTAGGATAAATAACCGACATAAAAAGACCTGACAAAGGAAGAAGTATCACTGCCAGTTCAATATCACCTGCAACACTTCCAATAAAACAAATCATAATCAGAAAGCTGAAGATTGCAAGAACAAACGTCCAGTCAAATCTTGACATCATCCATGCACCCAGGAAACGGCCTCCGGCTCTTAGAATAAAAAAGATTGGCAAAGCAGATGTTGCTATGAATGCAAGATCTCCTTCATATTTTAAGATCAATGTCGGCATCCAGACATATACTGCACATTCAGCAGCAACATACAGGAATTCACCAATTGAAAAACCCCATGAAAAAGGATCTTTTAACAAACTCAATGTTTGTCCCAGACTTACTGGGTCAGCTTTTGCCTTGTTATGTGCAGGATAATCAACAAGAAGAGCCATTATTATTAGAATAACACATAAGGAACCTGCTACAACATAAAGCCACGACCATACTACACCCCTTGAAAGAAAATATTTCACAAGGGTCGGGCCAAAAATTGCCCCAAGTGCAAAGAAACCTTCAACATTGTTCATCGTTGAAGTATGTTCCTTTGTTGAAGTACTGATGTCACCAATTACTGCCAGTGCGCCTGTTTTAAAAACGCCTATTGATAAACCACCAATAGCCATAAGGCTAAGAATAAAGCCAAAAGTATTGGCAATGATGTATAAATACGAGTTTACGGCAAATATTGCAAGTCCAAGGATTATTGTAATTTTTCGTCCCAGCTTATCTGCTAAAAAACCGAGGAAAGCTCCGGCAAGGGCAATTGCAACCATTGGAGTATAATGCATCAAGCCTGCAGCTGTCATACTTACATCATACTCTTTCATTATAACAGGAATGATTTCACCAACAGCATCAGTTGTCATGGCAAACATCATAAACATCAAAAAAGTCAGTAGCTTAATAATCCTGATATTATGAGGTTGTGAATTCATATCTGCATGTTTTATGATTCAAAAGAATAAACTAAAGTGTCATTATTATCAAAGGCATTTATGATGAAAGAATAGTCTTTTAAATCAGCTTCAAGGATTGCTTTGTAACTATCAATTTGCCACTGAATCTTAAATAACTCCATTGTTGTATTGATAATTTCAATCCTGGCATCAGGAACAAACACCGGGAAACTATTCCTGAACTTCAACAGGGAGAGTTGCCCTGACACTATGCTTTCGTTTAAACCTTTTTTAGCCTGCTTTAAAGTAAGATTTGTTCTGTTAATTTCCTTATGACCTCCTGGTCCTGCTTTCTTAACTGCGTCATAATCATTTTTGCCCGCAAACAAATCAAGGTACCAAATCAAAGGGTCCCCAGGCATGAAAACCTGGATTGCTCTTGCAAGAAGTAGTTTTCTATAATCTTCTCCCAAAGCGCTAAAGTACGTTGAATTAACCTGGTAATATATCTTTTCTGTCCCATGAATATCTTTTACATAGCCACCACGATTCACAATAACATTAATAAGATCTCTGATTCTGTCTTCAGGTAGCAACCCTGACAGATCAAGCAGTGGAATGCCATCATGACATCCTAACATATTTATTGTCCTGATCTTCTTTTCGATCAACTCAAGGGTCCACATAGTCAGATAGGTGTTCTCGTGTTTTTCAAGTGCATCCAGTATCAGTCCCGGCAGAAAAAAGTCATAAATCAAATAGCCTTTTGATGAAAGCTTTTCATGAGTTTTTTCATAGTACCTTGAATGAATCTCAGGCAGGAGCATTAATTCATATTTGTCAGCAAGTATCTCTATTCTTTCAAGCAAATCCCATGTTGCCGGTTCGTTGAAAAAGTTTTTATTGCCGGGTTCTTTAGAAGTGTAGGCAAATGCATCAAGCCTAATAATGCCCGCTCCATAACCGGCAAGTTTTCTCAACGTTTCATCATAATACTTCCAAACAAGTTGAGAATTTATATTCAGATCTATTTGCCCCAGGTATTTTTTCCCTGAACCCTGAATTTCCGTTATCTGCCTGTAAAATGTATTCCAATAATGTAATTCGTTACCATTGTGAGTTTGAACAGTAATTAAGGGAAGTCCCTGTTTTCTGAAAAACATATCCTTTATGTATTCAGGATCAGGCTGAACATAACCCTTATCTATTATGCTGCCATAACCTTTCCAAAACTTATTCCAGTCAATAAAGAAGTCTTTGAACTCTGACTCTTCTCCTTTCTGAAGGATATCTTTAAATTGTTCTGACTGTGTTGAAAGGTGGTTTACCACAAGATCTAGTTTCAAGGTCATTCCCTTTTCCTTAAGGATTTCAAGGTCATTATGGGAAGCAAATTGATCATTCAGATTATAATCGATAATTGAGAACCCTCTGTCGAGGTCAGAATTAAAAATACTTGGCAGAATATAGAATGAACGAAAAATATCATCAAAGCCATGCTTAAGAAGGAACTTCACCATGTTGCTCAATATTCCTCCGAGGCTGTCGGGATAAGCATTAAACATAGGGCCCAGGTAACCTGGCACTTGACTTGATTTATCTGATCTCTTCATGTCCCCTTCAGGATTCCATTTTCATCAATTTAAGAAACTCATTGCAAGTTAAAATCTCGCCATCCCTCGAAATAATAATTTTAGCTTTCGAAGCCTGTGAAATAAGCAAATCCTGTTCTATTTCAAGGACCATTGTTGTAAAAGAGCTATCAGTTTCTTTATCCCGGTTCCTCGATTTGCGATATTCAAGAGTATCAGAGGGAGTGCTGTTTAGTAATACCGGTATATCAACTCCGTTAAGGTAGTTGCTATTACCATGTGTCCAATCAATAACCAGGATATTTGTTTTATTGAACTTCACAGCTTCGTACCAGAGGTTTGTTTCCTCTCTGCCCATTCTCTTAAGATATATTACAGGGTCCCCGTTTTTAAATTTTGAAATGATTGTTCCCAGCTCCTCAAAATCTATTTCATTTCCGGTACCAAGATAGCCTCGTAGTCCATTTCTACCGCCCTGCTGATATGCTCCTAACCATGGATAAATGCTGGTATATGAAGGATCCGAATCTTTACCATTTTTCTGCAACTCATTTAAAAGAGAAAACCTGTCAGCCGAATACAATCCTGAAGATATCAACTGATCAAGCCCGCTCTTTCTGAAGGTACGCAATCTTTCTGCATCATTATACTTTGGTATCCTGTGTGGATAGTTGTCACCGCAGAGGGTGTAACTGCCGATTCCTATTGAGTTCAGATAAAAAGAAATCAGTGAAGAAATACCTGATTTACCGGCCCCTGATCCACCGCAAACAGCCACAACAGCACGATGATAAGGATTTGAATCAAACACCGGTGAAAGGAGGTTCAACAACCCTGGTAAAATAATCCTTGTTTTTCTGATATGCTGTAATCCTATAACAACATTTTCACCGGGGAGATCACCACCTGGTATATTGATTGTTTCATCGGCATCTCCGGTAAACCAGGGGATTTTCTGCCTAAGGTTCACTATATTGTTATCCATTTTATCACATTTCTTTACATCTCCAAATACTCAACCTGCAAACATATAAACCTTATCTTATTTTCTCAATCAGGTTAAGTATCCCATCAACAATTCCACGTTCAGCATATCCGGGTTTTACACGTGATGATAACACTTCAAATACATTTTGTCCATACGAAGCATCATCTGGAATATAACCTGTTGTTGCCGATCCGTTTGCAATAGTGACCATCATTGTTTTTGCATAAGGAGACTTTTTAATAAATGAGGTTGCAATAGGGTTATATGTTTCGCCATTAACGGTTCCAAGAACAATATCGCCAATCATCAGAACCCCTATTCTCACAGTAACTGAGTCAGCGTCGACATAAGTTCCTTCAACACCGCCTCTTCCCTGGTTTGTACGTCGGCGTCCAGGGAAAGAGAGAACCTCCTGGGCTGCTTTTATTTCTGCTTTATCTGAATAATGCTCAATACCCCTCATCACATGTTTTACCTCTTCGCCAAGCATCACACCCATGGCATTGTTTACAAGCTCCTGCTCTTTCATGAGCCTTTGAACAACAGGATCTTTTCTGTCAAGCCCTACACCGCCGGGAGGCATTGAATTGCTAATATCTTCGCCTCTTTTAGCATAATCTTTGATTCTAATATCCCTTAAATCGAAAGTCTGCTGGAAATAAATCGGATTCTGATCGCCACTTGCTCCTTCTGACCAGACTGCAACCAGCTTATTATTATATGAATCTTCAATATATCCTGAAGTTGCACCGGGCACATCATCGCTTACCATATCATACTGGCCCATTATTACAGCATGCATTGCATAATTATAGTAAACTGCAAAAGGAATCCCTTCCAATGTTTCAAACGAAATAACATAAACAGTTTTGTCGGAGGCTCCATCATAGTTAGGTCCCTCCCACCAAGTCCTTGTCTTAGGATCGATCAGGTCACGTTTCACATTTATGTAAGACACTCCTTTCCCCCAACCAATCCTTGCTGGTTGCAGTTTCGACTTTGCTTCCTTTACAGTTTTAAAAATCTTTTCATCAAGTCCTGCAATCCTGCCTACACTGTGTGAATGAGTACTCGATAAAACAATATTTTTGGCTGGTATGCCAAGCTCCTTTTCAATTCTTGTTGTTGAAGAATTCCATGATCGTTCATCCTGGTTTCCTGATACTGTAACCAAAGCTGCAAGAGTTGAGCCATTATCTATAACTATCGCACGACAGTACACACTATCGTGAATGCCCAGCGAATTTTGGCCCAGTTCTTCCTTGGTTGGAGTGATGTTCAGTTTTGCAGCGCCTGCTTTTACCTGGTATGTTTGTTTATTCTGAGCGAACACTAAAGAGCAGACAATAAAGGCTGTCAGAAGAAGTATGGTTTTTTTCATATTATATCAATTGAGATTTTTATAAGAAATGTTTAAATGATGCCCGTCAATATGTTATTGAGGCCCTCAACTTTGACTTTATTAATTCATCACCAATAATTTTTTCCATTATTTTATATGCTTCAAGGTTTGGATGAACACCATCTGATGAAAACTTTTGTTGAAATCCTTTTCTTTCATCCAAAAAAGGAGTGTAAAAATCAATATAAGGAAGCTTGTTATTTATTGCATATTCCCGTATCATTTCATTCAGCCTGAGTATTTTCCCAACCGGTTCAACTGCCTTATTCCAGGAATATTGATAAACAGGCATAACAGCGCACAAATAGGGTGTTACATTATTGGACCTGGCAATCTCTGTCATTGATACTATGTTCCCGAAAATATTTTCGATTGAAATAGGGCCTGTATTTTCTGCAATATCGTTTGTGCCTGCTAAAATTACAACGGCAGACGGATGTAATTCGATTACGTCCTGTCGAAAACGAACAAGCATCTGAGAAGTAGTTTGACCGCCGATTCCACGGTTTACAAACTGGTTTTTCTCAAAAAAGTTCCTGTCAAATCTCAACCAGTTCTCAGTGATTGAATTACCAAAGAAAACAACCTGGTTCTGAATATTCTTTGATATCAGTTCCTTATTCTCATTTCGGAATCTCGATGAATTACTCCAATCATTTTTCGTTGACTCATTCTGAGTTAATTGCATTCGCTGCATGTCTTTGTAGTTCATTCTTGTATAAAAACCCTGTGGTTTTTCGGGCCATAAGAGTCCTTCACCACCAAGCCAGTCAATAAAAGATTTTAACCATCCATCTGTAGGATTAATATTCTTATCTGCGCCAAAGCCATGGCCACCACGACCATATACAAGTAATTCTGCAGGTTGGTCAGCAGCTTTCCATTTGTTGAATATGTTAAGACTATGAGGTACAAGTTTAAGATGATCGTCGTTCGCAACAACAATGAATGCGGGAGTTTTTTCCTGAGGAACCTTATTTCCCATTTCACCTATCCAGGGATATATAGGAGCAATAAAATTCGGTCTGTTTTCATTATTGCAATTATATACAACCGACATTGTAACGGTTCCACCGGCAGAGAATCCCATAAAACCAATCCTGTTGGGATTTAACCCATACTCTGTTGCATTTTGCCTGACATACTCAATTGCAGATAAACCATCCTTTGTTGCATAAGGAATTATTACAGAGATCATCGAATCTCGTTTAGCATCTGTCTTAAAGAAGTTATCATTAACTTCAGTCTGTGGATTGTTGATAGTATGAACCAGGCTGTATTTAAGAACAAATGCATCGATTCCATTTTCATTCAGATATTTGGCAACTTCAACGCCTTCATTATCGATCGATAGAATTTGCAATGCACCGCCTGGTGCAATAATGACTGAAGTTCCTGAAATATTATTCTTTCCGGGATAATAGAGCAGCGATGGTTTCACAACATTATAAACAATCCGCTTATTTGGATTAGCGATGATCACAGACTCTTCAACATTTGCAGTAGCAGCAATGGGAAGGCTCTGAGGTAAGGAAATTACTTTTGACTGAGCATCAATGTCCTGGTAACAACAAGCTATTGCAACAAAAAATAATGCAACCTTGATCACCTTGTTTTTCATTTGTAAATAAATATTTATCATAGGATTCAAAAATGAATTTTGACTATTTTCCCCATGCGTCACCTTCCGGAGTCCTTCTCCATGAGAAATAAGTATCGAGTACTTTCAAAGCTTCAGCGCTTGGGACAGGTCCAACATGAGGTGTTTTATTAAAATACATTACTGCAGAATTATTGTCGCTGAAGACCGGCCAGGCAGGAACTTCTTTCCCATTTGGGTCTCCGTATTTTGCAAAATTCGTCCAATAAGTCGACATAGCTTCAGAGATATCCTGATCTTCTTTTGTAATAGTTGTATTTCTCATCATAGGATTCGAAGAATCAAGATGTTGAAAGACATAAGCAATTTCACTGCCATGCTGGGAGCCATAACCAGCCCTGGGTGAATCTGCAGGGTAATCAGGGTGTTGATCGAAATAATAGTAAAACACTTTCGATTTGCCTGTACTTGATTGCAGCCTGGCCCAAACCCATGTATGCCAGCCAAAAGCTGCATCACGATCGAGGTCGCGTGCAGTTTTAGTGACTGTATTTTCGCCAACGGGGTATGCTTTGATAAGATCATCGGCAAATTTACCATAGCGGTCTTTTACGCTTTTTATGTATTCTGCAGGTGTTCTGTAACGCGCAAAGCTTGCGCCCTCATCTGAGTTATACCCAATGAGGACAGGAACATCGTTGTATTTACCTGCGGCATATAGTTTATATTGATCGTCCGGGATTACATACCCATCAATATTCGGCCATGCCCCTCCAAGCTGCATACCTCCTACAAGCTTTTCAGCATCAACTTTTCTAAGCTCTGATATTGAAGAAACACCAGCATTTTTCATGAACGCTTCGCCCGCAATTTCGGCATCCTTCAGAAGCTTCATATTTTCGCCGGATAATGACTTCACTCTTGATGGTCCGAATGACCCTCCGCTCTCACATATTGCACCATTGAACAATCCTTTAGCCAGAGGAGATGCACAGAGCATGCTTACTGCAATTCCACCAGCAGACTCACCAAATATTGTTACCTTATCGGGGTCGCCACCCATTGCAGCAATATTCTTTTTAATCCATTGAAGTGCGGCAATCATATCGAGAAGACCATAATTGCCTGAAACATGATTTGGACTCTCTGCACTTAGTTCAGGGTGAGCCAGGTAACCGAGTTGTCCCAGCCTGTAAGCAATACAGACAAGTACAACGCCTTTCTTTGCAAGTTTCTCTCCGTCGAAAAGCTGTTCTGAAGCTGCGCCGGCAGAAAAACCTCCACCATGAATCCATACAAGAACAGGTATTTTATCTCCAACAGATTTAGCCGGGGACCAGACATTCAGGTAAAGGCAATCCTCGCTTTTACCAAATGATAAATTCTGTCCCTGAGGAGGTCCGGGTTCAAACTTATTGGCCTGTCTAATACCTTCCCATTTTGCCGGAGGCTGTGGCGCCCGCCAACGGAGATCACCAACAGGCGGTGCAGCAAATGAGATCCCTCTATAAACAGCTAGTCCATTTTCATAAGTACCCTGCAGTAAACCCTGCTCAACTTTTACAGGTTCAGGTTGTTGTGCAACAACTGTATATTCAAGCAGCATGGCTATAAAACAAAACAAAGCTCTTTTGATCATACATCCTCCTCCTTTAAATAATTAGTTTTCACTTATGTTGAGATACTATTGTCCGGCTTAATTAATGTTCGTAATGAAAAGATGAAGGGTTGGAATCCGTCTTTTTCTTATTATAAAAATAAGACAGCAAAAGCACATAAAAAAACCCGGATACATGTAAAATATTAAAAATCAATTTCAACCGGTTGTGCAACCGGTTGCAGTTGATAAATAATTCTCACGTTGATTCACCTTTTATTAGTTTGCTTTTCAGGTAAACAGTCCGGGGTTCAAGCAGGGGAAGATTCTTGGAGTTTTGTTGAATTTGCTCAAACAACAGTTCAGCGGCCTTTTTACCTATCTCAAATCCCATCGGCTCAATTGCTGTTAACGAAGGATGATACATTGTCCTGTATTGTTCTTCACAGAATCCAATAACTGCAATATCATCAGGTATTATTTTTTTGAACCTGTTAAGGGCTTTCATAATTCCAGACATAGTCAGATCACTGATTGCGAAAATGCCATCGAGTAAGGGATCGGTTTTAAGGAGATCGATAAATTTCTGCTCTGCCTCTTCCGAAGTTTCTGCTGAAAAAATAAGGCTTTCATCAACCCGAATTCCTGATTCAACAAGAGCTTTCTTATATCCTTCAAGCCTGTTCCTGCTTATCAGAAGATTTAAATTACCTGTGCAGATTGAAATTCTTTTTTTGCCTGTTGCCAACAGGTGTTTTACTGCATTGTAAGCCCCCTCAAAGTCATCCACAAGGATGATGTCAGCATTGATCCCGTTCACGATACGATCGAATAATACTAATGGATAGTTAAGATCTGTCAAATGTCTGAAATGTTCAATATTTGTTGTTGTGCGAGCCACAGAAGCTAATATACCTTCTACATTATTAGAAATAAGAATATCAGTATTTTCCACCTCTCTCTCATACATCTCATTCGATTGTAATATCAGAAGATTATATCCTTTATCATGGACAACATTCTCTATGCCATTAATTACTGAAGGAAAGAAGAAATATGAGATCTCGGGGACTATTAAACCAATCAGATTACTTTTTTTATATCGCAATGAAGATGCAGCCGAATTCTTAACATAATTCAGTTCTTTCGCAATCTTCTTAACTGCTTCCTTTGTTTCATCGCTGATATCAGGATGGTTTTTCAATGCCCTGCTGACAGTTGATTTGGATAAACCAAGGAATTTTGCAATATCTATAATTGTTAATGGTCTTTTTTCCATTTCAAAGAGAGTAGCTTGTTAGTTTACATACTACTTCCATTATTAATCATACAATATCAGTAAAATAAATAAGATTAAAATCAAAAGGGAAGAAAAGAAGTGTAAAAATATTCAATACCCGATGCTTATATGGAAGTTCAGACAATGATTTTTATCTGTGCTTTCTCGAATGCCTCCTTGCCTTCAGATACAGAGAACCATATAAGCCCGGCAGCACCAATTGAATCTGCATAAGCAAAACCAGTAAGCTCATAGATAAGGCTCGAGACAAGAAGAACAACAGACATATAAACACAAACTCTTGTACAGTTGCTATCGCAGACAATTGGTTCAGATCCGAGTTTAAGGCCGACTTTTTTCTTAGCAGTCATCAACCAGAGCATAACAATAATTGAGATCAGTGAGATTACAATTCCCCAGAATGTTGTTTCCGGTTTATGCTTATTGATAATATTTATCACAATGCCGAGAAATAGTCCGATAGAAAGAAGATAAAATGAGAAACCAGTTATTCTTAGCGCTGTTGTTTCAAATTCTTTCTTAGGGCCAAATGGATTGTTTCTGATTCTCAAAATCATCACCAGCACTCCAATCCCGGATAAGACCTCGATAAAACTATCAGCGCCAAAACCAAATAATGCAAGAGTCTCATCCTCGTATCCAAGAACAGTGGAGAATATACCTTCAAACAGGTTATAGATTATTGTAAATAAACTAAGCCTGAATGCCTTGTTATATAATATGCTCTCGCTTTCTTTCATTGAATCCCGCAAAGATAATTAAACAGAATGGTTCTAAATAATTTTCTGCTTAGAATACTCTGTTTTGTGTGGTTTCTTTTCATAACTACCAAAATATTTTGATAGTATATTTTTTTTTTAGAAATTTGAAATATTTCAGAGGATCTGCAATTCTATTATTCAGTGAAAGAGTTTTCTGACATAGAGATTATTGAATGCTTGCGAAACAGGGAAAGCTATGTGGTCAAATACCTGTCTGACAAATATCTTCCATTGATAAGGCTTATGGTTTTTCAGAACGGCGGAACAAAGGATGATGCTTTAGACATTTTTCAGGATGGACTCATTATTATGCTGGAGAAGATAGATGATTTGAATTTTCAACTGAGCTGCAAATTCAAAACATACCTCTATGCTGTATGTGAAAACTTATGGAAAGGTGTACTTGACAAACGAAGAGCTGCGAATAATTACATGCATAGAGTGGCTGAAGAAGTTGTTAATGATTGCTCTGAGGATTCAGATGATATTATATATGAGGATCTATTCAAGAAAGTCTTCGAATCAATGGACACTTCGAGTAAAGAAATACTCAAAATGTACTGGCAAGACATTCCTTCACAGGAAATTGCTGATAAGCTTGGTTATACTTATGGGTATGTAAGAAAGAAAAAGTGCGAAGCTCAGAATGAATTGATAAAGAAAGTGAAGGAACATCCTGAGTACAAAAAGATAATGAATTCTGTCTAATTGAATAATGGACTTGCCTTTTAAACAAAATAATCCTTATGGACCAGGAGGGTATTGAAGATACAGAATTAATTAACATTTCGGATCCGGAACTAGATCTGAAAATTAAAAGGTGCATGCAGCTGCATGATGAACTGGATGAGATAAAAAATGATCCATCGTATGCACTTATCATGCCTGATACCAAACAAGTAGTAAATACAGCCATTCAGAACAAGAATAAATCCGGGAATAAGGAAAGAGCTATGTTCATTTCAGCAGTCATGAATGAACAAAAGATGGAGCTGGAAATAAAAAATGAGGTTAAATCAATTAAAAGAGAAATGTCAGATAACAATCTGAACGATTTAACCGCAGGGTGGGTAAGTGATTGGCAAAAGATGAGTAGACAATATGACTCACCAGAAGCCAGGGAAAGGCGTGATTTCATTTCAGAATCATTGAAACAATCGAATGTTGAGGAGGTTATTGGCGACTACTCTACTTCTTCGGTAGGAAGCAAAAGAAGATATAACCGCAAAATTTATTTATCAGTTGCCGCAATAATAATTGGTGCTGCAATAATAGTATTTGCTTTGTTACCAACATCCGGTGAGAAACTATTCTCAACTTATTATGAACCATTCCAGGCTATTTCCCCTGTCGTGAGAGATGCCGGGGATGCATCTGCAAGCATATATGTGTCTGCAATTAAATTCTATAAATCAGGAGACTATGAAAAAGCAGCTGCAGTTTTTGAAGAATCTTCACTTCAGGATCCGAAAAACAGCTCTCCCCTATTCTACCTTGGGCTAACTGATATTGAAAAAGGAGATTACTCAAAAGCTATTAACAGACTATTAAACGTAGCAGGGACACAAGGCATCTATTCAAAAGAAGCTACATGGTATCTGGGCCTTGCTTACCTTAAAACCGGCAATATTCAAAGAGCAAAAGAGTGTTTTAACACTCTCGCAGTAGATGATGGTTTTTACAAAGACCGTTCTCAGAAAATTTTACGTCGTCTCAGGTAATAAATGAATGACGATAGAATAAAAATTGTAATTACTGAAACAATCATTATTCTGTTATTTTTTATTTTACCCGTATCTCCGAGCACGCCATAGGCTGCCCAATAATAAGGATCGGAGAAAGATGGCGGTGAATTCTTTATAAACTCAGTCTTTGCAAGCTTTAAAGCCTCATCCTTATGTTTCCCTTTTGACAGGTAGTAATAGAATCTTGTAATTATTGCTGACCCCGATTCATCGTTTACTTCCCAGGAGGTTCTTACAACAGACGATGCACCGGCAAGCATGAAGCTTCGGGCAATACTCATCAAACCTTCTCCAGCATACAATGTTCCTGCACCTGTATTACATGAGCTGAGTACGATCATCGGTGATTTAATTTCACTAAGGCTTATTTCGTAGTTGAATAGCTTTGTACTATCATCCTTTCCTCCACTGAACAAAAGATATGAATAGAATGAATTAACAGTATCCGATATTGAATGCATAGCAAGATGAAAAACAGCTGGTTTGCTTAAGTGGTTCAGAAAATTCTCTTTCGTTGCCTCTCTTCTGAAATAGGACTCACCTTCATACATCCTGCTGATCTCTTTAATCTCACTCATTGCGCCTTCAAGGGAATCAGGATAACTATATGACGGGGAGTACGCATATACTTTGTATCGCGGTTTTCTATATTCGTTCTTCTCCGGTATGAGGGATGCTGAATAACCATAGGAGATCACATAATCATTAATAAGAAAATCAAGCCCTTCAAAATCTTTCTTTGTGCTGTCAGGCATCTCCCGGAGAAATGCTTCAAAAGGAAGCCAGCCAATCTCTTCGTCGGGGATTATCTTTATTCTGTCACCATTTATTAATGATTCTACCGGACTGATCAGTTCCTTATACATGTAGTTCAAAGCTGAAGTATAAAGAAGAAATCTTTGCTCCATATCTCGTGAAAGAATTGGATCAGATATATTTTTAAGAGTGAGGGCATGCTTGTCAAAGACGGAGTCAACCTTTACTTCTCTCATTATGAGACCTTTCCTATTTATCACAAAAATATACAGCTTACGGTTGCCTTCTTCCCTGTGATTTGAAATAACATAGTCAATAAGGGTTTCATCTTTACCAAGCCTGTCACTGATCTGCTCAAACGTTATCGGTTTAATTCTCTTCTTTAATTCTTCATATCCAGGGTAAAAACTTTCTATCTGTAAATCAACAATCTCTTTCTCCCTGTTCATCCTGAAGACTTCGTCTTTCCAGGAAGAGATTTTTAAACTGTCCCTTTGGGTTTTCGATTCTTCATCATTCAACAGCTTGTTATAGAAAGCTACCCCCGATGAGAGCTGCCTTTGTTTTTCTTTCAGACTATCTGGTATTTCACCCGAGAACAGCATTTCTTTTTCCGAGATCTGATCCCTTAGCATTGAAGCTTTTGCAAGCTGGGCATAACCATAAATACTGTCAAGCAATTGGCCATCATTATTAAGAGAATAAATCTTTGATGCAATCCTGATCGCTGATAAATATGTTTCCTTTTCATCTTCAATAATAAAAAAATTATTGTCCTCCAATAGTAAACTGTTTTTGATATTCTCAATGAGCCTTACCGCAAGGTCGATAGCCTCAAGGCTTGCTTTAAGGTTCTTTAATTTTTTATCTTCACCAACTATGCTTTCTGAATATTTTTCAAAGGCGTTTGATTTTGATTTAAGATTATCAAGAAGCCTTGTTTCGCTAAATGCAGAATCAATCCGAGGATTCTTGTAAATATCTGTTTCATTGAAATCATCTACTATTGAGATCAGGGACTTTTGATAATAAAAGAAGGCAGAATCAAACTGACTTTGCAGGAGATAGAAATCACCTAAATATTTATACGACCTTGAGGTATTAGTGTTCTTCTCTCCAAATGTCCTTGAAAAGATTTTCAGAGCAGATCGTTTCGATTTATATGCTTCATTAATCTTTCCTATGCCTTCAAGAAAACTACCATAATAAATATTGAATTGTCCGAGCCGGTAATTATTATCCCCCCTGATACTAATTAACTGATTTATCCCTTCTCTGAAATATTCATCTGCCTTATCATTCTGTTTCAAGTTGGCATATATCCTTGCGATGTTAACAGTTTCAAGAGAAGATGGCAAGTCATACTTGTTTTCAATTTCGATGCTTTTATTAAAATATTTCAATGCCTTTTCAAATTCACCTAAATTGAGGTAATATGTCCCAAAGTTTGAATAGGCTGATATGAGTTCATCAATATCTACGGTTCTCAATTTTTCAATCTCGAGTAATAATCTGATGCTTTGCTCATAATATTCTTTGGCATTGTAATTTGAATTAAGACCCTGGTAACAAATTGCTTTATTTATGTACACAAAGGCTTTAAGACTCCTTACCATATCTTTTGTAACTTTGATCTTTTCAGGTTGACTGAAAAACACCTCCGGCCTTTTAAAATTATCATCGGTCTGGTTCAGATACTTCAATGCTTCGTCATACCTGCCAATGGATGAATAAATTGATGCAAGATTACTAAGAGTTGTACATTTGTTTAATTCATCAAGGGGAAGTTCTAAAGTTTTAATTAATGATTCTTCAGCTTTAATGAAGTCACCAGCATAGTAATATGAAACGAAAACCTCGTATAAACGGTTAGCTTCCTGCTTATATGTCTGACATACAGCACTATGAGTAAAAATAAACCAAAACCCTAAAACAACTGAAATCTTTTTCAACTGCTAACTTATGATCAGGATAAAGATAGAATATAAATAAAAACAAAAAAAAGTGCATCCACGAATTGGGATGCACTTGCCCTTCAACTTAAGTAAACTATTGCAGATGTTATATCTTAATGCAGGATTTAATTTTCAGGTGGTTTTATCGGTGGTGTAGGTTCTCCTTCACCTCCCCTGATGCAAACCATTTCGTAAACGGAGAGAACATCTTCATCAGAGATCTGTGAAAGTAATAATTCAAATTTTCCCTTTCCTGCCATACTATCATCTAACTTTTTCATACTCGCTGGTTTTTAAGGTTCCTGGCTTTTTCAAATGCTTAATGGGAAATGCCAGCTTTTTGTTACCCGGTTTTTCGAGTTTTTTTTGGAAGAAATAAGAAATATTTTATATATTCCTATATATGTGATAGTTACAAATACAAATAATTATTATAAATGCTTGCGGAAAACTTTTTTAAGAAAAACGAAAAAAAAGTTCCAAAAATGAGGTAACATTTTTGGTCTGAATCCTATTAAACATTGAATTTGATCGATCGTGCAAAATAAAGTATGCTCCTTTGTAGAGAAATCTGAATAGTATGGAAAAGTATTATCTTACGTTAAGGCCACGTTCAAATGATAATCATCCAATGCATAAAGAAGGATGTCCATTTCTGCCTGATAAGAATAAACGGATTTATCTCGGAAAATTTATTTCAGTCTGGGATGCCGATATGGCGGGAAAGAGATATTCCTCTAATATTTGCAGATGTCCTTTCTGTTCAAAAGAATCTGATAGCGCTGAAATGAAATATGTTTCAATCGAATCAAATAAACTAAATAAAGAAACGATCAGCGATTCGCTTATTAATCCAATGTTGAAATTTCTGAATTAATCTTTTTTCAAGGCCAGTTTTTTATCAGGCAGATAATAGACTTCATCATTATCGAGTAGCAAACGCACTGCCCTGATAACCTTTTCTTCAGGCATATTTGCAGTGTCAACAAGCTCTGAAATGTCGAATCGGGAAATTAAAAGTAATTCTTTAATGCGATTACAAGATTCCAAATCATCAGCAATACCCGTTTGTTCAGCTTTTGACTTACAGGTGTCACACTTGCCACAATCGGCAATAACTTCATTGAAATATTTCAAAAGAATGGCCTGGCGGCACTGCTCCGAATGATCGGTATATTCAATCATTTTCGATAATCTCTCTGAATACCTGTTTTTAACATCCAGGTAGTTTTCAGTTGAAATTTTCAAAGCTTTACGCATTAATCTTTCTTCCTTAAGAATGACAAGGGATGTTTTTTTCCCGGGAATAAAATTAATGATATGAAGTTGTGCAAGTTTAACAAGATACTGGTAAATCGTATCTTTTGAGATTCCTGATCTTCTTGAAAGCTCTGATTCATTAATACTCACAAATTCAGAAAACAACCCTGTATATGATCTCAGAAGAAGCTTTATAAAGTTGTCAAAAGATTCATTTGAAACCTGAAATTTATAAAGATCATCTCTTCCTACAATGAAATGTACTCTGGAGGGATTATTAAATTCACCGGTAAACTCGATATACCCTTCTCTTTGAAGAAATTGCAGGCTGTTTACAGTTTCTGTAACTGGCAACCGGTATTTAGATACAAAATCAGCAATATTAAAATCAAAAACTCCTTCTTTCCCTGAACCAATCGGAATTTGAAGATAGTTACAGAGTGCATCATATATGTCTTTGATTTTTTCTATTGGCGGGAATTTTTTCTTAATTGATTCTGTTAACCTGTTCTTGTCTGAAGGGGTAACAAGAAGGACCGCGGATGATGCTATCCCATCGCGACCTGCCCTGCCGCTCTCCTGAAAATAATTTTCAATTGAGTCGGGTATATCCCAATGAATAACAAACCTTACATCAGGCTTGTCAATCCCCATTCCAAAAGCATTTGTAGATACAATTATTCTTTTTTCATTATTTGTCCAGGCAACCTGCCTGTTATCCCTAAGTTCATCTTTCAAACCTGCGTGGTAATAATCGGCGCTGATTCCATTCTCTATTAGCATTTCAGCAATCTCTCTCGTTCTTTTCCTGCTTCTCACATATATTATTCCACTGCCCTTTGCCTTCTTTAATGTTTTTAGTACATACTTTTCTTTGTCCTCCACCTTTCTGACAAGATATGTAATATTCGGCCTTGCAAAGCTTGTCTTCATAACATTCCTTTCTCTGAACCTTAGCTTTTCCATGATATCATCGATAACACTGCCTGTTGCTGTGGCAGTCAGTGCAAGAAAAGGAACTCTTTCATCAACCTGATCTCTTAGTTCAGCTATTCTGAGGTAAGAAGGTCTGAAATCATAACCCCATTGCGAAATACAGTGGGCTTCATCGACTGCAATGAAGGAAAGGTTCAAACGGCTTAACCGGCCTGAAAAGCTCCTCGCTGACAATCGCTCGGGAGAGACGTATAAAAACTTATAGTTACCATAAATAGAATTTTCGATAGCAATGTCAATCTCTTCCGAAGTCATTCCTGAATGAATACCCAGGGCTTTAACAGACATTGAATTAAGCCTGCTAACTTGTTCTTTCATCAGGGCAATTAATGGTGTAATTACGAGGCATATACCCTCAAGTGCGAGCGCAGGGACCTGGAAAGTAACTGACTTTCCACCTCCGGTTGGCAGTAAAGCCAGAGTATCTCTCCCGCTGCAGATACTCTTAATAATATCCTCCTGCATTGGCCTGAAAGACGAATAACCCCAATATTTCTTTAGAATATCTTTATAAACTGATTCCATTCCTGAAACATTCTGAACAAATTTACCAATAAATATTGCACAAGGGACTTTAACAGATTGGCTAAAAAAAGGCGGAAGGACTCAACTTCAACTTTTTTTTTCGTACTTTGCAAAAAATATTTAATACAATTAAATGACACAGATCAAGGGTAGGATAATGTATTGCAAGTCAACCACATTGTTATTCATTATCCTGTTTCAGTCATTCTTTTGTAATGCACAAGACCTTAACAGTAAGATTTTGCTTACTGTCGATGGAAGAAACACGGAAGCAGGTGAATTTATAAGGATGTATGAAAAAAGCATCGACCAGGATGTAAAAACCAACCCTGACTTTACCTTTTGAAGGTCTGATATCAGCCAGCTTGATAATATGGTAACCGTATGGCGTTCTGACAGGTTTTGATATTTCATTTTTCTTAAGACTATAGGCTGCATTTTCAAAGGGAGTAATCATTTGGAATA
>DATALD010000122.1:0-8385 GCA_036261255.1 Bacteroidales bacterium
ATCATTTGAAGTTGCAATAATCCCGTTCACACACCAGGTAACAAATTTTCACCAGATAAAGAAGGGAACTGTTGTGAACCTTGAGTTTGATATCCTGGGAAAATATATAGCGAAAATTGTAAAACAGGTGTTGGATTCAGGAAAATGAGACTTCCTCCTCAGAGGAAGAAATTACCATGAATTGACAAGGATCATGTATCCATTGCGCAATCCATGGTAATCGCAACAAATTGCAGAGCATCGATTCATTTATAACTCACGGATCCATATATTCCTGAATGCGACAGGATTCCCATGCTGCTGGAGTAGTATGCTTCCAGGGCCGTGTTTCTTAATGAGAAATTCAGGTATTCCAACGTATGTTGTCGGACCTCTGAGTGCAACATTATTCTGGATAAGGATACCATTATGAAATACTGTTGCTCTTGGTGGAGTAAAATACGAAGCGCTGTCATTTCCGAATCTTGGGGCTGTATAGACAATATCGTATGACTGCCATTCTCCGGGTTTCAGACTAGCATTTACAAGCGGAGCATACTGCTTATAAAAAGCGCCAGCCTGACCATTACGGTATGTCCGGTTGTGCCAGCTGTCGAGTATCTGTAATTCATAGAGTTCCTGGAGGTAGACACCGCTGTTCCCTCTTCCCTGGCTTGAACCTGTAATCTCTGAAGGTGTTTTCCATTCAATATGCAACTGAAAATCATTGAAAACCCGTTTAGACTTGAGAGATCCTGATCCTTTAACGGATTGCATTGCGCCGTCTTTTATTATCCATGTAGCCGGTCTGATACCCTGAAAAGAAACCTCCTCCCATTCTTTTTCAATATTTGTTCCATCGAAAAGCACTATTGCATCGGCGGGAGCATCACCTGGTTTAGAAGCCGGTTGTACCATGGGTATTTCAGGATCCCAGATTTCAGTCTGGAAATGAGTCATCCTGATTGTTGAATCTTCAGGTGCGCGCTGGCGCTGCTGAGCCGGGTTTGGTTGCTGACCTGGCGTTTGTGATCTTTGAGGTTGCTGTCCATATCCTGAAGTCAAGGCTAAAGGAATCAGGAATCCAATTAAAAAATTTCGTCTTAACATTTTCATTTTAGTATGTATTTAAAACTGAGATAATTTTAAAATCAGAAGAGCATCCTTTGGGTAATCTTGTTATAAGGATGCTCTTCATATATTATCTGTTCAGACAAGATAATTTAAGTATCAATATCCAGGATTCTGTTCCAGGTTGGGGTTGGCATCTATAGCGGTCTGAGGTATCGGAAACAGTAACCTTGTTTCATCAAGAGCATTTGGTCTCCAGCCTGGAATCGGGTTAAGGAATGTACCAAAACGGATCATATCCTGTCTTCCCCAGTTCTCCCATGCAAGTTCAAACCTGCGTTCTTTATAGATATCATCCAGATTAACGCTGGATTTAAGTTTTGTTGCATGAAGGCTCGGGTCAAAAGCTCTCTTTCTTAACTCGTTTACGAGCCTTGTTGCCTCGGCATTATTCGTACCAAGTCTTACAAGGCTTTCAGCTTTCATAAGATAAACATCAGCGAGCCTGTAAATTGCGCAGTCGTTTTCCATTGCTGTTGCGCCTTTCTTGAACTCCCATTTGTTGCATCTTGCACCATCCTCCTGTTCAACCTGTCCCCATCCATCTGCATCAATAGCATATTTGATCGTAACATCGACAGTATGTATCAGTGGGCGTCCATGAGCTGTTGTTATGACCTGCCCTGTCGAAGGATCAGTCATCGGTCCGATTAAGAAACTGCCAAGATATCTCTTGTCATCAGGATCAAAAGATTTCGCATAATCAGGCATTGCGCATATACCGTTATTTGCACTACCTGGCAAACCAAGAGCTTTTGGATCAAGGTAATGCAAGGTATAGCCACGTGACGGAAATGAATTCGTAATACTATTTACAGCAACGAGAATTGCTTCTTTGGAGTTCTCATTATTTGCGCTGAATTGTTCTTTCCAGTTAGGTTCAAGAGAGTACGGCAGAGACATAATAACATCACATGCATCAATGCATTCCTGCCATTTCTCACCGCCTGCAGGGTTCCAGACCCGGGCATTCAGATACATTTTTGCAAGCATAAAGTAAACCGACCCTTTAGTGAATTTCCCGTAACTAGAGGAATTAACATCTGATCTGATCTTGTCTTTAATATCATTCAGTTCGGATAATACCCATGTATAAACCTCAGCACGCGGTTTTGTTGACGGCTTGGTGAGATCCTCAAAATCGGTCACAAGCGGAACATTTCCATAAAGGTCAATAAGATCGATGTATCTCATAGCTCTTGCTGCTCTTACCTGGCACAAATAAGGTTCTTTATCGGTAATCGCAGGACTGTTTTCAATCAGGTAGATGATCTGATTGAAGTTTGTAATACGATTGTAATTGTCATTATATATTTTGATTGCAGAAGAGGTAAGCGGTCTCCATTTGCCCTGTGTCATTTCTTTATATGCGCCTCCATCCCACCAGTCGCCTCCTCTTCTTGTAGGTGTAACAGACATATCGGTACAGTTTTCCTTAGGAGCAGGGCTGCCCACGCAATTATAATCCCTGAGACGGGTGTAGATCGGGGCAATAAGTGAATTTATTTCAGCCTCATTGGTTCCATATACGTCAGTGGGAATCTGAGTAAATACTTCCTCATCCAGATCAGTACACCCCACGGCCAGTATGCCAATCAGCGTGATAAATGCAATGTATAGTGTTAACTTTTTCATAATGATTTCGGTTTAATTTTAGAAAGTCACATTTATTCCCAACATATAAGTCTTTGATTTCGGGTAATATTCCCTGCCCTCAATGCCCGGATCAAGACCTTTCATCTCAACTTCAGGATCAACACCCTTATATTTTGTTATCGTGAATAAATTGTGAGTCGTCGCATACATTCTTATCCTGTTCACACCAAGCATGTTTTTTGGTAAAAGTGTATATGCAAGAGTCATATTGTCAAGCCTGGCGAAAGATCCGTCTTCAATATAATAGCTGTTATAGAAAGGGCTTTGTTTCAAACCCATTGTCAAAGCCGGTTTCAGGACATTTGCTCCTGGCAGCCACTGAAGGTTTGCATAAGACATCTTTGAGAAATTGAGGACATCATTACCATAAACGCCTCTTATGAATACAGTCAGGTCCCATTGCTTATATGTAAGATTATTGCTAATCCCATAGGTAAGAAGGGGCTGTGCTTTCCCGATAAAAGTATAATCGGCAACTGTAAAACCGGGCACTCCGTCGATCATGTCGTTAATAATATATTGCCCTGATTCATCAATGCCGAGGCATTGCGGACCAAAAAACTGACCTACCTGGTAACCTTCCTTAACTATATGGGTAGTATTTGTTGAACCGCCTCTTACCCATGCGCTTCCAACCTTTATCTCTGAAGTTGTAAATTCATCGTTTGACAATGAAGTAATCTTATTTGCATTATGTGCACCGTTTATTGACAGGCTCCATCTTAAATCACCCTTCCTTAAAATATCTCCGTTGAGAGTGACTTCAATTCCCTTGTTACTCATCGAACCGACGTTTGCCATCAATGTTGAGTACATATATGGAGGTACCGGCACTGGATATTCATAAAGAAGATCGTTTGTAATTTTGTTATAATATTCGATAGTTCCATTAATTCTTGCATTAAGGACACTGAAGTCGACTCCGATATCAAATGTATTTGTTGTCTCCCAGCGAAGATCAGGGTTAGGATTCTGGTTATATGCATATGATGTATGCCATGAACCGTTATCATAATATTGACCTGATTCACCGTAGAGAGAAATAGCCTGATATGGTTTCAATCCATCCTGATTTCCGGATGTGCCATAGCCCATTCTTAATTTAAGTTCATCCACAATGCCTTTCAGGCTCTGCATAAAAGGTTCATCAATCAACCGCCATGCAACTGAGATAGATGGGAAGGTACCCCATTTATTATTTGCCCCAAACTTTGAGGATCCATCACGACGAACTGCAGCTGATAGTATATACTTATCCTGAAAGGAATAGTTTACTCTTCCGAAGAATGAAATGAGCTTGTACATGTCTGACGTTGAAGTAACGTCGCCTGCAAGAAGCTTTTCTCCAGCCTTGAGATTGTTAAATCCAAAGATGTTAGTGACAAAATACCGACTCTGGGCTGTCGCTTCCTGGTTGAGATAATCTTCATACGAGTAACCGCCAAGGATATTGATATCATGAACATCAAACTTCTTTGTATAATTGACTGTAGCTTCGAGAAGGTTTTTATCACGAGTATAAAAATATCGTTTCGCTATTCCATTGTCAGCTCTTCCATACCTCGTTCTTGAGTCGGTATAATTACCTTCATCATATGAAACTCGTTCCTTGTAGAGATTAATACCTGCTGTGAGACCATTAACAATATTCGCTGTTGCTTTTCCATTTACATAATATTGCCCTGTTTTTCGCGGAAATGAGTTATAAGTCATGTTTCTTACAGGGTTGCCCTGATCGTATTCATCAGAATCCCACCAGGTGCCGTCTTCATTCTTTACAGGAATAGTCGGGACAACATTATATGCAAGAACAAAATTCCTTGTATCGGTGGGCTGGTAGTCCCTGTGATTGAGACCGCCTGATAAGCTAAGATCAAGATGGTTCTCAAGAGCCTTCTGGTTCACTGAAAATCTTGTGTTAACACGTTTCTGGTAGTTGTCTAGTACAACACCTTCCTGATCAAGATACGAAACTGACACCCTATAGCTGTTATTGGTGCCGGCGCCTGATACGGAAAGATCGTGGTTCTGGCTGAACCCTGTACGCGTGATTTCATCGAACCAGCTTGTATTGGCGCCTTTGTCAAAAACGCTTATATTAAGGTTATTCTCAGCAGCATACTGCCTGTATTCATCAGCGGTCAGCACGTCTGGCATGTTGCTGATCTGATCCCAGGCTGTATAAACGTTGTAATCAACAGTGGTCCTGTTCTGGGTTCCTTTTTTTGTTGTTATAAGAATAACACCACTCGCAGCCCTCGATCCGTAAATTGCTGCCGAAGAAGCATCTTTAAGAATACTTATTGATTCAATATCCTGTGGGGCAATTGAAGTAATACTAAGACCAGGCACACCATCAATAACTACAAACGGTTCACTGTTTCCTGTCAGGGATGAAGTACCTCTCAATCTCATTGTTTGCTGGGCAGTGACATCTCCTGAAGCGGTCGTGATTGTCAGACCGGCAACTTTACCCTGGATGAAATCAGCGGCTGTTCTTGTAATTCCGGCATTGAAGCTTTTCTCAGTAATATTTGCAACTGAACCTGATATTGATCTTTTCTGCTGCGTGCCATATCCTACAACTACTATCTCATCGAGTCCTACGGCGTTTTCGGCCAGCGAAATATTTAGTGATGTCTGGCTGCCAACTGTGATTTCCTGGGAAGTATAACCTACAAAAGAAAAAACAAGTATTGAGTTGACTGATGTAACATTAATGCTGAATTTACCTTCTGCATCAGTTACTGCGCCATTGGTTGTGCCTTTCTCAACAATATTAGCTCCAGGAATTGGTTCGCCTTTACTGTCAGTAACACGACCTGTGATTGTTTTCTGCTGCTCGGTGCCTGAAGACTTTGATTCATTCATTCCAACAGGCGAAAGTATGACCTTACGATCGATAATAGTATATGTTACATCAGATCCTGAGAACAGGCTGTCAAGGATCTGGCTGATCAGGTAATCTTTTGCATATATACTGACAACACGTTCAGTATCCATCAGCTTTTCATTATAAATGAAATAAAACTCACTTACATTCTCTATTTTGTCAAGAACATCTATGAGCCTGGCATTTGAAAAGCTTATTGAAATTCTCTTTTCCTCTGAATATGCATCACTTGCTTTTGCCTGAAGTATTCCGGAAAATATCAGAACAAAAACGACGCACATTAAAAGACAGGTTTTTCTGAGGTAATGACAAAGCATTCCCTCAGTAGGGTTGGTTTTTTTCATAAACAAAAGTAAATTTTAGGGTTAAAAATTCTTTAAGATAGTAAGTTAAATCATCTGTGTTGATCCATAGGCATTTGTTTTTAGGTTATTGACGTGGTTTGTCTTGATTAATGTAAATTGTAACAATTTGTTTTTCGTAAGTCCCATCCGGGAGGAGAGTCCGTGGAGATATCTTATATTTAATAGGCGAAGTCATCGATAAAAACATCAGTACCTCTTCTATCTTGTCATCCTCAAAAGTTGCACGGAATGAATATTTTTTCAATTCGGGATCGGCAAGAATAATCCTGGCGTTGTACCATCTTTCAATCCTTCTTGCCACTTCTTCCATTGGATCGCTTCTGAAAACTAGTTTGCCTTCGGTCCAGGCGCTGTATTTAACGGGATCTGTAACTGACTTACGTATATTTCCGTCTTTAAATATCAGCCGATCGTCCGGAATCATCCTTACTGAATTATTATCAAGGTTATTAAGGAATTCCACACTGCCTTTCTCAAGTACAACTTCAACATAATTTTCATCAGGGTAAGCATTCACATTCAGGCTCGTTCCAAGAACTTTTACAGTTGAATTACCGGTGTTTATTTCAAAAGGATGCGCTTCATCCCTTTTTACATTTAACCATGCTTCGCCAACAAGAGTGATATGCCTGTTATCAGTAAAAGGGAGTGAGTAACTTAGTCTGGAACCGCTGTTCAGCATTCCACTGGTGCCATCGGGAAGATTAAACGCTATCCGGGAGCCCATAGGTGAATGGATAGTACAGCTGACTAGCTGATCAGTCGACAAAGAAGTCTTAAATAAAAACATATATATCAAACCCGCTGCAATGACAGGAATAAACAGTATTGCCGCGATTCTCATATAGAACTTCAAAAATCTCTGAACCGGCTTACGTTCCCTCTTAATTTCGTTTCTTCTGATTATATGATGAATCCTGTCAAGAGTATGGAGCATATTGACCTGTGAAGACTCCTGCTTGTCAAAATTCCTCCAGTCTTTTTCAAGAATATTCCGTAGTACCGAATCACCCTCTCCTTCTGCAAGAAGGTCTCGAATCATTTCTGCTGATGATTCATCCGCATTTCCTTCAATATATTGTTTTAGTTTTTCTTCTTTGTCCTTTGATAATTTAGTCATCCGTCCCTGCTATTTTTAAAAAGTATTTTTTGTTACAATCATGAACAATGCATGATTCCGATTTTTAATTACAGTTAACTTTCATAAAGAAACTGACAGGATGCTCCCTAAACATTATACCTGTCAGTTTCATAAAGCGCATTCCTAAATCTAACCTCCCTGCCATTAGTATAACCCATTTAACTATTAATCCTGCATTCAACATAAATTGAGTATTAATGATACTTCCATTATTAATATATACCCGTGACGAGAGAATATCTCATACATAAAATTGAGTTTTCTCAGGATTTTCTAATGATCTCCTATTTTAAGGGCTTCCTTTAATGTGAAAATGAATAAATTAAACGCAGTAAAAAAGAAGTGAGAATAATAGTATCACTGCCAGACTCTCCCTTTTTAATCTGGATCTTATAAAAACCAAAGATTTCGATATGTAATTGTCAATTGTTCCAGGTGACAGGCCAATCTCTTCGGATATCTCTTTAGTGGATTTGCCTTCGTACCTGCTTTTAATAAAGATCGTTCTCTGTCTTTCAGGTAACATTTTAACAATCTGGTGCACCTGATTTAAAACCGATTGATAATCAATACGCTGTTCATCCTTTGTTGAAATGTCTGTACTTTCAGCAATAATTTCTTCAACATATTTTTTTCTGTACATTTTCGTTCTGAGAAGTTTACAGATATTGTTATAGGCAATCGTAAAAAGGAAGGAGTTGAAAGAGGTTTGCGTTTTCAGGTTTTTATAGTTTTCCCATAACTTAAGGAATACTGATTGAACAAGTTCTTCGGCATCCTCTGGCGACCGGAGGTATTTCAACCCAAAAGAATAAAGTTTGCCTGCATATTTCTCATATACAGTATCAAAAGCTTCGACATCACCTTTCCGTAGCTTTTTGACAAGTTCATTATCGTCAGGAAATAGATTTACCACGGTCAAGACTAAATCATCCGTTTGCAACTTTTCCAAACTTTTAATTGTTTTCCCAATCAGTGCTAAATTGGAAAAAAAATTATAATTCTGAAAGAATCAGTAAATTTTATTTTTCTTCCTTCTCCTGTCAACGGGGTATTCTTTTTTCCTCCATTCGGAGATACCTCCGTCGAGACTGTAAACGTGTTTAAAACCTTTCTCAATGAACTTTTCAGCCACTCTTTTACTCCTGAAACCGCTTGTGCAATAGAGAAAAAGATGGCGGGATTTGTCAATTGTATCTGCCGGAATTTCTATACTGCCC
>DATALD010000097.1:0-30945 GCA_036261255.1 Bacteroidales bacterium
ATTTTGCACATGCAAATTGCAATTCATTGATTTTCTTCGCTTCCTCATCGTAAGCGATAGCAAAGAAATCTATTTATTTCACAGAGAGTGGGGGTGAATAAATTGATTTTCTGTTTATTAATGTTTTCATAATTTTTTCAACAATAAAATTAATTTTTTTGATCATTCATTGAATTTATTGGTTGATATTATTAAAATTCTGAAATTCGGATGTTAATCAGGAAAAAAGTAATTATGACATATTGTGAATATCTGAAAACACTTTCCGGAGAGAACCTGGAGCTTCATAAGGAATACCACGACAATCACTATGGCTTTCCACTTTATGATGATGACAAGCTCTTCGAAAGACTTATGTTTGAGGTCAACCAGGCAGGATTAAGCTGGATTCTTATTCTGAAAAAACAGAATAACTTCAGAGCTGCTTTTGATAATTATAATGTTGAAAAGGTAGCATTTTACGGAGAGAAAGAAATAGAAACACTACTTTCGAATCCCGGAATAATACGAAACAGGCTGAAAATAAAAGCTACTATTCAAAATGCAAAAGTAATACTTGAACTAAGAAAAGAATATGGGTCTTTCAGTAACTGGCTAATTCAACACTCAAAGGAGTCTCCTTCACTTGAGCAATGGACAAAGATATTCAGGAAGACCTTTACATTTATGGGTAGTGAGATAGTTAATGAATTCCTGATGAGTATCGGATTACTGGCAGGAGCTCATAGTCCAGAATGTCCAGCATTTGACAAGATACAGAGACTAAAGAAGCCTATTACTGGCAAAATTTAATTATCTTAGTCAAATTAATCAGTTATAATGCAAACACTTAATGATCTCAGGCTTGCAGTCCTTATTGATGCTGATAACATTCCTTATTCAAATGTAAGGGGAATGCTTGAAGAGATTGCCAAATACGGCACACCAACATTTAAAAGGATATATGGAGACTGGACAAGGCCTACTACTTCAGGCTGGAAAACAGTTCTTCTTGAGAATGCAATTACTCCGGTTCAGCAATACAGTTACACAAAGGGGAAGAATTCAACAGATTCGGCTCTCATTATTGATGCAATGGACATCCTGTATTCTGGGAAAATTGACGGGTTTTGCATTGTTTCGAGCGATAGCGATTTTACAAGGCTTGCCACAAGACTCAGGGAAGCAGGGATGAAAGTTATCGGCATTGGAGAAAGAAAGACACCTCATCCATTTATTGTTGCCTGCGACAAATTCATCTATCTTGAGATATTATCAAATTCCACAGTCCCTTCTGAACCTGTTAGCGGAACAAGGAAAAAAGACAGGGTTATTGTTAAGAAGAAGAAAACGACACCTCCTCCTGAACCCGATCCTCAGACTCTGATGCAAGGGGTAAGAAGATTAATTTCATCTACAATAAGCGACGTGGCCGATGAAAATGGCTGGGCCTTTCTTGGTGATGTTGGTAACCTTATTCTAAAGAAACAGCCTGATTTCGATCCAAGAAATTACGGATTTACAAAACTAACACCCTTGATAAAATCACTTGACTTCGAAATTGATGAAAGAGAATCAGGTCTAAACAATATCAAACATATATATATCAGGAATAAAAAAGGATAGCTTAAAATATCACACTTTAAGTAAGCATTTTCAATTGCCAATACTCCAATCAGTATATACAAATTTTTAATCATTTATGCAAGAAAAAAGTGGTTTATAAATATGCTTTAAAGCCTAAAAAGTATTTATAATCCAATATATTATGTGAATTTTTATTTTTACTTCTCGAAAATAAATCTGACCTTTGTAAATGTTTAACAAACACTTTAATATTTTTGAATTATGAACATTTACGTAGGAAGCCTTCATTTTAAAATGAATGAAGCAGAACTAAAAGAAATCTTTGAAGAGTATGGCGAAGTCACTTCAGCTAAAATCATTATTGACAAGTACTCTGGTAAAAGCAAAGGATTTGGCTTTGTTGAAATGCCAAACGATTCCGAAGCAAAAAAAGCCATTGAAGAATTAAATGGTGCAGAAGTTAGCGGCAGGAACATTATCGTTAACGAATCTATCGAAAGAACAGAAAGAAGGAGCAACTTCAATCGTGGAAATGACGACCGCCGTGGCGGTTCAAATATGGGCAACAGGAGAGACTACAGATAGTTTAACAAAAAAAAAGGACTATGAAAGGTACTGTTAAATGGTACGACAGAGTAAAAGGTTACGGATTCATCCAGACTGAAGACGATAAAGATATCTTCATTCACAGATCGGGTCTTGAAGTAACCCATACTGAACTCGAGGCCGGTCAGAAAGTAGAATTTGAAATCGAGCAGAGAGAAAAAGGACCTGTTGCCATTAAGGTTAAAAAAGTAGACTGATTTTTACTCGTTGAAAAATACCGAAAAGGCTGTACTCATAATACAGCCTTTTTTAATGTACATTTGCATTAAGCACATGGGTTCAACATTTCTCTTTATATCAATTACTATGGAAAAAGACATTAACACAATCAAATCCAAAACAGGCTTTATAATCGATATGGATGGAGTAATTTATCATGGAAATAAACTGCTTCCGGGTGTGCCTGAATTTGTTTCATGGCTTGAAGAATCAGGTAAAAAATATCTCTTCCTGACTAACTCAAGTGAGCGTACTCCAAGGGAGCTCCATGAAAAACTTAAAAGGCTGGGTATTAATGTTGGTGAAGAGCACTTCTATACAAGCGCCCTTGCTACAGCAGGCTTCCTTGCAAGCCAAAAACCAAACGGCAGCGCCTTTGTTATCGGCGATGCAGGACTTATCCATGCCATGTATAGCGTTGGCTATTCTATTAACAATGTCAGTCCTGATTATGTTGTTGTGGGAGAAACCAAAAGCTACAGTTTTTCAATGGTTGAACAGGCAGTTAACCTTGTTCTGAAAGGTGCAAAGCTAATTGGAACAAATCCTGATACAAGCGGTCCCATAGAAAATGGCTTAACACCCGGAACTAAAGCTCTGATCTCACCTATCGAAATAGCTACAGATAAAAAAGCATATTTTGTAGGTAAACCTAACCCCTTGATGATGAGAATAGCTCTGAATAAGCTTGGTGTAAAACGTGAGGATACGATTGTCATAGGAGACCGGATGGACACTGATGTGAGATGTGGTATGGAATCTGAAATAGATACCCTTTTGGTGTTAAGTGGAATAACCCATGAATCTGATATAGATAATTTTCCATACAAACCACGGTTTGTGCTCGACGGAGTTGTAAGCCTTGTAGTGAAATAAAAACAATGAAGAAAGAACATAAAAGACAGAAAAAAGAAGTTGCATATTTCATGAGACGCCTTTATAAACAGGGTCTCACTACAACATTTGGAGGAAATATTAGTGTCAGGTTATCGGATGAAATAATCCTGATAACTCCCTCCTCCACTGATAAAGCAACTAGGAAATGGAAGGATATAGGAGTTTTAACGATTAATGGCGATAACCTTACGCCTGAGCTAAAACCTTCAATGGAAGCAGAGATGCACCTTAACATATACAGGTCAAATGCAGGAATCAAGGCTGTGGTTCATGCTCATCCGGTATTCTCATCTGCATTTACAGCTTTGAATTGCCCTATAGACGCCACACTTACAGCAGAAACTGCTTCTGTCCTGGAGCGACCTGAGAAAGTACCTTATGCGCTAATGGGAACCCCCGGACTGGCAAAAGTTGTTGCTGAAAAAGCTGTTCTTTCTTCAATTTTGTTACTTGAGAATCATGGAATAATTGCAACAGGGTCAAACCTTCTCCATGCTTTTAACAGGATAGAAGTACTTGAGAATGCAGCAAAGATGACTGTTATAACAACAATGATGAAGAAGAAAAGCCCTCTGAGCAGAACAAAGATTCTTGAAATTGAAAAACTTTTCAAATAGGAAACCTCTATATTTTACTAACTCTTGATATTTGTAACTTAATAACTATGACTTAATGAAAACAAATAAGCTTGGTGACTCTGGTGTATTTGTAACTGAACTGGCTTTTGGTTCCTGGGCAATTGGAGGATGGCAATGGGGTGGGGCAGATTCGAAGGAAGCAATAAGAGCGATCGATGCATCTGTCAATTCAGGGATGACAACAATTGATACTGCCCCTGTTTACGGCTTCGGTCTGAGTGAAGAACTTGTCGGTAAAGCAATCAAAGGTAAAAGACATAATGTTCAACTACTTACCAAATTCGGAATGGTTTGGGATGAAAAGAAAGGAGAGTATTTCTTTTCATCGAAGGATAACAATAATAATAGTGTTGACCTGTATAAGTACTCGTCAAAGGAAAGGATAATAAAAGACTGTGAAAAGAGCCTGAAAAGACTTGGAACCGACTATATAGATCTTTTCCAGGCACACTGGCCCGATTCTACAACTCCAATCACAGAGACTATGGAAGCTTTACAGGTTCTGATAAAAGCAGGAAAAATAAGAGCAGGAGCTGTCAGCAACTATTCAGCAGATATGATGAGGGAGTCAATCAAAACATATCATATTGCTTCAAATCAACTTCCCTACAGTATGCTAAACAGGGGAATAGAAAATGAAATTGTTCCTTTCTGTCTTCAGAACCAGGTAGGAATAATTGCCTACAGCCCTCTCCAAAGAGGCATACTTGCAGGCAAGATAAGCAAGGACCATAAGTTCAATGACGGTGATTCAAGACCATCTACAATTTATTATAAAGAACCCAACCTATCCGCAGTACTTAAATTCATAGATGATCTTAAGCAAATCGCTAATAACAGGAAAGTGACTCTTTCTCAACTCGTCCTTAACTGGACAATGAGACAACCTGGTATAACATGCACCCTTACAGGCATAAGAACAACAGAACAAGCGCTTGATAATATAAAAGCAACAGAGTTCAGTTTGTCAGATGATGAAATTGCAGAAATAAATAATCTTATATCACATCTAAAAATAGTGACTGATATCTGATTTATTTTTAATAAGAGAATAAATTAAAAAAGATGAATCTGAAAGAACTTATTGAAGTTTGCAAGGCAATCGCAAAAAATCATAGTAATTTGAGCGGTGATATATCTTTCAAGGATGTGAGTACTTTATTTATCAAGGAGCCAGGAACCCTTCCGGGTGAAGTTGATGAAGAGAGTATTATTCACTTTAGCAGGGAAAAACTACGGGTATTGGCATCAAATTCATATCCAGAAAATGCCATTGATAGAGAAAAAAAGTTTAGTAAAGATATTTCAGCATGTATTAACCAGCCGTCTTCATCTTATAATATTCCTTCAGAGGTTCAGTTACATAATATACTGAATTACAGGTATGTTGCTCATCTGCAATCACCAATAATAAATGGTCTTCTTTGCAGCAGGAATGCAAAAAACATCCTAAAAGCTATTTTTGGCGAAAACATCTTCTTTGTTCAGTATGCAGATCCCGGCTATTCGCTTTTTAGAAAAATCGAGTCTGACCTTGTGCGATACAGGCAGGCCTCCGGGAGAGACCCGGAATTAATCTTCGTAGAAAGCTATGGGATAATAATCTCCTCGGATTCATGTGATAATATTGAGAGATTATTCGATGAAATAACCTCAAAGATAATGGCGGGAACACAACCTTTACCGGAAATCAACCCCTTGCCATATAATCCGATGATGGATAAAGCTCTTCCTGTACTTAGGATGCTCCTTTCTTCAGGAAAGCCACAGGTTGTAAGGTTCAGGCATAATACTCTCATTCAGAAGTATTACAATAGCCAACAGGAATTTCATAAGGTTTCACTCCCCCTCTCTCCTTCCGTGATAAGAAGGTGCAAGACCCGATTCCTTTACATTGACCAGACATCAGCATCCGATAGAATCCTTGACTCTTTTCGCTACCAGCTCCCCAATTTCATAAATGAATATGGTTATGTACCGGGGATCATTGTTATCAAAGGAATAGGTGTATTTGCATTCGCTGAGAACTGCTCATCAGCTGAAGACTCTCTTGATGCGTTTGAAGATCACATAAAGATAACATATTACTCAGGTCAACAAGGCGGCCCAAAATTCCTGACACCCGAACAGGTTTCATTTCTCGGGGAACAAAACGAGCGATGCAATCCTCTGAATGAAAATGAAGGAAGGTTAAAAGACAACATTGTAATCTTTGCAGGTGTTCCTGAGGGACCAGTCGCTCAGATTGTCGAATCTGTTTTTATGCTTGGCTCAAACATCGTTATCGCCGGGAATAATGAAACTGAAGGGAATAAACTCATTTCTAAATTGAATAAGAGCAAAGGCTTCAACCTTGCTGTTTTTGTAAATACAGATTTATCTGATGCCGCTTCAGTAAAAGGAATGATTTCTGCTGTAGTAAGGGAGTTCGGAGGAATTGATCTCTTAATCTGTAATTCAGGACTACCAGGCAGGGCTGACACTTCAGATAATGATCCCGAAAGCTTCTCAGTAATTAATGATGTTTATTATGAGAGTTTTTATCTGGCTGCTGTTTATGCTTCAGAGGTCATGAAGATCCAGAATTCCGGCAATTCTGACCATTATTGTGATATCATACACATTAATAATCTGGAGTGTTTCAGAGATGAAAACCTTAACCCAGCATACTCCGGGGCATCTTCAGCATGTATCGGGCTTACAAAGTCATTTGCCCTCAATCTGGCGCCTTTCAGGATAAAGATTAATTCTGTATGCCCTGGTAACTTGTTTGAAGACTCATTCTGGACAGACCCTCAGAAGGGTCTATTTATCAGGCACCTTAAAACCGGAAAAATCCAAGGTGCAAGAACAACGGAGGATGTAAGGCAATTCTTTGAGAACAAAGTCCCATTGAAAAGAAGCTGCAAAAGCCAGGATATTCTTAAAGCCATTTTATATATTGTTGATCAGGAATATGAAACCGGGCAGGTACTTAATGTCAGTGGAGGTCTTTCAGTTAGTTAAATAATCACCTTATAAAATGAGGACAAAAGCTGTAAGGCTTTATGGCAAAATGGATCTGCGGCTTGAGGAATTTGAACTCCCCGTCCTGAAAGATGATGAGATACTGGCTCATGTTATCTCCGATAGTATTTGTATGTCTACTTACAAGGCGGTAATTCAGGGAACTGACCATAAAAGAGTTCCTGGTGACATTAACATCAACCCGGTCATTATAGGGCATGAGTTTGCCGGAGAGATAATTGAAGTGGGCAAAAAATGGTCAGCGCAGTACAGAAAAGGTCAAAAATTCTCAATTCAGCCTGCACTGAATGTACTTGGTACTCTCAAAGCTCCTGGTTATTCCTTTGCAAGTATTGGTGGAGATGCAACTTACATAATAATACCTTCACTATTAATTGAAGCAGGCAACCTTCTTGTTTATAAAGGTGATGCATTTTTCAAAGCTTCATTATCAGAGCCAATGTCGTGTATTATAGGGGCTTTTCATTCAAGCTACCATGTACCGCCCGGGACATATAATCATGAAATGGACATCAAAGAAAGCGGTAATATGGCAATTCTTGGAGGCGCCGGACCTATGGGGCTTGGGGCAATTGATTATGCACTTCACAGGAAAAGAAAGCCACGGAGAATTGTTGTTACTGATATCGATTCAGCAAGGCTTACAAGGGCTGCAAGCATCTTTACACCTGGTCATGCTTCCGGTTTGGGAATAGATTTATTTTATGTAAACACTTCATTGCAAAGAAACCCGGCTAACAGCCTTATTGAGCTATCGGATAATAAGGGTTACGACGATGTGTTTGTATTTATACCGGTCAAAGATGCTGTTGAACTGGGGAATGCAATACTTTCGTTCGATGGATGCCTGAATTTTTTCGCCGGCCCTTCAGATCCTGGTTTCACAGCGGAAGTTAATTTCTACAATGTTCATTATTCTTTCACGCATATAATGGGCACATCAGGAGGTAATACAGAAGACATGAAAGAATGTCTTGAGCTGATGAGCGATGGAATAATCAATCCTTCAATAATGGTAACCCACATTGGCGGGCTTGATTCTGTTATTGAAACAACTCTAAATCTTCCCGACATTCCGGGAAGAAAGAAACTGATCTATACTAATATCTCAATGCCCCTTATGTCATTATACGATTTTGAAGAAAAAGGGAGAACCAACAAGTTGTTTGCAGAGCTTCACAGAATTGTATCAGAAAACAATTTTATCTGGTGTGACGAAGCGGAGAAGTTGCTTCTAGAAAGTGCACCAGAGTGAGCTAGAGTGCACTAGAGGTATTTAGAGTTGCCCTGTGCCATTGCAAATTCCACCGAAACATAGTTCTCGTAACTAAGACAAACATGAGTGGCGAAGGCAACGGCGGTTCCAATTATTTCTGACCATTCCTTTTGGCCAAGTTTTTGCAGATCATTTTTTTCTATTTTGTTCCTATAGAAAGATGTTATCATTCCTGCATTAAAGTTGTCTCCGGCTCCTATTGTACTAACCGGAACAATTTTATTCACAGGATAACTGCCGGAAAAAGATGATGTCCTGACATGAACCCCATGTTCATTTGCAGTATATACAAGACATTTGCAATAGCCCTCAATACTTTGCCAGGCACTGTCTACATCATTTACCCCGAAAATATTCCTGAAATCTTCATCTGAACCTCTGATTATTTCAGCCATCTCCATATTTTCAATAATCATTGGTTTTAATTCATCCAGATCAGAAAGATGAAATTTCCTGAAATTCGGATCATAGAGGATCATTGCCCCTCGTTCTTTTGATTTCATCAGAAAGCTCCTGAACTTGTTTCTTATCTCAGGCCAGATTGCATAAAATGAACCACATTGAACAATATCATTTTCATTCACTCCAGGAAAGACTACATCGAGTCTCTTTCCGGGATAGTTTTTGTAAAATGAATATTTTGCATCGTTTTTCTCATTGAGGAATGCAAGTGCAAGCGAAGTATTGCCATCTTTATAGCGGTATACGAACGATGTGTCAACGCCATTTTCCTTCAGAAAAAGATCAATAATACTCCCTACTTCATCCTTTCCGTATTCGCTTATGAATGATACAGGCAGGTTCATTCTTCCCATTGAAACAACACTGTTAAGCACTGACCCACCTGCTTTTGCGGCCTGTGGATGACCATTTTTGAAGATAATATCAAGAACAGTTTCTCCAATGCCATAGATCTTTCTCATCAATAATAAGTTTAGTTATGAAGATAATCATTAAAGGTACGATCAGCAATGAAATAATCTGTTATTATATTTACAGATAAAAGTAGAATATGAAAACAATGCGTCTTACAGGGATCCGGCAGATGGAAATGATGGATATACCTGAACCACAGATTAAAGATGGCAATGATGTCAAGATAAAAATGTCTGTTGTCGGAGTATGTGGCTCCGACATTCATTATTATACATGGGGCGCCATTGGATCGCAGGTAATAAAATATCCCTTCACCGTTGGCCATGAAGGCGCTGGGATCGTTGTTGAAGTCGGTAAAAATGTGAAGAGAGTCAAGCCGGGTGATAAAATAGCTGTCGACCCTGCTATGCCTTGTTTTGAATGCGATCAGTGTAAGGTCGGAAGAACTCATACTTGCAGGAAGCTTAAGTTCCTTGGATGTCCGGGGCAATCAGAAGGTTGCCTGAGTGAATTCATTGTTATGCCCGAAGACAGCTGTTTTAAACTGCCTGATAATTTGAGTACTGATCATGGATCAATTTCTGAACCACTTGCAATCGGGGTTTATTCGGTAAGAAAAACAGGAAATATTAATGGCCTGAATATTGGTATCCTGGGTTTTGGGCCTATCGGGATGAGTGTAATGCTTGCAGCTAAAGCTGCCGGGGTTGGAAATGTTTATGTCACTGACAAAATCGATGCAAGGCTCACAATTGCTTTAAAAGAAGGAGCCACCTATGCCGGTAATGTAAGCAAAAACGATATAGTCTCAGACATCCTGGGTAAAGAGGCCCAGGGGCTTGATATTGTATATGAATGCTGTGGAAAACAGGAGGCTCTTGAGCAGTCGTTCAACCTTCTCAAACCAGGTGGAAAGGCTGTTGTTGTTGGCATCCCTGCCTTCGAAAAGTGGGCTGTCCCTGTGGAGAAAACACGCAGAAGCGAGTATTCAATCCAGTTCATCAGGAGGCAGGTCGATTGTGTAGAACCATCACTGACAATGATGGAAAAAGGCACAGTCGATGTCAGCAATATGATTACCCATCGGTTCCCGTTTGAAAGTACCAAAGATGCCTTCGATCTTGTAGAAAATTACAGGGATGGGGTAATGAAGGCTATGATTGAAATAAGTGTCTAGAGGTGAACTAGAGTACACTAGAGTTATATTTATCACAAAACAAAAGATATTAAGGTGTCTTTTTTTAACTTTGCTAATTAATTCTATGGGTCCATTTATCCAATTTATCCAATGTCAAGAATAATAGTAATCGGGAGTTCGAATACCGACATGGTAATAAAATCGCGTAAGTTACCACTTCCGGGAGAGACCATTCTTGGCGGAACTTTCCTCATGAATCCCGGAGGAAAGGGTGCAAACCAGGCAGTTACAGCTGCCAGACTTGGAGGAAACGTGACTTTTGTTACTAAGCTTGGCAATGATGTATTCGGCAATGAAGCTCTTAATGGTTTCAATTCTGCTAAAATTGATACAAGATATGTTATAAGGGATCCAAAAAACCCTTCAGGTGTTGCCCTCATAAACGTTGATGAGAACGGCAGGAATATTATTGTCGTTGCTCCTGGTTCAAATGGATCACTCGTAGCAGGAGATATTCGTAATGAAGTATTTTCTTCAGCAAAACAGCAGGATATCTTCCTGATGCAACTCGAGATACCAATAGAGACTGTTAAGTATGTTGCTGAAAAAGCATATAAGAACGGCAACAGGGTTATACTCAACCCTGCCCCGGCCTGTTGGTTATCAGATAGTCTCTATAAGTGGGTTTATCTTATCACACCGAACGAGAAAGAAGCAGGAATACTCACTGGTGTGGAGGTTTTTGATGAAGATTCAGCCAGGGAAGCTGCCAACATACTAAGATCCAAAGGTGCGCAACATGTTGTTATCACATTGGGAGAACATGGAGCTTATCTCCTATCTGGCTCAATTTCAATGCTGATCCCGGGGATCAATGTTAAAGCTGTTGATACCACAGCAGCAGGAGACATCTTTAATGGGGCAATGGCAGTCGCTTTGGCGGAAGGAAAAGATATTCTGACTGCAATTAACTTTGCAAATGTTGCGGCTTCAATTTCTGTTACAAGGATGGGAGCCCAGGCATCAGCTCCTTTCAAACACGAGGTAAAATAACACACCCTACTTCAGATTGCAAGGTCTTTTCTGAAGGCAGTCTCATCAAATTGATAATCTTTCCCAAGGAAATCAACAACAAGTCTTGTATCATTAAATGCATTCCCCAGGCATGTTGATGCACCTGGTGAAGGAGTGATATTAAATATAATTCTGTCGCCTGTCAGCTTGGCCTCACCCATTTCAAGCTTACGTGTTGTATTATTAACAACCTGAGGCCTTGTCCCCCCCACTCTTGGTGCAAACTTAAGGTCCGAAACCTTTATAGTTGGAATAATCTTTCTTACTTCTTTTACAAACAGGTACTTCCCAAAAACAGGAATATCGTATAAAAAATTCATAAAGACATACCCAAACAACACCCTGTCAAAAAGTATTCTTATAAGGCTTATTATCGGGTTCAGCCCGAATCCAAATGTTTTCCAGTATTCAGTAAATGTTTTAAAATTATGTCTTTCGAGCTGAAAAATTGGTTTAGCAGTAGGACCAAACCTTGTTATTGATTGATCATGTACCTCCGGGTCTCCGTGGATGGCTGCAAACGGTAGTTTTTCAGCTTGTATTGTATAAACCTTTCCATTCAGAACCTTGCCGGCAGTATAAAAGCTTCCCGCCATTGACAGAAGCGACAGGTTCTTACCATAACCAAGCGATTTGGCTATCATAAGGCTATGCGCCCCTGCAGCAATAACAACAACTTTTGCCCTTAGCTTTCCATTGTTTGTATTCAACTGCCAGTAGCTTTCTTCTTTCTTAATCCCCAGAAGAGTTGTATTAAGAAACACATCAGCTGCAGGGTTCAGAGTCCTGGCATTATCTTTAAATGAATGACAAAGCGACCTGAAATCTACAGTGTAACCATCAGGGGTCAAAAGAGCAACAATTTCCTGGTTTAGGTCTCTTCCCTCAACTACCCGTGGTTCAATTTTAGAAATCTCATCACGTTCAATCAGCTTTAAAGCAGGAAAAAGATCTTTGAAGACAAGATATCTCTTTCGCAAACCTTCCGACTGAAAGCTCCCTACACCAAGTACCATCTTGGAGTATTTGCTGAAGATCTGCTGACCAGGGTCTTTCTTCTTTTCATTTTCAAGATACAACCTGACCATGTCGGCCATAGACTTTACTGCGGTTGCTTTCTGGACAGTATAGTTTGTCTCAATATCTCCGAAATGCAGTGTCTGGCTGTTATTCCACGCAGCTGAATTAACAAGTCCCAGGTCATTGTATTTCTCTACCAGGCAGATATCTTTCACATTTGTATACCTGCATAAAGTATAGAGGAGGGCTGTTCCCACAACTCCTCCTCCAACTATTAATACATCATATTGTTTGTTCTGAAAATCCATTTATCGCAGTTCCAGAGGAACATACTGCTGATCTTCGCAAACGTTTTTAAATGCCGGTCTGATAATTCTTTTTGCCGAAAATGTTAATTCCTCAATCCTGTGAATGCACCACCCTGAAACCCTTGCAATAGCAAACAGCGGGGTATACAGTTCCTGCGGAATTCCCAGGCATGAGTATACAAATCCGGAGTAGAAGTCAACGTTTATACAAACAACCTTGGTATTTTGTTCACCTTTAAACCTCCTGAAGACTTCAGGAGTGAGCTGTTCAACTTTTTTCATAAAGTTCAAATTCATCAAGCCTGCCTTTTTCAATGGCAAGCTCGCGGGCTTTTCTCTTAAGAATTATTGCCCTTGGGTCAGAGATGGTATATACGGCATGACCGATTCCATAAATCTTACCTGAAAAATCGTTTGCCTTTTTGTTAAGTATCTTCAAAAGGTATTCTTCGATTTCTGCTTCATTCTTCCAATCCTTAACATTTTCCTTAATATTCTCCATCATTAACAGAGCCCTGATATTTGCACCTCCATGTAGCGGGCCTTTTAGTGAACCTATTGCTGATGTTACAGATGAATAGATATCTGTTTCAGTTGAGCTTGTAACCCTCATTGTAAATGTTGAGTTGTTACCACCACCATGTTCAGCATGAAGAACAAGCAGAAGGTCAAGAAGATCTGCATCAAGTTTTGTGAAGCCTGCGCAATCGCCTTTGATAAGGTAAAGGAAGTTCTCTGCAGGAGAAAGATTAGCCTGGGGGTGACGTATAGAGAGGGTCTTTCCTTTGTAAAGATGCCTTAACGCCTGGTATGAATATGCGACAATAGTAGGGAATTTAGCAATAAGATTAAGTGACTGCCTGATCATATTATCAAGTGAAATGTCATCAGGAGTATCATCAAGAATATAAAGCCCAAGTACCGAACGTGCAAGAATATTCAATACATCTTTACCTTTCATTGAAAGGATCATATCCTTTGTGAAATGATCAGGCAAAGGACGTAATGATGCCATGTGTTCATCAAAAGCTGCCAGCTCCTGTTTTGAAGGAAGGTGACCTGTAAGAAGCAGGTATGTTGTCTCACTGAAACCATGCCTGTTCTCATTCTGGAAGCCCTGGGTAATATCTTCAATGTCAATACCCCTGTAAAGCAACTTGCCGGGGATGGCGATCACCTTGCCATTTTCCTTTTTATAACCGACAACATCGCCGATATTAGTAAGACCCACGAGCACGCCAGTTCCATCCCTGTTCCTTAAACCGCGCTTTACTTCGTATTTATCGAACAGTTCAGAATCTATCTGGCATGAATTCTTAACAGACTCTTCAATCTTATTGAAAAGCTCACTGTCTTCCATCACTATTGATTTTGTTTGATTCATATCAGATGTTTGAAATTATTTTATCAGCAAATTCAGATGTTTTGAGCAATGTAGCATTTTCCATCAACCGGTGAAAATCATAAGTAACCAGCTTGCTCTGTACTGTTTTTTCAAGGGCATTATAGATCTTGTCTGTAACCTCAGTCCAGCCCATGTAATCGAACATCAGGGCGCCCGAAAGAATCACAGATCCCGGATTAACTTTATCCTGACCGGCATACTTGGGAGCGGTTCCGTGCGTTGCCTCGAAAATAGCATGGCCTGTTTCAAAGTTGATATTACCACCCGGGGCTATGCCAATTCCTCCCACTATTGCAGCAAGGGCATCGGATATATAATCTCCGTTAAGATTAAGTGTGGCAATAACCGAGTACTCTGCTGGTCTTGTTAGTATCTGTTGCAGGAATGCATCGGCAATAACATCTTTAATAATCACCTTGCCATCAGCCTCAGCCTTTTTAAGAAGCCTGTCGGCTGCTTCTACTCCCTGTTTTTCCGAAATATTTTTATACTGCGACCATGTGAAGACATCATTCCAGAACTCTTTTTCGGCAAGCGCGTATCCCCACTTCATGAAAGATCCTTCAGTAAACTTCATGATATTGCCTTTATGAACAATTGTAACGGAAGGAAGCTTTTTCTTTATTGCAAACTTTACAGCCTGTCTTACAAGTCGTTCAGTGCCTTCCAATGATACGGGCTTAATACCGATAGAACATGTTTCAGGAAACCTGATTGACTTCACACCCATTTCCCTGATAAGGAAATTCTTAACTTTTTCGGTTTCTGGTTTACCATTCATGAATTCAATGCCGGCATAAATATCTTCTGTGTTTTCCCTGAAGATATGCATATCTACAAGGTCCGGTCTTTTTACAGGGCTTGGAACACCGTTGAAATATCTAACCGGCCTGTAGCATGTATACAAATCAAGCAACTGCCTAAGGGCAACATTCAACGATCGCATTCCTTCACCAACAGGTGTTGTGAGAGGTCCTTTTATCCCAACAAGATACTCCCTGAACCCTGTAAGTGTGTCTTCGGGTAGCCAGTTGCCTGTAAGATTATAAGCTTTTTCGCCGGCAAGAAGTTCCTTCCATGCAATTTTGCGTTTCCCATTATATGCCTTATTAACAGCAGCGTCAAATACACGGACTGAAGCTTTCCATATATCCGGACCTGTGCCATCACCTTCAATAAATGGGATCACCGGGTTTTCGGGAACAATCAATTTCCCATTTTCAATTCTGATCTTTTCGGGTATCATTTTCTGTTTTTCCTGATTATGTTAAGAGCGCTACCTGCCTTAAACCATTCAATCTGCGCTGTATTATATGAATGAAATACCTGGAAGCTTTCATTAGTTCCGTCAGTATGATTAAGTGTTACAACAAACGAGCTTCCGGGAGTAAATTGGCCAAGGCCCTTTATATCGATAGTATCATCTTCCCTTACCTTGTCATAGTCTTCTTTATACATGAAAGTAAGTGGTAATACACCCTGTTTTTTCAGGTTTGTCTCATGTATCCTTGCAAACGACTTGGCAATAACTGCTCTTATCCCAAGAAACCTGGGTTCCATCGCAGCATGCTCTCTTGATGAGCCTTCACCGAAGTTCTCCTCTCCTATTACAATTGAACCGTTTCCGGAGTCACGTAATTCTTTTGCTACCGCAGGAACAGTATCGTACCCACATTTCATTGGATTGAGAACACTGTTAACCTTACCATTAAAGCTGTTCACTGCACCTATCATATAATTACCAGAGATATTCTCGAGATGACCACGGAACTTAAGCCAGTACCCTGCCATTGAAATATGATCCGTAGTACATTTCCCTTTTACTTTAATGAGAAGAGGAACCCTGATAAGGTCTTTCCCGTCCCACTCACGGAATGGTGTCAGCATCTGAAGACGTTCCGAATTAGGATCAATAACAACATCTGTATTTACAGCATTTTTGTCAGGTTTTACATACCCGTTCCCATTTACAAACATTAGCTGCCTGTCAGATGAGACAGGTTCATTCAGCCTTACCTCCTGTCCTTCTGAATTGACAAGTGTATCTGTGAGAGGATTGAAGGTAAGTTTGCCGGCAATTGACAGAGCCGTTACGATTTCAGGTGAAGCAACAAAACCATGTGTATTGGGATTACCGTCTGTTCTCTTTGAGAAATTCCTGTTGAATGAATGAATTATAGTGTTAACCTGCTGCTTATCTGATCCTTTTCTATCCCACTGGCCTATACACGGGCCGCAAGCGTTCGCAAATACCTGCCCGCCTATTTTCCTGAAAGTATCGAGAAAGCCTTCTTTCTCAGCTACTTCCTGTATGCGTGCCGATCCCGGGGAAACCTTGAATTCAGCAACCGGCACAAGTTTGAGATCAAGCGCATTTCCTGCAATTGAAGCAGCCCTCGAAAGATCTTCAAAGGAAGAGTTTGTGCATGAACCGATTAGTCCTACTTCAACATCTGCAGGCCAGCCATTTTTCATGGCTGCTTCTTTCATCTTTGATATTGGAGTTGCTATATCGGGGGTGAAAGGGCCGTTAATATGAGGCTCAAGTTCAGAAAGATTAATCTCTATGAACTGATCAAAATACCTTGAAGGATTTTCATATACTTCCTTGTCGGCGACAAGATTTTCTGAAACAGCATCAGCAAGTTTTGTTATGCCTCCTCTTCCTGTTGCATCGAGGTAAGACGCCATCGATTTGTCAAATCCGAAAATTGAGCATGTCGCTCCAGTTTCAGCTCCCATATTGCAGATAGTTGCTTTACCTGTACATGATAAAGACTCAGCGCCTTCGCCAAAATATTCGATAATATGACCTGTACCACCCTTAACTGTCAGAAGACCGGTAAGATGAAGAATAACATCTTTTGCTGAAGTCCAACCGTTGAGCTTGCCTGTCAGCTTTACGCCAATAATTTTTGGGAACAACAGCTCCCAGCCCATTCCTACCATTACGTCAACAGCATCTGCGCCACCGACTCCAATTGCCACCATTCCCAGGCCGCCTGCATTTGGTGTATGTGAATCAGTTCCGATCATCATACCGCCCGGGAAAGCATAGTTTTCAAAAACAATCTGGTGGATAATACCAGTGCCGGCTTTCCAGAAATCGATGTTGTACCTGGAGCTTGATGATCTGAGAAAGTCATATACTTCCCTGTTGACAACTCCTGCATTCTCAAGATCAGTATCAGCTCCATCGCGTGCAATAACAAGATGATCGCAGTGTACTGATGCGGGGACTGCAGAATTATCTCTGCCAGCCATCATGAACTGTAGCATAGCCATCTGCGCAGTAGCATCCTGCATGGCAACCCTGTCCGGAGCAAATTCAACATAATCTGTTCCTCTTTTGAATAAGCTCTCAACGTTTTTCCCGTAAAGATGAGTATATAATATTTTCTCAGTAAGAGTCAGAGGATGTCTGACGGCTTTTCTCACAGCTTCAATTTTAGCAGGTAACTCCCCGTAAAACTTCTCAACAAGTCCAATATCAAGTATCATTTGTAACAAATATTATTATTTTCTCACCTGACCGTTTCCCTCGATGATCCATTTATATGTGGTAAGAGCTTCCAAAGCCATTGGTCCGCGTGCATGAAGCTTTTGAGTTGATATACCTATTTCTGCTCCGAGTCCGAACTGTGCTCCATCTGTGAAAGCAGTGGATGCATTTGAATAAACAGATGAAGCGTCCACCGACCTGTTAAACAAAGTAATCCTGCTATTGTTCTCCGAAATAATAGCCTCGCTGTGCTTTGATCCGTATGTCGCAATGTGGCTGAGAGCCTCATCAAATGAGTTAACTGTCTTTATCGACATTTTATATGATAAGAATTCAGTGCCAAAAGATTCTTCTGTAGCTTTCTGAAGCAATTCAGAAGGATATGTTCCGTCCAGGATAGCATACGCAGGAGCATCAGCATACATAATTACATCTGAATCAGCACATAACCCAACGAGAATGGGAAGATCTTTCAGCCTGCTTTTGTGTATGATAAGACAATCAAGTGCATTACAAACGCTTACACGGCGGGTCTTGGCATTGTTAATTATCTGCCTGCCTTTCTCTGCATCACCGAATTCATCAAAGTAGGTATGGCAAATACCGGCACCTGTTTCAATAACCGGTACTGCAGTATTATCCCTTACAAAATCAATTAGTCCTCTGCTTCCTCTTGGGATAATAAGATCAACATAATCACGCGCATTAAGAAGCTGAGCCGTCTCGTCACGACCGTTTGGAAGCAGAGTAATAAAATCGGGATCTACTTTATTTTCAATCAAAACCGATTTGATCAGACTTACAATTGCCTCATTTGAATCGGCCGCATCACTCCCGCCTTTAAGAATGCAGGCATTACCTGATTTCAGGCAAAGCGAAAACACATCGAATGTGACGTTTGGTCTTGCTTCATAAATAACACCTATGACACCAAAAGGCACTGTGATTCTTGAGATTACCAGCCCATTTGGCATTGTACTCCTGGAAAGGACCCTGTCAAGCGGAGATGGAAGAGAAGCCACATTACGAAGGTCGGCCGCAATACCGGCTATCCTTTCTGAATTGAGCATCAGTCGGTCATAATTTGGATTTGATTTATCCATCCTGTTAAGATCCTTCTTGTTTGCCGTGAGCAGAGCAATTGTACTTTCAACTGCTTTACCGGCCAATGCCAAAAGAATCTTATTTATTGTCTGTTCATCAAGACCTCTTAATCTCAGACCAGCATTTCTTGCCTTTACAAACAAAGGTTTACAATCCATCTTCTACTTTCTCTTTATTCTTTTTCTCATTAAAAACAAGACAGTGGTAGTGTATAAAAGGTTTTGAAAGCTTCTTCCCGATGTTTTTTACGGCTTCTTCCGAATCATACTGGCATTTTCCCAAACCTATATTATTGCCTTGTTCGTCTAATATTCTTACAACATCGCCACTTTTAAAATCTCCGTTTACTTCAGTTATACCTACCATCAAAAGGCTTGTTGCCTTATCACTTAAAAGCGCCTCTTTTGCGCCCTCGTTAACAACAACATAACCTCTGGCAAACATATCGGAATGTGAAAGCCATTTCTTAACACCCGATTTCTTCTTTTTTGCAGCTACAAAATGAGTACAGGGTACTTCTTTTCCCCTCACAATATCAGTTATTATTGCATCGCGTGTGCCGTTTGCAATGAAGACATCAATCCCCATAGATGCCATCTTGCGGGCTATGGAGCATTTTGTAAGCATCCCGCCGCGACCGAATCCCGATTTTTCTGATGAAATGAATTGTTCCGGGTCTTCTGATTCCTCAGATATTGTCCTCAATAATTTTGTTCCCGGGGTGCCAGGATTGCCATCGAATATTCCATCAACATTCGATAGAATTATAAGGGTCTGGCTGTCCATCATTGATGTCATCAATCCCGATAATTCATCATTATCAGTGAACATCAGCTCCTCAATAGATATTGTATCGTTTTCGTTAACAATAGGTAATACGCGGTTCTCGTGCATTGCAGTGATGCAGTTCTTCATATTAAGATAATGCTGCCTGTCCCTGAAGCTTTCTTTTGCTGCCAGTATCTGGCCTGCCTGGATCCCATATTTTCCAAAAAGGAACTGGTAAGTCGACATCAGCTTCACCTGCCCTATTGCAGCCCATACCTGTTTTGCTGCAACGATATTTGTTTTCTTTGAAAGTTTTACATCGCTCCTCCCGGATGCAACAGCGCCCGACGATACAAGCACAACATCAATCCCCTGCTTATACAAAACAGCAACATCCTCAACTATCCTGAGGATCCTGCCAATGTTAAGTGAACCATCTGGTTGTGTGACCACGTTACTTCCCACCTTGATTGTAATACGCTTAAATTCAGGAGTACTTTTCTTCAATCTGTTAATACTTTTATTATGTTCTATTTAATATCGTTCGCAAAAATAATATAAATGGTGATAATAATTAAAATCATTGTGGTTTTTATAAAAAATTGTTAACTATGGCGGTTTCGCGTTTCTTGTTCGTACAGTTCTCACCATAGCTTTAGCGAAGGTGAGTTAGCTTTTAGCGTTCCGCGTCTCACAAGATTTAGTACATAGCTAATATGGCAATTTTTATTGATATATTAAGAAAGCAGAGCAGATGTGTTATAATGATACTGCTTGTTTTGGCTACAGGTTGTGCTGTTGTGAAGAAACCTTATGTGACTTCTTCATATTATCACAAGACAACTGAAGAACTCTATAAGGCAAACGAAAAAACAATAACAAATACAGGGGGATTTAAGGCAGGTTTCTCGAAGGTGAATCTTGTTCCGGGTGAAAAAGTTTTCGAGGGGAAAATACCAATTGCGGGATTTGGTCAGTTGAAAACCAAATATTCAACAGGAATACACGACAGTATTTATGTGAGGGCTGTGGCGCTATCGACAGGAACTGACACCCTGGTGATCGTAAGCGCCGATATGCTGATAATGCCTCCTGATATTGCCGATACAGTCATAAAGATTTTATCGGGAAGCCGAATAAAACGGCGACAGATCTTCTTCTCTGCAACTCACACCCATTCAGGCATCGGGGGATGGGGACATGGGAAGCTTGCAAAGCTTATGGCCGGGAAACCGGACAAAAAGCTGAAACAATATTTTTCTGAAAGGATTGTATTCGCAATTGAAACAGCAATATCGGATATTAAACCCGCGCGTCTAGGATCAGGCAGCTTTCATGAACCCGGATTTATACGTAACAGGTTAACAGGCGAAAGCAGTACAATCAATGATGCATTTGATTACCTCGTTATTGAGCAGCCTGGTTCACGCCGATGTATCTTAGGAACTTATTCTGCTCATGCCACAACCATTGGGAGTAAGAACACCCTGTTATCAGGCGATTACCCGGGCATGTGGTCAGAAGCAATGGAACATGACTTTGCTGACCTTGCCCTGTTTTGTGGAGGCTCAATGGGAGGTCAGGCCCCCGTTAGTCCTGGTGAAATATATGAAGGCGCTGAAATTATAGGTAAATCACTGGCGGACAGCATTTTGAATGGAGTAAAAGAGATTAATTTAAATGACCAGGTAGTAGTTAATTCAATTAGCCTGCCGCTGTCTCTTCCAAAATACAGGATGAGGATATCAAAGAACCGGAGTCTTCCCACATTTGTAAGCAAAAGTTTAATGGCTTCACCCAAAAATGTTTTCCTCCAGGCGCTAAGGATAAATAACATGATATGGTTCTTCACACCTTGTGATTTTAACGGTGAATATGCTCTTATGCTGAAAAGATTATACAGCGGCAAAGGTTACAACGTTGCAGTATCGGGATATAACGGCAGTTACATTGGTTATATCATCCCGGGGAAATATTATTTCATCGACCATTCCGAAGCAAGGACTATGAGCTGGTTTGGTCCCTCAATGGGGGAATATATGTTTGAGATGATGGACAGGATGGCGGGGAAGCTCATTGACTACTAGTGACGAAGCGACTAAGGGACTAAGGTCCTGTCCATTAAGTCCATTAAGTCCATTAAGTCCATTAAGTCTTCCACTTCAGACCCATGAAGCCCGAAGAGAACTAACTCAATTCAATCGTAAAGCTACACTTAGCATCTCCTCTAAGCACACTTGAGCTAATAGTTGCATGTGCAGACTTCCCGGTCATCTTCGACATAGCTGTCTCCATATAACCTTTTGAGCAATTGCAGAATTCAACAATAATCTTGTTATCAGCGACCATCGGGCACCCGCAGGTTTTTGTTGGTTTACCAATTATGCGGATTATATTTCTCTTCTTATCGTACTCGGTGGTTTCGACCCATGATTCCTTTACCTTTGTGAGGAAGCCCTCCACATTTCCTTTCAGCTGGTCAAATACCGGGTTTTCAGAGGCGCAATAACGACCTATCTCATCGATAACTTTTAAACGGTTTTCTTCGGCCAGATAAAGTTTCATCTTCCCGATGACCTCAGCAAAACGAGTCTGCATGAAAGGAATACGCCAGTCTTCCTGTTTTTCGTCATCGATAGCTCTTACGGCAGCAGCATTAGCTATACCGCCGCCCATAAGGGCACAACCGCATAAGGTACATGCCCTGTTAATAAAATCTTTTCGTTCCATAAAAAGGGTTTTGTTTAATGTTATGACCTTTGAATGTAAAAATACCCTATTTTTTTAGGTCGTGCAAGTTTGAGGTCGCAGGCGCAGGGCGTAGGGCGAAGGGCGTAGGGCGTAGAGCAAAGCAGATCTTGACAGGCAAGTTAATCCGTGGATTTATCCGTGAAACCCGTGAAATCTGTGGTGAAAAAACGAGTCCATTAAGTCCTTAAAGTCCTGATATTCTGGAGTCCTACTGCCGATCTTAGAAATATTTTTAAAAATAATGTCAAATATATTTGTCATTATGTATATTATATTTATCTTTGTGTCGATAATATTATTCATTAAGTATAAACTAATATACACAAAAACATGGACAACAAAGAAAAACAAATACTTGTAACTATAATCAGTACAGTATTAATACTTGCATGCTACACCTTTTATGTTTATCATAAGTATGTGGCAGGGAATTTTGAAATTTTAAACGATTTCACATTCTGGGGAAAGAGCTTCCTCTTCCTGATCCCGGTGACAATTGTTTCGCAGATCATCATTCACATCATCTTTGCAATTATAAATAAAATTGTTACAAATGAAGATGTGCAAATGCTTAGCGACGAAAGAGATAAGCTCATTGAACTGAAAGCAATCCGGATCTCGCACTGGCTGTTTACCTTCGGCTTTTTACTGGCAATGATTTCACTTGTAATAGGGATGCCACCTTATTCGATGTTCATCATCCTTATATTGTCTGGGGTTATTTCAAGCATAGTATCAGAAATTGCAAAGATCTATTATTATCGTAAAGGCTTCTGATCATGAATAAGTGTAATATAGACAACAACATCAGGAAGTTACGCTTCAACGCAAATGAAATGACCCAGCAGGAGCTGGCTGACCTTACCGGCGTAACAAGGCAGACAATTGTAGCTATTGAGAATAAAAAGTACTCTCCTACCCTGGAACTGGCTTTCAGGATCGCGCAAGTGTTTAAGGTTCCATTGAATGAAGTTTTTTCGTTTAACCCTGGGAAGTAGTTGTGCAAGTCGTGCAGGTCTTGGAGGTCGTGCAAGTCTTGGAGGTCGTGTAAGTCTTGCAGGTCCAGGTCGATATGTTCATTCCTAAGTCAGATCCAAAGTTCACAAAAAAACAAAAGAAAATGAAAGCAGTAATATGTTCCGGGTATGGAGGACCTGAAGTTCTCCGGCTTAAAGAAATAGAAAAACCCACTCCCAAAGACAATGAGGTGCTTGTTAAGATCCATGCGGCGGCTCCTACGATTTCTGATTGTTATGTCAGGAGTGGCAAGGTAAGTTTCTGGTTGTGGATCCCCATGCGCCTTTATGTTGGTTTTCTTCGTCCCAGGAAGCCCGTTTTGGGCTTTGACTTATCGGGAGAGATAGCGGCCACCGGCAGGAATGTAAAAAAGTACAGGAAGGGCGATCAGATATTTGCATTTACTGGTAAAAGTTTTGGCGCTTATGCCGAATATGTATGCCTGCCGGAGGATGGGCACCATTTTCCACATGATTGTATAATGTCGGTAAAACCTTCTGCCATGACGTATGAGGAAGCAGCTGCTGTTCCAAGCAGGGGCGTTCTGGCATTATATTTCATAAGACAGGGAAATATTCATAAGGGACAAAAATCGCTTATAATAGGCGCATCAGGAGGAACAGGAACATACGCATTGCAGCTGGCGAAATATTTTGGCGCAGAAGTAACCGCAGTGTGCAGTACCAATAATATTGACATGGTGAGGTCTTTAGGTGCGGACAAGGTCATAGATTATACAAGAGAAGACTACCCAGAGCCAGGGATGATGTATGATTTCATCTTTGATGCTACTCCTTACAATAAAGCCACGAGGAAAAGCATGAAAGATAAATGTAAAAAAGCGCTTATACCAGGGGGTAAATATATCTGTGTTGATAATGGCACACCAAAGTCAGTCTGTGATGAGTTGAAGATCCTCAAAGGAATAATAGAAGAGAAAAAATTGAGAACAGTTATAGGCAGGATTTTTTCTTTAGAGGAATTACCTGAAGCTCACCGCTATATTGAAGAAGGACACAAGAAGGGACATGTTGTTGTGAAGATAGACGGAGGGACTAAGTGACTTAACGACGTTATTGACATGATGGACTTGATGGACAGGACTGAGAGGGACTTAGGGACTGAGCGATAGGTAGACTTAATGGACTTAATGGACATTCGCGAAACTCGAAACGCTAAACGCTAAACGCTAAACAATCAATGAAGAAACAGCTTAACATTCATAAAGAAGAAGGCAGTAGATGCGACAGAAACGGAGGCTGATATTACACCCAGTATTCTTGAACGGATCCATCCGCTGAGTGCCAGAGTAACGAGGAAGAATAAAATACTGAGTATAAAGAGCAACGATAAAGTTTTATGAAGACTGATAAGAGATTGAGGTATTTGTGATATTTCAATCCCCACATACATTCCCATTCCTGACGCCATTAACGTCCAGAAAAGCGCGCATATCAGCAGACCTGCAATAGACAGAATAGAAAAAGACAATACCACGTCTATAATCTTATTTTTAACCTGGCTTACAAGTAAAGCGCCGATAAAAGCGAAGGAGAATCCCGCAATGATAGCGCTGATAAAAGCTCCCTGACGGCATATTTCGCCAAATATTTCTGGTGTAAAGTTCATAATCTGTCTTTTTATAGAAGATTAAAGATATAAAATTTTTTTAACAACAATCTGTTGCTTAATCGCTATGTCTCTGAGACCTAAGTCCTAAGGGAAGGGACTCGGCGATTTAGGGACCTGCAAGACCTGCACGACCGCACGACATGCACGACTCTAAACTTACTTCGTTTCAAAAAATTATCAATATCCCGCAATCACCTTCGATGATGACCCTGCGCCCTGAGCCCTGCGCAATTTCTTCCCTGAAACATTCCCATTTATAAAAAAATTCTTATCTTGAACAGCAATTGTCTATTGTAATCATGGTCAGGTGCGGTTTGGAGAAAGAGTTGGGTATGTGACTGACCGTACCGGAGGTTTGTATGGAGGTAAGGTTTTGGGGAGGAAATATGGGCTAAAAATGTATTAATCTCTGCCTGGTTGATATATGATTAAACAAAATTTTATCGGACAGAATTGCGTGGCAAATATGAGTTTTATTAAACATAAAATGTGTTATGGTTAATTCATTCTACGTGAGTAAGTTCTATGACAAAGAAAATGACTTAAGAATTTTTCATTAAAGCAAATTTCTATGGCATACTTAATAATATGTGCAGGATCAAAGAGACAACCTCATGACTTGAATCCAAGTTCTCTTGACAACTTATCTTTTACTAACATCTTATTTCACGCAAGAGAGAGAATTATTAGGTTATCAGGTCAAAATTTGGATTGGAATCATACTCTGCCCGCATGGCAGCTATATTCTGGCAATCGAAGTCAAATGTATCCGCAAATAATAAGTGAGAATTGGATTAAACCTTCTACTGAAATAAAAATTCTGTCTGCATTATTCGGCTGGATAAAACATACTGATTTTATTCCATACTATAACTTAAAAATGTCTGATAAGATTGGATTTGACAATCAAACCGTCTGGCAGCTTTGGAACAAGCTGGGCATTCTTGATCAATTAATAAAGGAGACAGATATAGACTTGTTATCCCAGGATTATCGTAAAGCGATCCATGGCAGCTTTAAGCCAGTTGGACTGCTACCACCCATCATATTTAAAGGATATGGAGCTCAAAAAGGCAAATGGCTTAATAATGAATTAGATAAATTAAATTGAAAATGAATAATCTGGGGGATATTTCGACTGATTTGCATATCATTTTTAATCACTTAAAGCGGTATAACTACGACTATAGCATTTTAAAAGAAATTCCGAAGAATGGAATTTATGTACTATTTGAGGTAGGTGAAAGCCATAAGAATTTGAATAGAATTGTAAGGATTGGCACACACACTGGCGAGAATCAATTACCCTCAAGGCTCTTCCAGCATTTCGAGAATGAAAATCAGAGAAGGAGTATTTTTCGAAAGAACATAGGACGTTGCATATTAAATAAAACCCATAGCAATTATCTCAAATATTGGGATTTGCCTTTTACTTCAATAATTGATAAGGAGAAAAATTTTGCATTCATCGATTTAGAATTTGAAAAAAATGTCGAAAGACAAATTAGTGAATATCTTCAAAAAAATTTTAGTTTTTGTGTATTTGAAATTAATTCTAAAGATGATCGGCTTTATTGGGAAAGTAAAATAATTGCAACAATTGCACAGGCAGAAAACGTTAAACCCTCGCCATGTTGGTTAGGAAATTACTCACCATTAAAGAAAATTAAACTTCATGGATTATGGCAGATACAAGGGCTTTATGGACCACAGATTAATCCAATTGAATTTGAGAATCTTAAAAAAATGATTCTTTGTCAATGAAAAAAATAAACAGAACTAACCATAACACGGACAATAAAAGTCATTTTTTTGTCACGGTTTTTGCAGGGCTTCTGCTTTCTAGTAAACTTATCATGATAGTTGTACCCGGATACGCGCCAATGCTCTCTGGAGAAATTTTGCTCAAAAGATGATAAGTGATTCGAGCATTGTGAACAGCCTGCGCTGCGCACGCCGGCTTCGACCAAATTCCTGTACCATGATTTAATTTCGGCCACTTAGTAAGTTTGTGCCGCGATCGCGCCTGCACGTCAGAAAACTTGTACCATGATGGCAAAAACCGCGCCGAGCTTCGCTCCTTGCAGGCTTAGTAAAACCGTGATGAAAACGAGAAATCCTGCCGACGCCCTCTGGTCGACTCAGCGCCGTTTACTAATACTAACCGCCGGGCCGTCAGACTGTCTAAAAACCTATGTCAATTGTTAATAACTCTCAGTATTAAGCACTTAGTCAATTCTGTGAGTTTTGTACCTTGAATACATGAAATACATACAGGGACATAACAGAAATCAGTTCGCTCTATTCCCGTCCCGATAGCTATCGGGATCACTTGATGAATCGATCGATCCTGACAATGAAGTACGCATAATCGATCTGTTTGTAGATAGTCTGCCCTTTAAAGATTTTGGATTCAGGACTGACTTCCCGGAGAATGGCCGTCCAGCCTATCATCCTGCAGATCTGTTGAAGCTCTTCATTTTTGGGTATATGAACAAGGTGCGATCATCGCGTGACCTGGAGAAAGAATGCAGCAGGAGTTGCTCATTGCCGGCGACAGTACAAAGTTAAGGGCACAGAATAGTAAGAAGAATAACTATAACCAGGCTAAGACAGACCGTCACCTTGCATATATAGAAAGCAAGCTTGATGAGTATAACAGAGCGCTTGCAGAGAGTGACAAAGACAAAAAAAGGTAATAGAGGAAGCGATAAAAAAGCATCAGGAAAGGAAAGAAGGATACATATCTCCGGAGGCTGAGCTTAAAGAGTCAGGGCAGCCCCAGATCTCTCTTTCGGATCCGGAAAGCCGGCAGATAGTAATTCGCAATAACATCACAGAGTTAGCCTATAACGTTCAGTCCACAGTGGATGCTAAACACTGCATTCCCATTGATTACAAGTTAACCAGAGAAAACGACAGCAAGGCAATGGGCAATATGGTACAGAGAGCAAAGAGCATACTCCGAACAAACGACTTCACTGTGCTTTATGACAAAGGCTTCCACACAGGATCGGAACTAAAGACAGCACAAAGGCTTGGTGTTGAGACAATAGTAGCAGTTCCGGCTATAGTTGAACACCATTATGGCACAATAAAGCGGTATAGGGGATTCATCTATAAAAATCCCAGCCAATAAAAATACTTCAGAGAATTATGTTAATACAAACTAAATATTACTCAGGTTGGTGCGAGGCGAACGCCAAAAAGGTGCGAACCGGATGGCTTTGGGCCTCAGCGGCGAGGGCCATGTGCGACAACAAAGCCATCAGGTTGGCTTTTTGGCTGGCTTTTCTTTGTTACTTTCTTTTTCCACAAAAAGAAAGTAAAGAAAAAACATGGAATGTGCTGAAAGAGTATCTGGGAATACTTGTTTCTTTGTTTTTTGCCGTAATCTAATTAGAGCTGTTTTAAGGCATTTTGAAGTCATAAAAAATCCTATGCCGGTTTTTGTGGTATACGGAACGGGACTTGCAGAACGAATGTAAATTAATCAGGTTTTGCAAAAAGTGGAGAGGTTTTTAGACAGACTGGCGTTAGCTGTAAGGCAAACGTAGCCCCCCCATTACCCTGATATTCCATGCACAAGCAAGAGTTTTGTTATGTGGATTTAATCTTAAAGTATTTTTAAGTCAATTTTTACACAATACGTACATATTGACTTTAACTTAATATCTCATCAATTTTTCATCATAATACCATCTACATTTTAAAGAACCAAAAAAATCTTGACAGTCGATGTAACTTTTTGCTATTTATGTCGTCAAATCATAATATGCATTTAACAATTTATCTAATTACAATGAATAAGAATAATATCTGTTCCCTAAAATTCTCAATATTACTATTACTAATGACAGGGAGCCTGATTAGTTCGGCCATGCCACAGGATACAGTCCTTACAGTAACTTATAAAGGAAAGCTTGATTCGCTAAATTCAAGCATATTGAAGCAAAAGCGATTTATACAAGTATTTATACCGCAAGGTTATAAAGCTGGAAGCAGCGATAAGTATGATGTACTGTATGTGCTTGATGGTGGCAATTGGAATACAGGCTTAATAAATCAGATACAACACTTTATGGAGGCACAGGATCGTATGCCGGCAACAATAATAGTAAGTGTTCTGGGTATCGACCGCAACATAGAACTTACGCCAACTCATTTAGATAGTTGGAATGCACCAACCGGTGGAGCAGGTGATTTTCTTAGTTTTATAAAAAATGAATTAATCCCTTACATTAATATTACTTACCCTTCCAATGGAGAAAATACTCTTTGGGGTCATTCACTTGGTGGTATGTTTGTGATTTATGCATTGATAAATGAACCAACGACTTTTAAATCATATATAGCGGTTGATCCAAGTGTTTGGTGGGATAATTGCTACGTGCCTAAAATGGCTGCTAAGAAATGGACAGCATCGACAAGTTTAAATACAACTCTTTTTATAGGCGCCCGTGAAGGTCTGTCCGTCCACGACTTGAGGATTGATACCATGAAAATTGTCCTAGAAAAAACGGCGCCCCTGGGATTGAACTGGAAGTTGCTGATTTATCCTGATGAGACACATAGTTCAGTAAGATTAAAAACTACCTATGACGGATTAAAATCTATATATGCAGGCTATACAACAAGGATCGAATTCAATCCGATGAATGGTATTGTTTTGAAAGACAAACCATTTAAAATATGGTATGATGCAGATACTGCAAGGGTATATTATACACTAGATGGAACTACCCCCACGGAATTATCAGCAAAGGTACAAAGTGAGATAACTGTGCCCGGGGCTGCCCGAATCACCTATAAACTCTTCACCGGAAGGAGCACCTATGATAAAATTATTTCAGGAAATTTTACTGCCGAAAAAGTGTCTCCCCCTGTTTCAAAGCCCGGAAATTCTAAATCGGGTGGGTTTAATTACGCTTATTATGAGGGGGATTGGGATAAAATGCCCGATCTTAGCAGTTTAAAACCCGTGAAAACAGGAATAGCTAATAAGAATTTTGATGCTGCTGATCTTCCACGAAAAAACAATTATACCCTTGTTCTTGATGGATTTCTGGAAGCAAAGGAAGAAGGATATTATGTCTTCTATTTACTGGCTGGGAAAGGGACAAAACTGTCCATCGGCGGTAATTTGATTGTACAATCTGCCGAGAATTCTATTCAGCCATATTACTCATTCCTGATGCCGTTATCAAAAGGTTTTTACCCCGTACGAGTTGAGTATTTCAGTAAAAAGGAAGACTTTAATTTGCAGCTAGGCTACATTACACCGGGTAAAATGATAACTAAAGACCCTATACCAATTCCTTTGGAAGTACAATATGGAACCGGTAATAAGTAAACTTTTACTCAATTATCGAGTAAATTTTTGATTTGCCCGCTGTAAATGGTATGCCATGTGCCCGTTTTGTTACTGGCATTTTCAGGAAAGTAACGTTAGTTTGGTATGGTTTATGACCAGACAGATGTGACTAATTATAAAGCCATGAGTATCATTGAAATCAGATATTCTTTAAATAACGCCCTAACAGCTAACACGGTCGGTAGTGGTCATTTTTTTGTCACGGCTTTTGCTGGAGAAATCCTGCCATAAATCTAGCTTGATAGCTGTTCTTTAAGCCGTGATACAGCGCCAGGTGCCTTCAAAAACATCTCTGCATCCTGACTCGTGATCCAGCGCCAATCAAATTTGTATCGCGATCCCTGCGCAGCTCGTCTTCGTCAGGCATCCTGCCCCCTGACTTAACCAGAACGCCAACAGAGTTTGTACCGCGATCGCTCCATAACGCAATTAAACTTGTACCTGGATGGCAAAAACCGCGCCATGCACTCGCTCCTTACGGCCTTAGGAGGATAGTGTTCCTAACAGAAACAGTGCCTACGGCCTTCAGTCGGCTCGGCACCAAAAACGGCCACTACCGCCGTGCCGTCAGACTGTCTAAAAACCTATATTAATTGTTGATAACGTGAGTCTGTGTAAAAACCCATTTTCAAATTTTCTATATGCCCTGTGGTTGAATTATATAAAATCTCAGGGCTTTAATTTTTTGATTTTCCCGGATTTCAATTTCTGACATAAAAATACAAATCGTTTCAAAATTTCCTAAAA
>DATALD010000131.1:0-53379 GCA_036261255.1 Bacteroidales bacterium
ATCGAAGCTACTGATGAGGAACTTACAGGAACAAATGAAAAAATCAATGTTTGGAAATCAGAGATACAAACAATTAAAGAAGATATTAGCAATAAACAAGCTGAAATAGTAAAACTAAAAACTGAGACCGAACAGATTCAAATAAAGAATAAGGAAAATCAAATAATGATTGACAAATTTATAAAGACATTAGGAGAACAACTTTCTACAAATACAACTCAACAAGAACACATTCAAAAAACTATTGAGGATGTTAGCAGAGCAGGGATGGCTGGTTCTTTTAAAAAAAGAAAAGATGAGCTTAAATGGATTCAACTTGCATGGGCTGTTTTTACTATTCTATCAATTGCTGGTTTATTGCTAATATCTTCTTTAATTGTTTGTATCTCTGATTTCCAAACATTGATTTTTTCATTTGTTCCTGTAAGTTCCTCATCAGTAGCTTCGATAGACTCAACAAAATCATTTATCTTTTTCTCATTTTCAATTGATAAAGCATGCTTAGTTTGCAATTCAGTTATAAAAGTAGAAGAGTCAGACTTAATTCTTTCGATTCCAGACATCATTAATTCGATTTCAGCTTTTATAGATTTTATTTGGTTTAAATCATTTGTTAATTCAGATAATTGCTCCTTAGCCTTACTTATTTCAGATTCCAATCTTAAAGGATTACTATTTAGGGAAAGATAGGTATCCTTAAGAATAAATCGAATTTGAGCAATAATATTAAGAAACTCATTAAATTTTGTTGCAGCAGTATCAGATCCCCAAATATCATTTAGATAATGGTTGGATTTATCAACCAATTCAGCAACGGACCTTTTTTGCAAAAATTGTTTCGAATTTATCGTTATAATCTTCCAGAACAGATAGAATATCATAACTTTCTGAGAGTGAATTTATAATTGTTGCTTTGCTAATACCTGCATAACCTAATATATCACCGTTATCCGGAAGATTCTCTGAGATTTTGTTTTTCAGATGTGTGATTTTTAAACGAGTACTTTTCATATTGTTTTGATTATCTTTTGTATTTCAGGTTTTTACATTTTTGCCATATACATAATTGTAAAAAGGTTAAAACCCATGTTTTATGAAGTTAAATATTCCAAAATGTATTTTTAGCTTGTTCGTAATGAACTTGTTCCACAATCCAGCCCCTTAAATTAATAAATCTTTTAAAAAGCATCATTTTAAACAAGTTTATTTCAGATTATAGCAATCAAGGATAGCTATTAAATGCCTCCTTAGAACGTTAATTTTTCGATATATTGCACGAGCCCGGTATGCGTTCAGATTTGAATTGATCAATATTATTTTTCGTCCCTGATAATACGGTCGTAAAACCTGTCGCGGTGATTGTTGGTCGCGGTGGCGGCCGCAAAATATTGCGTCTCTACGACGACAAAATGATGTTTATCACAATCTCAACGTAATCGGATTATTTTGTTTTTCTTTACATTATGAAGAAGATCTATGCCATATCTCTTTCGCTCCTGATGTTGTTTACAGGTGTTACTGTGAACCTGGCATTCCATTATTGCGGCGGTTATCTTGCTCACAAGGAAATTAACTTTTCCGGCGAGGCTCAATCATGCGGAATGGAACACCAGGGCGACGAACCGGGCATAACAAATCTTTGCTGCCAGGATAAAGTTCAGTCTTATACTTTCAATTCTAATTACATCCCTTCATTTATAGATTTTGAGACTGGATTAACCGACATTCCTGTGGCAGAAGTATTCAGCATTTTCAACAATTTTGAAGAAGCTGCTACTTTTAACTTTCAAACCGGCAACCCGCCAGGCTATTTCCCCGATAATACTGATCTGCAGGATATCTGTATCCTGCGTATTTGATTTTTATTCTTCCTATCTGAAGGACATGGTATCACTTTGTCCTGTATCTGTTTTTACACAATTCTGAGTTTCATTGTTATTATACTGAATCACATTGTTTAATTTAAAACTGATCGTTATGAAATCATTAATAATGTTATTATTAGTTGTGCTTGCCGGTGTTACTGCATCAGGACAAACCACAAAAAAAACTCAAACACTTAAAGTATCCGGTAATTGCAATATGTGCGAAGAGCGCATTGAAAAAGCAGCATTGGCACAGGGTGCACTCGATCCATCATGGGATGTTAAAACAAAGCTTCTTACCTTTTCTTATGAACCTGCTAAGACAAGTCCCGATGCAGTGGCAAAAAAAGTAGCTTCCGTGGGACACGATGCCGGGAAATTTAAAGCAGAAGACAAGGTCTATAATGCTCTTCCATCGTGCTGCAAATATGACCGGAGCGGTTCCGCCAAAGCTGAAACAGAATCTCACACTCATACTCATTAATAATCATGAATGTTGAGCCTGGTTTGTTTAACCATTGTTAACTGTTCTTGTTAGTAGATAGAAATGTTCAACAGACTTGTAAAATATTTCCTTGAGAACAGGCTGATCACCTTTATCCTGCTCATCTCTTTTGTGGTGTTGGGCATCGTAACTATGCCTTTTAATATAAAGACAGGCCTCTTTCCAAGGAATCCGGTGCCTGTGGATGCCATCCCGGATATTGGTGAAAATCAGCAGATCGTTGCAACCGAATGGATGGGGCGTTCTCCCAAAGACATCCAGGACCAGGTGACATACCCGTTAACAACTGCACTCCTGGGTATCCCGGGAGTGCAGACAATACGGAGCACTTCAATGTTCGGGATGTCCTTTATCTACATCATCTTCAAAGATAATGTGGAGTTCTACTGGTCGAGGTCCAGGATCCTTGAGAAGTTAAACTCATTACCGTCAGGAACCCTGCCCCAGGGTGTCCAACCCTCACTCGGCCCTGATGCAACAGCTTTGGGTCAGATATTCTGGTATACACTTGAGGGCAGGGATCCACGGACGGGAAAACCTACAGGAGGCTGGGATCCACAGGAGTTGAAGACAATCCAGGATTTCTATGTGAAATACAGCCTTTCATCGGCAGAAGGTGTTGCAGAAGTTGCTTCCATTGGCGGGTTTGTAAAAGAATACCAGGTCGACATCGACCCGAATGCTCTCAAAGCTTTTAATGTCTCCGTAATGGACGTTATGAAGGCAGTCCAGAATAGCAACCTTGATATTGGCGCGGAAACAATAGAGCTCAATAATGCTGAATATATTATAAGAGGATTGGGATACATCAGGAATCTTGAGGATCTTGAGCTTTCGGTTGTTGCAGTCAGGAATAATGTGCCTGTAAGAATAAAGGATGTATCGAAAGTCGGGTTTGGGCCGGCTCCCCGGAGAGGAGGACTCGATAAATCAGGTTCTGAAGCTGTGGGGGCTGTTGTGGTTGCACGATATGGGTCCAATCCCCTCGATGTAATAAACAGCGTCAAGGATAAGATTAAGGAGATAGAAGCCGGACTGCCCCAGAAAACTCTTCCTGATGGTACAATATCAAAGGTCACAGTAGTGCCGTTCTATGATCGTACTGGTTTGATCCGCGAAACTATCGGCACCCTGGAATATGCACTTTCGCATGAGATACTCATCAGCATTATTGTGATCATTGTACTGGTTCTCAATCTTCGTGCCTCGCTAATCGTGTCAGCATTGCTACCGATCGGTGTCCTCATGACGTTTATCCTGATGAGGTTTTTCGGGGTTGATGCCAACATTGTGGCATTATCAGGTATTGCTATCGCTATTGGTGTTATGGTCGATATCGGCATTGTGGATGTGGAGAATATTCTAAGACACCTTGAAATGCCCGAAAACAAGGGCGTCAAAGGGCGAAAGCTTATGCAGGTGATATACCAGGCGACAACTGAAGTCAGGGCCGCTGTTGTAACTTCAATCGCAACGACAATAGTGAGCTTCCTCCCGGTTTTTGCAATGCAGGCCCAGGAAGGAAAACTTTTCCACCCGCTAGCCTGGACAAAGACCTTTGCCCTGGTCTCTGCTTTTCTCCTTGGGATAATTGTCCTGCCAACTCTCGTTCATATCTTTTTCAATATATCTTTTGACAGGAAGAAGATAAAAGCCATCTGGAACACAATCCTTATTGCCGGTGGAGTTGTCCTTGCAATTGCCTGGGGCTCTCTTCCTGCAATAGCATTAACACTTGTTGGGATAAACAACCTGCTTGAACACAGGTGGCCTGAGAAAAGGAAAGACTATCCCAACTACATAAATATTTTTATTACTGTTCTTTTTGCCACCTGGTACCTGGCTGTTGAATGGTTACCCCTTGGGGCTCACAAAAGCGAGTTCTCGAATTTCATCTTTGTTGCCGCGATAATATCGGTCATACTGCTTGGACTCATGTCGATGGTTCGCTATTATGAAAACATCTTAAGGTGGGCGCTTGCAAACAAATGGAAGTTCCTGTTGATCCCTGCCATAACCTTATTCTTTGGAATGCTTGTCTGGCTGGGCGTCGAAAAGGTATTTGGTTTCGCTGCTTATACTGCAGAAAAAGCCGGATGGGAAAGATTCAGGGAGAATAGTGTCTGGCAGGCAGGAGTCAGAAAATTCCCGGGAACAGGGAGGGAGTTCATGCCATCGCTGAATGAAGGTTCATTCCTTCTGATGCCCACAAGTATGCCGCATTCGAGCATTGCAAAAAACCTTGAGTATGTTGAAACGCTCGACAGGGGACTATCATCCATACCTGAGGTTGAGATAGCCGTAGGCAAATGGGGGCGCGTCAATTCAGCGCTTGACCCGGCTCCAATCCAGATGTTCGAAAACACGATAAACTACAGGCCGGAATATATACTTGATGAGAATGGCCACAGGATGCAGTTCAGGGTAAACAGGAAGGGCAGTTACATATTAACAGACAGCTCTCTTTATAATCCCGGAAATCAAAAATTCAGGATTATCCCTGCCGACAGCCTAATACCTGATCGCAATGGCGAATATTTCAGGCAGTGGCGACCAGAGATAAGGCGACCATCAGATATATGGAATGAGATTGTAAAGGTCACGAACATACCCGGGTTAACATCTGCTCCAAAGCTTCAGCCAATAGAGACAAGGCTGGTGATGCTTTCAACAGGAATGCGTGCACCAATGGGGTTGAAAGTCTATGGGCCGGATCTTGAATCGATTGAGCAGGCTGGTCTGTTATTCGAGCGTGCTTTGAAGGAGGTGCCATCAGTAAAATCTGCTTCAGTGTTCTACGACAGGGCCGTCGGAGCTCCTTATCTCGAGATTAAGCTGAACAGGGAAGCAATGGCCCGGTATGGCATGACTGTTAGTGATGTCCAGGAGATAATACAGGTGGCAATAGGAGGGATGTCGCTGACAACCTCAGTTGAAGGTCGCGAAAGATTTCCAATAAGGGTAAGGTATGCCAGGGAGCTCAGGGACAACCCCGATGACCTTGGAAGGATCCTGGTGCCGGCAATGAACGGGGTACAGGTCCCTCTAAATGAAATTGCTGATATCCAATATACCAGGGGCGCGCAAATGATCAGAAGCGAAAATACCTTCCTTGTAGGATATGTGATCTTTGACAAGATAGCGGAGCAAGCTGAGGTTGACGTAGTTATGGAAGCAGATAAGATAATTAAGGACAAGTTAAGCACAGGTGAGATTATGCTTCCTGCAGGTGTTACCTACAAATTTGCCGGCAACTACGAGAATCAACTCAGGGCAACACGGAGACTTGCAATTGTTATCCCTATAAGCCTGGTTGTTATTCTTCTTCTCCTTTATTTCCAATTTCGCACTGTAACAGCTTCATTCATACATTTTTCCGGGGTGTTTGTCGCCTTCGCGGGAGGATTCATAATGTTATGGTTATATGGGCAGGACTGGTTCCTGAACTTCTCCGTCGGCGGCACCAACCTGCGCGACATGTTCCAGATGCATCCTATAAACCTAAGTGTTGCTGTATGGGTCGGGTTCATTGCACTCTTCGGAATTGCCACAAACGATGGCGTGATTATGGGAACATACATTCACCAGGTTTTCGAAGAAAGGCATCCTTCAACTGTTCATGATGTCAGGGAAGCTGTTGTGGCAGCAGGCAAAAAGAGAGTGAGGCCTGCAATGATGACAACCGCGGTGGCTGTAATAGCGCTTCTTCCTGTTCTTTCATCGACAGGAAAGGGAGCGGATATTATGGTTCCAATGGCAATCCCTGCATTCGGTGGTATGATAATCCAGGTAATGACAGTGTTTGTTGTTCCGCTTTTCCAGGCTATATGGAGGGAAGGCGCTGTAAGAAAAATGAATAGGAATATTGATCTTAAAACAGACAACGATGAGACACTTAAAATATAAGCTGCTCCTACTTCTGTTACTTATCAGCTCCTGTACATTCGGACAGTATAATGACTCGCTTCTTAATTATCTTGAGATAGCAGCCGAGAATAGTCCCATGTTGAGGCAGAAGCTTGCTGAATATGAGGCTGCTCTTCAAAAAGTGCCACAGGCAGGTGCATTACAGGATCCTGAGCTTAGTATAGGTGTTTTTCTGAAGCCCATGGAACTTGTTGACGGCCGGCAACTGACTGATATGACTCTTATGCAGATGTTTCCCTGGTTTGGCGTCCTGAGAAATGCAAAGGATGAAATGAGCCTTATGGCAAATGCCAAATACGAGGAGTTTCGCGATTCAAAGCTGCAGGTGTTTTATAATGTTCAAAAAACCTGGTACGACCTTTACAAGCTTAGGAAGAACATTGCAATCTCGGAAAAAAATGTCGAAATACTCAATTCAATTGAAGACCTTGCACTTATCCGGTACAGGACTGCACCATCAGGGAATGCCGGGGCACAGCAGGGATCTTCTCCTTCCAGGTCTTCCCAGCAACAGAATAGTACTGGTTCAGGAGGCATGCCAGGAATGCCCGGGAATAATCAACCTGGAAGTCAGAGCTCTTCACAACAATCTTCGGCTGGAATGCAGAACAATAGCTCGATGGGAAGCTCATCTAATGGAGGAAGTCTTTCTGATATGTACAGGATCAGGATTGAGATATCGGATCTTCAGAATAATATTGCATTTCTGAAAGACCAGGAGAATGCCACTATCGCCGGTTTTAACAGCTTCCTGAACAGGCCTCCGCTTACAGAAGTGTTTACGGCAGATTCACTCATTGCAGATTCACTTGGGTTCTCCCTGGCTGAAGTTTCTGATTCTATAAGTGCAAGAAACCCCATGCTGAGTATGATTGAATATGAAAGAATGTCGTATGAAGCCAGGAAGAAGATGGTTAAGAAAATGGGATACCCGATGATCGGACTTGGTTTAAACTATTCGGTTATGGGTAAAAGCGGCATGTCGGAATCAGAAATGAACGGGGAAGATATGGTGATGCCTATGGTACGGATGACAATCCCGGTTTACAGGAAAAAGTATAAAGCAATGCAAAAAGAAGCCGAACTTCTAAATCGCTCCTCATCTGAAAGGTATGCAGCGGCGGGTAATGATCTGCAGGTTGAATTCTACCAGGCCGTTCAAATGTATCAAGGTGCCAGGCGGAGAATATCTCTTTATGATGAACAGTACCAGCTTGCTTCAAAAACACTTGATCTTACTTTGAGAAGCTTCTCAGCTTCAACAGCAAATCTCACTGACGTATTAAGGGTCAGGCAGCAGAAACTCGACTTTGAACTTAACAAAACTGAGGCTTATGCTGATTTAAATACTTCAATTGCCTGGTTGAAGAGGCTTATGGCTTCATCGGATATAATTTACAAAAACATGAAACAAGATGAGACGAAATAAAATATTTTCGAAGAGCTACTTCAAATACACAGTATTTCTGATTGCCGGGTTGTTCCTGGGATGGTTGTTCTTTCATAATCCCGGGCGAACTTCAAATGAGAATGAAACTGTAGTAACTGAAAGTCATAACCACGAGGAGGAAAATGAAATCTGGACATGTTCAATGCATCCCCAGATCAGGATGGAAGAACCGGGTAAATGTCCTATATGCGGAATGGACCTGATACCTCTCTCACAAAGTGGAAATGTTTCTGTTGATGCTGATGCAATTCACCTGAGTGATGAGGCAATGGCGCTTGCGAATGTCCAGACAACAACTGTTTCGACTCAGAACAATACCAAAGAAATAAGATTATACGGCAAGGTCCAGGCTGATGAACGCTTGCTGCAAAGCCAGGTTTCTCATCTCCCGGGAAGGATTGAAAAGCTTTATGTAAATTTCACAGGTGAGACTGTAAGGTCCGGGCAACCGCTTGTTGAAATCTATTCACCCGATCTTGTTACGGCAGGGCAGGAGTTGTTGCAGACAACAGAAACAAAGAATATCCAGCCAGAGCTTTATGAGGCATCCAAAGAAAGGCTGAGACAGTGGAAGTTGACAGATGAACAGATTAATGATATTGAGTCATCGGGGAGTGTGATCAGCAACTTCAAAATACTTTCGAATACAACAGGTACAGTTACTGAAAGGCTGGTGAACGCCGGCGACCATGTTTCGGCCGGGACTGTCCTGTTTACTGTTGCTGACCTCTCAAAGGTATGGGTCCTGTTTGATGCTTACGAGAGCGATCTTCCATTTCTTGTTAAAGGTACTCCATTGACATTTACACTTCAATCTTTCCCGGGCAAGGAATATAAGGGCGTAGTTTCTTTTATTGATCCCGTTGTTGATCCTGTAACTAGGGTTACAAGGGTAAGGGTGGAGTATAACAATTCTGGTAATGAGCTAAAACCTGAGATGTTCGCAACAGGAATAGTTTCAGGTAAACTTCCGGAGTATACGAATAGTATTTCGGTTCCGGCATCGGCTGTGTTGTGGACCGGGAAGAGGTCCATTGTCTTTGTAAAACAGCCTGGAGAGACTGATAACCTGTTCAAAATGCGTGAAGTTGAACTCGGCCCCGCCCTGGGCCAAAGTTATGTTGTAGTCAGTGGTCTTGAGGAAGGTGAAGAAATTGTAACAAACGGCACTTTCAGTGTCGATGCGTCAGCACAACTTGAAGGGAAACCGAGTATGATGAATCCTGGTGGAACAATGAATGGAGAAGGTCATAATCATTAAAAAAAGTACCCAGGCAGGAGCCTGGGCCTTTTTCACCACTAAACCTAACCTAAACCAACCTTATATTTTGTGTGACGTTCTATTCTTTAATAAAGTACAAATATGGTAATGAATAAGTTGTATATTATTACATAATTGCGACAATGGTTTATATAATTTTAGTGACTAAAGTGACTAGAGTTAAGAGTGACTAGAGATAAAGACCTCGTGAGAAACTTTAAAATTGATTAATAATAAACCAGATGAAACATAAGTATTCAATTTCAGGAATGAGCTGCAAGAATTGTAAAGCTCATGTTGAGGCGATTATCAGTAAGTTTAATGGAGTAACTTCTGTTAATGTTGATCTTGACAAGAAAGAGGCTGAAATAGAGATGGAGAAACATATTCCATTGGAAAAGTTTCAGGAAGCGTTTAAACGAGACGGCGGCCATTATGGAATACATCCTTATGGGAAGTTGCCTGTTCCTTCAAAAACAAAACCGACTGAACCAGGTTCGGGGATATGGTATTGTCCAATGCATTGTGAAGGGGAGAAGACATACAATAACCCGGGTAATTGCCCGGTTTGCGGGATGGATCTTGTTGAGCAACCAACAATTAATAAAAATATCGTATATACTTGTCCAATGCATCCTGAGATCAGGTCGGATAAGCCAGGGTCATGTCCGAAGTGTGGTATGGATCTGGTTCCTTTAGAACCTGCAGAGGAAGAAGTTGATGAGAATTACAGGATACTTCTTAAAAAATTCAGGATTGCAGTAATCTTTACTGTTCCGGTTTTTTTTATTGCGATGTCGGAGATGGTGATGAATAATCCGTTACTCTCTGTCATGCCCTGGAAATATTGGAACTGGGTGCAGCTTGCCTTGTCGATTCCTGTTGTGTTCTATGCTGCATGGATGTTTTTTGAAAGAGCATGGCGATCAGTAAAGACCTGGAATCTTAATATGTTTACACTTATAGGCATGGGATCAGCAGTGGCATGGCTATTCAGTGTTATTGCTTTGCTGTTCCCCGGATTCTTTCCTGATCAATTCAGAACTCATTATGATACTGTTTACGTGTATTTCGAAGCAACAACAGTTATCCTTACGCTTGTTCTGCTTGGGCAGTTACTTGAGGCTAAGGCTCATGGCAAGACAAATACGGCGATAAAAGAGCTGTTGAAGCTTGCACCTCATCAGGCAACACGGATAGTAGATGGAAAAGACCAGGTTGTATCTGTGAATGATATAGTAAGAGGTGATCTTATTCGTGTTAAGCCCGGTGAAAAAATTCCTGTTGATGGGCTGATTACTGAAGGAGAATCTTCAATAGATGAATCGATGATCTCGGGAGAACCAATACCGGTTGATAAAGTCACAGGAGATGCGGTTAGTTCAGGAACAATAAACGGGAATAGAACTTTCGTAATGAGAGCTGAAAAAGTCGGCGCTGAAACACTTCTTGCACATATCATCGAAATGGTTAACTCCGCAAGCAGATCAAAAGCTCCTATCCAGAGACTTGCTGACCGTATATCAGGCTATTTTGTTCCCATTGTTGTCATTGTTTCAATTATCACATTTGCCGTCTGGGCTCTTAATGGAGGTGAACATGCTTATGTTTATGCACTTGTAAATGCGATTGCAGTGCTGATTATTGCATGTCCTTGTGCATTGGGACTTGCAACACCGATGTCTGTTATGGTTGGTGTTGGTAAAGGAGCACAGTCAGGTGTCCTGATAAAAAATGCCGCATCACTTGAGAAGATGAATGAAATTGATACAATTATCATTGATAAGACAGGTACAGCAACTGAAGGAAAACCTTCCGTAGAAAAAATAGTCAGTACTGACCCTGCATACTCTGAGAATGAAATTCTTGTAAAAGCTGCTTCTCTTAACAGGCATAGTGAACATCCGCTTGCAAGAGCTGTGACAAGTTATGCGACCGGGCAGGGTATTGAACCGGTACAGGTTAATTCATTTGAAGCTATTACAGGAAAAGGAGTCACAGGTATTATTGGTAAATCGAAACTTGCACTTGGAAATGAAAAACTTTTAATTCAGAATAAGGCTGATATAAATGTAACAGCTCGGTCGTTGGTTAAAGTTGAACAGGATCAGGGTAAAACGGTATCATATCTCGCCGAGGATGGAAGAGCAATTGGGTTCATTGTTATTTCAGACAAGATAAAAGAATCTGCAAAAGAAGCTGTTCAGCATCTTCAGATAGCAGGACTTAAAGTATTGATGTTTACAGGTGACAATGAAGCAACTGCCGCATCGGTTAGCAAAGCTCTTGGTCTCGATGGTTTCAGGGCCAATATGCTACCCGGAGATAAGCTTAATGAGATAAAGAGAATGCAATCGGAAGGGCGAAAGATTGCCATGGCAGGTGATGGTATTAATGATGCTCCAGCTCTTGCACAAGCTGATATTGGGATTGCCATGGGCACAGGAACTGATGTTGCAATTGAGAGTGCAGGTATAACACTGGTAAAAGGCGATCTTAAAGGAATTGCAAAGGCCAGGGTACTAAGCAGGAAAGTAATGAAGAATATCAAAGAGAATTTGTTTTTTGCACTTGCCTATAATACCCTCGGTATCCCAATTGCTGCCGGTTTGTTATATCCCTTTTTTGGGATACTGTTATCTCCCATGATAGCAGCTCTTGCCATGAGTTTCAGCTCGGTTTCAGTAATAACTAATTCCTTGAGGCTGAAAAATGTAAAGATGGGATAAAAAAAAAGCTGTACAAAAGTACAGCCTTTATCTTTTCTGATTGCATCATTATGCTGGATGAATAGCCTCAGTCGGGCAAACATCGGCGCATGCACCACAGTCTGTGCACATATCCGGATTAATTTTGTAGATATCGCCTTCAGAAATTGCTTCAACAGGACATTCGTCAATGCATGTTCCGCAAGCGGTGCAATCTTCACTGATTTTGTAAGCCATCTCTATAGATTTTTTAGTTCTGAAAATATTAATGCCACAAAATTACCTTTATTTTTCAAAATCAAAAGTAAAATGTTAAATATCATTTTACATTATAGTTATGGCACAATGAACTAACTAAAAATCAAGGCTGAATGAAAGATAGAAGATTTTTGGAAGGATATAATGGCCTTCGATACCCCATGCCCAGTCAGCTCTTACAAAATACCCAAGTAGCTGGGCTCTGGCTCCGAACCCAAAACCGTATACAATGGGGCCCGAGTTTGAATCAAGAGTTACTTTAATTGTACCTGTTTTGATAACCTGTGAATCATATCCGTTATTACCGTTCCATGGATCAGCTCCTGTCCATGCAGTGCCGATATCGCCAAATCCAACGGCCTGTAAGCTGTTAAGAAAATTTGATCGAAGAGGATGACCAACAAAATACCTTACTATTGGCCATCGTAATTCAGAGTTTATAACGGCAAAACTATTTCCATTACGAATATTCTGTGTGAATCCTCTCATATTTGTAGCAGTAGCCTGGAAACCATAGTTTACATTAGGAGTAACAGGAATTGAGTTATTGAACATCGGATACTTGTTGAACAGGTATCCCACCCAGTTATCTACACCACCCAGGTAATATATTAGTTTTGTTGGCCCAAATGATGTGCTGGCTGCAAACCGGTTAGCCCATATCAGTTCGCGATGAATACGTGTATACTTCCGGAAATCAACTCCCAGCACAAACATATCAGATTTCTTCTTTGAGATTTCCCTGTAGTATTCCCCGAAGAGCTTGAATCTTGTTCCGAAATAAATATTTACACTTCTTTTCCTTGTATTATCGTAAATAACCTCTCCTTTAACGCTCCCCCAATGCTGCATTAAGTTATCATGTTCAAGCGATGCGGCATCAAGGGAAAGATATACATACCTGTCGTTCCTGTAAGATACTGTGCCTTTAAGAGCAAGAACAGGAGTTATTGGTTTTGCATAAGAGAGATATAGATTATGGGTAAAAGCTTTCAACATGGTATCCCCGGAGTTCGTAAAATAAGCCTGACGGTGAAAAAGAAGCTGTTTGTCGAATTTGCCATTCAGGCTTTCAACACTAAGAAGGTACTCATTACTACGGAAGTTTCCGGCAAACCTGAAGCCGCCGGTTATCCTGTAATTCTCAAAAAGATCGACCGTTCCTATTTTTGTGAGCATATTAATGCCGGGATTATAAAAAGATGATCCCTGTTGATAAACCTGGTATGAATTATTAAGGAAGCTGAAATCAACCTGTGTAGCAACGTAGTTATTGTAAAATGCTGTTTGATATATTCTTATAAGTGGGATTTTAATATTCCCCGTGTCAAGATCAATATCCATATAATCCTTGCGCCAGAGCTGATTGTAGTAATTCTCTTTTTCCTTTTCAAAAATATAATGGGAAATGTCTATTGGTTCGTCTTTAATATAATACTCGTATAGTGGCTTTTTAAGTGTGTCTCTTATCTTCTTCTCCTCAGCCAGCAGCCATTTTCTTATTTGTTCAATGCTATCTGCTTTATGGAATATGAGGTTCTTTTCTTCCCTGAAAACTGTATTCTTTAATTCAGAAGACGGCAGAGTTTCTCCAATATTTCCCTTTCTAAGATTGTATTGTCTGTCTTTGAAGATTAACTCTCCATATTCACCTTGATTTTCTGATATTGACTGATCAACAATGTTCCTGTCATAGTTCGTCAGGGGTTGAGAGTTAATGTAATACCTGTAATGTGTTGCTGTATCAATGAAACTGATAGTACTGTCAAAGGTAGCTGTATACCTGTTTAAAATTCCATTCTGATCACCTACATAAGTGAACTGTTTACGGGATAAGCCTTCTGCTTCAAACCTGTCTGTATATTTTCCTTCACTAAGTCTGGTAAGAACCTTATTATTCAATGCAACATTATATGTAAACAAATCATAGTTCTGTGATGATTTTTCAAAAGGATCTGCAGTATTTGTTAAAGTATCAGACAAACGATTCGATGAAAAAATTATTTCATCAGTTGTACCCTTAAGAAATGAAGGATTAAGATCATCCTGTATATCGTAAGTAATCTGTTCGTTAGTTCCGGATGATATTGTATGTATGTATATATCTGTCATTCCGTCCTTGACAGCAGAGAATACAAGTCTTGTACCATCCTGAGAGTATGAGAAATCGAGTATTTTATCAAAGTACAGGAGATTTCTTTCTTCTTTTGTCTTATTATCAGGCCTGTAAAAGTACATCACAAGCGCTGCTTTTTCTTCATTTATAAAAGTCAACATCTTCCCGGTCGGATGCCATGCTATAACCGGGTATGTATTGTCAGTAATCTGTTCGAATTTTGGTTCTTTTCTGAAAATGATCTTCCTTTTTCCTGTTGACTGGTTGTATAGCCAGATCTTCTTCCTTCCCCAATCATTTGTAACATAAGCAATGTACTCGCCACCAGGGCTGACCTGTACCTGTTGGAAAATTCTTTCCCGCCCGGATTTCCGAAGAACTTCAGAATTCTCTGATGGTGATTTCTGATCACCTTCATATTCCTCCTTATAGAATTCTTTCCAATCTTTCATTAAACTATTAACATCCTGGCCAAGTACATATAGGAAGCCATCTTTTATGTTATTATAGATCTTTGTCAGGTAGATTATATTTGGGATTATTGCATCACCATACTTCTTGCCGATAAATCTCCAGAACGATTGTCCCGCATCTATCGCGTCGTCATATTCAAGATAATTTATATTCTTGTACTTACCTGAGGCAAATCCATCTTTGACACGGTTTTCTGCTTCATAATCCCATCCATATGCAACATAATTGATAAGACCTTTTAAATACCAGTCAGGCAAATAAATATTAGATGAACTGTTAACCCTGTCTTTTACATCAGCATCATACAGCATTTCATTAATAATAACCTCTGTAATTGCAGAAGAAATCTGCCTTTCGTAATCGGTATGGTTTCCTTCGTAATAAAGCATTACTTTGTTCTTGATAATCCTGCTGAATCCGCCAGTGTTATACGTTTCTTCATCAAATGTTACAAGTCCAATATTAGATTGCCGGAATTCTGCATTCTTATTGTATATTATAAAAATCAATCTCTTTTCGAGAGTATAATCGAAATAGTCTTCAATCTCAGCCAACCTTTTCATTGCATAGTCAGCGGTGTACTGAGCCAGATCACTTCCATATTCATTGAAATAGCAGTCGAAGTCATCAAACCTGTAAAATGACCAGTAATAATTGAAATACTGGACTTTATTCTTTCCGAAGGACATCTGGTGACCATTATAAAACTGGGCGCCCGCATCAATAGAAATAATGCAGCAGAGCAGAACAATCAGCTTTCGTATACTATTCTTCATTCCGGTAATATGCGGATTGATAATGAACCGCAGGAATTGTTCCATTGATTGTTAATTAATACAAAACTAATTATAATCTGCTTCAAACAATATTTTTGATTTTAAACTTTATTAAATTTGAAACAAATTGCATTTATATATTATCCATGCAACCATTTATGGATTGAAGGAGTTATATTTGTAATTTTGTAGTATCTCAGATTGTGAACAATTGAACATTAACACGGGTTCATTCAAATAAACAATTTAAATTTTTTACCATAATGAAGAAAATTGTAATTATTGTTTCACTTATCATTGTGACATTCAACGCCATGTCACAGATGGCTGTTACAACAACGAAAGTGAGCGAAACGCAGCACGATTTTGGAAAGTTCAAAGAGGAAGCTGGAACTCAAAGTTATGATTTTTACTTTACAAACACCGGTACACAGCCCCTGGTGATACAGAATATCCAGGCTTCCTGCGGTTGCACAACTCCTGAATGGACAAAACAACCTGTTCCTCCCGGAGGAAAAGCTAAGGTTAGCGCTAAATATGATCCAAAGGGAAGGCCTGGAGCATTCAGTAAAACTCTATCTGTTTATACAAACACAACACCCGAAGTTACTGTGTTGACTCTTAAGGGTGAAGTGACACCCAGAGAAAAAACAGTTGAAGAATTGTTTGCATACCCTGTTGGTGGAGTAAGATTTGAATCACAGCAACTGCCTTTTACAAGTGTTAAGAAGAATGACAAGAAGATACGCGTTATGCAGGTTATAAACACTTCAAAGGAAAATGTTAAAATTGAATTTGAGAATGTTCCTGCTCATCTAACCATGAAGGTTAATCCTGAAGTCCTCAAGCCAGGAGAAAAAGGTCTCATTGAAGGTACTTTCGATGCCACTAAAAATCCTGCATGGGGAAATGTTACAGATTATCTAAGGATCAAACTTAACGGTGTATCTCAAAATGATGCATATTATTATGTCTCGGCAAACCTCGTTGAAGATTTCTCTAAGCTTACAAAAGAAGAATTGGCAAACGCTCCTGTTTTTAACTTTGAAGCTACTACAATAGATCTTGGCAGAATAAACGCCGAAACAAAGAATGATGTTGAATTTAAGTTCACTAACAAAGGTAAATCAGATCTCTTCATCAGAAATGTAAGATCCAGTTGCGGATGCACAGCTATACAACAAGGAGAACAGGGTAAGCCAATTAAGCCAGGCGAGTCAGGTTCAATTAAAGCTACATTTAATTCTGGCGGATACAATGGACAGGTGCAAAAAGCTATATATGTTTATGCAAACGATCCAATGAAATCAGAAGTTGTATTAATGCTTAAAGCAGATGTTGCTCAATCAACTGCTTCAAAATAACTAATCTTTAGTCTTAATAAATAAAAAAGGGTGTTGTGGTAGTTTTACCTTACACCCTTTAATTTTAATATCGGGTGGAAAATAAAAAGGACAAAAAAGAATCTTTAGCCGGAAATCCTTCAGGTATAAACCCAAAAGTGGCTGGAAAAAAACAGCGAAGAGAATACTCAACTGATGAATATGTTGAAGGAATAAAATCGGGAAACCGGAAGATGCTTGGGCAGGCAATAACTCTTGTTGAGAGTTTTCTCCCCGAACATTATTCAAAGGCACAGGAGATTATTGAAAAATGTCTTCCGCAAAGTTCAGAATCAATCAGGATCGGCATAACTGGTGTACCCGGCGCCGGGAAGAGTACTTTTATCGAAACATTTGGACTGTTCCTTGCCGGTATTGACAGGAAAATTGCAGTGCTTACAATTGATCCCAGTAGCGAAAATTCAAAAGGCAGCATACTCGGCGATAAAACAAGAATGGAACAATTGAGTACTCACCCATCCGTTTTTATCCGGTCATCTCCTTCATCAGGATCACTTGGAGGTGTAGCCCGAAAGACGAGGGAAGCAATTATTCTTTGTGAGGCTGCCGGCTATGATACAATCCTTGTAGAGACAATGGGCGTAGGCCAGGCCGAAACTGAAGTTCATTCAATGGTTGATTTCTTCCTTCTTTTGATGCTGGCAGGAGCTGGTGACGAAATTCAGGGTATTAAAAGAGGAATCATGGAAATGGCTGATATGATAGCAATCACTAAAGCCGACGGACAAAATATTGCAAACGCTGAAAATGCCCGAATACTTTACCAAAATGCAATAAATCTTTTTCCACCTGCACCTTCAGGTTGGAGACCAAAAGTTGTTGCTTGTTCAGCACGTAAGAACAAAGGCATTTCTGAGTTATGGGACATAATTGATGAATATTTCACTTATACGAAAGGAACAGGGTATTTTGATGAGCTTAGGAAACAGCAGCAAATAGTTCGCATGGATAATACTATACGTGAATTTCTTAAGCATTCTTTTTATAATAATAAGCTTGTTAAGCAGTTCAGACCTGAAGTTGAGAAACAACTTTCAAATGGGTTAATAACTTCGTATACAGCTGCATTGACGCTTCTTGACAAATACTTCAAAAAGTAAATTCCGAATTGTTTTTATAAATATCTTTGTATACTAATGATTTACAGAAATTAATACTCAAACATGAAAAAGTTATCTTATTTTTTAATAACCGCACTGATTGCATGGTCATGCTCATCAAAAGATGGTTATACAATTAAAGGGAAAATTGAAGGTGCAGACAATATTACTTTCTATCTTCAGAAAAGAGAAGCAGGTAAGGCAGTTATAATTGACTCTGCTGTCTCAAAGAAAGGCTCATTTACAATGAAGGGCGGAGAAATTGAATACCCCCAGATTGTTCAAATTATTGCCGGAGATACAAAAAAACGTACTTCTTTTTATCTCGAGAATTCTAACATCACAATTAAGGGAACTCTTGATTCAATACAGGTCGCAAAGGTAACAGGATCAAAAACCAATGATGAATACCAGCAATTTCTCGATAGTTATACTAAGTTAGCCGATAAGGTAGTAGCGCTTTATTCAGAATACCAGGCTGCGGGAAGATCGGGTGACAAGGAGAAAATTGCAGGTATTGAAAAACAGGCTGAAGAAATTGAAAATGAAATGATCAATCTTCAGAAAGAATTTATCAATAATAATCCATCATCGTATGTAACACCTTCGTTCCTGGCAAGCCTTGCAGATAGTATGGAGCCATCAGAAACCGAGGAAATGATCAGTAAACTTGACACGGCTTTATTAAAAACACAGGAGATGATCGCTGTTCAGGAAATGCTTAAAGCCCAGAAAACTGTTGCCATTGGTCAGAAAGCGCCTGATTTCACATTGAACGATGTTAACGGTAACCCGATATCGCTTTCTTCAAAGATTGGATCAAAACTTCTGCTCGTCGATTTTTGGGCAGGATGGTGCGGCCCTTGCCGACAGGAAAACCCCAATGTAGTAAAAGTATACAATGAATTCAACAAGAAAGGCTTTGACATATTTGGCGTTTCACTTGATCAGACTAAGGAATCATGGACAAAAGCTATCGCAGACGATAAACTTACCTGGACACATGTTTCAGATCTTAAATATTGGGGGAGTGAAGCAGCTGCATTATATAATGTTCGGGCAATACCTGCCAACTTCCTGCTCGATGAGACGGGTACAATAATAGCTAAAAATCTTCGTGGTGAGGAACTGCAGAATAAAGTAAAAGAAATCCTTGGTAATTAAAAAAGGGAAAGACTGTACAAATAATAAAGGCTGCAATTTGCAGCCTTTATTATTTATTTATTTTCCGTCAATTCTTCCAGGATAAAACCTGTCCCCCTGACTGTTCTTATATCAATCCTCTTGTCTTCTGAAATATACTTCCTAAGCCTGCTTATAAACACATCCATGCTCCGGCCAAGAAAATAATCATCTTCTCCCCATATCTCAGTCAGGATATCCTCCCGGGCAAGAACCTTATTGCGGTTTATTATAAAGAACTTCATCAGTTGTGCTTCTTTTAAAGTAAGCTTTTCTTTATTGTTTCCGCTTATCAGTTCAAGAGAATTGTATTTCAGAACTGTATCTGAAATTTTAAATTCATCGTTTGAAGATGAATAGGCTCTTTTTAGAATATTATTAATCCTGAGTATAAGGACTTCCGGATCAAATGGTTTTGTTATGTAGTCGTCCGCACCTATTTTTAATCCTCTTACAATATCTTCTTTTAGACTTTTTGCGGTGAGAAATATCAATGGTATTTCCTGTTGCACTTCTTTGACCTTTTCTGCAAGAGTAAAGCCATCCATCTCGGGCATCATCACATCAAAAACACATATATCGAATTTGTCTTTATTGAATAGCTCCCATGCTTCTTTACCATCACGTCCAAGCGTGACATCGTAACCACTTATAGAAATGTACTGACTTAGTATATTCCCAAAATCCCTGTCATCTTCAGCTAATAAGACCTTCATATTTATTTAATATTTTGATGTTAGTATTCAATCCAACTCTACAATCAACTTTTAATGGGCATCATAATCGTAAATGTACTTCCTTTTCCTGGCTTCGAACTTACAGTTACATCTCCTCCATGAGCTTCAGCTATCTTTTTAACATAATACAATCCCAGGCCTAACCCTTTAAACTTGTGAATGTTCCCTGACGATGCCCTGTAGAACTTCTCAAAAATATGTTTCTGATCGTTCTTACTTATGCCAATCCCGTTATCTGAAATCTTTATAAAGATATTGTTTTCCTGAATATATCCTTCAACTTCTATCTCAGGATCAGCATCAGAGTATTTCACTGCATTCGAAAGAAGGTTGTTGATTAGTGTTGTAAAATAAACAACATCAATCTCACTTTCAATATTTACAAGATCATACTTCTCGCTGATTTTAGCATGTATTCCTCCTCCGGACTTAAAACTTTCGACTATGTCTCTCAGCAGCTCTCCGACATCTGCTTTCTTCTTATCAAGCTGGAACTGTGTTCTTTCCCACATGCTGATCTCAAGGATCATATTTATAAGTTGGTTCAAGTGCACACTTTGCTTGCCGATGAGCTTAGCTGTTTCAAGTATCTTCTCCTGATTACTTCTTATCTGTGGCATCTCAAGGGTTTTTCCAGCAACTGTAATTGTCGAAAGGGGAGTCTTTAGTTCATGGGTCATGTTATTAATGAAGTCAGTCTTTAAATCAGAAAGTCTTCTTTCCTCCATTAAATTACGATATGTGATCATGAACATAAAGCCAACAAGCATAATGCTTAGGAGGCTAAGTCCCAGTGTTGCAGAAGTTTCTCCAAGTATCAGCTTTTGCTTGTCTGAAAAATCAATGTAATAGTAAAATGATAAGAAGAAGTGATTACCACCAAGGATTTGATATGTTACGAAAATTTCCTTCTTTAAGTTGGAAGGCCCCTGGTTCCTCCAGTATAGATCATCTTTTTTAACTATAAGTGTATCGTGGTTTATAATAAACAAATTATCAATTACTATCCGGTGTTCTATGTTTTTGTCAAGGCCGATGCTCTCAAAATAAGAGGAGAGAAGGCCCGACAGAACCTGTTCTTTTTCAAGGACAAAACTGAAATACTCAAGAATCCCTTCTTTGTTTTTTTCAAGGGACTTAATGTCTGGTATTTGCTTAATGATTTTCTCTGTTGAATCATTCAGAAGCGCCCTTACCATATCAAATCCATCATCATTCCATGCTACGTTATTGTTCCTGTAATTTCTACCCCTGATATCCCTTATTGCTTCCTGTGAACGCAGGGTATATCTTAAAGAGAACATTTCACTTTTCTCTTTCCACACACTAAAAATGATATATACCTGGACCAATATGAGTATTAGCATTGAAATGCTGCCAAGCAAAAGAATTGTATTTTTCTTTCTCATTCTGAAATTTGGATTTCAATAGTATTCAAAATTATTCTTTTTATGTTAGAAATTCAGGATTACAATGAATATTAACCCATCGTTAACCGGGCGTTAACAAAGTAGCAGTAATATGAAATATATCTTTACATCAAAATAAAACGATCATTATGAAAACGGTCAATTTTAAAATTTTAGTGTTCTTCCTGGTTCTCAGTGGTCTTTTCAACAGCGTTATGGCGCAGGAAAAAGCAAAATCTGACCAGGAAAGGAAAGAAGAACTATTGCGTGCCATTGAAGATCAGAAAAAAGTTCTTAATGAGGGGAACAAGGCTTTAATGGAGAAGCAGAAGGAACAGGCCCAGGCTGAGAAGGAACTTGCGGAAAAGTTGAAAGAGGCCAAGGTGGAATTTAACGATGAAGTAAACGTTGATGCCATCTATAGGAGCAATGTAAACCATGGAACAAGACCTCCTAAGTACCCGGATCGTTTTTTTCAGGGTAATTCTTCCAACATTCCTAACATGCCTAATCCACAAATGTCTCCGTTCTTCTTTGGAGAGGACGTTCAACGGACAACATGGGAATTCTCAAAATCAGTTAAGGATAATACTTTTAAAAGAGAATATGAAGTTGATGTTGAAAAAACAACCCGGTCCGTAAATTTAACTCTGAATGGAGATTGCAAGTCAGGTGAGGTTAAGATCAAAGTGGTGGCTCCCGGCGGAAAAACATACTCAGATGTAACAATTGATCAGTATGGAAGCATGAACGTCAGAAAGTCATTAACTATCTCTGAAACTGAAAACCAGGATAAGACAGGAGAATGGAAGTTTATTATCGAATCAGCAAATGCAACCGGTTACTTCAAAATCAACTTTCAAACATTCTAATTCCTTCCATATATTATAGTTTTCAAATGAAGGGAGGTCGAGCCTCCCTTTTCTCATTTACCATGTTTCGTCTTGCGTGAGAAAGGAAGCCTGTGATCGCAATTATTAAAGAAAGGATCCCAGTTACTGTTTTGATGAAATTCTGATGTTTGAATGTTGAAATACCCCAAAACGTGCTTTGGCGATAAAGTATATATAAGCTCATCATTTTCACTGTAGTAAGGTTCGGTTGTTGTAAGGACTTCTTCCAGTCCTGTATCATACTCATTCGATACCTCCGAGTATGTCTCATATATGCTTTTCGGTATTGCAATAATTATTGTATAATTACCATAATCCTTCCTCTGGAATAAAAAATAAGTGATTTCAATTGATTCTGAAGGATTCACACGATCTGTGGAATGAGGTAATTGATTTTCGAAGATAAAGCCTTCGTTCATTATCTTTTCAACTATCCCAGATTCCCTTGTGTTATGAAGGAGGAAGATGCAATCCCTGAAACTTCTCAGAACTGAGGCAAGTATCTCTCCTTTGTTCTTCATCCTTGCAGAAAATGGTTATTTACTCAAAAATAGCTGTATTTATTTTATGACCAATAGGTGGGATTAAGTTTTTCCATAAACAGCTTTAATTGGATAATGAATGTTTTTATTTAACCACTGCTTTCCGGAAAATAATTTCATTTTTATGTATATCCTTTATTTATTGAGTCCCTACGGGACTTGTGTTTTCAAGGGGTTACTTATCTTTCTGCCAATATTTAATCCATAACGGGATTATCCCGGGGACAATATATCGATAGAAAGGTATTTGTTATTCACAATAAGTCCCAGAGGGACGACATATAATTATTCCCGACAACAGTGATTATTTATTCTGTTAATGCTAAATTTGTAACTTATTTAAATACTGATGAAAAAAGCTTTATGCTTCTTCCTGTTAACTTTAATTGTCTCATGTAATAATCAGACAAAAAAGGCTTCGGCCGACAGGATTGTTACAGTTAGCATTGCGCCTTTTAAATATTTTATTGATAGAATTTCCGATGGCGATTTTGTTGTCAATGTAATGGTTCCACCGGGGTCAGACCCGCATGTTTATGAACCCGTGCCAGATCAAATAAATAAATTGAGATACTCAGAAGCTTACATCAGCAATGGCTTCCTGGGATTTGAAATGGTTTGGCTGGACAGGCTGTATGAGGTCAATAAAGGTATGAAGAAGTTAAACCTTGGAGATCATATTAACCCTATTCTTTCAGAACACAGCGATTCGCATAAACACACCGAAGGCGCTGACCCTCATTACTGGGTTTCACCGATATGTGCAATTAAGATATCTGAGGCAATCAAATTGTTGCTGACAGAACTTAATCCTGCAGATTCGGTCAAATATGAGAATAATTGTAATATTCTGATTTCTGAAATACAGGCGCTTATTGATAAAGGAAACAATTCTTTTTCTGATCGTAAGTCACGAACATTTATGATTTACCACCCTAATCTTGCATATATTGCAAGAGACTTTGGATTGACAGAAATAGCCGTTGAAACAGAAGGGAAGGAGCCATCTCCTTCTGACTTGAGAAACCTGATAGATTCTGCCAGAAAAGAAAACATAACAACAATTTTTGTTCAGAAAGAATTTGATCGCAGGAATGCCCAGGCTATCGCTGACGAAATAGGCGCTGATTTAACTATAATTGATCCGCTTTCAGAAGATTGGAAAAACTTTGTCAATTCAATAATAGAGGCTCTCTCTCAAAGCTTTAAGAACTGAAAACTTATGGAGTGGATATTAGAAATGAATTCAGTATCCGTTTCGTATGAAACAGGGACTGTTCTCGAAAATGTGAATTTTAAAGTTGAAGAGAAAGATTTTATTGGCGTTATAGGACCTAATGGCGGAGGAAAAACAACACTTCTTAAGGTAATTCTGGGGCTTGTAAAACCATTCCAGGGAACAATTACATTTAATAATAAAGTAATAGCCGGTAACAGTATTGGATATTTGCCACAGATGTCAACAGGCGATGCGGGCTTTCCTGTTTCTGTCAAAGATGTGGTATTGTCAGGCCTGATGACAACTAAAGGTGTTTTCTCAAGGATGAACTCTTCTGACTTTAAGAAAGCTGAAGTTATAATTGACGAGCTGGGTCTGTCACCACTATCTGGCGCTCTTATGAATGAACTATCAGGAGGACAGAGGCAGAGGGTTTTACTGGGAAGGGCTCTGATTGGCGAACCAAAGCTCTTACTTCTTGATGAACCTGGAAATTTTGTGGATAATGTTTTCGAAAAAGATTTTTATGAAAAACTGAAAGATCTGAACAGCAGGATGGCAATTTTGATGGTATCGCATGATGTGGGTACAATATCTTCACAGATTAAGTCATTCGCATGTGTGAACAGGAAGCTTCATTATCATCCTTCTAACGATATAACAAACGAGGATCTTTATACTTATGGTTGTCCAATCCAGCTTGTAACTCATGGGGATGTTCCTCATACAGTTTTAAAAAAACATACATAGTGGAACAAAGTATTTTTCAATATGATTTCATTCTGAAAGGCGCCGCAGGGGTGTTGTTTGCCAGTATAACTGCCGGCTTGGCAGGTACTTATGTTGTAACGAGAAAAATGGTTTTTCTTAGTGGCGGCATTACCCATGCATCATTCGGTGGAATAGGATTAGGTTATTTTCTTGGATTAAACCCGGTTCTTGGCGCTGCAGTTTTTGGAATTCTCTCTGCTCTGGGAATAGAATATCTTTCTGTAAAACAGAAAATAAGAGAAGATTCTGCAATCGGTATACTTTGGGCGTTTGGAATGGCTGTCGGAATTATATTCATTTACCTGACTCCCGGTTATACACCTAACCTGATGGGGTATTTGTTTGGAAGCATCCTTACTGTGACTAACGCAGACCTTTACGCCCTGGGTTTAATGTCTGCTGTATTGATAATGTATTTTATTGTTTTTTACAGGACAATCCTATATATCTCTTTTGACGAGGAATTTGCAAGAACGTATTCATCTTATGTTGATGTATTTAAGTATATTACAACGGCGCTTGTCGCACTTACAATAGTCCTGAATATCCGGATGGCCGGGGTTGTGCTTGTGATCTCTTTGCTCACAATACCACCAAATATTGCAATGCTTTTCACAAGATCGTATCTTAATATTGTTGTTTTTTCAATTGTTGCGGGATTTGCTGGCACTTCAGGGGGGTACATTATTTCGTATGTTGCAGGCATACCTGTTGGTGCAACAATTATTTTCACCCTTGTTATTTTATGGGCATTAGCAAAAACATTCACCCGGATCAGGTTAGTGGCGAGAGGATAGTAAAATTGATTTAAACAACCTTCGATATAATTTGTTAAGTTATTTGAACTTAAAGCTACACACAAATGGATTACGATATTCTCATTATTGGCAGTGGACCTGGGGGTTATGTTGCTGCCATCCGGGCTTCACAGCTGAAAATGAAAGTTGCTGTAATTGAAAAAGCTGAAATTGGTGGTATCTGCCTGAACTGGGGATGTATTCCGACAAAAGCGCTTCTTAAGAGCGCCCAGGTTTTTGAAAATATAAATCATGCCTCGGACTATGGAATTGATGTTGAAGGTGGAATAAAGGCTGATTTTTCTGCTATCGTTAAGAGAAGCAGGTCTGTGGCCGAGGGTATGAGCAAGGGAGTTCAATTTCTTTTCAAGAAAAACAATATTCAGATAATCAGTGGCAGAGGCAAGCTTTCAGGAAATAACAGCGTAGAGGTGACAACCTCCAATGATGAAAAAAAAATCTATACTGCCAGTCATATAATACTCGCTACAGGCGCTCGCTCAAAAGAGCTTCCAAATCTTCCACAGGACGGAAAAAAAATCATTGGCTACAGGGAGGCCATGACTTTACCTGAATTGCCTGGTTCAATGGTAGTTGTGGGATCGGGCGCTATAGGCAGTGAATTCGCTTACTTTTATCAGTCTGTCGGCACAAATGTTACTCTTGTTGAATTCATGCCCAGGCTGGTGCCGAATGAAGATGAGGAAGTCTCAAAACAACTCGAACGTTCGCTTAAAAAAATGAAGATGAATGTTCTTACCGGATCATCAGTTGAATCTGCCGAGATAAGGGATAATAAATGCATTTCAAAAATCAAAACACCAAAAGGTGAAATTGTAGTTGAATCTGATATTATTCTGTCGGCAGTTGGGATTACAGCAAACATCGAAAGTATCGGACTTGAGGAGACTGGTGTTGAGGTATCTAAAGGGAAGGTAGTAGTTGATGATTATTACACGACAAATATCGCCGGCATATATGCAATTGGTGATATAGTACACGGACCTGCTCTTGCGCATGTTGCATCAGCTGAAGGTATTTTGTGTGTTGAGAAAATTGCCGGCCTTGATGTGAAACCTCTTGATTATAAAAATCTTCCTGCATGTACTTACACTAATCCTGAGATTGCCTCAGTTGGAATGACAGAAGAGGCTGCCCGGAAAGCAGGCTATGAAATTAAAATAGGTAAGTTTCCGTTTACTGCATCAGGTAAAGCCAGTGCATCAGGCGCTAAAGATGGATTTGTAAAATTGATCTTTGATGCAGCTTATGGAGAATTGCTGGGCGCTCACATGATTGGAGCTAATGTAACGGAAATGATCGCCGAGATTGTTGTTGGAAGGAAGCTGGAGACTACAGGTCATGAACTGTCGAGAGCGGTGCATCCTCATCCCACAATGTCGGAGGCTATAATGGAAGCTGCCGCCGCAGCTTATGGAGAAGTAATTCATCTTTAATTAAAAAATATTAGGTCGGTTAAAAGCAACCTTTTTATTGTTCCTCACATCATTCTTTTGCACTGATATGGTTAATACCGGAATCTTTTATTAACTTTATCTCTTTATGTGCTGTAAAGTGCAGGATATAAGCTGTATAATAAGAGGATGCCTTAAAGGAAACCGGAGAGACCAGGAGCTTCTCTACAGAAGATACGCTTCCAGGCTTTATGCTGTCTGCCTTCAGTATTCAGGCAACGACGAAGAAGCAAGGGACATTCTGCAGGAAGGTTTTATTAAGATCTTTGAAAATCTTCAGACTTTCAAGTTCGAAGGCTCTTTTGAAGGATGGATACGGAGAATCACTGTCAATGTAGCCCTTGAACGATTTCGGGCTAAGAATACCCTCTATAGGGTTGATGACATTGATGCTATTCCTGAACCTGAATGTGATCCTGATAACCATGATTATGCCGGCCTTGAAGCTGCCGATCTTCTTGAGATTATCAGAGAGTTGCCGCCAAAGTACAGAATGGTTTTTAATTTATATGCAATTGAAGGTTATTCACATAAAGAAATCGGGCAACTTGTCAATATATCTGAAGGTACATCCAAATCAAACCTAGCAAGAGCCCGGATCATTCTTCAGAGAAGGGTCGGATCTTATACGGGGTTAAGAAAGAAAACGGCAAATGAATAAGGAATTCGGAAATATTGATCTAGTTTTCAGAAATGGATTGAAAGACTATGAGGTCCTTCCACCAGAAGAAGTGTGGAGCGGAATACGTCCTGTTATTAAGGTACACAGGTCATTTCTTCTCCTCAAATATGCCGCTGTTTTCATAACCCTTGTTTCAATAAGTACACTCACTTATTTTATCGGCAGGAACGCCGCTGTAAAAACAGATGATTCATTGACCTCTTTCTCTATTGTAAAAGCTGACCCAATTCAGAATTTTAAGCCCGATTATAAACCACAACCATCTGGCCAGACTGCCAAATTGCCTGATAAAAGGTCACGAGCCGTAATGGCTTATCCTGAAAGTAGCTTTATTTCGGCCGATAACATCATTGTGGCGCAGGAGGACGATAACATCCTTCCCAAAGCAAAAAAAGAAACGAATAAACAATTTGAACAATCATTTGATGCAAAAGTATTGTATCCAAATCATGCAGGTCAGAAAAGCAGTATTAACAATAGATGGTCAGTTTCTGCAATGGCTTCTCCTACTTATTATTCACAAATAGGTTCAGGACATGGCGATCTTTCCAAAAAGCTGGCCGCCTCTGAAACACCGATGCCATCTTATTCCGGAGGTTTCGCAGTTTCATATCGTATAAGCAAAAGGATCAGCATTCAAACAGGATTTTTGTATGCTTCACAGGGTCAGCGGATTGAAGGTGTTTATTCTTATGCCGGTTATCAACTTTATGCACAATCAAAGGGATCCTCCCATTTTGGAATACGTACATCAAGTGGCACAGTAATATCTGAAAATGCCGACCTTTTCCTGGCTGCAAATTCGGGCGATCGCATAATAGCAAACTCTGGCTATGCTATCGACCCCACAAAATCAAATCTTAATTATCTGGGAAATGAGATTATTCAGAGTTTTAACTACCTGCAAATGCCTGTTGTTATAAGATACAAGATCATTGACAAAGATCTTGATGTTAATGTTATTGGGGGCTTGTCATCCGATTTCCTGATTAAAAACGATGCATTTGCCTGGGTTAATGGTAGCAAGTTACCTGTTGGAGAAACACAGGGTCTTAATACTCTTACACTTAGCAGCTCATTTGGAATGGGGATGGAATACGGGATTACTGAAAAGATTTCATTAAACCTGGAACCTACATTCAGATATTTTATTAACCCTTCAAGCGAACCACTTGATCCTGACTTACATCATTATTCATTCGGGATATTCTCAGGTCTTTCGTACAAGTTCTGATCCTTCGGTTGTCATTTTAAAACAATCAAAAATTTAGAAAGATTTTACTACTGCAGTTTGGTTCATTAAGATCGCATTTATATTAACTTTGTGCCTGATTCCATACCACTAAAACAATGAATACATTATATAGTAAAACAGTACTCACAGTATTTGTTCTTATAAGCTCGTCTATATTAATCCTGATGATAGCTTTCGGGTTCAAGCGTGAGCCCAATTCAGGTGATCGGGAATTATTACGACAGGATTCTTTGATATACTCTGTTTCTTCCTTTAGATTTCCTGAAGTAGTGACTTTTGCAGGAGAAAACCTGCCCCTTGAAAACTTTGATACCCACGAAAGTCTTGAAAGAGAAATATTGACAAGCGCATACAGGCATTCCTCTACAATACTGATAATAAAAAAAGCAAACAGGTTTAATCCAATAATTGAGAAGATTCTTGCTAAAAATGGTATTCCTGATGACTTTAAATACCTGGTGGCTGCAGAGAGTGAATACAACAATGTTATTTCTCCAGCCGGCGCTACAGGATTCTGGCAGATAATGTCACAGACAGGAAAAGAACAAGGTATGGAGATAAACAATGTTGTAGATGAACGATACGATATAGAGAAAGCAACACAATTTGCATGTGATTTTTTTAAAAAATCGTATGAGAGATATGGAAGCTGGACCATGGCTGCCGCTTCATACAATAGTGGAAGAGCCGGAATTGATGAACAGATAAAAATTCAGAATCAGAAAAATTATTATGATCTGCTTTTAAATGAAGAAACAGCCAGATATATCTTCAGGGTTGTTGCATATAAGCTTATTATTGCCAACCCCCAGGCTTATGGGTTTAATATAGGAAATGAAGATCTCTACCCTGAAATGAAATATTATGAAGTGAAAATCGATACAGCAATAAACGATTTTTCAGCTTTTGCCGGGAAGTATAATACAAATTATAAGATTCTTAAATATTTGAATCCATGGCTAAGGAAACCATATCTTACTCCAAAACTAAATAAGGAATATACTATCAAGATACCGGCTGAAGGGATGAGGAATCTTGAAAGAACAATTATCCTTACAGAAAAAACGGAAATCAATGAATGAGGAGATAAATGTCCTCGGCGCCCGTGTACATAACCTTCAGAATATAGACGTTTCAATACCAAGAAACAAATTGGTTGTTATAACAGGGCTTAGCGGAAGTGGTAAGTCATCACTCGCTTTCGATACAATCTATAGCGAAGGTCAGCGCAGGTATATGGAAACATTATCTGCTTATGCCAGGCAGTTCCTTGGCGGTATGGAACGACCCGATGTAGATAAAATTACAGGGTTGAGTCCTGTAATTTCAATTGAGCAAAAGACTACTAATAAAAATCCAAGATCAACAGTTGGAACAATCACTGAAATATACGATTTCTTAAGATTGCTTTATGCAAGAGCCGGTGATGCTTATTCATATATCTCAGGAGAAAAAATGGTCAAGTATACAGATGACCAGATTCTTGATCTTGTTAAGACAAAATTCCAGGGAAAAAAGGTGTATTTCCTTGCACCACTTGTAAAAGGGAGAAAAGGTCATTATAAAGAGCTTTTTGAACAGTTAAGAAGAAAAGGTTTTCTTAACATCAGGATAGATGGTGTTCTGAAGGAAATGACTCCTTCAATGAAACTCGACAGGTATAAATCACATTTCATTGAACTTGTTATTGATAGGTTCAGGATAGGTGAAACATCTGATAAGAGAATGCATGATTCAATCATAACATCTCTCGACCAGGGTGAAGGTATTATGATGGTTCTCGATGCGGATAAGAACGAGCCTTTTTACTTCAGCCGTCATCTTATGGATCCATTGTCAGGTATATCATATAACGAGCCTGCGCCACATACTTTTTCATTTAATTCTCCCCAGGGAGCCTGTCCTCATTGTAACGGGCTGGGTGAAGTTTCTAGCATTGATGAGAAGAAGCTGATTCCTGATCCCTCTCTCAGTATCAGGAAAGGAGGAATCGAACCTCTTGGCAAGTATAGGAATACCTGGATATTCTGGCAGATTGAGGCGATCGCTGAAAAAAATGATTTTACCCTCGATACACCGGTAGGTGAGATTCCTGAAGAGGCATTAAACAAAATCCTATATGGATCGGATGAAGTATTGAAGCTTTCAAATACTCCGCTTGGAATGTCGTCAAACTATTTTCTTACATTCGAAGGCGTTGTTAATTATGTTGGTAATACTGAAACTGCTGAAAATCAAAAAAACGGGTCAAAACTAAAGGAACAGTATATACATTATGAAGTATGCCCTGATTGCGGAGGTACAAGATTAAAGAAAGAGTCACTTTTTTACCGTATTGCCGGAAAGAATATTGGCGAGCTTTCTGCAATGGATATAAATGAATTAAATGTATTCCTTTCAACAGTTGATGAGAAATTATCAGGTAATCAGAAAATTATTGCTTCTGAAATACTTAAAGAGATAAGGTCTCGACTCGGTTTTCTTCTTGAAGTGGGGCTTGACTATCTTTCATTAAACAGAGGTTCGGCGACACTTTCGGGAGGTGAGAGCCAGAGAATACGCCTTGCAACACAGATCGGATCAAGGCTTGTTAATGTATTGTATATTCTCGATGAACCAAGCATTGGACTGCACCAGCGCGATAACATGCGACTGATCGAAGCTCTTAAACAGCTAAGAGATGCAGGAAACTCTGTGATTGTTGTTGAACATGATAAAGAGATGATACTTTCTGCAGATCACGTTATCGATATTGGCCCCGGAGCTGGCAGGTTGGGTGGGTTGATAGTTGCTCAGGGCGCGCCTGACGAAATGTTGAAGAAAAACACTCTTACATCACAATATCTTAACGGAGAGAAAAAGTTTGCAATACCTGAAAAACGGAGGGAAGGAAATGGTAAGAAACTGATACTAACAGGCGCAACAGGTCATAACCTTAAAAATGTAGACCTCGTTCTGCCTCTTGGCACATTAATATGCGTAACTGGTGTATCAGGAAGCGGAAAATCATCTTTGATAAACCAGACTCTGCAACCTGTACTTTCAAAAAAATTTCATCATGCTGCAACATCTGCCTTACCGTATAATAGTGTTGCAGGTATGGAGAATCTCGATAAAGTAATTGAGGTAAATCAATCCCCTATAGGCAGAACCCCCAGGTCAAATCCTGCAACATATACAGGTGTCTTTACTGATATAAGGAAGCTATTTGAACAAACAACCGAAGCAAAGATCAGGGGGTTTGGCGCCGGAAGATTTTCTTTTAATGTAAAGGGAGGCCGTTGTGAAGGTTGTCAGGGAGCCGGTGTTAAGACGATTGAAATGAATTTTCTTCCTGATGTTTATGTTCATTGTACAGATTGTAATGGGAAAAGATATAACAGGGAAACGCTTGAGGTTAAGTATAAGGGAAATACAATAAGCGATGTGCTTGAAATGACTGTAGATCAGGCTGTTGATTTCTTTACCGGGATCCCTTCTATCTATCTCAAAATAAAAACATTGCAGGATGTTGGCCTTGGCTATATAAGGCTGGGACAGCAATCAACCACACTTTCAGGAGGAGAAGCCCAACGGGTAAAGCTTGCTACCGAACTGGCAAGAAAAGATACCGGTAAAACATTGTACATTCTTGATGAGCCTACCACAGGATTACATTTCGAGGATGTAAGAGTGTTGCTTGATGTTTTGAATAAACTTGTCTTAAGAGGTAATACGGTGATAATAATTGAGCATAACCTCGATGTTGTAAAGATGGCTGACCATGTGATAGATCTCGGCCCTGAAGGCGGCAGGGAAGGAGGGAAGATAATTTTCTGCGGAACACCTGAACAAATGATTTCCTGCACTTCAAGTTACACAGGAAAATATCTTAAGCATGAACTTCATGCCTTTAAAAAATAATTATATTTGAAGCTCAATTTTTTGGAGCTAGAAATGGAGAAGCCTACCGATCTTATCAAAGACGCATTTGAGCAAAAAACATGGCATGAAATTCATACCACTGACTCATGGAGAGTATTCAAGATAATATCAGAACTTGTTGAGGGATTTGAGAAACTCGCAAGAATAGGCCCGTGTGTTTCAATTTTCGGTTCTGCCCGCACACATTATAATGATAAATATTACAGGTTGGCTGAAGATATTGCATTTAAGCTTGTGCAAAATGGCTATGGTGTAATTACAGGCGGAGGCCCGGGTATAATGGAAGCTGCCAACAAAGGCGCTGCCAGAGGCAAAGGAAAATCAGTAGGTATCAATATCGACCTCCCGTTTGAACAACGTCCAAATCCTTATATTGACAAAGATAAGCTCATCACATTCGATCACTTTTTTGTAAGGAAAGTGATGTTTATGAAGTATGCCCAGGGATTTATTGTTCTACCTGGAGGTTTTGGCACTTTCGATGAATTGTTTGAGGCTATTACCCTCATTCAGACGAAAAAGATCGGCAAGTTTCCAATAATTCTCGTCGGAAAAAAATACTGGACAGGTCTTGTCAAGTGGATAAAGGAAGAGATGCTTGAGGAAGAACATAATATATCTCCTGATGATATGAACCTTTTCTCAGTTGTTGATACGTCTGATGAAGCTGTGGAAGTTATTATTAAATTTTACTCAAGGTACTTGCTTTCGCCAAACTTCTGATCATCAAACCTTTCGCATTCGGTCCATCTCCCTTGCAGCATCTTTTGTTTTAAGTGTCTGTCTTTTATCGTATTCCTTCTTGCCTTTTGCAATAGCAATTTCGGCTTTTGCAAGCCCGCGTTCATTAATGAAGACCTTTAATACAATTATTGTGAGCCCTGTTTCCTTAACCTTTCTCTCAATTTTTCTAAGCTCACGGGAGGTAAGAAGAAGCTTTCTTTCCCTTAGCGGATCGTGATTATTCATGTTCCCCCACCAATACTCTGCAATATGCATTCCCCTGATGTAAAGCTCCCTGTTGCTAAAAAAACAATACGAATCAACAACAGTGGCCTTTCCCAGGCGTATTGATTTGATCTCTGTGCCGGTAAGTTTAATTCCTGCAATGAATTTCTCTATAAACTCATAATCATGATGGGCTTTCTTATTCCGGATCACTACATCCCCTGTATTGTTTTTCATAGCAGAAATAAAAAATGATGATGTCAGAAATTTTTGACAGCTTTTGCCGGACAAAATTACTTAAAATTAGGTAAATTGCTCTCTCCTGCATATCAAATATATAGAAGAGAAATGAATCCAAATTATGATCTCCTGGTAATAACCGGGCCAACTGCATCGGGCAAAACATCTCTTGCTGTGGGTGTGGCAGATGCTGTTAAAGGTGAGATCATAAGCGCTGACTCACGGCAGGTTTACAGGGGAATGAATCTTGGTACCGGCAAAGACTATGAAGATTATGTAATTGATGGACACACAATCCCGTGCCACCTTATAGATATTGCTGACCCGGGATATAAGTATAACGTCTTCGAATACCAGCGCGATTTTCTGAAAATATATAACGACCTAAAAAAACGTTCAGTTTTTCCGGTTGTATGCGGAGGTTCAGGAATGTATGCGGATAGCATAATAAGCGGATATAAAATGTTTGAAGTTCCCCCCGACAGCGGTCTTAGGGCAAAGCTTGAAAAAAAAACAATGGAAGAGCTCAGGGAGATTCTCTCAACATACAAATCACTCCACAACATCACTGATATAGATACCAAAAAGAGGATTATCAGGGCAATTGAAATTGAATATTTCTCAAAAAACAGGAAAACACACAGTAGCCTTTTTCCCAAAATCAACTCTCTTATTATCGGTGTATCTCTTGACCGGGATGAACGGAGAAGAAGGATTTCTGAAAGGCTTCTTAAGAGACTTGCTTCAGGAATGATAGGTGAAGTGCATGACCTGCTTGAAAAAGGTGTAAAAAAAGAAGTCCTTCTTTATTATGGTCTTGAATATAAATATATTACACTTTACCTGTCGGGTGATATCACAAAGGAAGAAATGATTAAAGATCTCGAAACCGCAATTCATCAGTTTGCAAAACGACAGATGACCTGGTTCAGGGGCATGGAAAAAAGAGGCATTAAAATCAACTGGATTGAGGGCACATTGCCAATGGAAGAAAAAATAAAGAAAGTACTTGAACTACTTGAAAAGTAGCAGGTACTTTCTTTATAGAATGTTTGCCGATATAAGTTATATACGCCTTTACTTTAGATAAGTATCAAGCCATTCAAAGAATTCTCTTTGCCACACAACAGCGTCCTGTGGTTTTGTTACAAAATGATATTCATCCTCGAAAAACAGTAACCTGCTTGGTACTCCAAGTATCTGTGCAGCCTGAAATGCCTCAAGAGCCTGCGTGTATGGAATTCTGAAGTCATCCTGCCCTGCAATAATGAGTATCGGGGTATCCCAGCTTTCAACTCTTAAATGTGGCGAATACTGGTAGCTTTTTGGAGTATTCCAATAAGGCCCTTCCAGATCTTTGTTGGGGAACCATAATTCTTCAGTTGATCCATACCAGCTGACGAAATCAAACATGCCGTTATGCGACACAAAGGCTTTGAATCTTCCACCATGCACACCTGCAAGATAAAAAACAGATGTTCCTCCATAGCTGGCTCCAACAGCTCCAACGCGATTCTTATCTACATATTTTTCTTTCACGATGGCATCTGTAGCATCAAGGTAATCCCTGATGTTCGCGCCTCCATAATCTCCTGATATCTGCTCAGTCCATTTTTGACCGAATCCTTTCACACCCCTCCTGTTTGGGGCGTAAACGATATATCCGTTTGCTGCCATCATCTGCATGTTCCACCTGTATGACCAGAACTGGTCTAACGTTGATTGTGGTCCGCCATTGCAGAACAGCAGGGCAGGGTATTTTTTTGAAGCATCAAAGTCAGGGGGATATATAACCCACATCTGTAGATCCATCCCATCCTGGGTCAAAACATGCTTCTCCTCGCTACTCCCCATCTTTATATTATCATAGATGAACTTGTTTACTGAACTTATCTGCCTTACTTCTCCTGATGTTATATTCACTACTGCTACTTCAGGAGCCATCGACATTGAACTAAGTCCTGCAACAAGTACACCTGATTCAAAATCAATAGGGCTTAAATTGTGTTTCCCCTCTGTGATGCGGTTTATTTCACCGGTATTTACTGATAGACTGAACACCTGCCGTGTTCCTGAATGAGAACATGTAAAATAGACTTTCTCATTGTCAGCCCACCTGATCTCTTCAATATCATACTCCCAACCTTTAGATACCCAATTCCTCTTCCCGGTGGTAAGATCATAAATGAACATCCGGTACAGGTCCGATTCATATCCTGGTTCTTCCATACTCTGGTATGCAATTTTTGTACCATCGGGAGAGAATACCGGGTATTTGTCATAACCACTGTTGCCTTCAGTAATGTTAATCTCGGTACCTTCCTCTGTATCATAAAGGTAAATATCAGTATTCGTGCTCCTGGCATAATCAATACCTGTCAGCTTCTTTGAGCTGTATGCAATATACCTGCCATCGGCGCTCCATGAAATCTCTCCTTCATCAAAATACGGCGAATCGGGTGATTCAAACTTCTGACCTTCCATGATATCTTTTTCTTTTGTTACAGTTGATCCATCGAAGGTTGCCACAAATATGTGACTGTAAGAATAATCATGCCAGTAATTCCAGTGACGATACATCAGATCGTTTATGATTCTGACATTCGCTTCTGGAAGACCGTGTTTTTCGTTAGCCGTCTGGTCGATCTTTACCCTGCGCGTAAAGTATAATTTGTTGCCTTTTGGTGAGATGCTAAAAATTTCAAAGTTTTCCAATCCGGGAATAGCCTGCTTCAAGCTGCCATCAGGTTTCATTGAGAAAAGCCTGCCATCGGAGATATAGGCTATTGAATTTCCATCATTGAACCATTGCGGAGAACTACCATTTGCAGTAAGTTGTGTAGCATCTCCTCCTGATGAGGGAATGCTGTAAATGCTTGTGCTGTTTTCCTGGCTTTGAAGGTTGTAATTTGTTACTGTGAACAGTACTGTTGCTCCATCAGGTGACAGGACAATAGAACCAACTCTCCCAAATTTCCACAGTATTTCAGGAGTCATCACTCCGCCTGTTTTTTCTTCTTCGGTAAGCTGGTTAATTATTTGTTTTCCTGTTTCTTCCCGGGGAATAACATTCTCTTTATTATTACATGAAGAAAGTGCAACGATTGATATCAATAGGAACAGTACTGTTTTTTTCATCTGAATCGAGGATTAATTCACCGATTTAAGTTTCTCGCTAATCTTATTTTTTAACTCGTCATAAAGTTCAGGGTTGTCTTTAAGTATCTGCTTCACTGCATCTCTTCCCTGTCCGATTTTGGTTTCTCCATAGCTGAACCACGATCCGCTCTTTTTAATTATTTCAAAGTCAACACCAAGATCAACGATTTCGCCGAGCTGGCTAATTCCTTCACCATAGAGAATATCAAAATCTGCTTTCTTAAATGGAGGAGCTAGTTTGTTCTTAACAATCTTAACCCTTGTCCTGTTTCCAATGATTTCTTCTCCTTCTTTCAGCTGACTTGTGCGTCGTATGTCGAGACGTACTGATGAATAAAACTTAAGAGCATTACCTCCGGTTGTTGTTTCCGGGTTTCCGAACATAACACCGATTTTATCGCGAAGCTGGTTGATAAAAATGCAGGAGGTGTTTGTTTTGCTGATGTTTGCAGTAAGTTTTCTTAGCGCCTGGGACATTAGTCGTGCCTGTAAACCCATTTTCGAATCGCCCATCTCGCCTTCTATCTCTGCTTTTGGAGTGAGGGCAGCAACAGAGTCAATAACTATAATGTCGAGAGCTCCTGATCTGATGAGGTTATCAGCTATTTCAAGCGCCTGTTCTCCATTATCAGGTTGGGAGATTAAGAGGTTTTCAACATCTACACCAAGTTTTTCAGCATAGTTCCGGTCGAATGTATGTTCTGCATCTATTATAGCTGCAATCCCACCGTTTTTCTGGGCTTCAGCAATAGCATGAATTGCAAGCGTTGTTTTTCCCGAGGCTTCCGGTCCGTAGATCTCAATAACTCTTCCGCGGGGTAGTCCGCCTATACCGAGAGCTGCATCGAGACCTATTGACCCAGTTGGAATGATCTGGATGTTTTCAATGGCATGATCTCCAAGTTTCATTATGGTACCTTTGCCATAATCCTTTTCTATTTTGCCAAGCGTTATTTCAAGCGCTTTAAGTTTTTCCTTGTTGATTTCTTTTTTTTCAGTGCCCATGTATACAGTTTGTTTATTGTTTATACAGTTTTAATATCTGTTGTGTGTGATCTGATGTCTGAACTTTCTTAATGATCTTTTCAATTGTTCCTTCTTCATCAATTATGAATGTAGTCCTCTGTACTCCAAGAAAAGTTTTTCCATAAAGTTTCTTTTCACCAAATACTCCATAGTCATCCATTATCTTCTTTGAAGTATCAGCAATCAATGGGAAGGGTAGGTTGTATTTCCCTGCGAATCCCTTATGTGATTTTTCATTATCAGCACTTACCCCAACCACAGCAAAACCCTTCTCCAGCAGCTCTTTGTAATTATCCCTAAGGTTACATGCTTCAGCCGTACACCCGGGAGTATTATCTTTAGGGTAAAAGTATAAAACTAATTTCTTTCCTGCAAAATCACTGAGTTTTACTTCATTTCCATCCTGGTCGTAGCCCCTGAAATCAGGAGCTTTCATACCTTCCTGCGGTTTGTCCATGGCATTTATTTTGTTATAATGGCTAAATTTACGAGATTTGAATCGTATTCTGCACAGGGGACCTGTGATTCTTATTAACATTTGTGTTCCTTGAAACCCTGTTTTTATTTATGTTTAATTATTAAAAATCAATTGTTTGAAGATTTTGATAGTAGATCCGATAAGAACAAGACTGACTGTAATTGTCTTTATTTCATTTGCTTTTTTGATGAATAGCGCTGTAGCTCTGTCGCAAGATCAGAAAAGTGCCAGGCAAAAATCACTTGATGCTTTTAATAGCGGCCAGTATGAGAATGCCTATAATGGATTCAGACAGATGCTTGTTGTATATCCTAAAGATCCTGTTTATAAATATTATACAGGAGCATGTCTTGTGGAGATGGGAAAAGATGCAGATGAAGCTGAATCTTTGTTAAGCTCTGCACTTGGTTCAGGGTCTCTGAGGTCGTTACCCCAGGATGCTTTGTTTTATCTTGCAAGGGCACAGCAGATGAATGGAGACTTTTCAAGCGCTGAAAAAAGTTTTAGAAGATTCGAAACGGAAGCAGGAAAAAAGAAAGCAAAAGAGTACAATGTTCCGGAGTATATTACACAATGCAGAGCCGGCCTTGGAAAAGCAGAGTCTCCCAAACTTGAAGCTGACGTTACCCCCAAAAGAATTGTAGAGGAAGATAAACCTGCAGAAAAAGGACCTGTTGAAGAATCACCACCTGCACCTGTTATTAAAGACATCCCTGTCTTGAAAGAAAGAGAGTATTTACCGCCGGAGGTTGATGCTGCGCTTGGAACTATACTCACAGGCCAGAATACTGAAAAAGTTCCTGCAGTTGTTGACCCCATAAAGGTTGACAGTACAAAAAACAAGAATTCGGAAACAGTGATAAAGGACGCCACCCCGGAAAGCAAAACTACAAATGATTCAGTATCAGAAAAGGCTGTCAAAGCTGAAGAACCTATTAAGAATGTTACATCGGTTGCAACTGGTTCTGCTGCACCAAAAGGAGCTTTATCTGCCTTCGAAATCCTTAAGAAAGTTGAGGAGAAACCTATAGCTGTTAATCCCGAGATTCCTGAAGGTCTGGTTTACAGGATACAGGTTGCTGTTTTCAGGAATGCTGTATCAACCTCGTATTTTAAAGGAATTAATCCTATTGAAGGATTCACGACTTCAGGTTCCACTGTTACAACTTATTTTGGAGGCCTTTTCAGGAAAGCAGAAGATGCCAGGAAAGCGCTTGCTTTAGTACGAAATCTTGGTTTTAAAGACTCTTTTATTGCAGCCCGGATGGATGGGAAAGCTGTGTCAACCGACAGAGCTGCGGTTCTTGAAAAGCAATGGGGTAGTAAACCATTGTTTAATATTGGCATGCCAGACAATCCAATTGAACTTGATACTGTTCCTCCAACGCTGAATTTCAGGGTTGAGGTTGCAAAGACAATAAAACCATTAGATAAAGAAGATACTGATGCCATGCGCAAAGCTGCCGGAAACCTCGGCCTTGATGTCAGGCAACTCGAAAATGGTAATATTGTGTATCTTATCGGGAATTTCATTACTTTTGAAAGCGCAGAAGACTATGCTGAGCTTCTCCGGAAAAATGGGTATCGCGAAGCCAGGATAGTAGCATGGCTTGGGAAAAGGGAAATTGACGTGGCAACAGCAAGAGAACTATTCGAAAACCTTCAATGAAAGAACGAACATTACACAGGGATGATAAGCTAAGAAATGATGGAGAATCATCTACTCTGATCCTTTATAACGATGAGATAAATACTTTTGAACATGTTATAAAGTCGTTGATCGAAGTGTGTGGCCACGATCCCATACAGGCAGAACAATGCGCCACCCTTGTTCATTTTACTGGCAGTTGCGAAGTTAAAACCGGTCTTCCCGGTGCAATGAAGCAGATGAGCAAATCTTTGAACCTGAAAGGATTGAAATCTGCAGTTTTGAACAAATAATCCTGATTGTCTCTGTTTAGAAAATCTTAATGTGTTATTCTTGCGAAGTGTAATATTCTATTGCCTTTATTATAGCATTACTGCATACGGAGCAAAACCCTTTTGGTCCATTGCTTCTCATTCTGCAATCAATCTCGGGCCTGTAAATCCCCTTGGCAGAATAACCACCGCCTTCAAATAACCCGACAACATTTTTATACTTTTCTTCTTCAGGTGTTGGAACAGGCACTCCATCTTTGATGGCAGGGGTCCACTTTTGCCTGAAGTCAACAAGTGTTGTAATGTTAGGTTCCCACGGCTCGTAATTCAATGGATAGAAATCATTGTACGCAACTGTTGAATTATAATATTCATCTGCAAGACCTGCAAACCCATGCCCAAATTCATGGATGAACACTATCCTGGAAGCAGGATGGTCTGTTGATGTGCCGCTATAATAGTTGTAGACGCCACCCCCTCCATACTTTTCACTATTGATCAGAACAATGATATTATCGTAAGGTACAACTGCAGCATAATCATGAACAGCTTTCATATCGGTTGTTGTCAGGTACCTGTCAAGATCAAAGGTGTAAAAAGTTGAATTAAGAGCTGTATTTACATAGATGTGCTCACCAGGAATATCAGTTCCGGATTCCTGCGAAATTGCTTCAACTGCCCAGATATTAAATTTATCCTTGTATTCTTTGAATGGAGCTTCAGAAAAAAGTGCATCAGCCATTGTTTTTACATCTTGTCTGAATTTATTCATCTGACTTTCAGTATAACCTTCAGCAATGAAAGCCAGGTCAACTGATACTGAAGGATCATTGGAACCGTAAATTCTTGATGACCGGACATCAGCTGTCTTTTCTCTTATTATGAAATAATCTGTAGGATTGACTTCACCACTGTATAGTATTGTAAAACTTCCATCTTTTTCCCTTTTACTGATAACAAGGTTGCACTTGTTCTTCGGAAATGGCATCCTGATAACTTCGTAAAAACTTCTTTCAATCTTTTCAGCTTCTGACGTTGTCTGCCATTCCTGGAATAATGTATTAAATCCATTCCTGTAGATTAATTTTTCATCCTGTTTATCAAATAGTTCAAATATAAAATTGCCTCCGGCATTGGGATTTACGGAAACCGGCCGTGGTCCAGCCCAGCCTGGCTCTTCTTTCATTGAACCAGGATATAAAACTGTTTTTATTTTATTCCCTGAAAACATGAAGTCAAAACGCAAAGCATTTCCAGTGAAATAATTGTCAAATTCCTGACAATACATTTTCCCTGAAATGATCGCCAGGAAAAACAGGATGAAGTAATATCTCATAAAAAATTATTTAGCTATGCAAAACTAAAGATATTCATTGATTGATAATTTATATAATTTTGGCAAATATTATTAAAATTCCGAAACACCAAATGATGCCTTCAAAAGGAGACCCTTCAGTCTGGCTAAAAGATCTGTTTTTAAATGCGGGGCTTAATCCTGACATTTCATCTTTCCTGAGTACTGTCGCTCTTGTAGCAATTGTGCTGATACTTAGCTGGTTTTCAAATGTTTTAGCCAAGGCAATAATTAATAATGTCGTATCCAGGATAGTAAGAAAGACAACATCAATTTGGGATGATATCTTTCTTGAGCAAAAAGTTTTTACAAGGCTTTCACATTTTGCTCCTGCTCTTGTTATCTGGTTTATGGCAGGGTGGGCTCTTAAGGATTATTCAACATGGCTCAGTATTGTACAGCGACTTACATACGTTTATATGGTGTCAGTAGGCACCATTGTAACTAATTCCTTCATAAATGCATGGCATGAGATTTATAAAACTCTTCCGATATCCCAGCACCGCCATATAAAAGGATATGTCCAGCTAGTCAAAATCTTTATCTATACCATTACAATACTGATATTGTTCTCTGTTATTTTTAAGAAGGATATCAGCAAAATAGTTGCAGGGCTGGGAGCAATGGCTGCAGTGTTGCTCCTTATCTTTAAGGACACTATTCTGGGTCTTGTAGCAAGTATTCAACTTTCTGCAAATGAGATGATTAAAATAGGTGATTGGGTCACAATTCCAGGCCGGGACGTTGATGGAACTGTTTTGGATATTACCCTTAATACAGTAAAAATCCAGAATTTTGACAGAACAATTATTACTGTTCCAACTTATTCATTGGTAAATGAATCTTTCCAGAACTGGAAAGGGATGGAACAAGCTAAATGCCGGCAGGTTAAAAGGCCTTTGCTAATTGATATGAAGAGCATAAGGTTCGTTGATGAAGAAATGAAAGAGAGATTAATTAAATATGAAGAATTGAAGGATTATTTTGACAGATCTGAAAATGGCGGCAACAACGGTAACAAGCCCGATCCTTTTTTCAACCTGTCAATACCAACAAATCTTGCTCTGTTCAGACATTATGCAGAGACATACATAAAAAAGCAACCGCTTGTCGACAAGGGACAGTCAGTAATCCTTAGACACAGGATAACTGATGGGAACGGTCTTCCCCTTCAGGTTTACTTTTTTACAAACGGATATCAGATGATGCCCTATGAGAATCTTCAATCTGAAGTCTTTGAACACCTTATTGCAATGTTGAAAGAATTCGATCTGAAAGTATTTCAGACACCAACAGGTTATGATGTAATTGAATCAAACAGTTTATAAAAAAGACAACTTAAATCGACTATTATGGCAGACTTGTCAACACGTATCAGCGATTATGTCTGGAAAGACCTGATAGAAAAGCATGTTAATGGTAAATCAGAACCTTTCTGGGAATCTCTTAAAAAGACAGGTTCTGAGGTTTGGCTGGATACTGCTGATATCATTGAAGCAGAAAACAGCTGGACTTCTGAAATGACTGCCATCACAACAAACAATACACTTCTGAATAATGAAGTTCAGAAAGGTATTTATGATGTGTTTATTGCCGAGTCAAAGGCTATTGTTCGGGAATTACCGCCTGAAGAACGAGTAAAGGAAATTGCATTCATTCTCAATGCAAGGCACGGATTAAGATTGTCACAGAAATTCAAAGGTTTTATAAATGTTGAACTGCATGCTGATTTTGCCCACGATATTAATGCATTGTTCAATTATGGGAAAAGATATCATGATATCTGCCCGGAACAATTTATAATAAAGATACCATACACAGCCGAAGGTCTTATTGCCGCACGTATGCTTAAAGATGCAGGTGTTAAGACAAACATATCAGTTGGCTTCAGCGCAAGGCAGAATGTATTGGCTGTAAGGTTTGCCAGGCCCGATTATGTGAATGTTTTCATTGGAAGAATAGGTGAGTTTATTTCAGAAAACAAACTAGGCGATGGGACCGGCGCAGGCGAAATGACTGCTATTGCGTCACAGAACTGGATTACCGGACTATCCGCCGAAAATCAATGGCAAACAAAACAGGTTGCAGCCAGCATCAGGAACCCAAAACAGCTTGAGATGATAGCAGGCACTGACATAATCACAATTCCACCACATATAGTGACCGCTTCATTGAAAGACCTGAAAGGAAAATTCAACCCAAGAATGCACGAAAATTATGATGTCAGTATTTTCGATGAAGCAAAGAGAGAACAGATTGAAAAACTCTGGAAAGTAGATGCTAAAATCCTTAAGTTTTCATCAAGGTTAGCATCAAAAGTACCTTCATCTGCAAATGAGTTTCTTCATGTGTCACATGAAGAGGGCTGTGAAGATTTATTCCCATTCCTCACTAAAGAGGAGAAGGCAATTATTGCAGCAGATGGCCGAATCCCGGTTTGCTCAAAATGGGAGAAGAAACTGGCGGAAGGGAAAATAGCTCTTGATTCCCTGCTAAACCAGGCAGCCCTTGTTGTTTTTCATAACGATCAGAAAATGCTTGATGAAAGGATCAGAGGAATCATTGAAACATGATTTGTTATGATCTTTGCCGCATAACTTCATAAAGAAATATACCTGCAGCCACAGAGACATTCAATGAATCGATGTTACCCGACATTGGTATTCTGACGATGTGATCTGCAAGCGATATAAGCTCCCTGCTTATTCCTTTATCTTCCGAACCCATTATTAAAACGACAGGTCCGGTTAGTTTGGCCTCTGCAACCGGGATACCACTTTTCCCTTCTGTACATATTATCTTTAATCCTGAATCCTTAAGATATTCAATTGTTTTTACTATACTCTTCTCGCGACAAACAGGCAGGGAATGTAAGGCGCCGGCAGAAGTTTTTATTGCGTCAGCAGTTATTCTTGCTGAACCTTTTTCAGGGATAATAACACCATGGGCTCCAAGACATTCTGCAGTTCTTACAATTGCGCCGAAGTTTCTTACATCTGATACTCCATCGAGTGCAATGAACAATGGATCTTCGCCTTTCTCATAGACCATTGGCAATAGGTTTGTAACATGCTGGTATTCCACAAGAGAAATCCATGCAAGCACCCCCTGGTGATTTTTTCGTGTGACGATTTCAATTCTTTCAACAGGCACAATCTGGTAAGAAATCTCATTTTTTCTAACCTCAGTCATCAATTCGTGATATAGAGGACCCTGGAGCCCTTGTTTAAGCAGGAGCCTGTCGATCTGCTTCCCGGCTTTAATTGCTTCAATAACCGGTCTTATTCCAAAAATACAGTCTGTCTCTTTTTGCATAAATTCTTTAGTACTGTTCTGCCATATCCTCATTTCGACTTCACTCAATTAGCATTGAGTGAAGTCGAAATGAGCATGAGTCATGTTAAATGTCTTCCGGATTATCGAGCCTGAAAACAACACCTTTTCTCCAGCTTGTTATTGCCTGATCCCAGAAAGTGACAAGTGTTTCACTTCGGCTAAGGTAGTAATCGTTATCTGTGAAAACATCATCTTTTATTCTGAAATTGAAAAACAGGTAGTCTCTCTTAACGCTGAATCTGCTTCCCCATGAAGAACTGACACCAGGCCGCCTGTATCCCCAGCTTTCACCTTCAGCCGATTTATAAACCTTATCCGGTGGCCCATAAATTATATAGATCATCCCTCTCTCAGTTCTCCATCCTTCTTTGTATGAAGTGAAATAATAGTTCGAATAAAGAACGCGGGTATAGTATATCCTTATTAACTCTCTTGACTTATCGACATTACCTCCAATCTTAATCCAGAAATCATCAACAGCTACCTTTGGCTTTTGGGACGACTTCATAGTTCTGAGCTCTTCTTCATTTGCAAGATATGCGAGGGGATCAATCATTGACTCCGGTTTGCTGATACCAGGATATTCATCACCAAGGTTTAAAAAAGTATAACCATCTTTTGTGTCTTTATCTACAGAACATAGATAAATCCCTTTTTGTGGAAACATCAATGGCTGTCCAGGAGAATAGGGAATAGTTATTATTGTATCAGGGTCATAATCAAGAGATTTCTCGGGCAATAGCATTGAAGGTGGCTCCGGGATAGGAGTAAATGGCCTGTAGTAAGATATATACAGGCTGTCAGCTGGTCCCTCATTATAAACAAGATTTACATATTCATCTTTTCTTACGATTGGAGCAAAAAGCTTGTTTTTCCCTAAATGATCAAGAGCCTGAAAATTATACTTGTTTAATTCCGATACTGTATTGTATGGAATAAAAGACTGGACAACACTTGATCTTATCTTGTCGAGTATTTTAACATCAGCAATATATTTCGAGCCTGGTTGTACATTCAGTTTTGTTGAATATACATACTCGTTCTTTGAGGTTTCCTGCACTATGCTTAGGTTCATCGCTGCAGTATCTGCAATAATGGCTTCATTTGTAACATTATAGAGCTTTACTGATACAAGCATGAGTGACATTGGTACTCCCCTTGGGTTAGCTTCTGTAAAAAACAGGTCAGATGAATTGAATTTAACGGAGAATGTTGCAACACTATCTGTTAAACTTGTTATATCATAAAGTGGTGCAATTGGATTTCTTATTGGATTATAAATGTAGGAAAGATCCTTCGAATCGGTAGCCTGTTGCGATACAGTGCATGAGAACATGATGGTTATCACGAGCAATATACCTGCAGTAGTTATGAAATTAAATTTCCTGTACCTGAACATCCTGATATATGATTAGTCTATTCTGCTTTTTTCCAGTTTGTTTTTAACCTGCATATTTCTTTCCTGTCTACTTTCCTGATGATTGAGTGACTGTGCTCACAATCGTGTATATATGTAATTATATCAATCTCGTCTCCGAATTTCGATTCTGCAAGATAGTTAATTTCAACCGTTTGTGGGTCATTTTCCATAATGAATCCAAGGTCGTAGGTGTCAAAAATCAATCTTATGTAAGCAGCATTATTTGTGTGAAGATTTATATCAAGATCACTTGCTTTAATCCTCAAACAATGGTTTGGCTCTCCTTGTTCAACAGGATTAAGTTTTGTTGCCTTCCTGGTGAAATTCTTTTCAGGCGGAAATTCATGCCCGCTGAATGCTGTTTCGGGGCGCTGTATTTTCTTCGTTGACCGGTCAAGAATGAGCCATGACGATGAAGCCTTTACTATTATTCCTTCGTTGCCTGAAATCTCGTAATTTCTTAATGCAAATAAACCCTCAATTCCGCTGGGCCATGTCTGAATTTCAACTGTGTCTTCCCAAAAAGGAAGCTTGCTGATCTCAACATACATCCTTGAAAGCACCCAAAAATGATTGTTTTTTTGCAGATCATCCCTTCCGAAACCCAGCAATTCAGCATGATCTGATGCAATATCCTGGAAGTAATTAAAGAGGGAGTGGACATTAAGCTTGCCATTTGGCCCTGTTTCATATACATGTACCCTGTACTTCTTACTCAACTTCTGAGATTCCATTTAGCTGTTGTTTTTGATGTAATTCTCCAGCTCTTCGCTGTTTATTGTCCATTTATTCATCTCTTCACTAAGCTGATCTCTTAGTTCCTGGTACCTGTGATAATCCTTTTCATTAATTTCAGAATTATTCCCGGGCTCCATAAAAGATTTATCGACAGCTTTTATCTCTGTTTCAAGCTTCTCTATCGCACTCTCACATTCCTCAAGCCTCTTCTTTAGTTTCCTGAGGTTTTTCTCATACTCTTTTTTGTCGAGGTATTTCTGCTTGTTTGATGAAAACCCTTCCCTGCTTTCCTTTGCCTGCTCTGTTTTTTCTTTTCTTTCAATATCACGCAGGTTCTCAATTTTTTTATTTCTTAAAAAATCGTAGATCCCGCCAAGATGTTCTTTTATTGTGTTATGCCTGAACTCATAAACCTTCTCAACTATGCCATTAAGAAAATCACGATCGTGTGAGACAATAATCAATGTTCCATCATATTTAATAAGGGCTTGTTTGAGAATGTCTTTCGATCTCATATCAAGATGGTTCGTTGGCTCGTCAAGAACAAGAAGGTTGCATGGTTCAAGCAGAAGTCTCACAAGGGCCAGTCGCGATCTTTCTCCACCCGACAAAACCTTTACCTTCTTATCTACATCTTCACCACGGAAGAGAAAGGCTCCCAGCATATCGCGTATTTTCGTCCTTATGTCTCCTTTTGCCACATCGTCAATTGTGCTAAGGACACTTTTATTTTCGTCAAGCAGTTCGTCCTGGTTCTGGGCAAAATATCCAAGACTTACATTATGACCTTTTCTGAGTATACCCGTATGCTCGAGATCTCCCTTTATAATCTTTGCAAAGGTTGTCTTACCTTCACCATTTCGGCCTACAAATGCAACCTTTTCTCCACGCGATATCTTAAAGTTGATATTCTTCAGAACATTGTGCATTCCAAAACTCTTTGACAGGTTCTCAGCTTCTATAACTACAGTGCCTGAACGTGGGGAAGGAGGGAACCTGAGATGCATGGCGCTATTATCTTCATCATCGATCTCCACCCTCTCGACTTTGTCAAGCTGTTTTATTTTAGATTGTACCTGTATTGCCTTTGTAGGTTTGTACCGGAACCTCTCAATGAATTTTTCAGCATCTTCAATCATTTTTTGCTGGTTCCTGTAAGCTGCCAGCTGTTGTTCTCTTCTTTCCTGCCTCAGCTCAAGATACTTTGACCATGAAGCTTTATAGTCATAAATCTTCCCGAGTGAAATTTCGATTGTGCGTTTTGTTACGTTGTCGAGGAATGCTTTGTCGTGCGATACAAGCAATACAGCACCAGAATAACCTGCAAGGAAATTCTCAAGCCACTGAATCGATTCAATATCGAGGTGGTTGGTTGGTTCGTCAAGAAGAAATAAAGATGGTTTGCGTAACAGGAGTTTAGCGATCTCAACCCTCATCCTCCAGCCACCGCTTAATTCTTTTGTGGGCCTGTCAAAATCTTTTCTCTCGAAGCCAAGACCAATGAGTGTCTGTTCTGCTTCCGCCATGTAATTGCTTCCGCCAAGTATCCTGTATCTCTCCTCAATTATTGTAAGATGATCGCAAAGATTAAGATATTCAGGCGATTCATAATCCTCCCGCCTTGCTATTTCACCGCTGATGTATTCGATCTCTTCGGAAAGACCTGTGATCTCTGAGAATGCTGTTATTGTTTCGTTTAAAATCGAGGTTGTATCGTCAACCTTCATCTGCTGAGGCAAATATCCGATTGAAACATCTCTCGACATATCAACAGATCCTGATGTTGGATTCTGCATACCTGCAATAATCTTGAGGAGAGTCGATTTACCGGCGCCGTTCTTGCCTGCAAGTCCAATCCGGTCCTGGTCGTTTATGAGGAACGAAATCTTATTTAAAAGGTCAAAACTTCCGAATGAAACAGTAATATCCTGAACAGAAACCATAACATCAAAAATGAGTGCAAATATAATGAAATATGAATGAACTCTGAATGAACTCATAGACTGCACACATTCAGGATGATTATGAATTATTCCTTTATGATTTTGATTACAATAGTTCTCTTAGGATAAACAATTCTCAAAAAGTATATCCCTGGTTTTAACAATTCTGTCGGAACACTGGTTTCATCTGAGCTGCGTGTATCGTACCTTGAACATTCCAAACCATTTACATCAATGAGCTCAGCACAAATTGATCCTGATATGTTCCTCAGCATAATAAAATCATGTGTCGGGTTGGGGAAAACAGATGGCGTCAGATTGCTTTCATCTTTAATTGACAGAGGCGCCGTTTCACAGAATAGAAAATCATCCCAATAAATCATACTGTTCGAATTTGTCCTTACCTCAAGATAGAATGTTGAGGCTGTTTCGGGAGCTTTAACTGTAATTGAGAATTGTGCCCAGACAGAACTTTTCAGATATTTTCCCGGTCGCATTATATCATCTGTTGCCGGATCTGAAATGCTGTTTCCACCAGAATCTTTCCAGTAACATCTTATTCTTGAGCCATTACCTTCCGAAGGAACCCCGGTTTTATAAAAAAGTGAAAGAGTATAGTCGACACCAGGTGTAACAGCAATGTTTTGTCCAAGATCACTTGTTGATGATAAGCCTGTATGCTTGCATGAATATTTGCCTGAATGGACTTCATTTGAATCCTTTGTACATTTTTCGACATGCGACCATCCGGCAGGTCTTGTAACCTTTTCCCAATCCTCAAAACCTGGATTAACAGCCAGGTTTTGGCAATACATCCTGGCAGAAAAAAACAGTAAAAGCACGAAAAAAGCCACCTTTTTCATACTACATATTTTTGGAAAAGTTGTCAGCGAGACAACATGAGAACTAATTTCAACCAATTAATTCAGAAAGTCAAGTTTTTTATTGTATTTCTAAACTGTCATTGACCAAATGAGTTTAAATAACGAGTAATGAATTAAGTGTAAAGGTTGATCACGCTTATTACTTATCTTTGTGAATATTCATCAACAATTAAAAAACTCAATATGATTCGCAAGCATAGGATTCTAAAGATGTCGACATTTTTTATGTTGCTCTTTGTTTTTGTATTTTCCTGTAAAAAAGATGGTGATGAAACAAATAACACATACCTTGTTTCAAAAAATCTGTATGTATCATATTCAGAGAGCCTTGTAAATAGTGTTCTTGATGCAGCATCTATATATTTTCCCGGGGTGCCTGATTTAAAGCAATATGTCGAAACAGGTACAAGTCTCTATAGAATTGTATACAATACAACAATAAAAGGAAAGCAAACAAGGGTCTCAGGTGTTGTATGTGTTCCTACAGATGCCGGTGAATATCCGGTCTTGTCATTCCAGAATGGAACCAACACACTAAATCGTAATGCGCCAAGTCAGTTCCCTGATGATAAAGGATTTCAACTTCTTCATGTAATTGCTTCAATGGGTTATGTGGTTGTCATCTCCGATTATCCGGGGTTTGGAGAATCAAATGACATCCCGCACCCATACCTTGTTAAAGAACCAACAGTACAATCGCTTGTTGATATGCTTTATGCAGTGAAAGAGATGGATGCTGAGCTTCCGGTTATCACCATAAAAAATGAGCATTATGTAATGGGCTATTCACAGGGTGGATGGGCAACACTTCAACTGCACAGGGCGCTTGAAAATGACTATAAGAATGACTTTAATCTGAAAGGAAGTGTTTGCGGAGCCGGGCCTTACAATATCTATGCGCTGTTGCAGGAAATGTTCCAGGCAAGTGAGTTCCCGATGCCTTACTACATTGGTTATGTCCTGAACGCATATAAAGAGTATGATCAGTTCACTAACCCGATTACCGATATCCTGAATGAACCTTATGCATCAAGGATAGGCAGCCTTTATACCGGTCAGCTGACATCAGGCGAGATAAATTCGCAACTGACGACCAACATGCCGGATCTTATAACCGCAGATTTTCTTTCAGGCTTTTCCACATCACCAAAATATGCTTTGGTGCGTGAGGCAATGGTAAGCAATAGTGTTGCGCCCTGGAAGACAAATGTTCCTCTGCTGTTGTTTCATGGAGATGCAGATACCCATGTTTTGCCATCTGCTACCGAAGATATCTATAATGCAATGATTGCCGCAGGCACTACAGAAGATACAATCGATAAAATAATCCTGCCGGGATTGGATCACTCAGAAGGTATAATCCCTTCGCTTGTACAAGGATTTATTTTTATTAATAATATCCGGAATTCGAACAGGTGAGGATTATATAATTTCTTTTTAGAATGAATCTAAATTAGCTTCAATCATGATTTTTTTAAAGAAAAACAGGTAACATTTTCTATTCATTTCCCATTAAGCAGGAATATAAATAGAAAAGATGAAGAACCTTGAAGTTTTTATTAACCCTTCCACTGGCCTTAAGGCATTGTATATTATTTCAAGAAGTGGACATAGAATTATAGATATTGAAAAAATTTTATTCTGTAAAGCTGATCGGAATTATACAAAGATAATTTCTGAAGGTCAGCCAGAGATTATTATTCCAAAATCTCTTTGTGTCCTTGAGAGCATAATTAAGAGAATACAATTTTTTGCGCTGCAGCTCTTCCTGTCTGATAAACTTAAATAAACCTGGATCTTTCAACAGATCTTTAAGAAAAGTCTATTTACAATCAAAGGTAATTGCTGTTTCCAAGAAAAAAGGGAGTTCAGCTTTTCCTATGCTCACCGCATTCGGGTTTAAGGAATTATTAAGGAATGTTGGATAAATATAGTAGCATTTTGGTAACTATCAACTCATTTTAATTACTACTCTGCAACTTTGATACTTAAGCGACATGAAGCTATTGCTGAATATTTAGAACATGTTTGCACATTTGTTTAAGTCAATACTCTATTGATAAAACATTTTACTAACTAAACTATCCTAAAATGAAAACAAATTGTAAAAATTTTTTATTCTTAAGTTTTATTCTTGTTTTTGCCTGTCTTTCATGTATGAAGGAAGAAACTCAGGTTCAAGACAATTTGGATGATGGGATTTCCCTGATTGATGGCAGGTTAAAATTCAGGGATGATTCTGCTTTTAAAGCTCATCTAAATTGGATTTTTGAAAATCAAAGTAATTTTAAAGTAGTTGCAGACAAAAACAAGTCCCTTGGCTTTAAATCAATGACCGAATATTTTCTTGAAGGAATGAAACTGGAGGAAGCCGATCCAAAATTTGCTGAGTATGTTGCTAATTATCCGAATGTTTTTTTGAAAGAACCATGTGACAGTTCGATTCTCTATTTTTTACCTCATTCAAAAATTGTATGTTATATTGCTAATGTAGATGGAGTCTACCAAATAGGAGACAATGTTTACAGAATTGAACAGAATTATATATATAAAACAAATGAATCTAAGTTAGAGAAACTCTTCTTTCCCAAAGACCAGATCTCAAAACAAGATGTAAATGTATTACTCTCAAACCCCAGGTATAACTCAAAGTACGATTACGGTCAACATACTGAAAATTTTCATAACGACAATAGATTTAGAATAGTTAGTTCGGTAAGGGAGTATATACTTGAATATGCAAGATTTTATGATTTATTTACTAATCCACAGAAAAGAACACTGGGTGTCTATTTAAGGGCGAATTTTAACACAAGAGCTGCCCACAATTATGGTCAGTTATACTATGCAAATTGCCCCACTTGCCCTATGGATTATCTTACACCAAATATTGAAGAAAACACCGGATACACACAGGATGTTGTCAGAATGATGGGTTCTGATGTTTTTGCCAACTTAAGTCAGAGTTATTGTCCAGGATATAGTAGAGGTCGATTAATAGACGGTACAACAGAATTTATTTATATAGAATGGGCCGATCTTCTTGAAGATCCAGCATCCTGGACTGTATATCATCTAAATGAAGAAATTAACCCTTTTTAAAAATTTAATAAAGTGAAATATTAGCGTTAAACTTAAGTTCATTAGTTTAGCGCTATTATTAAAATTTATAATGAAAAGAATATTACTATTGTCTACAATCCT
>DATALD010000005.1:0-47096 GCA_036261255.1 Bacteroidales bacterium
GGAGTCTTTATTGTTCGTTGCGACCACTCGTCCCAGTTGTAGATATGAAGATCTGTTCCGCAGATTGCAGTTTTTTTAATCTTGATTATAACATCATTAAGCCCCGGTTCGGGAACAGGTACTTCCTGCATCCATAAACCCTTCTCAGGTATGGCCTTTACTAAAGCTTTCATCTTTTTCATATTGATGTATTTTTATGTTCAGAGGATAAAATGATTTTTTTGCATCATTTGACGTAAATGTAACCATTTGAATGAATGAGGTCTTAAAACATTGATTTTCTTCGATTACCCCGCCCACAGGGGGTGGGAAGAAAATATAAATAAACCCCATATAAAAAAATTGTGAGCTTCAATAATGTACAAAAGTAATAATAATCAACGGTATAAAGCTGACTTTTATTATTGTCTATTTGTTAAGCTGTTTGGTTATCTTTACATTTTAATTTAACAGAATTGTTTATGGAAAGTGTCAGAGTGCGTTTTGCCCCCAGTCCGACAGGTCCGCTACACATTGGTGGTGTAAGGACGGCTCTTTACAATTATCTTTTTGCAAAGAAGAACAAGGGAACTTTTATCCTCAGAATCGAAGATACTGACCAGGGAAGGTTTGTTGAAGGCGCTGAAGAATACATAATGCAGTCGCTTGAATGGTGCGGTATAAAGGTTGATGAAGGCATAAAGGAAGGAGGGGATTATGGTCCTTACAGGCAAAGCGACAGGAAGGATGTTTACAGGCAATATGCTGATGTTCTTATTGACAAGGGTGATGCATATTATGCTTTCGATACTCCTGCAGAACTTGATCAGCTTAGGATACAGGCAGAGAAGACCGGAAATACATTTATATACAATTCTGCCGTAAGAGGCATGCTTAATAATTCTGAATCACTTCCCGAAAATAAATGGAAAGAAAAGCTGAATAGCGGTGAGCCTTATGTCATAAGGTATAAAATGCCCCGGAATGAGGATTTTCATTTTGATGATGTGATAAGGGGCCATATAGTTGTCAACACCGACACTCTTGATGATAAGGTATTGTTTAAATCAGATGGCATGCCTACATATCACCTGGCTAATATTGTTGACGATCATTTGATGGAAATAACACATGTAATAAGGGGCGAAGAATGGCTTCCTTCACTTCCGCTTCATTTCATGTTATACAGATCATTTGACTGGAGGGCACCTCTTTTTGCTCATCTTCCTTTACTTTTAAAACCTGATGGCAAAGGGAAGCTAAGTAAACGCGATGGTGACAAGATGGGTTTTCCTGTATTTCCTCTTTTCTGGCCTTACGGTGAGACAGCAAAGGGATACCGTGAGGAAGGATATTATCCTGAAGCATTTATAAACATGCTTGCTTTGCTTGGCTGGAACCCTGGAACTGAGCAGGAAATATTCTCGATGGATGAGCTTATTGAGGCTTTCTCAATTGACAGGGTAGGAAAGTCAGGGTCAAGATTCGATCCTGAAAAAGTAAAATGGTTCAATCACCAATACCTTCAAAAGAGAACTGATAACCAACTTGCAATTGAATTCAGGGAAATCCTTCGCACGAAAGGTCACCATGTTGATATAGGTGAACTTGAAAGCCTCGTTAAAATCGTTAAGGAAAGAGTAAGCTTTGTGCGTGAAATATGGGATCAGACTGACTTCTTCTTTGAGGCGCCAAAAACTTATGATCCGGAGGCTGTTCGCAAACGCTGGAAGGAAGATACACCGGCAATTCTCCGGGAGCTTAAATCGGAGCTGGCAAAAACAGATAACCTTTCTGCTGCTCAAACTGAGGCTGTAATTAAAGCATGGATTGAGTATAAAGGATATAGTACAGGCGCTGTAATGAACGCTTTACGACTTGTACTTGTAGGGTCATTAAGAGGTCCTCACATCTTTGACATAATCAGCTGGATCGGTAAGGAGGAAACATTCAGAAGGATCGACAAAGGAATTGATGTAATAGGAAGATAATAATGAATTATCCTTTTGAAGGTGATTACATTGATATTCATGTACATGGAGGAAAAACAAAACCTGGAGTTTTCATCCTCGAAACACTCATGGCCCATGAGAACAGGTTACCGGATAATATCCCGGGCATTGCCTATACATTTGGAATCCATCCCTGGTATCTGACACATGAGAACTATTCAGATCATCTCCGCCTTGTAGAGAGAATTGCAGCGATGACAGAGATTGTTGCAATTGGTGAGGCAGGGTTCGACAAACTTCATGGTCCTTCTATGGAACTGCAGGCAGAAGTTTTTTCAGAACAGGTTAAAATCTCAGAGAGGATTAATAAGCCTCTTATAATTCATTGTGTAAGAGCCTGGGATGAGCTTCTGTCAGCTGCAAGAACCCTGAAACCAAAACAGCCATGGATGATTCATGGTTTCCGTGGTAAGATAAAACTTGCTGAACAACTACTTTCAAAAGGTTTCCGTATTTCGATATGGTTTGAGTATGCACTCAGACCCGAATCTACCGAACTTCTCAGGAACCTGCCTGAAGACAGTTTTTTCCTTGAGACTGATGGGGCTGATATAAGAATAGAATCAATATATGAAAAAGTAGCAGACGATAAAGGAATTGACATTGAATATCTTAAAACAATTATGTGCTCAAACTATCTTAAATTTTTTAACCTGGGATCTCAAAGAGATTCTTGTTAAAATCAATTTTCAATGACAAACTGGCTATCAAGAACCGAGATGCTGCTTGGCAGCGATACATTGAAAAGGCTTAACGATTCAAATGTTCTTGTCGTTGGTCTTGGTGGAGTAGGAAGCTATGCAGCTGAAATGATCTGCCGTGCAGGTATTGGTTCTATGACAATTGTTGATGGTGATACAGTACATATTACAAACAGGAACCGGCAACTTCCAGCACTGAAAAGAAATGAAGGTCTCCCAAAGGCTGAGGTTATGGCTGAAAGGATGATGGAAATAAACCCGTCTTTAAAACTAAAGATACTTAATGAATATCTTAAGGATGACAGGATGATTGAGGTGCTTGAAGAAGGCTATGACTATGTTGTTGATGCTATTGACACTCTTTCTCCAAAAATTTTCCTTATTCATCACAGTGTAAAGCTCAAACTGAAGCTTGTCAGCTCAATGGGTGCAGGTGGAAAGTACGACCCCCTTGGAATTAAAATATGTGATATATCGGAAACGACAGACTGCAGCCTTGCAAGGATACTAAGGAAACGTTTACACAGGCTCGGAGTAAGCACCGGGTTCAAGGCAGTATATTCTCCTGAACTTGTTGACAAAACAAAAGTTGTGGCAGTTGAAGGTGAAAGGAACAAAGCATCTGTTGTTGGTACCATTTCTTACATGCCTGCTGCTTTCGGGATTGCATGTGCATCAGTTGTGATTCGTGATCTTGCTCGCATTATGGTGTGATCATACTTCTTTCCTGCCGTTCTTCCTTCTGAAAATGAAGTAAGCGGGTACCCCGACAATAACTGTCAGCAGGGCAACAGATGATTCTGCTGGTCTCTCGAGAAATGAAAGCACAAGTATCATTATTCCGGCAGCAATATAAATCACCTGGACAAATGGGAATCCGGGGAGTCTAAATGAAGCAGGATTATTTCGTCGTTGCCTGAAAACACCTGCAACAGTAAGTATCGGGAAGATGCCAAGTGCAAAACCCATATATGTCAACACCTGTTCAAAAGTACCTGATAGTGCTAGAATTACCGCAATCAATCCCTGCAGCATTATTGAGTTTGAAGGAACACCGAACTTAGGGTGGATCCTTGCAACAGATTTAAAGAAAAGTCCATCAGAAGCCATCTGGTAATAAACACGAGGGCCTATTATTATAAAAGCGCTCAGTGAAGAAAAAAGAGCAAAACCGATGAGCAATGAAAAAAGTGTATCGGCCGAAGGTCCAAACAGATTACCCATGGCAAGTCCACCAACAGAGATAATACCTTTCATCTCAGCAGGCTCCGTGCTGTAAACATAAAGCACATTTATACCAGTATAAATGACAATAACTATTCCAGTGCCAAGAATGAGGGAGCCTGGTAAAGTCTTGAGAGGGTTCCTGATCTCAGCTCCAAGATAGGTCGATGCATTCCATCCACTGTAGGCAAACATTATCCACATCAGAGACAGACCAATTGTCTTCCATCCTGACAGGCCCTGGGCCACTCCGGAACCTTCGGTGAAATTCTTAAGATCACCGTTTCCTGAAAAGAAGCCGGCGAAAAGAAGGACAAGAATAAGAGCTACTTTGAGAATTGTGAGGATGTTTTGAACCAGTGCGCCGGATTTAATACCTGTATAATGTAATAATGTGAAAACTATTATTATACTCACTGCAAGTAATGTCTTTACTCCATCAGGTTGGAGTATGCCCGCATCATTCAACAAGGCTGAGAATCCGGGGACGGCCCTGACAAAATATTCGCTAAACCCCAATGCTGAAGCAGCAATAGGCGCCGAAAAACCAACAATGAACGAAACCCAACCGCTAAGAAAACCAAATACAGGATGATACAACCTTGAGAGAAAGAGGTATTCACCTCCTGCTCCTGGCATAGCGGCGCCCAGTTCTCCATAAGACATTGCACCACAAAGGGCTATTAATCCGCCTGCAAGCCAGAGAGTAAGCATCAAAACCGGACTATTAAGGCTGGCCATAAGGAGTCCCGAGGTGGTGAATATCCCGGCTCCAATCATATTGGCAATAACAATATTGGTGGCAGGGAATAATCCCAGCTTTCTTTGCAGAGTTGATTCAGCCATTATCTTAATGTTAACTTATTGTGATAGTTTATAGCTGATTGAGAGTCCACCACCCTGGCTATTCACCGTAGTGTTGTAGTTTTTCAGGCTTTTTATATAATCGAGGAATTCTGCCTGTCCACTTCTGTATCCACCCCTTCTTTCACTTATATTGTGTGCTGTGAAACAGCCACCAACCTTCAATTTGGGCTCTATATCAATAAAATAGTTTTTATACCATTCCTTATCCGCATCACTAAAAACAAAGTCGAAAGGGCCTTTCAGCTCTTTTACAAGATGATGCGCGTCACCAAGCCTGGCATCAATAATCTCCGATACACCTGCATTTTTGAAATTTTCGAGCGCTTCCTTATGCCTTTCAGGATCAATTTCTATTGTTATCAGCCGCCCTCCGGTTTTGCTTAATGCCCAGGCAATCCAGATTGCAGAATGACCTGTTGATGTTCCAATTTCAAGGGCACTTTTGTAATTTCCTTTTATAATAAGATTATACAATGTCTGACCATCTGTTGTCGGAACGTTCAAATCACGCCATTGACCTTCATTTGCTTCAAGGAATTTCCTTACCTTTTCATCGAGAGCAGGATTTTGTTTCAGTTGCTGTGAATGAAGGCTTGTTGTAAGTAACAACGTTACGATGATAACCATGGTGCTTATCATGCCAGTCTTACGCTTCTTTCTCATTTATCTGGTGGATTATGAAGAGCAAGTTAAACAAAACATTTTAATCTATTGTTCAGGTTTGTTCTCCGAATAACATTTTCATATTGCCACATTTTCAAATTTTCAAATTTCCACTGCCAAAGGATACCTGTTTAAAACAAAGAGTCAAAGGAAGAAGTTATATTTGTATTAGGAATACCGTTCATTTGATCAAAGAATTCAGCAAATCGAAGGACCTATGCATACAATCAGGAAGATACTCAAAGCCGCAATAATTCTTATAATAATCTTATGGGCGACATTCTTCGGTATAATTCTTTATGCGATTATTTCCGACTATAGACCGGAACCGGAGATAAACCTTATTAAGAGTGAAACACCTGGTAAAATTGACGAGGGCAATCCAATAACAATTATGTCGTGGAATATAGGGTATGCCGGACTTGATGATGAAATGGACTTCTTTTATGACGGAGGTACGAAAGTCAGACCATCACAGGAACAGTATAATGAAAACATTGGTTCAATAGCGGGTTTTCTAAGGGACAATGATTCCCTTGATTTTATCTTTCTTCAGGAAGTTGATAGAAAGAGCAGGAGGAGCTATAAGAATGACCAGTATGAAAAGTTTCAAACAAGTTTGAAAGGCAAATCATCGCAGTTTGCTGTTAACTATGACGTATTTTTTGTTCCTGTGCCGCCATCAAATCCAATGGGGAAAGTTTTATCCGGAATTTCTGTTTTTGGGGATGTGGAACCGGAGTCATCAACAAGATATTCTTTCCCGGGCAAATATAGTTTTCCGAAACAACTATTTATGCTCGATAGGTGTTTTATTGCAAACAGGTATCCTCTGGAGAATGGTAAAGAGCTCGTTCTTATTAATACTCATAATGAAGCGTTTGATACTGGAGACATACGCAAAGCACAGATGGATTTTTTAAGAGATTTTCTCATTACCGAATATAATAAAGGTAATTACATTATTGCCGGGGGAGATTGGAATCAGAGCCCTGCCGGTTTTATTCCGCAGTTTAATGGCAATGTGGTTAATACAAACCAGATGATGCTTGAGAAAGGATTCCTTCCGGAAGACTGGACTTGGGCTTATGACAATAAGAAACCCTCTAACAGGACAGTTACAGGGCCTTACCGACCCAAGGTAACTGCTACTACGGTGATAGACTTCTTTCTTCTTTCGCCAAATGTTGAGACTGTATCTGTTAAATGTAAGAATCTTGAATTTGAGAACTCAGATCACAACCCTGTTTTCCTTGTTGCAAGGCTGAGGAGGGACGGAAGGACAGAGGATTGAGGGACTATGGGACAGAAGACTGAGAGACTAAGGGACAGAGGGACTGAGAGATGGAGGAGACTCAGGGACTTAGAGATTTTTTTAGATATTTTTTAAACTTTCAAAACTAATTTTATGAACTTCACAGATTTCGTCACACATCACGGGAAAAGGGTCAATAAGGACTATTTTATTACACTTATTCAGGTTTCAAAAACTGATGGAAAGATAGCTCCTGCCGAGCTTGAGATGCTCTTTAAAGAAGGTAAGAAGTTTGGTCTTAGCGATCCCGAAATCGAAAAGCTTATCGAATTGGAAGGCAAGCATGTGTACCATGCTCCTTACAGCCTCAGTGATAAATTCGAGCATCTGTACAATGTTGCAGTAATGATCCTGGCTGATGAAGTTGTTACTGAAAATGAGAAGAAACTTCTTAAACGCTTCGCTATTGAGGCAGGGTTTGAAGATAAGGCCATTGACAAACTCATCGATCTTCTTCTTCAGGGTGTAAGGGAAGATACTGATGAAGAGGCGCTGTTTGCAAAGTTTAAAAAGCAGGTATTAAGCTAGATACAAGGTGCAAGCTTTGCTCACCGTAGCTTTAGCTTAGGTGAGGTACACAACTCTAAAGCTCTAGTGCACTTAAGTAATAAATAGGGTAAAAGACCTGTTTGAGGATCTTAATATTATAAACTTATAACTATGAAAACAGGTTCTTTTTTTCTTTTATCGATTGGTTTCTTATTGATCTCTCTTGCCTGCCAGGCTCAGAGTAAAGTCTCTCAGACAAAGCCATACAATGATGGAGTTTACACAGGTCAATCGCGATCTGTTTATACCAGCGAACCTTATTGGGGCAAAGTAACTGTCAGCATAGAGGGTGGAGTCATTAGAAATGTATCCTTTCAGATTCGGGATTCCTCATTACATGAGACTTTTAATAATGATTATGCAGCCCACTTCAAAGGGAATGATCTATATATAAAGCAGACAATGAATGACTGGAATGGAGTAAAAACTTATCCGAAGTTACTGTTTGAAAAACAAGATATTAAGAAGGTAGATGCTATGTCTGGCGCAACATGGTCATACAATATATTCAAATCAGCATTCTCTGAGGCAATGAAATAGAGTTTATTTTCTTAAAATTACATTTAGAGCTTCTTATCTCCCTAACAAGCAGTATCTTTGTATATGAAAAAGATCCTGCTTGTTATTCCCTTTTTACTTCATTCATTTATACTGTTACCTCAAAAAGTTACAATCAATGTTGTCAGGGATCAACCTATTGAATGGCAGATACTTGATGAAAGCTACGATCTTGTTTTTGCAGGAAGTAATCTGACTGAGAATGATTCGGTATCTTTCACACTTGAGTCTGAGAGAAGGTACTTTCTGCAGGTTTCTTTTAATACATTCCTGGAGGAGGTCAATCTCCTGCGTCTTTACGTTGCTGAAGAGCCTGTGGTACTTGTTAATTCCGGGATAGGGGCTGGTGATCATTTCCTCCCATTTGTAACGGGAGTCCGTCAACAAGTCACAAAAATTACAGGAGGGACTGATGCACTTATTTCTGATTACCCCTGGCAGGTTTATATCATAGCAGGAAGTAAGGCATGTGGAGGTTCAATTATCTCCGATCGATGGATATTGACTGCTGCCCATTGTGTTTATGGCAACCGGGGATTTTTGTCACCTGATAGCGTCAGAGTAAAAGCGAACGCCAACAATCCGTATGACCCTTATGAAGGTGAGACACACCAGGCTGACCAGGTGAAAGCCCATGAACAATATGACCCTAAGACAAATAAGAACGATATAGCTCTCATACGGCTGCAAACGCCAATTGTAAACTCATCACCCATAAAGATTGTAACACGTGAGGATGCCAGCTTTGGAGCTACTGATCCAGGAGTAATGACATGGGTAACAGGATGGGGTTTAACTTCAGTCAATCCTGACAGGTACCCTTCAAATCTGAAAAAAGTACAATTGCCAATAATTTCACTTGAACAAGCCTCGGTAGTCTGGAAATCAATACCATCGACAGTACTAATGGCTGGTTATCGCAATGGAAATAGAGATGCCTGCAATGGCGATAGCGGAGGCCCGATGGTCGTAAATGTACTTGGCGACTATAAACTGGCAGGTGTAGTGAGTTGGGGTAGCTCAAATTGTAATACCTACGGTGCTTATACAAATGTTTCATTGTTTGAAGAATGGATTTACTCAAATACCGGGATAGAACCATTCCTTACTCCTATGGAAATCAGTGGTGATACACTTGTCTGCAAGGGAACTGATTCTTCAAATTATACAGTTGGGTCAACGCCGGGAATCGAGACTTTTGAGTGGGTACTGCAGCCACAATCAGCAGGCCTAATCTCATCAACCCAGGAGAGAGCAACAATATCCTGGAATGATGAATTCTCCGGCAATGCATATATTGCTTACAGGTTTGAAATAAATAATGAATTTTCAGAATGGTCAAGAATAAGAATCAATGTTGTTGATGCTACAAAGCTTGTTTCAATATCTAACGATCAGGAGGAATGTGAAAACAGCAGGATTACTATTTCTGTTGTTGCTGAAGGTCATAACCTGGTTTATAACTGGTATAAGGATGAATCCGCTTTTCGGACCTCAACACAGCCGAATATTGTAATATTCCCTGCAAAACCTGCAAATTCTGGAATTTATACTGTTGAAGTTAAAGGTTCATGCGGGATTGTTAAATCTGATCCGGTTAGTTTGACAATAAACCCTTTGACTAAAATTATCTCTGTCTCCCCTGATATAATTGTTCCTTTTGGTGAGAATTATAATCTTGAAGTAAATGCTCTCGGGCACAATCTCGAGTATTTATGGCAGAAGGATACCTTACTGCTTGAAGGTGAAATAGGAAGCTCACTAGTTCTGACAAATGTAAATGCAACTGATATTGGAAATTACAGAGTTACTGTTTCAGGCACTTGTGGGATATTGACAAGCGATGACATTTATGTTTTTGTAAAGAATATTACCCAGCCCTGGGGTAAAGAGATATATGTATGGCCTACATTGATTAATGACAGGTTCAATGTCGCTGTAAGTAATGTCGATCCTTATGATGTTTTAATATATAATACATCAGGAAAGTTAATTGCCTTATATAAGAACCAGTTAAATCAGAATTCAATTGAAGCTTCTGGATGGGCAAAAGGAATGTACATTGTTACTATAGTTACTAAGAATTTCAGAAAATCGATCAGGGTAATTAAGTATTGATTCCTGCGTACCTGAACCTTTTCAGGCAGGTTGTGTTTAGAAGGTGTAAACCAGAGCTTCATAAACCCTTTCTGATAACGTATATCCTTTGTTAAACACATAAAACATAACCTGACCTGATGACCAGATATCCCAAACATTTCATTGTTCTACAATGTTATATCAGAGTGAATTCAGCTATAAAAAAATGTATAACAGGTTTCTTCAGGATAGGAGTCAGCATAGTTTCTATGTTTTCGTTCAACAATTTAGCTGCACAAACTGAACTGGTCATTAGTGGGAAAACATACTCAAATTCAAGTGAGTTATGGCAGGGTGTAAATATACCAAGGTCTGTACCGACAAAGCTGATATTCAAAAACAATTCAATCAGTTCGGCGAACAGGTTTGGATACCTTCTTCAGGCAGGTGATGAGGGACAGGCTTCCACAAACAATAATCTTGATGGGGCGCTAATTACTGGTAATAAACTTTCATGGCGCGGCACTGACATGGATGTTATTCCCCATGGAATTTTCACCGGACATAATAAAAATGTAATAATTAAGTACAACTTTCTCAATAATGTGCCAATGGGCATAATACGTAAATCTGCAACAGGCATGAGAAACAATTCAGGGGGCGTCGCTTATAATATTGTGAGAGGAGGTGCAGTTGGTGTTGTTGTTAAGGGAATGAGTGATGTTAAAGTATATAATAATACATTCTACCAAGACAGGACTAGAGAGCAGACATGGCGGCCTTTTGTGCATATTTATACAAACACCGATAATGGATTAAATTCTGTTTCCCATAATACAAAGATCTACAATAACATATTCTATGCAAAACACGAGACACCGATGATCACTGTAGCCGACAAGGAAAGCCTGAATGGATTTGAATGTGATTATAATCTTTACTGGTGTGAAGCCGGTTCACCAAGGTTTGTTGTGAATGAAAATGAAATTACATTTGAACAATGGCAGCAAATGGGTTTTGACACTCATTCGATTGTAATGAATCCAAAGTTTATTGATTTTGAAAGCCTTGTTCCCCATGAAAAACTCGAGTATGGAGTTGATCTTGGTGAGGAATGGAAAGAGGGCCTGTCCATTAATTCAACATGGTCAACTACTGATCCTTTAAAAGCATTTCAAAATGGCAGATGGCAGGTGGGAGCAAGAATATATTCTTCAAATGACATTGAGGGGGGGAATACTAATATACCACTTCATACACAATCGGTGATAAATAATGCCACTCCCTCAGTTATTGAAATGACATTCTCACTAAGCCTTGCTACCAACCCCCCTCCTGTAACAGCCTTCAATGTCTATTCAAATTCAATACCAGTTGCAATAAAAGAAACTAATATTTCAGGCAGGAAAGTGCTAATCACCCTTACGACATCATTAGGCTATAATGATGTTATTACCCTTGAATATTTTAAACCGGCTGAGAATCCTATAGAGACACCGGCAGGGGCTGAAGCGCCTGCTATTAGTAATCATTTAGTTATCAATAACATACTTTCAGGAGCAACTGGAAATGATCAGATTGTAATTTTCCCAAATCCTGCTAAAACATATTTCAATATATCAAAAACCGGCTCGGATGTTCTTCCACAGACAATAAAAATATTTGACACATCCGGCCGACTGATATTTCATAAGAAAATGGATTCGGAACTTCTTTATAAGGTTCCTGTAAATTTGACCCCCGGCACTTACTTTTTAAACATTATTTTCGGATCAGAAAAAGATTTCAGGCAGAGGTTGATCATAATCAGATAGGTCAAAATTAATTGTATTGCAGAGACTAATTGATTTCCCAGTTTCGTATCTTTATCTGTATATTACCCTGAAAATCTATATTGACTTATGGAAAAAACATCAAGTGACAAGGTTCTTATTCTACAGCCTGAATACATAGGCAATAACTTTATACCATCTAAATATTTACCCGAGGGGAAGGATGAATTTCACATTCGTAATAATCAGGTAAACAAGCCACAGGGAGGATGGCGAAATTTGCGCTCTGATGAGCTTGAAGAACTTGTTAAGAATGGGAATACATCTGATAACTGGGACAATATACTTGTAACTGACAATTTTGCCACAAGTCAGATCAAAAACTCAAGGTTCTATGGCCTTGTTCGTATTGGGAAAACTCAGAATGTAATACTCCAGCATCACGATCTTAGGTTACCGGCCGGGATTACTAACAGTATGATAGTATCCTGTGATATAGGTGATAATACTGCAATTCACGATGTTCATTACCTGGCCCATTACATAATCGGTAACAATTGTATCCTTTTTAATATAAGCGAAATGCATACTACCGACCATGCCAAGTTTGGTAATGGTGTTATTAAAGAAGGGGAACCTGAGAATGTAAGAACATGGATAGATTTGATGAATGAAACAGGTTGCCGGAAAGTTCTTCCGTTTGATGGCATGATACCTGGTGACGCCTACCTATGGGCAAAGTATGTTGATGATATACCACTTCAAAACAACCTTAAGAAAATAACACAGGAAAGCATCGACAACAGGAGGGGGTATTATGGAACTACAGGCGCTAATTGTGTAATTAAGAATTCACAGATAGTTAAGGATGTAAAAATTGGTTCATTTTGCTATATAAAAGGTGCAAATAAGCTTAAAAACCTTACAATTAATTCTTCAGAAGATGAACCAACCCAGATAGGAGAGGGAGTAGAGCTTGTGAATGGTATTATAGGGTATGGCTGTCATATTTTTTATGGTTGCAAGGCTGTAAAGTTTATACTCGGAAACAATTCAAACCTCAAGTACGGAGCCAGGCTGATCAACTCTTTTCTTGGTGATAATTCAACTATATCGTGTTGTGAAGTTTTAAACAATCTTATTTTCCCATCACATGAGCAGCATCATAATAATTCGTTTCTGATTGCTTCGGTTGTTATGGGGCAAAGTAACATGGCTGCCGGGGCCACAATCGGATCGAATCATAATAGCCGGGCGAATGACAATGAGATACAGGCAGGACGAGGTTTTTGGCCTGGACTGTGTACAAGTGTTAAACATTCATGCAGGTTCGCATCGTATGTTTTATTGTCAAAAGCAGATTACCCGGCAGAGCTTGATATTCCACTTCCTTTTTCATTGCTTAATAATAATGTCTCGAAAGAAAGACTCGAAGTGATGCCGGGTTACTGGTGGTTGTATAATATGTATGCACTTGCAAGAAATACATGGAAGTTCAAAAGCAGAGATAAGAGGAAAAACAAAACACAGCATATTGAATTTGACGCATTTGCTCCCGATACAATTGAAGAAGTTGTCGCAGCAAGATTACTTCTGGAGATTTGGACAGCAAAAGCTCATCTTGTGCAATCTGGCAAAACAGGCAATGTGACTGACATTGAAACATTAGCGGAATCAGGGAAGAAGTTACTCACCGAAGAAAAAGCCATTGTGGAGGGATTGGAAGTCAAAGGTGAAAAGATGGAAAACAGCAAACGGAAGCAGCTTGTCATTAAGCCTTATGAAGGATATCACGCCTATTGTGACATACTTCATTATTATGCAATGAAAAATCTTGTTTTGTATTTTGAGACAAATAAAGAGGCTAGTCTGGAATCAGTGCAGAAAGAACTCAAAGGGAGAAGGGAAACCGAATGGGTAAATCTTGGAGGTCAGATAATGCTTAAAAAAGATCTTGATCAGATTCGTGAAGACATCGGGAATGGTAAACTTAAAACATGGAGTGAAATTCATCAAAGATATGATAAGCTATGGGAACAGTATCCTCGTGACAAGCAGAAGCATGCTTATGCCCTTCTATGCGAATTGAACGGAACAGAATCGCTCACAAAAGAGCAATGGATGGCTGCACTTGACAAGCTGACAAAAATCCAGGAATATGTGTCTGATAAGGTTTACAGCTCACGAAAAAAGGATTTTGATAATCCTTATCGTTTAATTACCTTCAGGAACAGGGAAGAAATGAAGGCTGCAATAGGCCTTGTGGATGAAAATAGTTTTATTATTCAGGTAAGGGAAGAAACGAAAGAACTTCACGAAAGAGTGGATACTATTAAGAAAAATATCTTGCACTAGTCTTTATCTTTCTTATTTTTTTCCTGTTCCTCTTTTTCTTTGGCTTTCTTTGACAATAAGATATCGAGAGGGAAGAGAAGCCAGTTTATTGCAATAATGGCAACAACGCCAATAAGTGTTTCAGTGAAGAACCCCGCTCCTGCAAAGCAACCCACAGCTGCGCTGCACCAAACGGTAGCTGCTGTTGTAAGACCACGGATATCATATCCTTCCTTGAATATTATCCCTGCACCCAGAAACCCTATTCCAGTCACAACCTGGCCAATTATCCTTGTTACATCTGTGACATTTCCATATTGTTCACTGATACTGATTGATAGTAAAACAAACAATGCTGAGCCGGCTGCAACTAATGTATTCGTGCGTAAACCGGCAGGCTTGTTTTGCAATTCCCTCTCAATTCCAATCAATAAGCCTGCTCCGATGCCTGTAAGAAGTCTTAAAATAAAATCAATGTTCGACATAGATATTAAATTATCAAATATAACAATATTAAAAGCCTTTTGTAAGAGTGATAGATAAGAAGTTAGGGTTTGATTTTTAAAATCGCCTGATTTTTACTAACTTTCAGCTACAATTGAAATAAAAACTGTTTAATCCTTCTTCGTTGCACTCTTTTCAGTTTTTAGATGCCATTCCAATTGCTGTTTCCTTGTCATCCATACCAGGTGGGAAATTTGTGTACGTAAATGATTCATGGCTCAGGCTTTTCGAAATCCATGAAAGGGTATCAGTAGTCGGGAAGTCTCCCCTGGAAGCAGGTCTGAAAGAATATGTGGCTACCTCTCTAAATGAAACATCGTTTAAAGGAAAGTTTAAATCGTTCATCAGGACTATAAAATCAAAAAAAATTGAGGTAACAACTACTGTTAAACAAATTGAAATTGGAGGCAAGAACTACATTATTGCTTCATTCGAAGATTTGCGCCCTATCAACAAAATCAAATCAGATGAATCGCGCTACAGACAAATAGTTGAATGTGTAAATGAAGGCATCTGGCAGATAAATGCCGAGCTAAGAACAGTTTTCGTGAGTGAAAAGATGGCTGAAATGCTCGGGTACAGGCCATCGGAAATGACAGGAATGAGCATCTTTAACTTCATGGATGAAGAAGGGAAGGTGCTTATGAATAAAAAGCTTGAAGGAGAAAACAGGTATTCAAAAAGGACTTTTGGTCATAAACTCATCAGAAAAGATGATTTATATATACATACATCGATTAGTTCAATACCATTATTTAATGAAGAAGGTATTTTTACCGGGGCCACCTGGTTGGTTACAAATATAGCGGACAGGATAAAAATTGAAAAAACCTTACGCAAAACAAGGAAGAAGCTTGAGATTGCATTGGAAAATGGGAAAATAGGAACATGGGAATGGAATATTAAGACGGGGATCGTTTCTTGTGATGATAGGGCTGCCTTGATGATGGGTTTTAAGGAAGAAAGTCTTGATCAGGATATCTCTATATTCGAAAATCACATCAACGAAGAAGACCTGCCTCATTTCAGGGAAGCTGTAACAAATACTATTAACTCGGGCATGCCACTTGAGACAATCTTCAGGACCAGACATAGCGAAGGATTCTCGAGTTTTATCTCTGTAAAGTCAATACTTACTCACGACAGATGGGGGAAACCTGAAAGCCTGACAGGGGTATGTTTCGATGTTACAGACATGAAAAGGGGAGTTGAAAGTGCCCTGATAAAGCTCAACGAAGAGCTCCTGAGGTCTAACAGCGATCTTAAGCAATTCGCTTATGTTGCATCACACGATCTGCAGGAACCTCTTAGGATGGTTTCGAGCTTTACCCAACTTTTGCAACAGAAGTACAAGGATAAACTTGATGAAGACGGGAATGAGTATATAAAATATGCTGTTGAAGGTTCAAAAAGAATGTATGAGCTTCTTAACGGTTTGCTCGCATATTCAAGAGTTCAGACAAGAGGGAGAATCTTTGAAAAGGTTGACATGAATACTGTTATTGAGAAAGTAAAGGCCAACTTAAGACTTATTATCCAGGAGAAAAATGTTGATATAAGGAGCGAGACCCTGCCTGTTATTTTGGCTGATGAGAGCCAGATGATTCAGCTGATCCAGAATCTTGTTGAGAACAGTATTAAATTCTGCAATGAAAATCCCAGTATTAAAATATCATGCGAAAGGATTGAAAAGAACTACATCTTTTCAATAAAAGATCATGGAATTGGAATTGAAGCGCAGTATTTTGAAAAAATATTCAAGATATTCCAGAGACTTCACAGGTCTGATGAATATAAGGGGACTGGTATTGGCCTGGCAATCTGCAAGCGAATTGCTGAACGACATGCTGGCAGAATATGGGTTGAATCAGATCCTGGTAATGGATCAACTTTTTATTTTACAGTTCCAGTGTATGAAGACTGATAACACAGTATTGTATAAAATAACTATCACTGGCAGGGTTCAAGGTGTTGGTTTCAGGTGGAACGCCTTACGGGAAGCATCCAGCCTTGGTTTGACAGGATTTGTGAGGAACATGACTGATGGGAGCGTTTACATAGAAGCCGAAGGCAGGAGAGAAGTGCTTGAGCTGTTCGCAGAATGGTGCAAAACCGGACCTCCTCATGCTCATGTCAAATCAATCGATGTCATATCAACACTTCCGGAAGGGTATAATGAGTTCGTTATTTCAAGGTGATTTATTCAGGATGGATCAACCTAGTTACTGCTGTAACAATTTTTACCTGGAGCATAATGAATGAAGTATCGTTAAATATATACTTTTTAAAACAAATTATCGAGGCAATGAATATTACTATTGTAATGATTGCAACTTTCACCAGATGAGGTACAATACTTACAAAATGTCTCATTCGTGTATTCATCTTGCGGATGAATTTTTTCAGATGGTTCTCTGATGGATCTTCCACAAATTCATTTCTGTTTGTCCTGATCAGCTTTTCTATATAGTCCTCTTCGTGCCCCATCGCTGTTCTCTTTATTTAAAGACTGCTGCGGATCATTTTTGATGCACCAGGATGACAATTAATCAAGCATATAAGGTCTTGTTTAAAGGGATGTATTTTAATTTTTCACATCAATATATTAATGTTTGTAAATTTTCACATTAGTATTATCTTTGCATCCCAAACTGCTCTGTGGTGTAATTGGCAACACGTCTGACTCTGGATCAGAAAAGTTCAGGTTCGAGCCCTGACAGAGCAACAACCAATTGCCGTCGGCTAAAACCAATAGCAATTATTCTGTTACAGATTTGAAGTACTTGCCATTGAGCCTTTCAACACGATCATACCATTTGCAAGCCGGGTCAGTGCAATTCCTTTATCTTTGCTTCTGTCATTGTAAATGCTTGTGAGAGCCATTGATGCATCATAAGCTTCTTTTCTATCGTGTTGTATTGGGGAGTTCAAAAAAGATAATACAACCGGGCAATTTAACCTGATGGAGGTAAATGAGTAAATTCTCATCCTCTTGAAAAGGATAGCTATACAGTATATCCTCCATATTTCAAACAGTTTAAGATAATAAACAAGGAGTAAGATTGTTTTATCAATAATGATGATCTTAAATGAAATGAGATGAAAAGGCAAATCTGTACCCTCTTTCAAGTTGTTATAATTATTCCTTTTTTAACCGCGTGTATTAAAATAGATGATTTAAATCCTGATATAAAAAACCCGGACAATAATATTGACAATTTTCAGGTCTTCCCTGCAGATAATCCCTGGAACAAAGATATCTCGGGTGAAGAAATTGACCCTAATTCGGATATATTAATTGCAAGCATAGGAAACGATACTCATCTGCACCCTGATTTTGGAACAAAGTGGGAAGGTTCAGCCATTGGAATTCCTTTTAATGTAGTCGGGAAGGACCAGCCTAAGGTTACTGTAACCTTCGATTACAGTGACGAAAGTGACAAGGGGCCATATCCAATACCATCAAAACCTCTTATAGAAGCAGGATCAGACAGGCATTTACTGATTGTTGATATCTTCAATAAAAAACTATATGAGCTCTTTGATGCTTCAAAGAATAATAATGGCAGCTGGCATGCAGGTTCAGGAGCAATCTTCGACCTTACTTCAAATGAACTTCGACCAGATACGTGGACTTCAGCAGATGCAGCAGGGTTACCAATTTTCCCGGGGCTTGTAAGGTATGAAGAAGTAGTTGTAAATCGTGAAATCAACCATGCGCTCAGGTTCACGGTTCAAAGAAGCCGCGATGCCTTTGTTCATCCTGCAACCCATGGCGCAAGTAATTCTACAAGCTCAAACTATCCTCCAATGGGAATGAGGGTAAGGCTGAAAGCAGGTTTTGATATTTCGGGTTTTTCCCCAAATATCCAGGTAATACTGAAGTGTTTGAAAAAATACGGAATGTTTGTTGCCGATAATGGTTCAAACTGGTATATAAGCGGCGAGCACAATATGAACTGGGATGATGATGAGCTGGGAGAGCTGAAGAGCATTCCAGGCAGCAATTTTGAGGTAGTAAAGATGGGTACCGTTTATAATATGCCCGAGTAGCTATTTTCAAACCATAGCTGTCTTCAGGATTAAGCCTGTACCAGGTAATCCCAAATCATTCTCTCGAATCAGTTGGCAAAGGCCTGAACCAGAAGTGCATAGGAGGAGTCGTGTCTTTAAACCCCAAACTTTTATACAATGCTTTTGCTAGGGTATTGTCATTCCTTACCTCAAGGGTAATTTTTGAACATCCAAGCTCTTCTTCTGCTATCCTTATATTTTTTTCAAGAAGCAGCTTTCCTATTCCCTTTCCCCTGTATGATGTTAACACAATCAGATCATGAATATTCAAAAAATTCCTTGCATCGAAAGTTGAAAAGTTAATAAAGCTGTTTGTCAGACCAACAAAGTTTGTCCCGTATTTTGCAAGGAGTGTAAACGCAGCCGGATGATTTTTTAATCCGGAAATAAGATTCTTATTGCCAGCATTGTCCAAAGGTTGTCTTCCACCCATAACATCGGTCATATAAGCCTTCATGAGCTTAACAACGGCATTGCAATGCAACGGTATATCGAAGTTGCACCTTATGATCTCAATTCCTGACATATCTTATAGCTTATATTTACTTACTTCAATACTATGTTTTTCAATTCTCAGACCTAATTTTCTATTAGTTAAACCAAGTTCATTGGCCGTTTTAAGAATATTTCCCCTGTTTGAGGTCAGTGAGTCTATAATAAGCTGTTTCTCAAGGTTGTTTAGAATAACCTGCAATGTTCCTTTTACCATTGTGTTTGACGATTTTGCAGTCTGAAGTGTAGGGGGCAGGTTATGTGACCTGATAACTCTGTCAGTGCTTAAAACAGATGCTCTCTCAATACAGTTTTCCAGTTCCCTTATATTTCCGGGCCAGTGATATATCATCAGCATTTCTATAGCCGATGAAGAAATACGGATAATGTTGGTCCCGTTCTTTTTGTTTGATTTCTGTATGAAATGATCGGTAAGCAACGGGATATCACTCGGCCTTTCCCTTAATGCCGGAACATATATTGGGATTACATTCAGCCTGTAATAAAGATCTTCTCTGAATTTTCCGCTTCTGATAGCCTCTTCAAGATCCATGTTTGTTGCAGTAATTATTCGGACATCACATTTTATAGTTTTCATGCCGCCAAGTCTTTCAAACTGCTTTTCCTGCAATACCCGCAACAATTTGACCTGAATGTTCATCGGAAGTTCTCCTATTTCATCAAGGAAAATAGTGCCTCCCTCAGCAAGCTCAAAACGTCCTTTCTTTAAAATATTTGCTCCTGTAAATGCACCCTTCTCATAACCAAAAAGTTCACTTTCTATAAGGCTTTCGGGTAGAGCAGCACAGTTTACCTTAATAAGAGGTTTCTTTGCCCTGTTGCTCCCGTAATGTATTGCATCCGCTACAAGTTCCTTGCCCACACCGCTTTCTCCCCTTATTAATATAGTTGCAAGTGTTTTCGAAACCTGCTGTATGCTTAAATAAACCTCTCGTATTTTTGATGAATTACCGATAATATTTTCATGTAAATACCTGTCCTTCAGTTCAAGCTGTAATTTCTTATTCTCCCTTGTCAGCCTCACCAGCTCTTCCATCCTGTCCTGTCTTGCTTTTACAGCCTGTGCAAGCATTGAGCCGATTACAGTTAATAACCGTATCAGTTCGTTCTCGTCTGTCCGGGCATCGAAAGCCTTTGCAATGCTGAGTGTACCCAGGATCTCATTATCATCCTTAATCGGAACACAAATAAATGATATATGCTCATTTAATTTTGTTTTCAGGTTTATCCCTGTTTTATTCAGAAAGCCAATCGCATCGTTAATTTTTGGCAGGTACACTGGTTTGCCCGTCTTTACAACCACCCCGGTTATACCCTCGCCGATCAGATACTTCCCCTTCTGCTTTGCTTCCGGACTTATTCCAAATGAGCCTTCAAGATAAATTTTCGATTTTTCACGATTCAGTATCGACAGAAGTGTTCTGTCGGCTTCCAGATAATGTGAAACCAATTCCATGATGGGATTCAGTACCTCGTTAATGGATTTACTGTTGTTTATCATTCGGCTTATCTCAAATAACAATGGCAGCTCTGATTCCCCATAACATGTTCTTCCCGTCCTTTCACAAAAATGACTTCTCATACAAACATAAAAAAGTGTATTGTAAAAATATGAAAAAATTAACATACCCCCCTAAAATATATATGAAACACGAAAAACATGAAATATTAACTTCTTACCCCCCCTAAAAATGATGTATTGTTTAATAATAAAGCGTATTATAATATATAACACCCCCTATTTTAGACATTTTTGATTGATAAAAATTTGCATTTATGTAAAAAGAATCTTTAAAGTTTACAAAAATGTAACATCATCCGGGTCTCAGCAAAGAACATAAAAAATATTTTCAGTTTTTTATAATACTAATTATCAAGGTATTACCAATAATTTTTCAATTCATTTTGTCCCTTTATCAGTTTATTGGTATAGTATATGAAAACCACCTCATTGAATAATTATAAACAAAAAGTCATGAGAAAAATTGCAATCTATGGAAAGGGAGGCATTGGCAAGTCGACCACTACACAAAACACAGTTGCCGGTTTAGCTGAAATGGGTAAAAAGGTAATGGTTGTAGGATGCGATCCGAAAGCCGATTCAACACGGTTACTTCTTGGTGGATTAGCCCAGAAAACGGTTCTTGACTCGTTGCGTGAGGAAGGAGATACGCTAGAGCTGGATGACATCATGAAGATTGGTTTTGGGAAAACCCGTTGTACTGAATCGGGAGGCCCCGAGCCAGGAGTAGGCTGTGCAGGAAGGGGAATTATTACATCTATCAATATGCTTGAACAGCTTGGAGCATACGAGGATGACAAGGAACTGGATTATGCATTTTACGATGTTCTGGGCGATGTTGTTTGTGGCGGATTCGCAATGCCAATGAGGGAAGGGAAAGCCCAGGAAATCTATATAGTTGTCTCGGGTGAAATGATGGCCATGTATGCTGCCAACAACATCTGCAAGGGGATTGTAAAATTTGCCGAAGCGGGGGGCATAAGACTGGGTGGACTGATCTGCAACAGCAGGATGGTAGATAATGAGAGGGCAATGATTGATCAGCTTGCTAAAATGCTTGGCACACAGATGATACATTTTATTCCACGCGACAATATGGTACAGCGTGCAGAAATTAACAGGAAAACTGTGATAGAGTACGATGCCAAACACAAACAATCTGATGAATACAGGCAACTGGCTAAGAAAATCGACGAGAACACAAATTTCGTAATTCCAAAACCAATAAAAATTGAGGAATTGGAGGAACTGCTTATCAACTTCGGAATACTTAATTAATCTCATTCAATAAAGAAAATCTAAATAAAACCAGAAATTATGTTACACATTCGAGCAATAGTACGACCTGAGAAAGCCGCAATAGTAATGAAAGCCCTGCTGGATAACGGATTCCCGGCAATAACAAAGACACAGGTACATGGAAGAGGAAAACAACGTGGCCTTGTGGTAGGAAACATAACATACGATGAGATATCAAAGACAAGCCTGATGCTGGTCATTAACGACTGCGACAAGGATATTGTTGTTCAGACAATAATAGAAAGTGCAAGGACAGAGCCCAGGGGGCAATTTGGCGATGGGAAAATATTCATATCACCTGTTCTTGAAGCATGGTCGATAAGCAATGGATTAAAAGGATTATAAAAGCAATACTATGAAAATGATTATTTCAATAATAAGGATGGCAAAAATGAATGAGACCAAAAAAGCCCTGCTGGATGTCGGATTATCATCATTTATGGCTTCTGGAGAAGTTCAGGGGAGAGGAAAAGGTCTGGGTGTTGGTCCTACTTTTGAGAAGAATAAGCAAAATCCTGATTATGTGCATGTTGAACACAAGTTAAAAACGAAAAGAATGATAACAATGTATGTAACAGACGATAAGGTTGACCTGGCAGTTCAGACGATAATTAAGGTTAACCAGACCGGGAACAGTGGTGACGGGAAAATTTTTTTATTGCCGGCAACAGACGCAGTGCAGATCCGGACCGGTGATTCGGGTGATAAAGTATTAGATTAAACTGGATTAAAACTATGGAAAGCAAATCAAAAATAAGAAAGGAACTGAGAAATCCGAAAACCCTGAAAGATGAGATACTTCGAAAGTACCCATCGAAAATTGCCAGGAAAAGAGAAAAGCAATTATTAATATACAATCCTGAGGCTGAACAGCAGATCCAGGCAAATGTGAGAACAATTCCTGGTATCATAACACAGAGAGGGTGCACATACGCAGGCTGTAAAGGTGTAGTATTAGGGCCAACAAGAGACATAATAAATCTTGTTCACGGACCTATAGGGTGTAGTTTTTATGCCTGGCTTACCAGAAGGAACCAGACAAGACCCGGATCAGCTGATGATTCAAATTATATGATGTACAGTTTCTCTACTGACATGCAGGACTCAAATATTGTTTTTGGAGGAGAGATAAAGCTAAGGGCAGCGATCAGGGAGGCATACGAAATATTCAAGCCAAAAAATATTGGGATATTCTCAACATGTCCTGTCGGACTGATTGGCGATGATGTTCATGCTGTGGCAAGGGAAATGAAAGAGGAGCTTGGTATAAATATTTTCGGTTTCAGCTGTGAAGGTTACAAAGGAGTAAGCCAGAGTGCCGGTCACCACATTGCGAACAATGGTGTTTTCCAACACGTGGTAGGCTTAAATGATGCTCCTGTTGAAGGAAAATTTAAGCTCAACCTGCTGGGAGAATACAACATAGGAGGCGATGCCTTTGAAATTGAAAGGATCTTCGAAAAAATAGGCATTACACTAATTGCAACATTCAGCGGTAATTCAACTATCGATTCTTTTGAAAGGGCACATCAGGCTGACCTGAATATTGTGATGTGCCACAGATCAATCAATTACCTGGCTGAAATGATGGAGAAAAAATTCGGGATCCCCTGGTTCAAGGTGAACTTTATAGGTGCGGGGTCAACAGTAAAATCGCTTAGAAAGATCGGTCAGTATTTTGGAGATAAGGAGTTGATAGAAAGGATCGAAGAGGTTATTGCCGAAGAAATGCCGGAAGTAAAGATTGTGCTGGAAACAATTGAACCAAGGACCAGAGGGAAATTAGCAATGCTTTTTGTTGGGGGTTCAAGAGCACATCATTATCAGGAATTATTCACCGAACTGGGAATGGAGACAGTTTCTGCAGGGTATGAATTTGGTCATAGGGATGATTATGAAGGCAGAGAGGTGCTTCCAACTCTTCAGATTGATGCTGACAGCCGTAATATTGAAGAGCTTCAGGTTGAAAAGGATGAGGCCAGGTATCGTGCCCGAAAAACAGAAGCAGAACTGAATGCCCTGAAAGAAATGGGAATTGATATGAGCCAATACAAAGGGATGATAAAAGACATGAAAAAAAATGCACTTGTAATAGATGATATAAACCATTGGGAAACAGAGAAGCTTATAGAGTTTTTTAAACCTGATGTGTTCTGTGCAGGGATAAAGGAAAAATATATTGTTCAGAAAATGGGAATCCCTCTTAAACAGTTACATAGCTACGATTACGGTGGCCCGTATGCAGGGTTCAAGGGAGCTATAAATTTCTATAAAGATATCGACATGATCTGCAGTGCCTCAATCTGGAAGTTTATCCGTGCTCCATGGGAGACACATAAGCAGGTGGAGGCAAACTTTGTAATCGACATGGTTTAAGCTTAAAGTATGTATATAATTTAATATGAAATCTTTAATAATAACGTCATGCTTTTACGACATACAACAGATAAAATAATTGAAAGAAAATCTCTGACAATTAATCCGGCTAAGACATGCCAGCCAATAGGAGCAATGTATGCTGCTTTAGGAATCAGAGGATGCCTGCCGCACAGTCATGGGTCGCAGGGATGTTGCTCCTATCACAGAAGCACCCTTACCAGACATTTTAAAGAGCCGGCAATGGCTTCTACGAGTTCATTTACAGAAGGCAGTTCAGTTTTTGGAGGACAGGCAAACCTCCTGCAGGCTATTGACACAATTTTTACTGTTTATGATCCAAGTGTCATAGCTGTTCATTCAACCTGCCTAAGTGAAACTATTGGTGATGATCTCAACCAGATACTGCAAAAAGCCCGTGAAGATGGGAAAGTGCCTTCAGGAAAACATGTTATCCATTGCAATACACCGAGTTATGTTGGATCTCATGTAACAGGATACGCCAATATGGTAATGGGGCTGACAGCATATTTTGCACAGCGCACAGGAATTTCCAACTACCAGGTGAACCTTCTGAGCGGATGGATAGAACCGAGCGATATGCGCGAAATAAAGTCCATTGCAAAAAAAATGAAAGCCAATACAATCATGTACCCTGACACATCAGGCGTTCTGGATGCACCACTGACAGGGAAGCATATTTTCTATCCAAAGGGTGGCGCCACCCTGGATGAACTGATAAGCGCAGGAGACGCAAAACATACAATCGGGATAGGTCGCTGGGCGACGGAAGAGGCAGCCAAAAAACTGGAGTACAAATGCAAGGTAAAATATGATATAGTTGATGTGCCTATTGGTTTGCATGCCACCGACAGATTTATAACCACCCTTAGCCGTCATGCCAATGTTAAGGTCCCTGAATCAATTACAAACGACAGGGGCCGATTAATTGATATGATAACCGATATGCATTCTTACCTGTATGGCAAAAGAGTTGCTCTTTTCGGAGACCCCGACTGGCTGATACCGATGGTGGAGTTCCTGATTTCGATGGATATGAAACCGGTATATATTGTAAGCGGTACCCCTGGTCAGATGTTCGAGTTGCAGATGAAGGAGTTGCTTGAGGCAAAAGTGCCAGAAGCCAAGTACAAGAATGGTGAAACTGCTGATATGTTCCTGTTGCATCAGTGGATCAAACAGGAAAAAGTAGATCTGCTTATTGGGAACACTTATGGGAAATATATTGCCAGGGATGAAGATATTCCATTCGTAAGATATGGCTTTCCGATTCTTGACCGTGTAGGACACAGCTATTTCTCAACAATGGGTTACAAAGGCGGAATGAGAATCCTTGAAAAAATACTTAATGCAATTCTCGACAGAATAGACCGGGATGTACCGGAAGAAAAATTTGAACTGGTAATGTAAATACGTAATAGTATTTCAAAAAACAAGTGTATGGAAATTCTGAAAGAAAGAATCAGTCAGGTTATTACAAAAGGTGAAAACAGTCACGAACTGGCTTGCGAGAAAGCCAGTCTTGCAGGTTCAGTAAGCCAGCGTGCATGCGTCTTTTGCGGATCAAGGGTGGTATTGTATCCAATTTCCGACGCATTGCATCTGGTTCACGGTCCGGTGGGTTGTTCTGCATATACCTGGGATATAAGAGGATCTCTTTCTTCCGGACCACAGATACACAGACTGAGTTTTTCAACAGATCTGAAAGAAAAAGAGGTTGTCTTTGGAGGCGAAAAAGTTTTGTACCATTCACTGAAAGACCTTATCCCTAAGTATAAACCTAAAGCTGTATTTGTTTATTCTACCTGTATTGTTGGGTTGATTGGTGACGATGTAGGAGCTATCTGCACCAAAGTGGCAAAAGAAGAAAAAATTGATGTTATACAGGTACAGGCACCCGGATTTGCAGGTACTAAAAAGGACGGATACAAGGTTGCCTGTGATGCACTGATGAGAATAGTGGGGACAATGGGAACAAACAACACCATCCCAGATAGCATAAACATTATTGGCGATTTTAACCTTGCCGGAGAATTGTACCTGCTAAGGAACTACTATGAAAAAATGGGAATCAGGATCATATCGACTATAACAGGAGATGGAAGGATTGATGATATCCGTCAGTCACATAAAGCTGCCTTAAATATTGTACAGTGTTCCGGTTCCATGAGCAGCCTGGCGATACAGATGGAAATGAAATACAATATTCCTTACAGAAGGGTCTCATATTTTGGAATTGAGGATATGTCGGATGCTTTGTATGAAGTGGCCAGGTTCTTTAATAGCCGTCCCATGCTGGATAAAGCCATTGAACTGGTAAGGGAAGAAGTCATAGACTTGTTGCCAAAACTAAAGCATTACGAGGAAGCTCTGACAGGCAAAAAAGCTGCAATATATGTGGGAGGTGCATTTAAGGCAATATCATTAATTAAGGCGTTAAGAATGATTGGAGTGAAAACTGTGGTTGTGGGTTCTCAAACCGGTAACAAGGAGGATTACAGGATAATGAAAGAGCTGTGTGACGAAGGAACAATACTTGTCGATGATACAAATCCACTTGAGCTTACAAAATTTGTAAAAGAGACAAAAGCTGATATCCTTATCGGTGGAGTAAAGGAAAGACCGATTGCTTTTAAGCTTGGACTTGGATTTTGCGACCATAACCACGAGCGTAAGATGCCATTGGCAGGCTATGAGGGAATGTTGAATTTTGCCGGCGAGATTTATGCAACGGCTATGAGTCCGGTATTCAGATTTGTGAGAAAATAGATTACAAAGAGAAGGAGCACCGGGTATCCGGAAAACTAAATTGTTAAGGAGACAATGCGATGAAAAAAACAGAAGAAAAACCATTTACGGCAACCCGAAACGCCTGTAAGGTATGCTCTCCGCTGGGAGCTAGCATTGCATTTAAAGGTGTTGCAGGCTGTGTTCCACTGATTCACGGGTCCCAGGGCTGTGCAACTTATATAAGACGCTACCTGATAAGTCATTTTAAAGAACCGGTGGATATTGCATCAACGAATTTCACAGAAGAATCAGCAATTTTCGGGGGTGAGAAGAACTTATTCAGTGCACTTAGAAATGTAACCAGCCAATACAAACCTGAATTAATAGGAATTGCAACAACATGCCTGAGTGAGACCATCGGGGATGATATGAATAAGCTTGTTAAAAAATATGCTGAGGAAGCTACCGGCATTAATGATAGACCGGGTTTATGCTATGTTAACACACCAAGTTTCAGCGGAACTCACATGGATGGGTTTCATAATGCGGTATGCGCCCTTGTAAAAAGATTCGCTGAATCATCGGGTATTACAGATTCAATAAACTTCTTTCCGGGATTATTATCTCCACAGGATATCAGGCATTTTAAGGAGATTTTACAGGATTTTGGATTAAGTGCCATTATTGCTCCCGATTATTCAGATACCCTTGATTACGGTTATACCGGAAAATACGAAAAAATACCTGAAGGTGGAGTTACAATTGGGGAGCTGAAAGCCACCGGCTCAGCACGGGCATCTGTGGAACTGGGATATATTTTAAATAGAGCCGGTAATAATCCTGAATCAGCTGCAGAATTTCTTGAAAGAACTTTTTGTGTCCCGAGAATTAACTCAGGTATCCCAATAGGAATTAATGAGAATGACGCATTAATGGAGGTACTGAAAGATCTCTCCGGTTGCGATATCCCCGTCAAGTATGTCAGGCAGAGAGAAAGACTGATAGATTCATATATTGACGGACATAAATATCTGTTTGGAAAGAAGGCCGTGGTTTACGGGGAGGAAGACTTTGTTATTGCCATTGTTTCATTTCTTGAAGAAATAGGGATCGAAACTGTCCTTTGTGCAACAGGAGGCAAAAGCGGATACATGAAAGAAACCATTGAAAGTAAAACCGGTCACCAGAAGGATATCCCTGTTCATGACAATTTTGACTTTGAGGATATAGACAACACCTGTTCAGGTCTTAAACCGGACCTCCTGATAGGCAATAGTAAGGGTTACTATATCGCAAGAAAATATTCTATACCTCTTGTCAGGGTAGGCTTTCCTATTCATGACCGTATTGGTGGTCAGCACCTTAAGCATGTTGGCTATGAAGGTACCCAGGAATTGTTTGACAGGATAACAAATGCCCTGATTGAATATAAACAGGACAATTCACCTGTTGGTTATAAATATATGTAGTTAGTACTTGATCCGGAGAAAGACAGAGCACAGATTTAGAATGAAACTTATGGAAAAGGCTACAGAAATAAAGAAAATGCATCCATGCTTTAACAAGGAAGCAAAGCATAAATATGCACGAATCCACTTGCCTGTTGCACCAAAATGCAATGTTCAGTGTAACTATTGCAACAGAAAATACGATTGTATCAATGAAAGCAGACCCGGAGTAACAAGCTCGGTACTTGGTCCATATCAGGCAGTTACCTATCTGAAGAAAATTTCAGAAAGGATAAAGAATGTTTCAACAATCGGTATTGCAGGGCCAGGTGATGCATTTGCAGAACCTGAAAAAACAATTGAAACAATTCGGCTAACTAAAAAAGAATTCCCTGAGAAGATCTTTTGCCTTTCCACAAACGGCCTGGATCTTCTGCCATATATAAATGATCTGGTTGAACTTGATGTAACTCATGTCACGATAACCATTAACAGTTTAAGGGTTTCAACATTACAAAAAATATATAAGTGGGTAAGATTTAATAAGAAGGTTTACCATGGGGAGGCCGCTGCCATTGTGATGCTTGAGCAGCAGATGAAGTCACTTATGGCTCTGTGCAAAAAGGGAATAGAGGTAAAAGTTAATACTATAGTTATTCCAGGTGTCAATGAAGCTGAAATAGAAGAGATTGCAGAAAAAGTTGCTTCCTGTGGAGCCTCTACAATGAATTGTATCCCGCTTATTCCTGCAGCTGGCAGTGATATGGAACATTTCCCAAAACCGTCAGCCCTGACTATAAGGGATATAACCTCGAAAATATCAAAATATATTGTCCCAATGACCCATTGTACAAGATGCCGTGCCGATGCTGCAGGAATGCTTGGCAAGGATGATCCGAAGACTTATAAACTATTGCATCAGTGCTCATTAATGCCAGTGCCTGTCGATAAAACAAAACGATACGTTGCTGTTGCCAGCTATGAGGGATTGCTAATTAACCAGCATCTGGGAGAAACAAAAGCATTTTTGATATTCAAGGAAAGCGGTGATGGTTACGAACTTGTAGAAAAAAGAGCAGCACCTTCAAAGGGTAATGGCGATCTCAGATGGATTGAGCTGGCCAAAATACTTAAAGATTGCAATTATGTTCTTGTTGCAGGTGTTGGTGCACGCCCTGTTGAAGTGCTGGAAAGAGTTGGCATTGCTGTTGTTGAGATGTCGGGACTAATTGATAATGGACTCGACGCAGTATATAAAGGGAAGAAACTTAAAACAGTCATTAAAACATACATCGGGAAATGCGGTGAATCATGCAAAGGTAATGGCATGGGCTGTGGTTAAAATGAATGAAAGTAATTATCAGTAATAATCAATTTAAATATTTCTTGTTATGAAAAAACCTAAAAATTTAATCCTGCTATGCAATTCATACAGGGTTGCCGGAGACGCTCTGGGAGCGTGTAATAAAAAAGGAGCTGTCAATCTGATTCAGTATATTTCAGAGGAAGCGGCCGATAAAGGTCTTGATGTAGCAGTTACAACTACAGCCTGCTTAAATGTCTGTTCACAGGGACCGGTAATGGTAATACAACCGAATAATTTCTGGTATGGAGGTATTGCATCTGAGGAGGCAATAGATGAGATTCTTGATGCACTGACAGAGGGTAGTGCAGTTGACAAATATCTTATTTCCGACTGATTATTCCATCCTGTTCTCCTCCTCCCGATGCTCACAATTGATTAAGTGAAGTTTAAATTGTATTTTCTTTAGATCGAATGGAAGCTTTGTTTTTAAGTATGCTTTTTGTTGCTGCATTCCTTTACGCGTCGATTGGACACGGAGGTGCAAGCAGTTATCTGGCACTCATGGCCCTGACCGGAATTGATATTATGTATTTGCGTTCCTCTGCATTGATTCTAAACTTATTTGTAGCTGCAATTGCTTTTTATAATTATTACAAAGCAGGCTATTTCAGTTTAAAATTATTGTCTCCTTTCATTCTGGGATCAATTCCTATGTCATTTCTTGGAGGTATGATTAAAGTTGATAATAGCTTTTATAAAATCTCACTGGGAGTATGTTTACTGTTGGTTGTCGCTAGAATGTTGTTCAATGTTAAAAGATTTGAAAATGATACAATTGTCAATCCAAATTTCTTTCTTGCAGTAATAATAGGCGCTATTATTGGTTTCTTTTCAGGGTTGATTGGAATTGGCGGAGGAGTAATCCTAAGTCCTGTCCTTATAATAGCAGGTTGGGCAAACATAAAACAGTCAGCTACCATATCAGCTGCATTTATCTGGCTAAATTCATTTTCAGGACTACTGGGTAATATCAATACCGGTATTGCAATATCGTCGAATATTTATATTTGGGTGGCAGTAGCCTTGGCTGGTGGGATGGCAGGCTCATACCTTGGAAGCAGAAGGTTTTCCCTGGCAGGATTAAACTATGTACTGGCTTCTGTTTTGTTGTTAGCAGGCATTAAGTTGATCTTTGTGTAAATCCTATTCCCTTATGTCACCATATATAATAGATACTACCCTGCGTGACGGGGAACAGGCCCCGGGAGTGGTTTTCGCCATTGATGAAAAACTTAAAATTGCGTCACTCCTTGACAAGATTGGGGTAAACGAGCTTGAAATTGGTAGTCCGGCAATGGGAGATGAGGAAATAGACGATATTAAAATCCTGACCTCCGGAAAGTATAAATTCAGGACCTCAACATGGTGCCGGGCTATAAAAAAGGATATTGAGAATTCAATAATTACAGGTGTTGATGGAGTTAATATTTCATTCCCTGTTTCGGACATTCACCTTAATGCCCTGGGTAAAAACCGGGACTGGATATTCAGCACATTGCCGGATCTTGTAAGCTTTGCCCAGGATAATTTTCGGTTTGTTTCGATAGGCGCCCAGGATGCAAGCAGGACCAGCTTATCAACCCTGCTTAAATTTATTGAATTTTGTATGCATAATAATACTCACAGGGTTCGTATAGCTGATACTGTCGGAATAATGGATCCCAGTAGTGTAAGCAGGACATTAAAGAATATTTTCAGATTTTTCCCGGATGCAAATATTGAGTTTCATGCTCATAATGACTTTGGCATGGCAACAGCAAATGCAATCACTGCTTTGCAAATCGGAGCACGATCCATTAGTGTAACAGTAAACGGACTGGGGGAAAGAGCCGGGAATGCAGCTCTTGAGGAAGTTTTAATGGCCCTCAGGCACTCCCTCGGATTTGAAATTAATTACAAGACTGTCTTTCTGGGAGAGTTATGCAGAATTGTTTCTGAGTGTTCAGGAAGATTATTAAGCGATTCCAAACCTATTGTAGGTAAAATGGCACTCTGTCATGAGTCTGGGATTCATACAAAAAGCATTCTTCAGGACAGAAAGACATACCAGCCATTTTATGCTTTTGAGATAGGTGAATCCGAGAAAGCTTTCCTTTACGGAAAACACAGTGGCAGAGCCTCTTTAGCTGATTTGTTATCAGATGAGAAACTGAGTCTTATTGATGAAGAAAAATTAATGATGCTTGTTAAAAGCCACTCATCTTCGCTAAAAAGGAATCTTAGTAAAAATGAGATCCTTGGATTAATAAAATCTGTGAAAGCGAAATATCTATATGATGTTTAATTTACAGGTGCTGGTTCAGTTGTCGCAACCTTTCTTTCATTAGGGATAAGACCTTCAAAGTTTTATTTACATTTGATTCTACCATTCTATTAGTTTTGAAGAGTAAATATTAGTTGAAAGATTTTTATTTATAGATAAATAGCTTCTATGGAACACTCCTATTTTGAAGACAAAACCTTTGGTAATAATGATTTTGAAATCCATCCGATTAGTAAAGGTGAATATGAGAATTGCCGTTTTATCAACTGCGACATTTCGAATTTTGACCTGTCAGAATTTAAGTTCACTGAATGCGAATTCATTTATTGTAATCTAAGTTTGTCAAAACTGGTAAAAACGGTATTTAATGAGGTTAAGTTTAAGGATTGTAAAATGCTGGGGTTGCATTTTGACGATTGTGATAATTTTGGGCTTTCATTAGGTTTTGATAATTGTATACTAAGTCATTCAATATTCTACGGTAAGAAGATTAAAAAAACAATTTTCAAAAATTCACAATTGCAGGAAGTTGATTTTACAGGATGCGACCTCACCGAATCAATGTTCGATAATTGCGACTTAGCCCTTGCGACTTTTCATAATACAATAATTGAAATAGCTGATTTTCGTACTTCATTTAACTTTTCAATAGACCCCGAACAGAACCGGGTAAAAAAAGCAAAGTTTTCAATTAATGGAATCGCCGGTCTGCTTGATAAGTACAGTCTGGAAATAGACTATACTAAGTAACTGTCAAATTAGCTGATAGATTAACCTAAGCCTTTTTCACCACGGAATGCACGGAGAACACGGATTGTTTACGGATTAATATAAAATAAAATCTGTGGATTTTTCCGTGTAACCCGTGAAATCCGTGGTTGGGTTAAAGAATTTCTGGTTCCTGGTTCCTCATTCTTTATCCCAAATAAAAGGGGCTTTTCTGATATAATTGCGGTCTTCAATCTGGTCAATTAGAAATAGTGCAAGGGATGCAGAACTTATAATTCTGCCATCACAATCGGTCAGGCTCGATTTCACATCTTTTCTTTCATCCGATAAACCGATAAACGGCACTCTTACAACTGTCCAATCGAGGCTGCTTTCTTCAATTATCTTGTATTCCTTCTCTTTGTCATGGATGATTTTTCCGAAGAATAACTTCATTGTTTGCGATCTCATTTTGTTGGCTATTCTCTTCCTGTCGCTGCTTATATCAAGCGTTAAACCTGTAAGAACAATGTACCTTTTCACTTGTAACGCTGACATTGCCTTGATAATGTTTTTTGCAGACACACTGAAAACAGGTTCTTCTCCTTTCCTTTGTCCAAGTGTGCTTATTACAACATCACATCCATTGATCAGATTATAAATTGATTCATAATCTCTGACATCTCCCTTTACTTTTTCTAAAAGTGGATGTAGTTCTAGTTTCTCAGGATTTCTCATCAAGGCTCTGATCCTGAATCCCTGGCTTAATAATTCTTTTATAAGGTATTTTCCTGCTTTACCGGTTCCGCCAATAACAGCAATTCTTATGTTTTGGTCCATAATAGTTTAAATTTATAAAAGATAGAATTTGATAAATAGATATCATCCTGGCCTCATTTGCCTGGATGATTAAAAGGATAGTATGGCGGAACTAGATTTTAATGTTACAAAATTAATAAATTTCCTGAGGCTTTGCATCGGGCGCGAAAAAAAACTCTCGCAAAGTCACAGAGACGCAAGGTTAAATTAAAACGTTTTTTCTATGCCTTCGCGTGAAATAAATATCTCACAGCGTTGCCAAAACGAAAAGGTGAAAACAAAACTTCTCTAAATCTTTGAACCTTAGTATGAAATATTATTAAATTGCTGCATGAAAAAGAATGATTGGAATCCTGCTCAATACTTGAAGTTTGACAAAGAACGCCTTCAGCCATCAATTGATCTTGTTGCAAGAATAGACTACATTGATCCGGCTAAAATCATTGACATCGGCTGCGGACCAGGGAACAGTACGCAGGTTTTATTAAACAGGTGGCCAGGATCGAAAATAGTTGGTGCCGATAATTCACAGGCAATGATTAAAAGGGCTAAAGAGGATTATCCGGAACAGAAATGGATTTTGTTTGATGCCGGCATCGATCTCATTGATGACAAATTTGATATAGTGTTTTCAAATGCCACAATTCAATGGATACCTGATCATGGTTCTTTAATTCAAAGGTTTTCTGAAATGCTGATTGATAACGGAGTATTAGCAGTTCAGTTGCCTCTATTCTTTGAGATGCCGTTAGGAAGATCGATATCTGTGATTTCAAAAAATGGGAAATGGTCTGCTGCAACAAATGATGTTGACAATCTTTTTACAATCAATGATCAATCATTCTATTATGACAATCTTGCAAGGTATTTCAGAAAGATCGACATCTGGACAACTGATTATTACCATGTAATGGACTCCCAATCTTCAATTTTGGCGATGATCAGGTCAACAGGATTAAAACCATACCTTGAAAGAATCAGTGATGATAATGATAAAAAATCGTTTGAGGATCATGTAATGAATGGGATTAAAAATGACTACCCATTACAAGCAAATGGTAAGGTACTCTTCCCATTTAAAAGGTTGTTTTTTATAGCTAAGAAATAGTAAATTCTTCCTTCTGTCGAAAACAACTATTCTGCCAGGCATCAGAATCATAATTTACAACCATCGTCTGACCCTTTTTTTATATTCATTATACTGTTGACCAAATGATTTTTCAAGGTTTTTTTCTTCAAAGGGGATCACTGCTCTATCGATAATAAAGAAAAATAGGAGAGGGAATGAAAATGGGAATAAAGTACCTGGTATAATAACAATACCGAAAAGAATAATAACCATTCCAAGGTAAATAGGATTTCTGCTGAACCCGAACGGTCCTGATGTAACAAGTACTTCCGGGTTTTCAAATGTTTTCAAAGCAGTTTTGTTCTTTATAAGTAACCGGTTTGTTCTGCTGACAAGAACAAGGCCCGCGATTATCAGGGCTATACCTGAAAATGAGTAAGGGGAGTAAATGATTTTTTTTACTGGTAAGACAAAATAGGAGATGATTGCCAGTAAGGCTGATACGGTAAAATATGTATCCGGTTCAATCCTGGAGTGCATAATGACAATTCACTTTTGAATATAGTAATTTATAAAATACGCTAGTTTATTACCCACATGAATATAGGAGATTCAGAATTTATATTGCCGGTCAGAATTGATCATATTCTTCCTTGCTGATCTCTTCGCAATCTTTCAATGCCATTTTCATAATTCTAAAATCCCCAGAGATAATCCGCTCGGAGCACCCGCTTAATTTTGCATAGAATTTAATCTCTTCTCCTGGTACTGAGCGAATTACAATTTTCATTGGTTTATATCTCATATATGATGATTCTGTCGATACTTTTAAGAGCAATTTTCTGTATTCCATTTAGGTTTTATTTGTTAATGGGAATGGCCTTTATTTTGTTACCCTTAAAAACGATTATTTGATGAACATTTTTAAACGGAATTTTATTATTGATTCCGGGAAGGAAGCTGGTAAATTCAGGTTTTTTTGGTAACTTTAGATAAAATCAAAAGCTATGAAAAGGAATTCATCAGTATTGATCATCATGGTAGTTTTAATCGGGTTCTTCTTACTTCAGGGAAACCTTCCGGTTCCGGGGAATGAAATACAAGGAAGCTTTTACAAGTCCGATGTTAAAACTGTGATAGACAATAAATGTTATGGTTGTCATAGTGTAAAAGGGAAATCGCAGGATGCCAAAGATGCTCTTATGTGGGATAGTCTTCCTGGCATAAGTACACGAAAAATTGTGGCAACCCTCGATGAAGTTATTGAAGTGCTTGAGAAGAATGACATGCCACCAGAAGAAACCGTAAAAAAGTTTCCACAAATGGCTCTTGCCGAGGATGAAAAAAAAATACTGTTGTCATGGGCTAAGGCGAAGGCCGACAGCCTTATTAATTAAGCTTTAACCTCAAATGAAAGCAGTAAAGATAATTCTGGCTGGGCTTGCAATCATCTTTGTGCTAATACAGTTTATACCATGGGGTATACCTGAAAATAAACCTGAAACAAGCGATAATATTATACATGGGGAGTTCATCCCGGAGCAGATCATATTTCAATTAAAAGTATCATGCTTTGACTGCCATTCGGACCAGACTAATTTCCCTTGGTATTCGAAAATTGCACCTGTCTCATGGTGGCTTGCCGGTCATATTAGTGAAGGGAAAGAACACCTCAATTTTTCAAACTGGGCACAGTACAGTAAAAGAGAGAAGCTGGGATTGCTCGAAGATATCATTGAAGAAACAGAATCAGGCGCTATGCCTTTAAGGAGTTACCTTATTGTACACAGGGATGCCCGACTTAATAACGAAAAAATAACATCGATAAAAAACTGGGGGGAAGAGACTGCTGACAGGTTGTTTGAATAAATGTGTATTGGTTCACCGGGATTTAAGTTTATACCTCTTTCCTTCCCAAGAATAAATTTCCTTTTATCCCCCATAAATTAATTAACTAAAAAAATAGTCAAAAGTTGACAAAAAACTTGCATGACTAAAAATATAGTCATATATTTGTATTAAGGATTGACAAAATAGCGATGATGGGACGAAGGGACATAACGACATAATAAAGTAACGATATAACGATTTTGAATATGCAATTAACAAAGGCAGAAGAACAAATAATGCAGATCCTATGGAAGATGGAGGAAGGGATCGTAAAGCAGATCAGGGATGAGTTTCCTGATCCAAGGCCTGCAAGGAATACAGTCTCTACGGTTGTAAGGATACTTGAGAAGAAAGGGTTTGTGAACCATAAATCTTATGGTAACATTCATGTTTATTACCCTTTGGTTTCGAAAGAAGAGTATTCGAAGAACCAGCTTTTTGGTTTAATGGAGTCTTATTTCAACAATTCTTTTTCGGCACTTGCTTCTTTTTTCGCAAAGGAGAAGAATCTCTCGGTCAATGATCTTGATCGTATTCTGAATGAAAGCTTTGAGGAGATCAAGAAAACAAGAAAAAAGAAATGATATGGAAGCATTTGCAGCATACCTGTTAAAATCAGCTGTCTGGATTACAGCGTTCACGCTTGTATACCTGCTTTTCCTGAAAAGCGAAAGATACTTCGCTTTAAAGAGGATCTATCTTACTTCTGGTGTCTTGTTCTCATTTCTATTCCCTCTTATTACGATTCATTATAAGGTGGATCTGCCATTGACTTATGACGATGTATCCATAGGAGGATTATTCAATGCTTCTTCCGGTCCTGTTGAAAGGACATTTTCATTTAGTTATTTATTTGCAGGGATCTATTTGCTTGGAATAATCATTCTTTTTGGAAAAACTCTTTACTATTTTTCTAAACTATTATATACAATAAACAGGTCTGAGGTTGAACCTCTGGGGCCTGCAAGGTTGATCAGGGATTCTAAGTACCTCTCTTCTTTCTCATTCTTTAATTATGTTTTTGTCAATCCTTCAATAAGTAGGGATGAGATGAAAGAGATAATTAATCACGAGCTCGTACATGTTACTCAGAAGCACTGGTTTGACCTTCTGTTATGTGAACTGATGTTATTGCTTCAATGGGCAAATCCGTTTATCTGGATTTATACCGGTTTTGTAAGGCTTAATCATGAGTATATTGCTGATGAACTTGCGCTGCAGCGCTCTTCCGATCCGGCTGTCTACAAGGCAGCTCTTCTGAACCAGGTTTTCAGCGCTCCTGTAATAAGCCTTTCCAATTCATTTAATTATTCAATTACAAAAACACGATTCGACATGATGAAAAAAATCATACAATCGCCATACAGGAAGTTTAAGCTTCTTGTTATCCTGCCTGTAATTGCAGGAGGTTTATATGCCTTTGCAGAACCGGTTTACAAAACCAGTGCAGAAGGACAAGGTATTTCGCAGCTTCAAAAGAATGAGAAGACTATTAAACATGACACAATTAAAGAGATTGTCAAACATGAACAAATTATCAAAGATGAAGCCGGCATTTATTACATGGTTGATGATGAAGCTACTTACCCAGGTGGTTTAGAAGGGCTTTATAAAGACATAGCCGATAAGTTGAAATACCCTGAAGATGCAAAATCACAGGGAATCCAGGGAAAAGTAATTCTTCGCTTTACAGTTACAAGCGACGGGAGTGTTAAAAATGTAATACTATTAAGAGGCGTTCATCCTCTTCTTGATGATGAAGCTATAAGGGTAACAAAAACTTTGAAGAAGTTTACTCCTGCAAAAGTTGACGGAGTGCCTGTTGATTGTTACTATATGTTACCTTTTACTTTTAATTAGGATTAACAAAAAAGCCGTGAAATGCATTTTAATTGTATTTCACGGCTTCAATTTTCTAGAATAATTTCAGCTATTTTCCTCCCTTCACAAGATTAGCCGGGATCGATACCAACTCGATACCTTTGCCATTCCCGAGGTTACGTGAATACTGTTTATCATTTTCATTATTCCAATGCTCATGAACACCAAGCGATGGTATTGGTTTACCGCTGCCATCAGGATCATAAGTTATGCCATCGGGCCAGTTTTTAGAATCAGCTGCCTGGTGAATATAATCATCAACACCTCTTATGCTTGATATTGCTTCCCAGGCGGCATTAACCTGGTCGTGTGTCCTTTTTCCATTCCATTCTGTTCTCAGGAAATCAAATCCCACAGATTCGATAGCAACCTGGTCGAGTGACATGAACAGAGAATTGCACCAGTCGTTATTGAATGGAGGCATAAAGTATTTCACCGGCCCTTTTACTTCATCAGAGCCACCACCAAACAATCCTTCAACAAACAGGAAAACATTCTTCTGTCCGAGGTATTGACTACCCATAAGATCCACAAGGCAACGGTACTTCTTATACCCGATATTGTTTGGTGACCCTTCCCTCTGAGTTGCAAGATGCGAATAGTGAAGATGATGTGCTCCTGATCTGCCTACATTACCAAAGTTGCTCTTGGCAGTAAGTGAAATACCAGCGGCTCCATGAGGTTTTAATACCGCGCTGGTGATCATGTATGTGGCATCTTCATGTATATCCATAAGCTTGTCGGTTATCTTTTTATCAGAATAATAAACAAGTGTTTTTTCAGTAAACTTAACCTGTGTACGGCCAAAATTTGTTGTAGTTTTATCAATATAATGAACCTGTGGGAACTCTTTTACCCATACATCATAATTGTGAGCATAAATTGGGTTCATTGGATCACCGATATAAATATCATTCTGGTCAACTTTATAGTCATTAACAAGTTCCCTTAACATTTCAAGGATAGCATACGGGCCCGTTTCTGTAGGTAACAGATTTTTCCTTTTTCCGTCGTTAGGTGCAAGTGTTCTAGGCACCACATTACCCTTTGCTTTATCGTCGCGTGTCAAAAGCCAGCCAGCCTGTCCCTGGTTTATTTTAATGAATATTTTCTCCCCTTTTGTATAACCTTTGTCTTTATTTGATTTGTTTTTGTTGTAATATCTGAATATTGCATCCCATGCTTTATCAGGGCTCTTCTTACCGGTGAGTTTTAACACGCCGTCGCGGAACATTTTTGCTATTACTTCACTGTTGTTATTATCAGGGAATGGAAAGTACTGGTATGCATCAACATCATTGTGTTCGAACTTTTCGTTTGTTGCATCAGGATTCCATACCCATACAACCCTGCCGGGATAAATACCCCTGGCTTCACCTATCGGAGAATTCGGGGAATCTGCAGGACCAGCGTAAGTGTCAGCATCTTCAACTATTGTTTCAATATTGTTCGAAGGCGCTATCGCCATTGCAATAACAACCCCGGTAAGAAGCAGAGCGGTAGACCAGTACCTTACATTAAAAATCTTCCTGCCTGATTTCCTTGAGGCAGCTGTTATCCCTGCAATTGCAAGAAGGTATAAGACAAATCCTGACATCATTGGAGCCGCCACTCTCATGCAGGGGTATGATGCTCTTGATGGTTTTGGGATAACCCTGATAAGAAACCAGATTGTTGAGATAATACCCATTAAAATAAAAACCAATTTTGGTGGAAGACTATGATTAGTCATCCAGTCCCTGATTTTTGCAAGCTTACCTTTCAAGCTTGAAATATCAAATTTCCTGAGTTGCATGTTTTTAAGAGATTTGTTTAACAATAAAGTGCAAGATTGCAATTATTTTGCCTTAATATTTGTTTTTAACATATTTTGGGATATTGGGGTTAAGTCCAAGAATATCAGGATGTTAAAGTCTTGTAACTAATAACATAGATTACTTTCTTCGGTTCTTATAACTCTCTATTATCCCATTAGGGGTTCTGAAGATAATACTGCATTATTATCGCATGGCAACGCCCTGCTACAATCTATGCCTTATTAACTTTCGACCAGGTATCCTTGAGCTGGACTGTACGGTTGAAGACAGGCTTTTCTGGTGTTGAATCATAATCAACGCAAAAATAACCTACTCTCTGGAACTGGAATTTCTCAAGAGGTTTGGCTGAAGCGAGCAATGGTTCCAGCTTACACCCTGATAGTATCCTAAGGGAGTCGGGATTCAGGAATTTTCTGTAATCCTCATCTTTCTGGCCTGCCGGATCTTCATGGCTGAATAACCTGTCGTATAGTCTAATCTCAGCATCAACAGCCTGACGAGCTGAAACCCAATGTAATGTACCTTTGACTTTTTTATCACTCATGTGGCCTCCACTTTTTGTGGCGGGATCATAAGTGCAAAATACTTCTGTTATGTTTCCTACTTCATCTTTACTGAAGCTTTCACACTTTATAATATAGGCACCTTTAAGACGTACTTCAGTTCCAGGAGCAAGACGGAAGAATTTGGCGGGAGGGTTCTCCATAAAATCATCTTGCTCAATATATACTTCCCTGCTGAAAGGAACCTGTCTTGAACCCATCGATTCATCTTCAGGATTATTTATGACTTCTACATTCTCAACAAGATCCTTAGGATAATTTGAAATAATTATTTTAAGAGGATTAAGAACTCCGAAAACTCTTGGGGCTTTTGTGTTAAGATCTTCCCTTACAGCATGCTCAAGAAGCGAAACATCATTTATTGCCTCAACTTTTGTATAACCAATAAGATCAACAAATCTTCTAATTGACTCGGGGGTATATCCTCTACGCCTCAGTCCGCAAAGTGTTGGCATCCTGGGATCGTCCCACCCATTTACTCTCCCCTCACGCACGAGCTCCAGCAACTTCCTCTTACTCATCATTGTGTAAGTGAGGTTAAGCCTGTTGAACTCGATCTGTCGGGGCTTGTAATCGCCTGTTTTAAGCTGATCAATAAACCAGTCATATAATGGCCTGTGAACTTCAAACTCAAGTGTGCATAATGAATGAGTTACCCCTTCAAAATAATCACTTTGACCATGAGCGAAGTCATACATCGGATAGACATTCCAGTATCTTCCGGTTCGGTGATGAGGGATCTTTATTATCCTGTAGATAATTGGATCGCGCATGTGCATATTTGGGGAAGTCATGTCTATTTTAGCCCTCAGAACACGGCTTCCTTCTTCGAACTCACCCTGGTTCATCCTAAAGAAAAGATCAAGGTTTTCTTTAACAGTTCTTTTCCTATATGGGCTTTCTTCCCCGGGTTGAGATGGAGTCCCTTTTTGCTGAGATATTACTTCGGCTGGTTGATCGTCAACATAAGCAAGATCCTTCTTGATAAGATCAACTGCAAACTCGAATAATCGTCCAAAATAGTCTGAAGCATAGAATTCCCTTTCTTCCCAGTCGAATCCCAGCCAGCGTATATCTTCTTTAATTGAATCTACATACTCAACATCCTCCTTTGTAGGATTAGTGTCATCGAAGCGGAGATTACATTTACCTCCATATTTCTGAGCCATTCCAAAATCCATGCAGATAGCCTTTGCATGACCTATATGCAGATATCCATTTGGCTCAGGAGGGAAACGAGTATGAATTCTGCCTTCATTCTTGCCATTCCTGATATCTTCCTGTATAAACTGCTCTATAAAACTAACAGATGTTTTTGATTCCTCCCTTATTGGTTCACTCATCTTAATGACTCTTATTTAAATATGCAAAAATAGAACGAAAAAATGTCTGATCATCAAAACCTATTGTTTTTTGTTGATTATTAAATGAAATAACTAGTATAAGTTGTGCAGATCGTGCAAGTCCTGCCAAAAGAATTGAACTGCAAGACATAGACCTGCAAGACTGTTAAAAATAAACTCAAACTTATTTTCAATAGATAAATACCTTACTTTTACGAATAGTTTTTAAAGGATGGGACAGATTCAGATTGAGAATATGGAGTTTTACTCTTTCCATGGTCATTTCAGGGAAGAGAGGATAGTTGGTAACAAATTCATTGTTAACCTGACTATTGAGACTGATATGAAACAACCTGCTGAAAGTGACAATCTGAAGGATGCTGTCAATTACCAGAGGGCCTATGAAATAATAAAACAACAGATGGAGATCAAGTCATATCTCCTTGAAAACATAGCAGGGAGAATACTTGATGCACTTTATACTGAGATGAAAGGAATTATCAGAGCAACTGTCAAAGTTTCAAAGATGAATCCTCCAATGGGAGGAAAAATTGGCTCTGTAAGCGTTATAATGACAAAATAAACTTGATTTCGACTTAGAGTTCAGATTTTTTGATTACATCAACTTTGTTTTCATAACTACTGACAATCACCTGCTGTTCGGTTATCCTATTTCTTAATTCTTCGCGAGCTTCAGCGTTGCGTGGTATTTCATGGCTGTTAGCATCAATCTCTGATTCCGATCTGCTTATTTTTTTTTCAGCCGTTCTTATTTCACGTTCGGTTTTTTTGATTTCTTTTTCTCTGTCTTTATTTACATTTGTGTTTCTTCCTCCCATACCAATGACAGATGTATCACTTACTGTTGTCTCAGATGTGAGATAATCAAGCTCCTGGTTAAGTGATTTTATTCTTTCCTGCTCTTCGGCTATTACCTTTGCATTCTCCCTGCTTGATCTTTCAATTCTTTCCTGTTCTCTTTGCAATGTGCTTAGTTCGTTTTCGAGTGATCTAAGTTTTGACTTTTCATCATCAAGCTGTTCATTCGCAACATCAAGATATTGTTCTCTTGCAAAATCGAAAAGGTATTCCTTTGCTTTTCCAGCTTCAGTTACTCCAATAAATTGATCTCTTTCAAGTTCAATGGCAGCCTGTAGTTCTACTGATTCATCATTGTCATTAATAATACTGTATATATTTACAGGATTATCGGAAATCTCTTTTATCCTTGCACCGAATATTGTCATCTCATTATTCTTATCAATTACTTTTGATCTTGTACCTGATTCAAGGAGCTTAGTCCAGTTCTTTACTGTCTTTTCATAATCAGCCTCCGGTATAAAAATTGTAAATCCGGGCATTTTGCTGTTTGCAAAGCTTAGAGAGTCGTCAGATACTATTATTTTTTCCTGTGCCATAAAACTGACAAATGGCATGACAAATAACGCTGTAATCAGACATATCTTTTTCATAGTGGAGAATGATTAAATAGTAATTGGAAATCAAATCGACCTATAACTTTAGATGTCATTAGATCAAATGATTAACAATGATAGTAATGATTTGTTTAGCTGTCTGAAGAATATTCAAACAGCTACATTAACAATACTAGTCCCGTTACAAACAGGGAAGGGAGTACAGTGATAAAAAGTTTTACAAAAGCTACTCTTTTTCGGTTAGGTATTTATGAATACCTGCAGCGCTTTTTCTCCCATCGCCCATTGCAAGAATAACCGTAGCGCCGCCTCTTACAATATCACCTCCGGCAAAGATGTCAGGTATAGTTGTCTGCATTGTCTCCGGATTGATTTTGAGTGTATATGATTTCGTGACCTCAAGATCGGGCATTTGTTTTGATATCAAGGGATTAGGAGATACTCCGATACTTACAATCACCTGGTCAACATCAAGTGTGTATTCTGATCCTTCAATAGGCATGGATTTGCGTCGGCCTGATTCGTCAGGTTCACCAGATTGCATTTTCTGTATTACAACCTGTGCTACTCTTCCATTTCCATTTGCACGGTATTCCACAGGGTTTTCGAGACATCTGAATTCGATTCCTTCTTCCATTGCGTGATGGACCTCTTCTTTTCTTGCAGGCATCTCTTCAATTGATCTCCTGTATATTATTATAGCTTTCTCTGCGCCAAGCCTTTTTGCAGTCCTGACAGAGTCCATTGCGGTGTTGCCACCGCCAATTACAGCAACATTTTTGCCTATATGGACAGGAGTATCAAACTCAGGATGAGAGGCATTCATCAGGTTTACTCTTGTAAGATATTCATTTGATGAATAGATGCCAATAAGATTTTCACCAGGGATGTTCATAAACCTTGGAAGTCCCGCGCCGCTTCCGATGAAAAACGCTTTGAAGCCTTCTTCTCTCAAATCATTGATATCGGCTGTTTTTCCAATGATAAAATTCTTAACGAATTTAACTCCCAGATTCTTAAGATTATTGATTTCAACATCAACTATCCGGTTGGGCAAGCGGAATTCAGGAATTCCATAACGAAGTACGCCGCCGATCTCATGAAGGGCTTCGAAAATTGTGACATCATAACCAAGCTTTGCAAGATCGCCAGCTGCAGCAAGGCCGGCTGGTCCTGACCCAATAACACCTACCTTTATGTTATTTCTATTTATCTCCGGAGCATTTGCTGAAATACCTGACTCACGTTCAAAGTCTGCAGCAAAACGTTCAAGATAACCTATGGCAACAGGAGGTTTGTTGAGTTTTTTTGTGTAAAAGCAATTAGCCTCACACTGAACTTCCTGGGGGCAGACTCTGCCGCAGACAGCAGGAAGGACATTTGTTTCCTTGAGGGTTTGGGCAGCTTTAATGAAATCGCCGGTTTCAATGCGTTTTATAAATCCAGGTATGTTTATATTTATAGGACAGCCCTGTACACATGTCGGAGTGACACAATCAAGGCATCTTCTAGATTCAGCAAGAGCCTGTTCAGCGCTAAGTCCAACGTTCACTTCAGAATAGATGCTCTTTCGCTCACCAGGTTCAAGCATTGGCATTGAAACCCTTTCAAAGGAAGTTCTCTCTTTATTTTTTATTTTTTCGCGGAGTTTGGATCTCCACTCCTTGTTACGTTCATTCTGATAGAAACTCTGATCTAATTCCTCCATTTCAAATAGTGGGCTTTCCCTCTTATTTATTGATTCTCAAATATTGTTTTATTAATTGATTTTGCCAAAGGTGGTAGTTCGGTAGAATTTGAAACCCTTGCAACATCTTCCTGGTTTTTGAAGGAGCCAAGTCGCATAATAAGTTCATCAAAATCAACCTGGTGCGCATCAAATTCAGGGCCATCGACACAGACAAACTTCGTTTTTCCACCTATTGTAAGCCTGCATGCACCGCACATACCTGTTCCGTCGACCATAATTGTGTTCAGGCTGACCATAGAAGGTATGTCGTATTTTTTTGTGAGTAGTGAAGCAAATTTCATCATTATAGCAGGACCAATAATAACAGCCATATCAACCTTCTCTCTCTTAATGATCTTCTCCATACCTGCTGTTACAAGGCCTTTTTCCCCATAAGATCCATCATCAGTCATGATAATTGTTTCGTCTGAGAAAGCCCTCATTTCATCTTCAAGAATGATCAAATCCTTACTTCTTGCAGCTAGGACACTGATAACCTTGTTCCCCACCTTATGCAAAGCTTCTGCTATTGGAAGCAATGGTGCAATACCAACACCTCCTCCGGCGCAGATGACTGTACCATAATGCTGTATATGAGCAGGATGGCCCAGGGGCCCGACAACATCTGTAATCTTGTCACCAATTTCGAGCTTTGCTACTTTCTGACTTGTTAGGCCTACTTTCTGAATAATAACAGATATTGTTCCTTCTGTTGGGTTTGCAGATGATATAGTAAGAGGTATACGTTCTCCTTTTTCCCCTAAACGTATAATAACAAAGTGGCCGGCTTTTCTCTTCCGTGCAATATCCGACGATTCAATTACAAGTTTTATCACATTCTCAGAGAGAATTTGCTTGTCAATTATTCTGTTCATTTTCAATATTTTGATCTTGCAAAAAGGAATTCAAGTATGCGAATCCTTTAAGTGGCGAATATAAGTATATTTCTCTTCTGATTTAAGAGATGTAATTATTTATACATTATTACTTAATAGTTTCAAAAAACCATTATTATTTTATTAACGGTTAATAGCCCTGGAATGAATCCTGTTAATTTAATTATCAGATGCTTTGTTGTTTTTAACATACTTTAAGAGATTGAAAATAAGCATGTGTTATTTTTTCGTATATTGGCAGTATCAAATTCTTTGTTGTAATAATCCTGTTTATGTTTACAACAGGAGGTTTTGCCTGGAACACCCGGATAAAGATAATTGTCATTAATAGAACATAGTGTAACATAAATATAATTTATCAATAAAATGAAAAACATAAGTTCAAGAAGATCGTTTTTAGGAAAAGCTGCTGGCGTTGCCGCAGTCGCAGCTACCACCCCGCTTGCTGCTTTTGGGTCGGGCTATGAAAAGGCTATTCAGGATGCACCGAAAGCATCAGCGCCTTCTGATCTCAAAGGACTTTGGTTTCTTAGCCTCCTTGACATATTCTGAACCAGATGATAGGTCCCTCCAACTGCGTCTACTCCTTCACCCAATCCATAGATACCCTGGTTTGTATTTATTTTAACAAGGAGGCTTCCACCTATATAACCACATTGTACATCTGTGATTTTGAGATCAGAAGGCGCTGATGCTTTCGGTGCATCCTGAATAGCCTTTTCATAGCCCGACCCAAAAGCAGCAAGCGGGGTGGTAGCTGCGACTGCGGCAACGCC